>JAXLWN010000005.1:0-181607 GCA_046328475.1 Chloroflexia bacterium | reverse complement strand
CGTGGAGGGTGACGGTGGCGACGGGGGGCGTTTCGTGCGGCACTTCGTGGAGGGGGATGCCGAGGCGTTCGATGGCCCGGTGGAGCGCGAGGATGCAGCGGGCGTCGAGTTTGATGCCCGCGTCGGCGTCGATGGAGCGGAGGGCGCGGGCGGGGGTCCAGGCGTCGCGGTAGGTGCGCGGGCCGGTGAGGGCGTCGTAGACATCGGCGACGGCGATGATGCGGGCTTCGAGCGGGATGGCGTCGCCGATGAGGCCGTCGGGATAGCCGGAGCCGTCGAGGCGTTCGTGATGGTGGCGCACGCCGCCGAGTTCGCGCTGGAGGGAGCGGACGCCCTTGATGATCTCGTGGCCGCGCGTCGGGTGCTCCTGGACGACGGCGTATTCGGCCTCGGTGAGGAGGCCGGGCTTGTTGAGGATGGCGTCGGGAACACCGATTTTGCCGATGTCGTGGAGGATCGCGGCCTGGCTGATGGTGCGGAGCTGCTCGGGGGGCAGGCGCAATTCCTGACCGATCAGCACGGCGAGTTCGGCGACGCGCTGGCTGTGGCCGCGCGTGTTGGGGTCGCGCGCTTCGATCGCGGAGACGAGCGCGACGATCACGTCGGCGTAGCCGCGCTCGATCTGGGCGATGGTGTCGCGCAGGAAGAGCCCTTCCATCACCGCGCGGGCGCTGCCGCTGCGCGCGTATTCGCGGGCGAGGCCGATCGTGGCGGCGCAGAAGGCCGACAGGATCAGGAAGTGGTAGATCCACCAGTTGACGTGCCAGAGGACGGTTGAGATGTAGACGAGTTGGGCCTGGGCCAGGAAGATGCTGGCGCTGAGCAGGCCGGTGATCAGCGGGGTGCGGCTGGCGCGGTAGAGGCGAAGGTAGCGCGCGATCACCCAGAGGTGGAGCCCGATTGTCAGCCAGCCGAGGAGTTTCGCGACGTCGGGATTGGCGAGGTTGACGAAGACGCCGCCCGACATCGCCCGCGCCGCTGGCGCGGCGTGGGTGCCGTCGGCCATGTTCATGGCTGGCGGGGTCGGCGGCATGATCGCGGTGATCAGGGCGACGGCGTTGTAGGCGAGCAGGAGCGCCAGGAACGCGCCGATCAGCAGGCGCTGGCGCCTGACGATCGCGCGCTGGAACGCGGCGGGCCACTCGATGGTGGTGAGCGTGAGGAAGAAGGCGCCGAGGAAGAGGCTGAGCACGGCCGAGAAGCCGACCCAGGGGTTGAGGTGGGGCACGATGGCGAAGGGGGTGGTGAGGGCGTGGTTGATGAAGACGCCCGCGATGCTGGTGAAGGTGAGCGCGAGGAAGATGACGCGCGCCTCGCGCACCTGGAGGGCGGCGACGGTCATGAAGGCGGCCAGCCCGGCCATCGCGAGGGCGGTGAGGGTGACGATCCAGATGTGGGGGATGGGGCCGCCGACGGTCGGGTTCGGGATGAGGCCGTAGGCGAAGGCGAGCAGGATGATGAGCGGGACGAAGAGGTTGGCCGCCCAGCCGAATGCGCTGCGGAGGGTGCCGAATTGGAGGGTGCCGATCGCGCCGCGTTCGCGAACCATAGTACCGTCGCGTCCCCACACTCGTTCGCAGGATCGAGCGCCTTACTCCATCGTGAGGCGGAATATCAGCCATTATGGAGAGTGGGGGCGCGGAATGCTACGGCCGTTGGTCCCGGCGGGGATGGGTCATTGGTCATAGATTGACGGTTCAAGGTTCGAGGGAACGGTTTGAAGGTTTGAAGGTTCGAAAGTTCAAGGGGGTTGCCCCGAACTTTCGAACCGTCAGCAACTACCAGGTGCGGTTCTGGGCGTCGTGGGTGATGAGTTCGAGGGCGGGGCCGAGGCGTTCGATGGTGACGGTGACGCGCACGCCGCCGGGGATGGGGGCGAGGCCCTCGTGGTGGATGCCGGTGGCGACGACGTCGCCGGGGGAGAGGGCGATCACTTTGGTGATCTCGGCCAGCAGTTCGGGGATGTGGCGGGCCATGTCGGTGGTCGAGTAGGACTGCTGGACGTTGCCGTTGACGGCGAAATCGACGCGCAGGTTGTTCGGCTCGGGGACTTCGTCGGCGGTGACGAGCGCGGGGCCGAGCGGGGCGAAGGTGTGCCAGCTCTTGCCGAGGAAGAAGCCGCCGGGGAGGCCGCGCGCGGAGACGTCGATGAAGGGGGTGTAGCCGAAGATGTGGTCCATCGCCTCCTCGGGGCGGAGGTGGGAGGCGGGCTTGCCGATGACGAGCGCGAGTTCGGGCTCGAAGTGGAAGAAGGTGACGGGGGCGTCGGGCAGTTCGACGGTGTCGCCCTGGCCGATGATCGAGTTGGGGGACTTGAGGAAGGCGTTGAAGGGTCCGGCTTCGGGGCGACCGTGCTCGAGGTAGTTGACGGCGGCACAGACGAGTTGCCGGGCTTCGCACGGACTGGCGGATGCGCACGCTGCTGACGGGGACGCCGTCGCCCTTGGCGGCATCGGCGACCTTGGCGCTGAGGTCGCTCAGCCGGTGATCAGGGCTTCCAGGCGCAGTTGCGGCGTGGCACCGTCTACGAGGTCGGTGATGTCCACTACTTGGTCCTGGCGGCTGCTCCACGAGGACGCCGAGTCGGAGATCATCGAAATGGACCAGCTTCATGCTGCGGCTCCTTTGCTCATCCCCACCATCACGATCGGCGAACGCGCCAGCGCGCGACCGGGTGATTGTATAGCGGGTGAGCGATGGCGTCACATCGTGGCGGGTGTGCTGAGGGGAAGGATGCACTGGGAGACGACGCGCCCGGCGAGGCCGTCGAGCACGCGTTTGTCGCCGCCGGTGTCGTAGCTGTAGGTACTCTGGAGACGGCGGCGCATGTCAGCGCCAAGTGCTAGGCGCAACGGGCGCAGTGAGGCGCACGGGCAGGGGACATGGCGGGCAATGAATTGGTGAAAATAGATGGCTGACAGGTCACTGCCAGGAAAAGGCTTGGGAAGAAGCCCTGCGTATCGGCCTATGAACTCGCCCGGGTGGCGGCCGGAATTCCTCGTGAACGTCCGTCGCTGGGGTTGAACTGACCAGGAACTTGGTCATCGCCTCCCCACACATCGGACCAGTAGCGACGAGTCTCGTGGCTCGGTGGCCGATTGCCAGCTTCGCCTCGAAGATATCGTTCGCGTAGTCTGACTCGATGCGGAGTTTCCTGATAGGCACGGCCCAGGATCGATCCTGCGCCGTGCCTATGGCCAGGTCAATCCCCGTGGATGCTGCGATCCAACCACGAACGGCGTCCGCTGGAAATGAGGACGAATCGGGCCGGCAGCAAAGGACGATACGCAGCTCCGTGGCTCGCTACCCCGACACGATTTCCTCGCTCACCCCAGGACACAGCACGCAGGATGGCCTGTGACTGGTCGACATCGCCAACATTGCTATAGACCGAGCGCGACTCACCTGCTCGTCGCCCAATCAAGCGTCCTTCCAGTGCGTTAGTTGCGCCCAGCCGAAGAAAGACCCGATGTCGCAGGAGTGGCATGGTGATATTCACGGCCCACCCCAGACGAGCGCAGCACGCCTCCGCAGATGGCTGGGCAGAAAGTGATTCAGAATCCATACCGCTGTGCTCCAACACACGACACTCACGTTCATGGCAAGTCAGGATTTTTCGGGGGAAGGTGAGGGTGACGGCGCGTGCCGCCGGCGGCGTTGCGGGTGACGGCGATGGTGCCGTGGAGGTCGGCGCGGATGAGGGTGCGGGCGATGGTGAGGCCGAGGCCGGCCTGGGCTTCGATGTCGAAGCCGTCGGGCGGTCCCTGGCCGTCGTCTTCGACGCGGACGACGATGCGGTTCGGGTGGGGTTGCTCGGCGATGACGCTGAGGTGACCTTTGCGCCGCCCGACCATGCCGTGGCCGATGGCGTTGGCGACGAGTTCGTTGATCAGGAGGGCGAGGACGGTCGCCTGGCGCGAGGAGACGGTGACGTTGTGCTCGGGCACGTCGTAGCTGATCGCCAGATTGCGCGGCACGAGGGTGGCGGTCGCTTCGTCCACGACTTCGCGCGCGACGGCGGCGATGGTGGTGTGGCCGATGTCCTCGCGGCTGAGGAGGTCGTGGACGGCGGCGATCGAGCCGATGCGGTTGACGGCTTCGTGCAGGGGGGCGGTCCAGCCCGCGCCCGCGCCGCGCCGCGCCTGCATGGAGAGGAGCGCGGCGACGGTCTGGAGGTTGTTGCGCACGCGGTGGTGCATCTCCTGGAGGAGGGCCGATTTCACTTCGAGCGCCCGGCGGGCTTCCTGGTAGAGCTCGGCCTGCTCGATGGCGACGGCGGCCATGTTGCTGAAGGCGCGCAGCAGGGCAAGTTGGTCCTCGGGCGGGACGCCGCCGTTGTGGAAGCGGAGGCAGATGCCGCCGAGGATGCCGCGAGCGCTGCGCAGGGGGACGCAGAGGAGGCCGTCGAGCGTGCGCTCCTCGGCGACGCCGTCGCGCAGGGCGTGGAGGATCGGGTCGAGCAGGCGCTGCACGAGGGCGGAGTCGAAGGGGACGGCGTTGTTGCCGTGGCTGGCGAGGAGGACGGGCTCGCCGCCGCGCATGCGGTAGATCTCGACGCGCTTGGCGCGGGCGAGGTCGCAAGCCTGCTCGGCGACGATGCCGAGCACTTCCTGGAGGTCGAGGGTCGAGGCGAGGGTGGCGGAGATGCGCTGGAGGGTGGTTAGCTCGCGCACCTTGCGCCGGAGTCGCGCGCCCGCGAGGCCGTAGAGCTGGGCGTTCTCGATGGCGATGGCCAGTTCGCCCGCGACGGTCTTGAGGAATTCCTCTTCGTCGTTGCCGAGCTCGTGCTGGGCACGGCGCTGGCAGTTGAGCACGCCGATCAGGTGGCGGTCGGGGCCGAGCAGGATCGGCACGGAGACGTGCGTGAGGTAGGGTTCGTCGCGCAGCAGCGGGTCGTAGTGGAAGTTGGGGTGGGAGGGGGCGTGGGAGGTGGCGATCGCCTGCCGGGTGCGCGCCGCCTGCCCGGTGATGCCGACGCCGAGCGGGACGGTGGCTGCGCCGATCGCGGCCGGGTTGAGGCCGACGGTCGCCTGCACGGTCAGGGTGTCCTGCTCGGGGCTGTAGAGGTAGACGGTGCAGGTGTCGCTGCCGGTCACCTCGGCGACGACGCTGACGACGGTTTGCAGCGTCTCGTCGAGGTTCAGCGAGGCGGTCGCGGCGCGATTGATACGGTGGATCGCGTCGAGGCGGGCCAGTTGGCGCGAGAGGGAGGCGGCGTCGCGCTCGTCCGAGCGGAGCGGGGCGGCCGGGCTGAGCGACGTTTCGTCCATGGGCTCCTCGGATACGGGGTCACGGTTCAAAGGTTGAAAGGTTCAAAGGTTGAAGGTTTTCCAGTTCAATGCCCTATCGCGCAACCTTCAAACCTGCGAGCCTTTCAACCGTACGCTCGCCTCATCAGTCGGCGGGGTGCGGTCGGGATCGCCCAACTGATTCTACAATGCGGCATGGAGCCAACTCAACGGGCGCGCAATCTCCCGGCGCGACATCCGCTTCACTCCTGCACGCTCCCCATCGGCACGCGCACCCCCTGCCGCTCCGCCGCCGCCAGCGCCTCGGGATAGCCCGCGTCGGCGTGGCGAAGGATGCCCATGCCGGGATCGCTCAGCAGCACGCGCGCGAGCTTCCGTTCCGCCCGCGCGGTCCCGTCGGCCACCACCACCAGCCCCGCGTGGAGGGAATAGCCGATGCCGACCCCGCCGCCGTGGTGGACGCTGACCCAGCTCCCCCCGGCGGCGGTGTTGATCAGGGCGTTGAGGATGGGCCAGTCGCCGATCGCGTCGGAGCCGTCGCGCATCCCCTCGGTCTCGCGATAGGGCGAGGCGACCGAGCCGGCGTCGAGGTGGTCGCGGCCGATGACAATCGGGGCGGCGAGTTCGCCATCGCGGACCATGCGGTTGAACTCCAGCCCGGCCAGGTGGCGTTCGCCGTAGCCGAGCCAGCAAATGCGCGCGGGGAGTCCCTGGAAGGCGACCCGCTCCCCGGCGAGTGCGAGCCAGCGGCGCAGGGAGGAATTCTCGGGGAAGAGGCGGACGAGGGCGGCGTCGGTGCGGCGGATATCCTCGGGGTCACCGGAGAGCGCGACCCAGCGGAAGGGGCCTTTGCCCTCGCAGAAGAGCGGCCGGATGAAGGCGGGGACGAAGCCGGGATAGGAAAACGCGTCCCGCGCGCCGCCGAGTTCGCCCTGGGCGCGCAGATTGTTGCCGTAGTCGAAGACGACCGCGCCGCGCCGCGCCCACTCCACCATCGCCTCGACGTGCCGCGCCATCGAGCGCCGCGACTGCGCGACGTAGAGTTCAGGCTGGTCGCGCGCCAGGATCTGGGCATCTTCCAGCGAGAGTTCGGCGGGGACATAGCTGGTCGGATCGTGGGCGCTGGTCTGGTCGGTGACGACATCGGGGCGGAAGTCGGGGCGCGCGAGCAGTTCCCGATGCACTTCGGCCGCGTTGCCGATGACGCCGATACTGAGCGGCTGGCGCGCGGCGAGCGCGGCCCCGGCGAGGCGCAGGGCATCGTCGAGGTCGGTGGCGACGCGGTCGAGGTAGCGCGTGGCGACGCGGCGCGCGGCGCGGGTCGGGTCCACTTCGATGCAGAGCGCGACACCGCCGTTCAACGTCACGGCGAGGGGTTGCGCGCCGCCCATGCCGCCGAGCCCGGCGGTGAGCACCAGCCGCCCGGCGAGATTGCCGCCGAAGTGCTGGCGCGCGAGTTCGGCAAATGTCTCGTAGGTGCCCTGGAGGATGCCTTGCGTGCCGATATAGATCCACGACCCGGCGGTCATCTGCCCATACATCGTCAGGCCGAGCGTTTCCAACCGCCCGAATTCCTCGCGCGTGGCCCACTGCGGGACGAGCAGGGAGTTGGCGATCAGCACGCGCGGCGCGTCCTCGTGCGTGGTGAAGACGCCGACCGGCTTGCCGCTCTGCACCAGCAGCGTCTCGTCATCCCCCAACCGCCGCAGTTCGCGCACGATCGCGTCGAACGCCGCCCAGGAGCGCGCCGCCCGACCGCTCCCGCCGTAAACAACCAGGTCCTCCGGGCGCTCGGCCACCTCGGGGTCGAGATTGTTCAGCAGCATCCGCAGCGCCGCCTCCTGCTCCCACCCCCGACAGCTCAACTCGACGCCGCGCGGGGCGCGCACGACCCGTGGACTGCTCATCGCTCACCTCCGAAGAGACGGTTGAACCGCCAAGACGCCAAGAAGGTCGCCACGAACGCCAAAACGAAGGACGACTTTACCGCAGAGGACGCAGAGATCGCGGAGACGATAGGAGAGAGACGAGGATCGGAGATTCCATCTGTTGTCCATCATTCTCTGCGTCCTCCGCGTCCTCTGCGGTTAAGTCGTCCCCCTCGTTACTTGTTACTCGTTACTCGTCTTGGCGTCTCCCTGGCGTCTTGGCGGTTTCCGTCTACTCCAATGGGCCGACGACCGCCTCCACCGCAGCGCAGAGTTGCCCGGTGCGGACCAGGGTTTCGGCGGCGGCGAGGTCGGGCGCGAGGTAGCGGTCGGGGCCGGGCGGGGGGATGCGGGTGCGGATGAGGGCGAGGGCGGCGCTCCCGGCCGGACCGGGGTGAAGCGGGGAGCGCAGATCGATCGCGTGGGTGGCGCAGACGGCCTCGACGGCGAGGATGCGGGCAACATTGGCCAGGATCTGGCGCAGGTTGCGCGCCGCCGCCCAGCCGAGCGAGACGTGATCCTCCTGCATCGCGGACGTCGCCATGCTGTCCACGCTGGCGGGGTGACAAAGGCGGCGGTTCTCGGCGACGAGCGCGGCGGCGGTGTACTGCGCGATCATCAGGCCGGAATTGACGCCCGGATTCTCGGTCAGGAAGGCGGGCAACCCGCGCGAGCGGGTGCGATCGAGCAGGCGGTCGATCCGGGCGAACGCGATCGCACCGACCTCGGCGGCGGCGATGGCGAGGAAATCGCAGGCGAAGGCGAGCGGTTCGCCGTGGAAATTACCGACCGAGGCGACGGTACCGTCGCGCAAGATGACCGGGTTATCGATCGCGGCGGCGAGTTCGCGCTCGGCGATCTGCACGGCGAAAGCGAGCGTATCGCGCGCCGCGCCGATCACCTGAGGGTGGCAGCGCAGCGAGTAGGCGTCCTGGACGCCGTGCGTGGCGTCATCGTGCGCGGCGACGAGCGGCGACGCGGCCAGCAGGCGCAGCAGGTTGGCGGCGCTGCGCGCCTGTCCGGGGTGGGGCCGGAGCGCCTGCAATTCGGGCGCGAAAGGGCGATCGGTGCCGAGCAGCGCCTCGATGGTCAGGGCGGCGGCGACATCGGCGGTGCGGCAGAGGCCGAGGGCGTCGTCGCACGCCATGACCAACATGCCGAGCATACCATCGGTGCCGTTGATCAGCGCCAGCCCCTCCTTCGCCTCTAGCGCGAGTGGGGTGATGCCCGCCGCCGCCAGCGCGGGCGCGGCATCGCCCAGTGCACCATCCTCGGCAACAACCTGGCCTTCGCCGAGCAAGCAGAGGGCGGCGTGGGAGAGCGGGGCGAGGTCGCCGCTGGCCCCGAGCGACCCGAACGCGGGCACGTAGGGCGTGATCCCGGCGTTGAGCAGCGCGATGAGCCCCTCGACGAGCACCGGGCGGACGCCGGAATAGCCTTTGGCGAGCGTGGCGGCGCGCAACAGCATCATCGCGCGCACCACCTCGCGCTCGACCGGTGGGCCGATCCCGGCCGCGTGGGAGCGGAGAATCGCATGCTGCATCGGCACGCGCTCGGCGGCGGGGATGAGCACGCGCGCGAGGCCACCGAACCCGGTCGTGATGCCGTAGACCGGGCGCTCGCCATCGGCGACCGCATCCACATGGGCGCGGCTGGCGCGCAGCCGCTCATACGCGATCGGTGCAAGCGCAACCGGCGCATCGCTGCGAGCGACGGCGAGCACATCCGCAAATGTCAGGTCATCGCCGCTGATCGTGACCGTCACGGCTACCTCGCTACTGCTGGCGACAGGGT
The DNA here is from genome assembly GCA_046328475.1 of Chloroflexia bacterium. Classification (GTDB taxonomy): domain Bacteria; phylum Chloroflexota; class Chloroflexia; order Thermomicrobiales; family CADCWN01; genus CADCWN01. The sequence goes on along the minus strand of JAXLWN010000005.1, from coordinate 172,636 downwards.
AGCGGATGGGCGGGACGGGCGCAAGGATTGTGGGGGCGTGGGGGGAGAGTCGTGAGTCGTGAGTCGTGAGTCGTGAGAGGGGATGTGGAGAGTGGAGAGTGGACCCCAGAGTGGAGAGAAGAGAGAAGAGCGTGGACAGCCCCGCTGCGTGCGGGCGGCACCCGCCACCCACTGCGGTGGGTACCCGGCCGCGAGGAGCGGGAAAGCTCCTCCCTGAACCTGACAGGCAATTGTGAACCAGAGCCCTCAGTCGGCGGCGGTGGTGCCGGTTTGTGTGACAGGGGGGGTAGTACTGGCGGCCGGGGTGCCGGGTTCGCCGGGTGGGGCGATGGTTGGGTCGAGTTCGACGATGGCGCTGACGACGGCGGGGCCGGGTTTGACGCCCTGGAGTCGGCGTGGCAAATCGGACGCGCGCCAGCGGAAGACCTGGAGGCTCAGGCGGCGTTCCTCGGTCGGGAGGGGGGTCTGCTGGCTGCTGAGGACGAGGTCGTTGATCAGGACCTGGATGACGGCGGCGATGGGGATCGCCAGGATGCCGCCGGCCGGGCCGATGACGGTGATGCCGATCAAGACTGCCAGAACGACGAGGAGGGGCGAGAGGCCGACGCTCCCCTTCATCACGCGCGGGACGACGACGTTCCCTTCGATCATCTGCAGGACAAAAATGAAGGCGATGACCGCCAGGGCGTGTCGCCAGGACTGGGTGAGGGCGAGGAGGAAGGCGGGGATGCCGCTGACCCAGGGGCCGAAGAAGGGGAGGAGTTCGCAGAGTCCCGCCAGGACGCCGAGCAGGAGGGCGAATTTGAGGCCGATGATGGAGTAGCCGATTGAGACGACGACGCCGACGATCATCATCAGGATGAGCTGGCCGCGAATCCAGCCGCCGAGCTTGGTCTCGATGTTGTCCCAGGTGGTGAGGGCGCGGGTACGGCGGTCTTCGGAGACGAAGAAGGAGAGGAAGACGCGCTTGATGGTCGCCTTCTCGGTCTGCCAGTAGAACCCGACCATCAGGGTGGTGACGACCGAGATGATGCCCTGGATCAGGTAGCCGAAGAGGCTCGGCAGGTAGGTGGCGAAGGTGAGCGCCTGCTCGGTGGGGATGTCCATCTGCGCCGAACGCCGCTCGATCTCGGCGATCAGGAAGGGGGCATTCTCGCGGATGAAGGTGCTGTTGCTGTTCTGGACCGAGGCTTTCCAGCTGTCCAGCAGGGCGGGTGCGGTGCCGAAGAAGACGCTCAGTTCGTGGATGACGGAGGGGACGAGGACGCCGAGCAGGCCGCCGACCGCGATGAAGAGGAGCAGGTAGGCGACGAGGACGCTCTGGCCACGACCGAAGCCGACGGTGCAGAGGCGATTGACGATCGGCTCGATGGCGGTGGCGAGCAGGATGCCGACCATGAAGATGATCAGGATCGCCTTGATCTTCACGACCAGCAAGGCGAGCGCCAGCACCGCCAGCACCGCGAGGGTGTAGAGTGCGACGCGACCGGGGGTGAGTGGTTCGCCGCTGCGTCGCCGTCGCTCGCGCGGCCCTTCGGAGGTCGGTTCCTGCATCCTGCCATCCTGACCACGTCGACGGTGGCGTGGTCGCCAATTCTTGGCGAACAATCGTCACGGGAATTGTAGCACGAGGAGTGCTGAGTGCTGAGTGCTGAGTCGAGTAACGAGTAACGAGTAACGAGTAACGAGTAACGAGGGAGGGGGGATAAGGGACTGTATGGGGTGTTGGGTGAGTAGTGGGGTGAGGTTGAGGGGATGGTGATGGGAATGACGTTGGCGGAGGCGGAGGGGTTGTGGAGGGGTGGGAGGCCGTTGGCGGCGGGGCGAGCGTTGGCGGCGCTGGTGCCGGAGGGGGAGCGGGCGCGGTGGGCGGGGCGGGTGCTGGCGTGGGCGTATGGGCGGAGCGGGGCGGGGGTTGAACCGGCGGTGGAGGGGGTGATCGCGGCGGCGGCGGGTGACGAGGGTGCGGATGGGGCGGCGGCGTTTGGGGAGATTGAGGCGGCGTTGCGGCGGGCGGAGGGAGATGGGAGGTTTGATTCGTTGCGGGAGTCGGTGTTGACGCTGGCGCGGAATGCGGCGCGGCTGGTGCCGGGGGCGGTGCCAGAACCGGAGGATCCGCGCGTGGCGTGGTGGTTTGTGGCGAGTCTGAAGTGTGTGGGGGATGAGTTGGACGAGGGTTTTGCGGCGGAGGCGTGGCCGGTGTTGGCGGGGTTTGCGGAAGGGTGAGGGATCGGGCGGGATGTTTGCGTCTGTCGCGTCGGCCGGGAGTTCCAGGGGGCATGTCGGGTTGCGCTCGTGGGCGGGCAAGGGGAGGCTCGGTCATCGGGGCGGGGTGCCTTCATCTGCGCCGCGCCTCGTGGACACTCCGTGCCAGGCCCTCAGCACTCGGCGGGCAAGGCGGCGGCCTTGAACCAGAAGGCTTCGATGGCGGAACTGCTTCAATAAAATCGTCGAGGTTGATCGGCTTGGTCACCACCGCATTCGCCCGCGAGCCGTAACTGGCGGCGATGTCCTGCTGATTGCTCGACGTGGTGAAGACGACCACGGGAATGCCGCTGCGGAGGGCGTCGTCGATGGCGCGCAGCACGGCGTGCCCGTCCATGCGCGGCAGGCTGAGATCGAGCAGAATCAGATCCGGGCGTGAGGCCCCGGCATTCTCGCCCTGATGCCGCAGGAATTGGAGCGCGGCGACCCCATCGCCCACCACGCTCAGGTGATGGGGCAGGCCGCCCAGGTTGAGCGATTCGCGGATCAGGCGCGCGTCGCCCTGGTTGTCCTCGACCAGCAGAATTTCCATCGTTCGCCCATCAATCGCCTTCATCGCCGCCCCTCTTTCCCCTACTCGGCCCCGGCCGTCGCAACCGGCTGACCGCGCAGTGGTTGCAGGTCTGGGTACGCATGACACCGGCCCTACGCGGCAAGCACTGGCGAACAACTGGTGGAGACATCGATGTTGCGGCCGACAATGCTCCGGGCAATGATGACGGCCCGGCCGCCATCAACCGTCGCTTGATCCCCATGTGCGGTGTACACAGTCTCTGGAGCGATCCCTCCCTGGTGATCCCTGCGAGAGGTCCGCTGCCCGTCAGACCGAGGCCGCTTCCTGGTGCAATGCGCCGATTGCGTGCGTGACGACGGCGAGTTGGCTCCCGAGCAGCAGCGCCCGCTGGTGCCAGCGTTCGGCCTCGGCATAGTCCCCGGCCTGCGCCGCGTGGGAGCACGATTCCCACGCGCGCCGCCAATCGGCCTCCAGGTGCTTCCGCTCCAGCTTTGCCAGCGCGGCGTCGTCGATCATCGTGCTCTGCGTGCGCATCCCCACCTCCCCGACTATGCCAGATCGATGCATTGGCAGCACCGTAGCAACGTTGCGCAACCAGGCAGGTTTCTGCCGGTAGACCTGCGGTAAACGGGCTACCTCCCGCCCCGCCGACATCGCTACTCGTCGAACTCCGGCTGCCGCCCCGCGAGCGCCAGCAGCATCTGCACCGCCTCCGCGAAGATGGCGATCACGACCGCGACGCAAACGAGCACGATCAGCAGGTGGGCAACGTCGTTGCGCCCGGGCGAGCCGAAGTCGAACGGGTAGACGCGCGCGAGCGCGAGCGTGGCATTCAGGGCGAATGCGTTCATCACCACCTGCGCCAGGTGCCGGAACCAGGCCGCGTCGTAGGCGCAGAGGATGGCATTGACCACGACGGCGGCGATCAGCGAGCGCTCGATGGCGGGCAGCACCTCGTCGAAGGCCGGGGTGACGAAGGAGAGGCCCCAGGACGGAATCGAGCGGGCGACCGCGATCAGGATCAGGTTCACCACGATCGCCACCACGTAGCCCACCATGCGCGCCCCGTGCCGCTCCTCGTCGCGCGCACGCGTCCAGCCTGGGGTGGTAATCAGTCGCTTGTGGCCGGATTGTGACGACATCGGTCGCCTCCTTTCGCGCGTCGGACCGACAGGTCGCGCCTGGGTTGGTTGAAGGGCAGGATCGTGATCTCCTGGCCACGCGGCACCGGCGCTACCGATCGCGGGTGCGCGGGAAGAAGGCCGCAGCCGTCGCCACGGCGAGGCCGATCACCGCCGCGAGGCGCAGCCAGAGCGACCAATCGGCCTGCCAGGCCCAGAGGCCGAGCACCCAGGGGAGGAAGGCGAGCCAGACGACCAGGCGGATCGGCAGCCACAGGTTTTGAAGCGTGTCCCAGAGGCCCCTGAGCCCAGCCGGATTGGCGGCGAGCAGCGCGCCGAACGCGAGCCAGAGGGCCAGGACGACCGCGAACGCGAGAAGCGGCGAAACGAAGGGGCGCGCGTAGCGCGGTGCCGCCCGACCCATACTCGATGTATTCATGATGTCCCCCCTTCGCCGCGCCTGCAACGCAAGGACGCAGGCAGTCGCAGTCACTGTGCTGAGTATGGGCGGGGAGCATAGCCAGCGGAGTAGGCGGAGGTGAATGCGCTGTAAATGTCCCATCGGGCACCCGAGCGGCGGCTACTCGGTCGCGCGCCTCGCGTAGAGACCAGCTTCCGCACCGCTCACGACGGGGCGGGCGTGGCATCAAGCACCGTGCCGAGCGGGCGGTACTTGATGCCGCGCAGCGTCTGCCCGATCATCACGAAGTCGGCCGGGCTTGCGGATGGATCGACGGGAAGGGCGGCCATTGTCGCTACCCTCCTACTGCGACGTGCCTCGCCGCGCAAGGCGCGCTGCGGGCGGGATTCAGCGGCCCGGATAGGTTTCCGGCAGCACCGTCCCGGTCATGATTCGGCCGAAGGCTTCGAATTGTTCGAACGCCACGGCGTGGGCGGCATTCTCGAAGCTGAAGAGGCGCTTCTGCGGCGCCTGCAACTGGTCGTACCACTCCAGCGCGAGGTCGCGCCGCGCGCTGAGTTCGGCCTGCCCATCCAGGATGTAGACCGGGATCGCCAGGCGCGGCACGTCGCGCCGGAAGTCGATCCCCTGGATCTGGGGGTAGAGAACCGCGAAGGTATCGGCCAACCCGCGCAGCACGTTCACGCGCTCGACCAGCATGTATTCGCTCCCGAGCAGCCCCCACGGCCCGATGCCCGCCGACTCGCCGCGCGCGACGTAGGATTGCGGCGGGTCGTAGGGCCGGTAGAGCTTCTCGTACTGCTGGAAGACGAAGGCGTTGCCGTAGATGCTGTCGTAGGGCGGCTCCCTCGTAGGTGAGCATCTTGCGGGCGAGGTCGTCGTCGCCGGTCTGCACCGCGTAGGTGATCACGTCGTGGTAGAGCCGCAGATCGGTTTCGCGCACGCTGACCATCTGCCCGCTGCCGATGAAGGCGTGGTAGAGGTCGGGCCGCTGCTGCGCCGCGAGCACGCCGAGAATCGTGCCCCAGGACTCGCCCAGCAGGTAAATCTTCTGCTCGTCGAACCGGTCGCGCAGGTAGTTGGTCAGCTCGATGGTGTCGGCGACCGCCCGGTCGAGGGTGAGGGAGGGCTGGTCGAGCGCCGGGTAGGATTTGCCGGTGCCGCGCTGATCCCAGCCGACCACCACGAAATCGCGCGTGAGATCGGCGAAGAAGACGCGCGAATAGGGCAGGTCGCTCTGCCCCGGCCCGCCGCTCAAGTAGAGCAGGACCGGCTTGTCGGGGCTCGCGGCGCGGATTTCCACCCACTGGTCGTGCCCGCCGAGGCGCACCTTCGCCAGTTCGGCGATGCTGCCCGGCTGCGGGTTGCCGTCGGGACCGAGCACGGGCGGGATGCTGGGTGGCCAGGCGATCAGCGCGATGAGCGCGACGAGTCCCGCCGTGGCAAGCCCCGCGAGGCCCTGCCGCGCGCGGAGCGCGAGCCTGCGCCAGAGCGTGCGCGGTCGCGCGTGTCCGTCAGCCAGCCAGCGGGCGAATCCGGCACCATAGGCGGCACCGAGCACCATCGGCAGGAGGCCGACGATGGCGTAGAAGAGGCGACCGACGAATGAGGCCAGGATTCCGGTCGCGGTGTCGATGTGCAGACCATCCACGGTCGGACCAGACGCGCCCAGGCGGCCGAGTTCGAAGAACGCGAGCTGCACGACCGGCGTGAGCACCATGGCCCACCGCGACCGCATCGCCAGACCGGCCGCTGCGCCGGTGCCGAAGCCGATCGCGAGCAAGGCCAGGGTCTGCGCCGTTGTCACCGGGCCGCGCGGCATGACGAGCGCGACCAGCAGCCCGGAGAGGGCCGCGATCGCCAGTCCGGTGGCGGTCGCCAGGCGCGCGTCGCGCCAGACCAAGTCGAGGATCAGCGGGCGAGGGTGGGTGTCGATGGGGCGGGGTGGCGGACTGTCCACGGCGGGCGCGAATACCGGGTTCAGCCTGCTCATCTCGGGTCTCCTTTCGGCCGACAGCCGGGCAGCGGTGATTCGGCACGCGCGACGTGCCGATCGCACCGAGCGTCTCACCGGGCGGTTGCCGCCGGCATTGGGAGCGGTGAATGGGGGGTGAACAGGCGGCGAGGGCGGGTGAGCGGGGCGGGCAGGGGTGCGCGACACGGCAAGAACGGGCGGGGCGGCCAGGCCGCCCCGCCCGTGCGATTAACAACTACCTGCCGACGTTCTCCTCGACCGCGACGCGACCGATACCGCCGTTGATCTCGAGATCGATCCGGTTCGTCGCGGTGTCATAGCCGGGCGACACGTACCAGTCGCCCTGGCGGGTGTAGATGGAAGGAACCTCGGTGTTCCCGAGGCCGGCGCTGATGTGTACCCGCACGGCCATGCCTGCGGGGACGCGCACGATCGCCTCGCCGACGCCTGCATCAACCTTCGCCGAGAAACGGCCCTGCGCGGGCAGGGTGATGATCGTCTGACCGACCCCGGTGCTCACGTCCAGCCCGGTCAGTTGCAGCCCGGTGAGGTCGAGCGTCGCTTTGCCGACGCCGCTGTTGATCGCCAGGGCGAGCGGGAGATCGCGAGCAAGCTGGAGATCCCAGGTCAGGTCGTTGGTGCCGCGCGACGAGACGCCGAACGGCAGGCCGCGCGCCTCATCGGTCTTCAAGGTGTAGATGCCGACGCCGACGCTGCCCTGGTAGGACTGGGAGAGCCGCTCGCCGCGAGCGCGGTCGATCGTCCCGGTGACCAGCATCGTGCTGTCGCTCCCCGCCGCGATGCGCAGGTTCGCGGCGGCGGGGGAGATGGTCACGTCGGCGCGGCTGACGCCGTTGCGAGGCTGGGCGATCGACTCCTGGGTCGCGGGCGTCATGCCGCTCGCCAGCAGCCAGGTACCGCCGAGCATGGCGACGAGCAGCGTGGCGGCGACCAGCGCGGAGCCGACCAGCGAGCGACGGCCAAGCAGGATATCGAGGCCGACGGCGATCAGGATCACCGGCCAGAGCCGCCACAGCACCGCCCAGATATCCCAGGCGACGAGTCCGGTGGTGTTCAGCAGCAGCAGGGCACCCGCGCCGATCAGGAGCGTCGGGCCGACGATCCCGCGCGGGCGGTGGCGGCGCGGGGTCTCGGGTGGGGGCGGTGCCGCCGCCTGGCGATCGGCCCCGTTGGTCGGCTGTTCGAACGCGAACGGTTCGGCCACGTCGCGTTCCTGCAACTCGTTCATGCCAGACCTCCCTTTGTCACGCCTGGTGCGTAGGGGCAACTTACGTGTGCTCGACGCGCCGCGTGCGATAGAGCAAGAGGACGCCGGTGCCGATGAGCCCGATCGCGGCGATGATCGTGAAGACCGAGGTGGTCGCGGCCACGACGATCGCGCCGAGCCCGAGGCAGGCGATGGCCGGGTAGAGCGCCCAATCCCGCCGCTTGTCGCCGTGCGGGAGGAATGCAACGCCGAAGAAGGTCAGGGCCAAACCCAGGAAGAAGACCCAGCCGCCTGCTTCGGATGCTTCGATCAGGTCGAGGGAGGCCACCACCGCGAGGGTAAGCAGCGTGCCCGCCGGGATGAGCGCCCACCACCGGGCCACCCGGTTGTCCAAGTAGACGAACCCGAAGGCAGCACCCAGCATCGCCAGGAAGGCGGCCCCGCCCAGCTCCGCCCAGCGGTCGCCCGCCACCGAGAGGGCGAGCGGCGCGGCGAGGCCGAGCAGCGCGCAGCCAGGAATCAGCGCCCACCAGTGGCGGTCGCGGACGTAGACCGCGAAGAAGACCAGGCCACCGAGGGCGAAGAGTGCCGCCCAGAGGAGTTCGCTGCCCCCCAGGAAGCCGAGATTCTGCAACAGCAAGAGCACGCCGCCCCCGATGAGCAGCGCCCCGCCGAGGACTTGCCCGTTCGTGTACTTCATCGCCGCGACCTCCTCCGCGCCGCGATCCCGGCGCGACTTGCCCGCGCGCACAGTAGGCGCGGTTGGGCCTGGACCTACAGCATGATTGTCGCGGGTCGGCGTGGCGGGGCGGGTAGCGATGCGGAAACGCCCGGTAAATGGTCGGGAGCATGTGGTTTTCGCCCGGATCCGGGCAGGGGCGTGCGCGAGAGAACGGCGCGGCCAGTGAGATTTACCGGCGATTAACCGGCGTTCGCCGGGATGGCAACGACGCCGGACGATGCTCACCCCGGCGGGCACCGGCTGATGAGGGATATTCGCGGGCACACACCGCTACTGGAACCAGCAAGGCCGGTTGGGTACGATTGACCGCCAGGGCTGTTGGTGACGAGCGCCAGAAGGGGTAGCCGATGCGCGCGATGATTCTCGAAGCCACGGGCGGGGCGCTCCGCCCGGTCGATCGGCCGATCCCGGAGCCGGGGAGCGGGCAGGTGCTGATCCGCGTGCGGGCCTGCGGCGTCTGCCGCACCGATCTCCATGTGGTGGACGGGGAACTGCCCGATCCGAAGCTGCCGCTCGTCCCCGGGCACCAGATCGTGGGGACGGTGGAGCGGAACGGCCCCGGCGCGAGTCAGTTCGCGCCGGGCACGCGCGTCGGCGTCCCCTGGCTCGGCTGGACCGACGGCAGCTGCCCCTACTGCCAGACCGGGCGCGAGAACCTTTGCGAACGGGCGCGCTTCACCGGCTACCAGCTCGATGGCGGCTACGCCGAGTACACGGTGGCGGACGAGCGCTTCTGCTTCCCGATCCCGGCGGGGTATCCCGACGATCAGGCCGCGCCGCTGCTCTGCGCGGGGCTGATCGGCTACCGATCGCTGCGGCTGGCCGGAGACGCCCGGCGGCTCGGCATCTACGGCTTCGGCGGCGCGGCGCACATCCTGACGCAAGTCGCCCGCTGGCAGGGGCGCGAGGTCTTCGCCTTCACCCGGCCGGGCGACACGACCCGGCAGGCCTTCGCGCGCGAACTCGGCGCGACCTGGGCAGGGGGGACTGACACGTTGCCGCCCGAGCCGCTCGACGCGGCGATCCTCTTCGCCGCCGCCGGGGAGTTGGTGCCGACGGCGCTGCGCGCCACGGCGCGCGGCGGGGTGGTCGTCTGCGGCGAGATCCACATGAGCGACATCCCGAGCTTCCCGTATGACCTGCTCTGGCAGGAGCGGTCGATCCGCTCGGTCGCCAATCTGACGCGACGCGATGGCGAGGAATTCCTCGCCCTGGCCCCCCGGGTGCCCGTGCGCACCGAGGTGCAGACCTACCCCCTGGAGGCGGCGAATGAGGCGCTCGCGGCGCTGCGCGATGGCAAGGTACGCGGCGCGGCCGTGCTGGTGGTGGGTTCCTAGCCTCGCAGGTACCCTGCTGTCCGGGTCGGCCTCGCTCAACCCCGCGCTTGCCAGGCGCGGGCGAGGATTTTGCTCGCCTCGCGCAGCCAGAGGACCGCGCTGGCGGCGGCGAGGCAGACGAGCCAGTCGCGGAGGCCGAGGGCGGTGGTGGCGAAGGCGCGCTGGAGGGGTGGCGCGTAGAGGGGGAGCAGTTGCAGCGCGAGGGAGAGCGCGACCGCCCCCCAGAGCCAGCGATTGCGGAAGAGGCCGACGAAGGCGCTGCGGGTGTCGGATCGCGCGTTGAAGACGTTGAAGAGCTGCGCCAGCACCAGCGTGGTGAAGGCCATCGTCCGGGCATGGAGAATGTCGCCGTTGCCGGCGATGAGACCGCCCGGCAGCGCCGCGTCGAAGACCAGCAGCGTCGCCGCCGCCGTGACCAGCCCGACGAACGCGATCCCCGCCCACATGCGCGCGGTGAGCACCCCCTCGCCCGCCGCCCGGGGTGGGCGACGCATCACATCCGGGGCGGCGGGATCGACCGCCAGGGCCAGCGCCGGTGCGCCGTCGGTCACCAGGTTGATCCAGAGGATCTGCGCCGCCAGGAGGGGCAGCAGGACCGCGCCCCCGGCCGGATCGCGCAGGCCGAGCGCGCCGCCCAGGACGACGGCGAGGAACATCGTCAGGACTTCGCCGACGTTCGACGAGAGCAGGTAGCGCAGGAATTTGCGGATGTTGGCGAAGATCGCGCGTCCTTCTTCGATGGCCGCGACGATCGTGGCGAAGTTGTCGTCGGTGAGGATGATGTCGGCGGCCTCCTTCGAGACGTCGGTGCCGGTGATCCCCATCGCCACGCCGATGTCGGCCTTCTTGAGCGCCGGGGCGTCGTTGACGCCGTCGCCGGTCATCGCGACGATCGCCCCCTCGCGCTTGAGCGCCTCGACGATGCGCAGCTTGTGCTCCGGGTTGACCCGCGCGTAGACCGACACCTCGCGCGCGAGGCGGCGGAGTTCGTCGTCCGGCAGCCGTTCCAGTTCGCTGCCGCTCACCGCCCGCGCGCCCTCGCCCGCGATGCCCAACTCGGCGGCGATCGCGGCGGCGGTCTGCGGGTGGTCGCCGGTGATCATCAGCGCGCGGATGCCCGCCTCGCGCGCGGTGGCGACCGCGTCGCGCGCCTCCGGCCGCGCCGGGTCGATCATCCCGATCAGCCCGAGGAAGACCAGTTCTCGCTCCGCAGCCTCGTCCACAGTCTCGGGGGCGGACTCGGGCGGCAGGGTGCGAAAGGCCGCGCCAAGCACGCGCAGCGACTCCCCGGCCAGCGTCTCGTTCGTCGCCCTGATCGCGACCCGCCGCGCCTCGGTGAGGGGCTGCGCCTCCTCGCCGAGCAGTTCGTGGGTGCAGCGCGCCAGCAGGATGTCGGGCGCACCCTTGGTGAAGACGCGCAGCCGCCCCTCGCGCGCCCCGTCGCGATGGACGGCGCTCATCAGCTTGCGCTCGGAGGAGAAGGGGACCTCGGCCACGCGGCTGAAGCGTGTGGCCAGATCGTCGTGGGTCAGCCCAGCCTTGCGCGCCGCGACGAGCAGCGCGCCCTCGGTCGGGTCGCCCTGCACCGACCAGCGCCCTGCCGCTTCGCGCAGCGTCGCGTTGTTGGCGAGGTCGGCGGCGCGCAGCAGGCTGCGCATCTCGGCGTGGATCGGCCCGCTGTCGAGCGGCTGCCCGTTGTGCAGCACGTCGCCGGCGGGCGCATAGCCGGTACCGGTGAAGTCCGCGCGCCCGCTCGCCGTGGCGATGGTCCGCACGGTCATCTCGTTGCGGGTGAGCGTGCCGGTCTTGTCGGAGACGATCGTCGTGGCCGAGCCGAGGGTTTCCACCGCCGGGAGCTTGCGGACGATCGCGTTGCGGCGGGCCATCCGCTGCACCCCGAGCGCCAGCGTCACCGTCACGATCGCGGCGAGGCCCTCGGGCACGGCGGCGACCGCGAGGGCCACGCCGAGGATCAGCACCTCCATGAAGGCGTCCACCGTGCGCACCCGCTCGACGAGCACCACGGCGACGACGACGACCGCCGCGATCACGAGGACAACCAGGCCGAGGATGCGGCCGGTGCGGTCGAGTTCGCGCTGCAGGGGGGTCTCCTCGCGCCCGGTCTGTTGCAGCAGGCCGGCGATCCGGCCCATCTCGGTCTGCATCCCGGTGGCGGTGACGATCGCGCGCCCGTGGCCGTAGGTCGCGGTCGTGCCGCTGAAGACCATGTTGGTCTGATCCCCCAACGCCACATCCTCGCCCGCGATCCGGGCGGTCTCCTTGGCGACCGGCAGGCTCTCGCCGGTGAGCGCCGCTTCGGCGGTCTGGAGCGACGCAACCTCGACCAGGCGGCCATCGGCGGGGATCGCGTCCCCCTCCTCGATGGCGATCAGGTCACCGGGCACCAACTGGCTGGCCGGGATGCGCCGCAATTCGCCGTCGCGCACGACACCGGCCTGGGTGACGGTCATGGCGCGCAGCGCGGCGAGCGATTGCTCGGCCCGCGCCTCCTGCACGAAGCCGAGGACACCGTTGATCAGGACGATCGCCAGGATGGCCAGCCCTTCGTAGGGAAGCGGCGTGTCGCGCTCGTAGACCCACAGGCCGATCGAGATCGCCGTGGCCAGGAGCAACAGCGCGACCAGCATGTCCTGAAACTGGGCCAGGAAGCGCCGCCAGGCGGGCGCCGGGGGGACAGCCGCCAGTTCGTTGGGGCCGTAGCGCCCGAGGCGTGCTTGCGCCTCTGCCGCCGCCAGCCCGCGCACCGGATCGGTCGAAAACTGCGTCGCAACCGCCGCGACGGGCTGCCGGAAGGGGGCGGCAGCGGCCTGATCGTCGCGCACCAACAGAGCCATCGGATCCTCTTGTGCCCGGTCCCGCGCCCCGGTGCTCCCCCGCGCCATGAGCGACGCGGGGCGGCGTCAAGACGCCCCGGACGAGAGCGATTGCAGCGGCGGCGAGCGCATCAATCGAGCACCAGGCCCGCGAGCACCTCTTCGTCGGACGGGTCGTCCTCGGCCTGCGGCGGGCCGATGAGTAGGAATGGTACACCCATTTCGTGGGCGGCATCATTCGCCACATTGCCGAAGAAGAAGCGCGTCAGCCCGAAGCGCCGGTGGGTCGCCATCACGACGAGCGCAGTTTCGTAGTCGCGGCATGCTTCGGCGATTACGTCAACCACCTTGCCCGAGCGCGCGACGCAGGTCGTCTCGATGCCCGGCAATTCCAGGCGCGCGATCTCGCGCAAGTATTCGAGCGCCGCCACCTCCTCCTCTTGCCGCATCCGCAGGAGATAGGGCGAGACCTCGGCGGGCACGGCGGGGGAGGGTGTGTCGCGCTCGCCGAGCGCCTGGACCAGCACCACCCCACTCTCCAGCAGCGCGGCGAGTTCGCGCGCTACCGGCAGGCTGCGTTCCGCGAACCCGGTGCCGTCGAGGGGCACGAGCAACGGTGCCTGCTCGGGCAGCGGCACGGCCGGTGGATCCTCCCGCGCGCTGACGAGCAGGACCGGTACCGGTGCCCTGGCGATGATCTCCTCCGCCACGCTGCCGTAGGTTACGTGGCGGATGCCGCTCCGACCATGGGTGGCGAGCACGATCAGGTCCGCCGCGATTCGCCGGGCTTCGCAACGACGCCGGCCGGCCGCATTGGCCGTAGGGCGCGCTCGTCTGCACGGTCAGCTCATGAGCGCGCGGCCCTGCGGCCACGGTGTCCAGGTAGGCCAGCGCCTGCCGGATCACGATCACGCGCGAGCCGGTGATGCCGGAGGTCTCCGCGCGCACCAGGGTCAGGGTGGCACCGGCTGCCCGCGCCAGCCGCTCCGCGTACGGCACCGCCCGCTCGGCCAATGGCGAGCCATCGAGCGGCACCAGGATCGTCGTGAACATCGCCCACCTCTTCTTCCAGGCGACGAGCGCGCCGACTCCCGCCCCGGCCCGATCCGCCGCGCCCGACGCCGCCGAGGGTTTCCGCCGGGCAAACGGTCCAGCTCCGATCGGCGTTGACCCTCGCCCTTGCCCCGCGAAACAGGCCCGCGCGCCGCGTCGCCGCGCCGCGATCCGATTCGCTCGTTTAACGCAGGCATTGCTTGCACCTTATTGCTGCTGGCCAGCGCCATGCCAGTGTGGCGCGTGTCGGTTGGGCTGCTGGTGAAGAATGTTGGCTGTCGGCGCGCGGTGGTCGCATCAGCCGCCGATGGCCACCCCGATCAGTCGCCCGACGCCCCAGGTGAGCGCGGCGGCGGCGAGGCCGAAGACGACCTGGCGCGTGCCGGAGACGAGCACACTGCGCCCCGTGAGCAGCGTGATCGCCGCGCCGATCAGGAAGAGGGCAACGGTGCTGACGAGGACGCTGACGAGCACGGCGACGAGGCCGGAGAGGACGAGGAACGGGAACACCGGCACGATCGCCCCGATCGCGAAGAGGACGAACGAGGTCCCGGCGGCGACCCAGGCCGACCCGCCCAGTTCGGCCGGATCGATGCCCAACTCTTCGCGCGCCAGGGCATCGAGCGCGGTGGCGCGATCCGACACCAGCCGCCCCGCGAGCGCCCGCGCCTCGGTCTCCGGCAAGCCCTTCGCCTGGTAAATCAGCGCCAGTTCCTCCTGCTCTTCCTCGGGGAATTCTTCCAGTTCGCGCGCCTCGATCGCGATCTGCCGCTCGAAGAGTTCGCGCGAACTCTGCACCGAGATCCACTCGCCCAGCGCCATTGAGCCGGCCCCGGCCAGCAGGCCGGCCATTCCGGCGACGAGGACGGCTTTGCCCGCGAGGTCGGCACCGGCGACGCCCATCACGAGGCTGAAGTTGGAGAGGAGGCCGTCGTTGGCCCCGAGCACCGCCGCGCGCAGCGCGTTGCCGCTCGCCGCCCGGTGTCGCCCCTCGGCCTGGCCCAGGGAGCTCCCGGCGAGCCCGCCGCCCGTCGTTTCAGAGAGCGTCCGCAGGACCCGCGCGTGCGACCGCTCCTGCGCCGGAAGCGGCGTGCCCGTCGCCTCGTGTTGTCCCGCATAGCCCTGGCTGTCGGCCCGCTCCATCCCGACCAGGGTTGGGAGGATGAATTGGGGGCCGAGGAAACGCGCGAGGCGACCGAGAGCGCGCGAGCGCCAGCCGGGTCGGCGCGCGGGCACAGGATTGCCGCTGGTGCGCAGTCGCTCTTCCCAGAATCCGGCGTGCTCCTCCTCGGTCGCGGCGAGCCGCCGGTAGACCTCGGCCAACTCTTGCTGCGACTCGGCCGCCGCCAGGGCGCGGTAGAGCGCCGCGCTATCGATCTCGTCCTGCCAGTTCGCCAGGTAGCGGTCGGCGTCGCTCGCCATCGTCGGCCTCCCGATTGTCGCTCACCGCGCTGTTCCCGGGCGGGGCCGGTGGACCAGCCGGACCAGCGCCAACCCGTGGATGCCCCCGACGACCGCGCCGGTCGCCGCGAGGCTGAGCGTCGCCAAGATGATACTCCCCGGGCTGATGCCGTGATCGAAGAGGGCCGACACCCCGGCAAAGACGAGCACCATCCCGAACGCCCAGGCGAGGGCGTTGGCGGGCATCCAGAGGCCAGCGCCCGTCACATGGCGGCGCAAGACCAGCCACTGCGCGAAACCAAGCACCGGGCCGAGCAGGAGGCCCATGGCGAACGCCAGGGCGTAGACCACCAGGGCGTTCGGTTCGGCCGCCGCGCCCTGGCCGGCATCCTCGCCGATCGACATCAGGGTGCTCGGGAGCATGCCGCAGGTCCAGGCGACGCCCGCGCCGAGGGCCGTTGCCCCGGCCCAAGTGCGCCAAGCGATGCCGGGGAGGGGCTGGCGGAGGACCAGCCATTGCGCCGTGCCGACCGTCAGACCCTCGATGGCGGTGCCGGCGGCGATGGCCACGGCGGCGACCGCCAGCGCGGGCAGGAGGCCGCTGCCTTCGCCGAGCGCGGGGAAGAGCGCCGCCGCGACGAGCGCGGTGCCGCCGAGGCCAAGTGTCTCGCCGACGGCATTGGCGGCGACCCAGCGGGACCACAGCGGCCCCGATCCATCCTGCGAGGTTGTGGGAATGTGCGATGCAAGCGTCGCCATGGCGATCACCTCACGCGCTCGGCTGCAACGAGCCGATCCGCACCAGCGTGTTCCCCCCGGCGATCCTGGCGAGTGCCTGCGGCTCCACCGGATTCCCCGCCGCGTCGAGGGGGGCGTGCCAATACGACCGGTACTGCGGCACGCGCCGTAGCAGCGTGAGCAAGCCGCCATCGGCGACCGCCGCCTCCCGCTCGAACGCGGTCGCGGTCCCGGCATAGTCCCGGCCCTGGAGCCGCACCGTCACCGGTACACCGGCGCGCAGGCTGCGCCACCAGGCGTGGTCGCGACCGCCCACCAGGAGCAAGGTCTCGCCGTCGCGCACGTAATTCACGGGCACCGAATATGCCGTGCCGCTGTGCCGCCCGGTGTAGGTCAGCAAGAGCGTCGAGCCGCTCAGGAGCCGGTGCAAGGGCGACCGCAAGAGCCAGCGCACGAGGGGATTGTAGAGTCGCTGGGGATTCATGGTCGCCTCGGCCACCGAACCACTGCCGTCGCGTGTGCCTGGCCGGCGGGCGGCGTTCGTGACCAGCCAGCGCCGCGCGGCCTGGGCAGGCTGCTCGCACGGTCGCGCGGAGGGCGGTCGGCGGTGGCTCCTGAGGTTGCCCGCCGCGTTGGCGGGGCGTAGGCCGGCACTAACCCCTTGGCCTCGGCAGGATCTCCTCGTCGCCGCGCCAGGCGCGGATCCTCGCCGACGGCGCCGACCGCCGCACCGGCGAGCACCTGATGGCATCGCCGGCCTGATGAGCAAGCCGGGATCATCGGCGCAGGGCGGCGCCGTTGTGGACCGACGTGGTCGCCGCCGGTCGGCGAATCGGTGCAGGCCGTCGAGCAACTGCCGGTCGGTCGGCCTGCTGATCATTCGCCAGGCGACGGCCTGGCCGCTGCTGGTCGCCCATGCTTTCCTCGGCCTGCTCGGCTCGACATGGTCGGCGGCAGCGAGCAGGCCTTCTGTCGAGCCGCCGAGCAGCAAGGACGCCGCCGCCATGCCGCACGATCCGCTCCGACACGCTGCCGAGTAGGAGGCGATCGAGGCCGGTGCGCCGTGCGTGACGAGGATCGTCAGCGCAACGCCGCGCTCTTCGGCCAGCGTCGAGACAACCTCCGACGGTTCGCCCGAAGCGCACGGCGGATCCACCCGCGATGCCCGACTCGGCGAGCGAGTCGGCGAGTCGATGGAATACTCGCGCGCCTCCCGTTCCGCCGTGGGGCGATCCTCGGTGAAGAGCGACGCGGCCATGCCATCGGGCGTGAGCGCCGGATCGAGCGGCTGGATCGCCTGGGCGAGGAGCAGCCGGGCTTGCATCGCGGAGGCGAGGTAGCGCGCGACCGGCAGCGCCGCTTCGGCGTGGAGCAGCCGTCGAGCGGCACAAGGATCGGGGAGGTCAGCAGGCGATCCGTGCTGTCCCCGGCGTGCCAGGCGCGCACCAGCAGCACCGGCACCGGGGACTGCCGCACCACCCCCTCGGTGACGCTCCCGTAGAGGACGCGGTCGAGGCCGCCCCGCCCGTGGGTCGCCATCGCGATCAGCCAGGCCTTGCGCGCCGCCGCCTCGCGGGCAATCACCTTCTTGGGCGGCCCATAGGGCGCGCAGGTTTCCACCGCGATCCCGCGTTTCTTGAGGCGCGACGCGATCCGGTGGAGATAGATCTCCGCATCGGTGACGGCCTTCACTTGCTCATCTGCGACATCCAGGCCGGGCAGGCTCGGCACATAGCTGGCGCAAAGGAGCAGCAGCGGGCTCCCACTCAGCTCCGCCAGCGCTTCGGCGAACGGGAGCGCCTGCTCCGCCAGCGGCGAGCCGTCCAACGGGACCACAATCGGTTTGCTTCATGGTTCCTTTCCTCTCGGTACGGCCATCACCGGCACGCTTCGATCCTGCGCTGCGCGCGTTGCCCGCCGCGTGATCGCAGGTAACTGTCCGGTGAACGGCAGCCTCCGAACTGCCGTCTGCCCCGGCGGTGGAGCGGTGCTCGTGCGGGAATCTTCACCCCGCAGTTACCTGCGGCTACGCGGATGGTGACGTGCGGCACCCAGACTGATACTCGGGCGCGGTGGCTGCTATTCCGAGCACGGTTGCCGCCCGCAACGATGGCGATGAGCAGAAGCGTCGCAGGCGTGCCGGTGCGCGGCGGGGAAAGGAGCGTGAAGCCATGTTCAAGACTATTTTGATCGCCCTCGACGGGACGCCGGAGGCGGAGGCGATCGTGCCGACGGCACGCGCCCTGGCCCGCGCCCGCTACGCCGAACTGGTGCTCGTGCGGATCACGGACAACTATCACCCCACGGCGGCGGAGAATGTCGCGGCCAAGCAGTACCTCGACGAGGTCATTCAGCGGCACGGCCTGGGCCGCCTGCGCGTGCGAACCGAGCTGCGCTACGGCGATGTCGCCGAGCAATTGGTGGCGGCGGCGAGCGAAGCGAACGCCGACCTGATCGCCCTGGCCACGCACGGTCGCCAGGGGATCGCCCGCGCCTGGTTCGGCAGCGTGACCGAGCACGTGTTGGCCAACAGCCCGGTGCCGCTGCTGGTGCTGCGCGCCGAGGGGGAGCCCACCGGGCAGATCAAGCGCCTGCTCGTGCCGCTCGACAACACGCCGGAGAGCAGCGCCGCGCTCGACGTGGCGCGCGATGTCGCGATCCTCACCGCCGCGCACCTCCACCTCGTGCAGGTTGTCGAACCGCAGCCGGGCTGGGTTAACCGGGCGGAGATCGCCCCGGTCTGGGAGGAGGAGATGCGCGTGGGGGTGCAGGCGCACCTCGACGCGATGATCGCGCAACTCTACGCGCGCGGCATCGTGAGCACCGCCGAGGCGGCGATCGGGCCGGTCGCGGAGACGATCGGGCAGCTGGCGCGGGAGCGCGGCAGCGATCTGATCGTCATGGGCACCCACGGCTTCACCGGATCCCGGCGCGCGGTCTACGGCAGCGTCGCCGACGAGGTGGTGCGGACCTCGGGCGTGCCGGTCCTCCTCATCCGCCAGGGCGCTGCCGTCGCGGTGGGCGTGCCGCAAGGCGCGCAGGCGACGGAGCTAGATGTGTAGAAGCTCCGTCGCGGCGGGAGTCTGAAACGAACGCGGGGGAGGCGGCGGTGCCGCCACCTCCCCCGCGTCGCCGTGGTCGACAATCAGGCCGACGGGTCGAAGGGCTTTTCGGACGCCAGGAGCTGCTCCTGCCGGTGTTGCGGGCCGAGCTGTCGCCCGATGCGCAGCCACCCGGCCAGCGTGGCGACGCGCTGCCCCAGATAGCGCGCCTCCTCCGCTTCCTGCTCGCTCAGCGCGTGATCTGCGCCCGAGTCGCTGATCGCGGTCGCGCCGTAGGGTGCGGCCTGGTGCTCCAGGATCGGCCCGCGCTGCCCGGGGGTCGCCACGACCATGCCCAGGTGCATCATCAGCGTCAGGATCGAGTGGAGCGCCTGCTCGTTGCCACCGTGCGGGGTGGCCGAGCTGGTGAACGCCGCCCCGACCTTGTCGCGGAAGAGGTAGTGGTGCCACGGGCGCGAGCGATCGAGGACTGACGTCTCGGCGGTGGCGCACTCCTCGAAGAAGCGCTTCAAGGGCGAGGCCATCGAGCCGAAGTAGGACGGGCTGCCCGCGATGACCGCGTTCGTCAGCGCCAGCGTATTCAACAGGTCGAGTTGGCGGCGGCGGCGATCCTCTTCCGACTCGCCCGGCCGGGGCGCGTTCAGCGGTTCGTCCCCCACCTCCAGCAGTTCGACCGCCGTGCCGGGCAGGGCGCGTGCGCCCTCGGCGATCTGCTCGGCGAGGCGCTTGAGCGCGCCGAAACGGCTGTAGTAGACGATCAGCACGCGGCAGGTGTCGTTCGCGGCTGGAGCGTTGGTCTCCACCATCGGGTGCCTCCTTCCCAGGGACCGGGCGCAACGAGTGTGACAACTACGAGCGTCTAGAGGACAACGACAGTATCGCATCTGCGCCGCTGGGGTGCCGCGCGGCCGGTGCCTCCGCAGGTTCGCGGTGCGCGTGCCCCGCTCGCGCGGTATGGCGTCGCGGCGAAGTCGAATGGCGCATTTACCGGGCGTTGACCTTCCGCGACGTGCCGAGTTACCGGGAGGCGCTACGCTGCGATCGATGAGGTATTTCGTCGCAGTCAGCGAAGCCGAGAAGGAGGCCGCAGATGACCAAGCAGATCCTGGTCCCGCTCGACGGGTCGCCGCTCGCGGAGCGGGCGCTGCCGTATGCCGAGTCTTTGGCCCGCGCCATCGAGGCGCGCGTCGTCCTCCTGCGCGCGGTCGAGGCGCACGCTTTCACCGGGCGCGGGCGCGCGAAAGCGCGCATGGCGGCGATGGCGGAAGCGGAGGCGTATCTCGATGGGATCGCCGCCCCCCTGCGCGAGCGCGGGCTGACGGTCGATGCCGCGCTGCCCTATGGCAATGCCCCGGACACGATTGCGGACGAGATCGCCTTTCGCGCGATCGATCTGGTGGTCATGGCGACGCACGGGCGCAGCGGACTGGGGCGCTTTGTCTACGGCAGCGTCGCCGCGCGCGTCCTGCACGAGGCGGAGGCACCGGTCCTGCTGGTGCGCGCCTGGGAGGGACAGGCGGGCGGCTCGTTCGACGAGGTGCCGCGCATCGTCGTCCCGCTGGACGGCGAGCCGTTCGCGGAGGCGGCGCTGCCGGTGGCGCGCGAGCTGGCGGCGGCGCTTGGCGGGCAACTGCTGCTGGTGCGGGCCATCCTGCCGCCGGAGGTGGCGGGTGTGCCCGACATGTACTATGCCAATTTCGATCCCGAGGCCGAACTCGCCTCGGCGATGGCCTACCTGGAGCGGATCGCCGCGAAGGGGGGCGAAACCGGCCACCCGGCACAGGTGATCGCCCAGGTCGGCATGCCCGCCGCGCTCATCCCCGAGGTCGCCCGCACCAATCGCGCGGCGTTCGTGGTGATGGCGACCCACGGCCGCAGCGGGTTCGGCCGACACGTCCTGGGCAGCGTCGCCGACGCAACCCTGCGCCTGGGGACCACCCCGTTGCTGCTGGTTCGCCCGGAAGAGACCGAGGAGAGCGACGCGGGCAGCCACCTCGCTGCCGCGGACGCGTAAGGCCGGGGCCAGCGACAATTCCCACCCGAGCCGCCCCCGCGACCGTGCCACCCGGTCGTGGGGGCGGTTTATGCGCGCCTGATCGGCTAACGGGCAGGGATCACCGGGGCGACGGCGTTGGGGCAGGCACGCCCGCCGCGATGTCGTCCAGGTTGGTCAGCCATGTCTCCGCGATGGCCGATAGCGCCTCGCGGGTGAAGAAGGCCTGGTGCCCGGTGATCAGCGCACGTTGGGGAAGGTCGCAGCCGCGCGAAGACGTCGTCTTGCAAGACCTGGCCGGAGAGGTCCTCGAAGAAGAGGCTGGCCTCCTCCTCGTACACATCCAGCCCCAGGTAGCCCAGTTGCCCCGACTTCAGCGCCTCGATCACCGCCGGGGTGTCGAGCAGCGCCCCGCGACTGGTGTTGATCAGCATCGCGCCGGGGCGCAGCCGCGCCAGCGCTTCGGCGTCGATCAGGTGGCGCGTCTGCGGTGTCAGCGGGCAGTGGAGCGTGACGATGTCGGAGGCGGCCAGGAGGTCGGGCAACGCCACGTAGGCGACGCCGAGCGCCTCGCACGCCGGGTTGCGGTAGGGGTCGTAGGCGAGCAGGCGGCAGCCGAAGCCCTGCAAGATGCGCGCGACCACCGCGCCGATCTGCCCCGTGCCGACGATGCCGGCCGTGCGGCCATGCAGATCGAAACCGAGCAGGCCGTCGAGCGCGAAGTTGCCCTCGTGTACCCGCGCATGGGCACGCGTGAGCTTGCGGTTGAGCCCCAGGATCAGCGCGACCGTGTGTTCAGCGACGGCATAGGGCGAGTAGGCGGGGACGCGCACGACAGCCAGGCCGAGCCGCGCGGCGGCATCCAGGTCGACGTTGTTGAAGCCCGCGCAGCGCAAGGCGATGGCGCGGCTGCCCTGCCCGGCGAGCGTGGCGAGCACGCCCGCGTCGAGTTGGTCGTTCACGAAGGCGCAGACGGCATCGTGTCCCGCCGCGAGCACGGCGGTCTCGGGTGCCAGGCGCGGCTCGAAGAAGGTCAGCTCGTGCCCGTGCCGCGCATTCGCCTCGCTGAGGAAGGCCCGGTCGTAGGGCTTGGTGCTGAAGACTGCCACACGCATGTTTTCACTCCGCTCATTCCCGCTTCAGCCGACCGTCGGTTCGCCACCTGGTCGTGGTGAATCGTAGTACACCAGCGCAAGAGGTCGGGAGTCGAGATCAGAGATCGGGATCGTCCCTTCTGATCTCTGACTCGAGCTCTGATCTCTGCGTGGCCTGCAATGCGCCGGGTCGACAACGCCGCAGCGCCCGCCGATTCTCACCGGCGGGCGCTGTCTCGATGCTTCGCTTGCATTGCTGGCGCTAGGTGACGATCAGCTTGGCGACCATGCCGGCCGCCCGGTGGCCGGGGAAGTTGCAGACGATCAGATACTCGCCCGGCTTCAGCCCTTTGAGTGTATAGGTGGTGGTGGTATTCGGGCCGAAGTTCTTGCTTTGGGCGTTGACGTTCGCCCCCTCGACCGCGAAGTTGTGGAAACTGCTGCTCTTGTTCGTCACCACGAAGGTGACATCGCCGGCCTTGGCAGTGTAGGTGGTCCGGTCCCACTTCAGCGCGCCGCTCGCGTCGGCGGCGATCTGGACCTGCTGCGCCACGGCATCGCTGGTGAAGGCGGTGATCGGCCCACCGCTCGTGGCACCGCCCGCCTGCGCCGCGCCACCCCCGGTCTGGGCCGCTGCGGGGCCTTGCTTCACCGGCATGTAGCCGCGCGCGACGTAGGCGAGGCCGCCGAAGATCAGCACGAGGACGAGGACCAGCGGGATCTGCCCCAGCAGGAATTGATTGAAGGTGAGCCTCGCCCGGCGCGGCTTTGCGGCTCGGGCGGTTTTTTCCTGCTCAACGACTGTCGCCATGCTCTCTCTCCCGTTGGCCGGGGGCGCAGCGTCGCGCCCCCGGCCGTGCGACTAATGCTGCGGGGTGAAGACGCCGGGGTTCTCCGCGCCATCGATGATCAGGTAGCCGGTCGCGCCCTGCTGCGCGTGGCCCAGCCCGCTATCGATCAGGCTGTAGCGGCCGGGCACCTCGGCCTTCAACTCGATGACCGCCGTGCCACCGACCGCGACGGTCGCGCCCGGCACGTTGGTCAACCAGCGCGTCGTGTCGGCGAGCGGCATCCCTTCGAGCGCGACCCGGTCGAAGATTTCGCCGCTGATGTGCAGGCGACTGCCCTGGTTCGGTCCGGCGACCCCGAAGAAGAGGCGCACGGTCTCGCCGGTCTTGGCGCGCAGGGCATGCTCGCCGTTCAGCGCATCGACCGAACCGTTGAAGACCACGTAGTCGGGATCACCCGCGAGCGCCTTCTCGCTCGAATAGCTGCGCTGGCCGTGGTCGTCGCGCTTGCCGTCGAGGTAGAGCTCGCCCTGCATCACGTAGAACTCGTGGTCCACCTTGGGCAGCCCCTGCGGCGGCTCGACCACGATCAGGCCGTACATGCCGCTGGAGACCTGCTGCGGCAGCGGATCGGATCCGCTCTGATAGACGAAGACCCCGGCGGAGAGGGCCTGGAAGCGGAAGGTCTTCGACTGCCCGGGGGCGACCATCGTCACATCGCCGCCGCCGCCCGGCCCGTTCACCGCCTGGAGATCGATGCTGTGCGCGGCCTTGTTCTCGGCGGCGTTGGTGAGGGTCAACTCGACGGTGTCGCCCTGCCGCACCCGGATCATCGGGCCGGGCACGGTCCCGCCGAAGGTCCAGTAGGTGTAGCCGATGCCCTCGGCGAGCAGGCCCGTCACTTCGCGCGCTTCCAGCGCCACCGTGACCGTCTGCGCGGCGCGCGAGCCGACCGGCGGCGCAACCGTCGGCTGCGGCAAGCGCGCCGCCGTGACCGCTGCGGGCACGGGCGTGGCGGTGGCGGCGGGCGTGGGGGCAACGGAGGCGACGGCGGCCGACGAATCGACGGCCGCCGCTTCCGTCGTGCTGGTGGTTGCCGGGACGTTCAGGGCGACGCCGATCGCGATGATACCGAACAGGAGGCCGAGCCCCAGCAACAAGGTCGTCTGCATGGCGATGAACTGCACCCAGGACGGACCGGGCTGTGTGGGCGGTTGCGAGGGGGAGGTCGTCACTGCGGATCGAGACGGGCCATGTCCATCGTCGCCGTTCGAATTGCCAAAGGAGGGATCGAGATGGGGGTGGTCGGTCGTCGAGTCGGAAATCGGCACGCGCTGACGCCGGGGCTTGGTCTCAATGACCATGGCTCTACTCCTCGTTCCGCGCGGGGGCAGCAGCGCCCCCGCTCTCCGGTAGACCGCGCATCGTCACCAGCCTATGGCTGGACGACCAGCGCGGTGACCATGCCGAACATGCCGTGCTCCGACTCCGCGTGCGACAGGATGTGGCAGTGGAAGGCCCAGGTGCCGACCTCGGTCGCCTCGACGATCACATCCCAGCGCTCGCCGGGGGAGACGGTGAGGGTGTCGCACATCCAGGGCTGCGGCTGCAGGTAGCCATCCTTGGCGATCACGAGTTGCGGCAGGCCGTGCAGGTGCATCGGGTGGAGCAGCTGCCCCTCGTTCATGTAGCGGATCAGCACCTTCTGGCCCAGTTTGGCGACGAGCGGCTGCGTGGCCGGGAAGCCCTTGCCGTTGATGGTGAAGCCCTGCGGCCCGTCGTTGAGGATCATGGTGTACTCTTTGTCGAACGCCGGGCGCGATTTCGGGTCCTTGGGATCGACGATGAACGCGCCGAGCAGGCCCATCCCGACCTGCTTCGTGGAGTTGTGGTGCGAGTGATACATGTGCGAGCCGACCGGCTTGGCGGTGAACTCGTAGGTGAAATTCGTCCCTGGCTTGATCGGCGGCTGCGTGATAAACGGCACGCCATCCATGGCAATCGGCACCATTTGCCCGTGGAAGTGGATCGACGTGCTCTCGTCCAGCTCGTTCTTGATCACGACGCGCACCTTGTCGCCCTCGGTCACGCGAATTTCCGGGCCGGGCACCACGCCGTTGTAGCCCCACGCCTCGAAGAACTTGCCCGGCTCAACCTCCCACTGCACCTTCTTGGCGACGAGATCGAAGACCTTGTACTCGCCCTCGCGACGGAACTCGAGCGGCTGCCCGCCGAGTCCGGCGGTCTTGGCCGGGAAGGCCTTCACGCCCGCCTCGTGCATCTTGTCCATCTCGTCGGCGGTTAGTGCCCCGGTCGACGCGGAGGAGGCGGCAGCACTTGGTGTGGCCTCCATCGCCATACCCGCGTGGCTATCGGATGCGGTGGCTGCCGTCGGGGCCGCCGCCGTGCTCTCGTTGCCGCACGCGGCCAAGCCGACCGCCCCGATGCCCAGTGTGCCGAGCAAGCCCATGAATCCGCGACGCGACCATCCCGACGTTGTTGTCGCCATAACCCCGTGCCTCCTCTATCTCCTGCACCGCACAGTGCAGTGCCCGGCCCATACCGGTGGCCGAATTTTCAACTGGCGAGGTTGCGCCGTCCGTTATCGTTCGTAAACAGATGGTGAATCGTCCGCGCCAGAAGCGCGCCGCTGCGGGAGGTTGAGCAACGGAAAGAAGGGCGAATGTACCGCCCAGGTGAGCGATGCGCGACAGCGCGGTGATGAACAGCAACGTGGGAAGCAAAGAAAGAGCCGTTTACCTTTTGTTTACCCGCGTGTACCCAGCAGTTTACCGAGAGTGGGACAATAGGAAACAGCGGGAAAGAGGCTCGGCGAGCACTGCGTCGTGGAGGGGTCATGGCAAGCAGCGAGGCGGAGGAGGCGTTGCGGCGGCTGGTGGCCGCCGAGGCGAAGTATCACGCCGTGAGCGACGCCGCCCCCGGTGTCATCGATCTGGTCAACCACCGGGCCAGGGTCCACTCCGGGCGCAGCTGGGTGGAGTCGGCGCTGGGGGCGGGCGCGACCTTCCATTTCACCCTCCCGACGCGCGAGGTGCAGCCATGATGAGCGCCGGCCACGGCCGCCCGGTCGAGATCCTGCTGGTCGAGGACAGCCCCGGCGACGTGCGCCTCACCCGGGAGGCCCTGCGCGAGGGCACGGTGCGCAACCACCTGCACGTCGCCACCGACGGCGCCGAGGCGCTCGCCTTCCTCCGCCGGGCGGGGACCTATGCCGCCGCCCCGCGCCCCGACGTCATCCTGCTCGACCTCAACCTGCCCAAGAAGGACGGGCGCGAGGTCCTGGCGGAGATCAAGGCCGACCACGACCTGCGCCGCATCCCCGTCGTCATCCTCACCACCTCGCAGGACGAGCGCGACATCCTGCGCGCCTACGAGCTGCACGCCAACTGCTACATCACCAAGCCCGTCGACCTCGACCAGTTCATCGCCGTCATCCAGTCCATCGAGTCCTTCTGGCTGACCATCGTCACGCTACCGGACAACTAACCCCGGAGATTCTTGATGGTTACTTCACCGGTTATACCGCTCACTGTCCCGCAAGAGGTGCTGAGATGAAGATCCTGGTGGTCGACGACGACCCGCACATCCTGGATGCGCTGAGCGTGGGGCTGGCGCTGCAGTGGCCCGAGTGCGAGGTGCTCGCCGCGCGCGACGGCGAGGAGGGGCTGGAACTCTTCTTCGAGCGCGAGCCCGACGTGGTCGTGCTCGACGTGAACATGCCGCGCAAGAACGGCTTCGAAGTGCTACAGGCCATCCGCCGCGTCTCCGACGCCCCGGTGCTGATGCTCACCGCCCGCGGCGAGGAGGCCGCGCAGGTGCGCGGCCTGGAGCTCGGTGCCGACGACTACCTGGTCAAGCCCTTCAGCCACCTGGTGCTGCTCGCGCGCATCCGCGCCGTGCTGCGCCGCGCCGAGCTGCCGCCCCCCGCCGAGGCCCTGCCCGACTTCACCGCCGGCCCGCTCGCCATCCACTTCGCCGACCACCGCGTCACCGTCGCCGGCGCCCCGGTCAAGCTCACCCCCGTCGAGTACAAGCTGCTCTACCACCTCGCCCGCAACGCCGGCCGCGTCATGCCCCACCAGGCGCTCCTGGACCGCGTCTGGGGTGCCGACTACCTCGCCTCCACCGAGTACCTCAAGGTCTTCATCTCCCGCCTGCGCGCCAAGCTCGAGCGCCCCGGCGGACCCAGGTACATCGAGACCGAGCGCGGCCTCGGCTACCGCTTCGTCCGCCCCAAGGACGCCGAAACGCACGCCACCGCGAAATCGGTGTAGGATGTTGTCTTCCCTCCCACACACCGTTCCCCCGGCGGCGTCACCGCCGCCGGGGATCTGCTGCGAGACAAGGCACCCGCATGTTGACCGACGGATCAGCTGCGGGTTGCTGGCGGCACCAGACCGCGCAACCTTCCGCCGTGATGCTCGTCCCTCGCGACGAGCAGAGCGGCGTCCCACCGGAACGGAGACCTGATCATGGCTGGCCCGTGCAGCACCATACTCGCCCCAGCAGAGAGTGTGGAGGGCAGCAACCTGGCAACCCCGGCGAGTCGAACGACTGATCTGGGCAACTGGCTGCCCACAACGCCCCCGACCGGCCAGCGGTGAAATCGCAGCCACGGGACAAGGATGCGGTCTGGTCGCCATTCGTCCGCGCCGCGCTGACGCTCGCGCTCGTGGGCGGATTCGGCCTGGGGAGCGGACTGTTCGTCGCTGTTGCCCTGCATTTGCCGCTCGGTTTGTGGTGGACGGCCGCCGCGCAGGCGCACGGGCAGGTCCAACTCCTCGGGTGGGCGGGGCTCACCGTCCTCGGCGTGGCACTCCATTTTCTGCCGCGATTGCGCGGGGGCACGCCGCCCCGGGCGCTGCCGGCGCGCGTCGCGCTGGCGCTGCTCGCCGGTAGCCTCGGGCTGCGCCTCGCCTGCCGGCCACTCCTCGCCGCCACGGCCGCAGGGTGGCCCTGCGATTCGCCGGGTCGGGCTGGCTTGCGCCGGGCTTGCCTGGATTGCCGGGGCGATGCTGGCGCTCTATGAACTCGCCCGCGCCCTCGCGAGTGGCCCGCCGCTGCGCCAGCGCGAAGGGTTCCGCCAGGTCGCGCCGTTCCTCGTCGCCGCGTTCGGGGGTTCCTGTCGGCGAGCGCGCTGACCGAGGTCGGCCTGGTCGTGGCAGGCTGGCGCGGGGTGGCGTTGCTCGACGCCCGGCTCGACCGCGCGATCATTTTCCTGGCGACCTACGGATTCCTCTGGCCGATCTGCGTCGCGATGTCGGCGCGACTCTTCCGCTCCACCTGCGGACCGCCATGCCGCGCCACGGCCTGTTGCGCGCCAGCCTCGCCTGCGCGCTCGGCGGGATGGCGCTCCGCTTCACCACGAGCGCCGCGCTCGACGGGGCCGGGCAACTGCTGCTCGCGGCGTCGATCGCCCTGGCGATCATCGGGCTGGGCATCTTCGCGCCGCGCCGCGCCTTGCCCCGCGCGATGCCCCGCTTGCACACCGAGCCGATCCAGCTCGCCGGAATCTCGTCCTACGGTTGGCTCGCGGTGACCGGGGTGCTCCTCGCCGCGAACGGGCTGGCCACGCTCGGCCTACCGTTGCCGACTCCCGCCGGGGAGATCCACGCCTTCGGCGCGGGCTTCGTCACCATCCTGATCCTCGGCGTCGGTGCGGCCCTCTTCCCCGGCTTCGCGGCACGCCCGCTGCGCAGCAATCGCCTGACCATGCTGACGCTCCTGGCCGCGAATCTGGCCGTCCTCGCGCGGCTCGCGCCCCTCTGGCTCGCCGCAAGCCTGCCGCCCGAACTCGCCAGCGCGACGCTCGCCGTGGGCGGGCTTTCGGGCATGATCGCGCTCCTCCTCTTCGCAGCGAACCTCGCCGGACCGCGCGGTCAACGCGTGCGCCCCATCACCACCCGATAAGAACCTGCTATCCCCCGGCAACACCAAACCAGGGTGGTCCTGGCGCGACCGGGTGCCTGCGCGACGCGCTACGGCCTCACCGCGCAGACCCCACCGGTCCATCCCACCCTAGGGGGTAGGTTGGGGCGCGACGAAAACCACCCGCCCGGTCGGTGTGGGTCGACCGCCCCTGGCCTATCCTCAACATAGCAGCGAACAGCCACTTGGCGACCAGGCAGGAGAGCTGCCAACACGCAGCCCAAGAGTCCGGTTGTCGCATCGTCCGAAACGTCTACCAACCGTTTACCGTCGGCAACTCACCCTGCAACCGCGACATTGGACAATGACGGCATAGTGATGAAATCGGCAGGGGATCCGGAACGAAAGGAGCCAATCATGGCAATCGAAACCAAGCCAAAGCGCACGTCAGTGACGGTCGAGACGACTACGCCGCCTGAGCGATCGGTCACCGTGAAGCACCTGACTGCGGAGCGGGGCGGGCCGCCAACCGGCACCATCCCGACGTTCGTCGGGCCATCGTGGCGCGAATTCCTCACCATTCAAGTCAGTCTCGTCGTCGTCGCGGCGCTCCTCTTCGGGATCCTCGGCTTCGCCCTCGTCAGCCGCGCCACGCCGGCCGGGACCGGCACGACCGCTGCGGCAGCCCCATCGACGGCGGCGATGCCCCCCGACATGGCGCACGGCGGCGCGGTCGCCCCGGCCGCCGCCGGTGCCGTCGCGCGGCTGCCGCTGCCGCAGGTCGCGCCGCCGGTCGGTCAGCGCGAGCCGACGACCGTGAAGTACAACATCGAGGTCAAGGAAGTCGTCGCGACGCTCGATGACGGCGTGACCTACACCTACTGGACCTTCGGTGGGACCGTGCCCGGCCCGATGCTGCGCGTCCGCCAGGGCGACCAGGTTGAACTGACGCTCACCAACAACGCCTCCAGCACGGTGCAGCACAACATCGACCTGCACGCGGTCACCGGCCCGGGCGGCGGTGCCGAGGCGACGATGGTCACCCCGGGCGAGAGCAAGACCTTCCGCTTCCAGGCGATGAACCCCGGCGTCTACGTCTACCACTGCGCGGTGCCGCCGGTGGCGCACCACATCGCGAGCGGCATGTACGGCCTGATCGTGGTCGAGCCGCCGCAGGGGCTGCCCAAGGTGGACCGCGAGTTCTACGTGATGCAGGGCGACATGTACCTGGAAGGCAATCGCGGCGACAAGGGCCAGCGTGCATTCTCCACCGAGAAGATGCTGGCCGAGCAGCCCGAGTATGTGGTCTTCAATGGCTCGGTCGGCGCGCTGACGGGTGATAACGCCCTCAAGGCGAACGTGGGCGAGACGGTGCGCATCTTCTTCGGGGTCGGCGGGCCGAACATCACCTCCAGCTTCCACGTCATCGGCGAAATCTTCGACCGCGTGTCGCCCGAAGGCGGCTCCTACAACGACCTGAGCAACTGGCAGACGAACGTGCAGACCACCGGGGTCCCGGCCGGCGGCGCGACGACCGTGGAGTTCAAGGTCGAGGTTCCCGGCAAGTATGTCCTGGTGGACCACAGCCTCGGGCGGGCGCTGAAGGGCGCGGTGGGTATCCTGATGGTCAGCGGGCCGGAGAACCCGGCGGTCTTCCAGCCGCTCCCCTGAGCCGGGGCGAACATGGCGGGGGCGCAGCGCCCCCGCCAGCACCGGTAACGAGGGATCGCGAGAGAAGGAGCACCGGCCATGACCGCACTAGTCGAGATACCAACACCGTCCTGCGAGACCGAGGATTCTGAGGAGACCTTCCCGGCAGAATTCCTCCCCACCCCGACGCTCGCCGCACCACCGAAGCGCCGCGTGAAGCGGCTCTCCTGGGACCAGTTCCTGCTCAGCCAGATCCCGCTCACCGCCGCGCTCGCGCTCATCATCGCCCTGGTCGGCTTCGCGATGGTCCGCACCCTCCCGGCCGGGGCGCGCGGGCCGGGCCAGGTGACTTCGGCGCAAGCCGCCGCCGCCCCCAGCATCATCACCAGCTTCTCTTCGGACGCGGTGGCACAGAAGGTCGCCGTCTCCGCCGACGCGAGTGGCGCGCTGAAGTGGGACCGGGCGAGCTACGAGGCCACGGCGGGCGATGTCACCTTCGTGGTCTCGAACCCCAGCCCGCTGACCCACAACTTCCGGATCGAAGGACCGGGGTGCAGGCGCAGAGTCCCATTCGCCGGGAAGACGACGCAGAGCTTCACCATTAAGGGCTTGCAGCCGGGTGAATACGCTGATCGTCTGCACCTTCGCGGGACACCGCGAGGCGGGCATGGTCGCCAAGCTGACAGTGAAGTAAAGAGGTCACAGCGCACGACGACATTGACCGCGAGCGCGCCGCCCGTCCTGCATTGGACGGGCGGCGCGCTCGCGTCGTCGACCTCGCCCCGCTCTGCCGGGCACTTTTCCCGTGCAGGGGCGAGGTTTCACCGATTTGTAGGAGCGGGCGACCTCTCCGCGCGACAGGGGCTCCGCCGAGCGGGGAGGCGCGACTTTACGACTTGCCGCCGCTGCCGCCGGAGCGCGATTGCGCCCGGGGCGAGGCCACCAACTGCTGGCCCTGCTCGGTGATGCAGACCGCGCCATTGCCCGCATCGGTCATGTAGCCATTTTGCACGAGCATCCGCCAGAGAGCGGGGCGCAGGCCGTGGGCGATCCCCAGGGTCGTGCAGAGCGGGTGGAAACTGCTCGGCGTGAAGATGTCCGACCCGGTTGCCTGGACGCTCATGGTTGGTCGCTCCTCGTGGAGTACGCGGGCGAACGCGGCAGCGCGACGGCGTGCGGCACATCAATGTCAACATTCAACATTCAATTTGACCCCCGCCAGTCAGGCAAGCCGTTCCGGCAGGTGAATAGTGAACTTGTCACGCCGCTATTGCTGCCGCGCGTGACGAGCAGCGCCCCCGCCAGCGAGTGGCGGGGCGCTGCCTCTAGGTGGCGCGGTAATCTGCGCTTACTGCCCGAGATAGCGCAGGGCCACGGCCGCGTGCATCGCGACGCCGGTCGCCAGCGCGTCTTCATCCACGTTGAAGCGGGGGTGGTGGTGGCCGTAGGTCATGCCCGTCGCTTCGTTGCGCACGCCGAGGCGGTAGAACGCGCCCGGCGCGGCGTTGATGAAGTAGGACATGTCCTCCGCCCCCATCCCCGGCGGGGCCTCCACCACGCGCTCCGCCCCGACGAGATCGAGCGCCACCTCGCGGACGAGTCCCGCCATCGCGTCATTGTTGACCAGCGGCGGATAGCCGAAGGTGTACTCCACCTCGGCCGTCGCCCGGAACGTCGCCGCCACCCCGTGGCAGACCTCCGGGATGCGCTTCGCCAGCAACTGGCGCGTCTGCTCGCTGGTCGTGCGGATCGTCGCCCTGAACCACGCCTCCTCGGGGATGACGTTGCTGACCGTCCCGGCGTGCAGCGTGCCAACCGTGATCACGGCGGGTTCGAACGGATCGACCTCGCGGCTGACCAGAGTCTGGAGCGCCACGATGCAGTGCGCCCCGACCACAATCGGGTCGATGGCGATGTGCGGGCGCGCGGCGTGCCCGCCCAGGCCCCGGATCGTCACGAACGCCCCGTCGGCCGACGCGTTCACCGGCCCCGGCCGCACCGCGACCTGCCCGACCGGGATGTTGGAACCGACGTGGATCCCGAACGCGGCATCGACGTGCGGATTCTCCATCACCCCTTCGGCGATCATCGGCTTCGCGCCGCCGCCGTTCGCTTCCTCGGAGGGCTGGAAGACGAACTTGATGGTCCCGGCGAACTCGCCACGCAGGTCCGACAGCACGCGCGCCGCGCCGAGCAGCATCGCGGTGTGGGCGTCGTGGCCGCAGGCGTGCATCACGCCGTTGTTCTCGCTCTTATAGGGCACGTCGTTCAGTTCGGTGATCGGCAGGGCGTCCATGTCGGCCCGGAGCAGCACGCACTTGCCCGGCCCCTTGCCGCCGTGCAGCACGCCGACGACCCCGGTCTTCGCGACGCCGGTTCGCACTTCGTCGAGATTGAACGTCCAGCCGCTCCGCGACGAAGCGGGCGGTATTCTTCCTGAAAGCCCAGCTCCGGGTGCTGGTGCAGGTAGCGGCGATCGGCGACCACCCCGGGGCCGATCTCCTCGGCAAACTCGCGCAGCGCTGCGTAATCGACCATCGAGCCTTGTCCTTTCACGTCCCGGCCAACCCTCTTTTGGCGGCGACATAGTAGCAGTTGGGACGCCCGGCGTACATCGGCGGCCCGGATGAGCACGCTGGCAGCGAGCAGCGCCCCTGGTCTCTGCACCAGGGGCGCTGCTCGTCGGGCACTTGCGTAGCAGTACTCATTTCGGCCAAGGGCGGCGTGGTTCAGGTTTAGCCGATCCAGGCACGCACGCGCCGGCGGATCGGCCTGATCGTGCCGAGGTCTGCCACCAGGGCGCGACCGCGCGTCAAGGCGCGCTGCACCGGGGCCAGCACGCTGTTCCGGGGCTGGGGCGAGAGTCCTGCCACCAGGCGATCATGGGCGGCCTCTTGCCGCAATTCCCGCTGGCGCTCATTCGCGAGAAAATAGTTCGACATTGCGCTTTCCTCCGGGCAAACTGCCCACACTGCTTCAGGAGATTCAATCCGATCGAAGATTGACCATCGACAATGCTGCTGCGTCTGCGCAGTCCGGCTTTCGTCGGCCAAACCCTCCTGCGGGTCTCCGTGGTGCGCGAGAGCGATGTTGCTCTCGCGCACCACGGACAGTAGCGAGTGAAATGCTCTTGCTAGTTCGCGCCGTCCTCCTTTGCCCGCGCAATCACCAGCTCCGCGACCTTGCGGCCCTGGGTTAGCCCGCCCTCGTTGTCGCTGCGGAAGTGGATGCCCGCCCACAATCGCGAGTTGGCCGACTCCTGGGCGTAGCCGGTGAAGATGCCCGCCTCGCGCGGGAAGATGTAGGCCAGCATCTCCGCGTTCGCCGACGAGAGCGTGGCGTGCGCGCTCGGGAAGCTCGGGTGGTTGGGCGTGGCGAAGGCGGTGGTGAGGGTGGGATCGAGTTGGACTGGCCGTGGGGTCCAGTGCGCGTACTTGGTGTCGAAGCAGGCGATAGCCGCGTCGTAGTGGGCCACGCTCAGCAATGCGTAGGCTCGGGCGGCGCGGGGCGGGTTCGCATCGAGCCGGTACTCCGCGATCTTCCGGCTCAGGTGCGTGTGCCAGTAGATGTGGACGCGCAGCCCACCGTAGTATTCCCAGTAACCGGCGGTGACGTTCGTCGCATTGGTGCGGACGAAGTTCTTGACCTCGGCCGACTCCTGCGCCCGCTGCGGCGAGCCGACCGCCGCTGGGGCGGGCAGGCGGACCTGGTCGTTCGCCGCGAGCACCCAGGGCTGCCAGGTGCCGGTGGTCACGTCGCCCGGGGTGGTGTTCGGGGCGGGTTTCCAGGTGTTCGGCCCGGTCGGCACGGAGCCGCCCCAGGCCTTGTCCGAGCCGTCGGCCCTGGCGCGAGCGACAACCATCTCGCCCACGGCCCGCCCGATCGCAAACCCGGCGGAAACGTCGCTCGGGTAGGCCAGGCCCGCCACCTGGCGACTGCGGCCGACTTCCGTCGCCCCCTGCTCGAAGATCGCCGCGTCGGCCGGGTAGAGATAGCTGAGCACCGTCGCCGCCGCGCCCGCCGCTGCGGAGTGCTCGCAGGGGTAGGAGGGGCTATTGGGCACGGGCAGCGCGGTCGTCAGTTGCGGGTTGGCCTCGCTGGGGCGCTTGCGATTGTAGTGGTACTTGTTGTCCCAGGCGGCGATCGTCGCGTCGTAGATCGCCACGTTGAGCAGGGCCATGATCCGCCAGGCTTTCCCGCCGCCGATCCCCTTGGCGAGCGTGTGGGAGAGCGCCAGATCGTCCCAGCGATAGCCCGGCGAGCCGCTATCCCAGAAGTTGACCAGGTCGAGCGCGGCGTTGTCGCGTTGCGCTGCCAGTGCCTGCAACTCGGCCAGTTCGGCGCGCGTTGTGGCCGCGTCGGGCGGGGCGGGCAGCCGCAACTGGCTCCCCGAAGTGAGCACCCAGGTCTTCCACTGGCCCGCAGTCGGCTCAACCGGCGGCGCGGAGGTTGCCTGGGATGCGGCCGGTGCTGCGGAGAGCAGCAGCGGGGTTGCCGCCGCCGCCACGCCGAGCGCCGCCGCCCCGCCGAGTCGCAGGACGCGACGACGGCTCCACCCGGACTGTTCACCGGTCTTGTTCGTTTCCAACACGCTCGCCTCGTTCGTTACCACGTTCGTTCCTCCATCTCGGCCGTTGCCGCAGCCGCGCACCGACCTCGCAGCCGGTGCGCGGCTGACGGCGCTGTTCAATCGTCCAGGATTCGTCTCATGACAGGGAGAGCGATCCGTCGGTGGAAAGGGGTGCCGAACTCCGTGGATCAGCGCACTGGATAGCGCTGGAAAGTTCCAGCGGAAGTCCGGGCTGGTAGAGATATTCGTGGGCCGCTCATACGCGGGGAGCGTGCCGCCCGCATCGGGCTCGTCCGCTGCCGCGCTCCGCGCATGGCCGATGAAACCGCCGGAGAGCAGCGCCAGGAATAGCAGTGGGGCTGCAATCACGCGGGCAGAGCGCCGCGAACCGTTCCGAGGGGTCACAACTTGCGCGGGCAGGGTCGTTTGCGCCGTCTGGCGCTGAGTCGTGGTCGTCAATTCGAGCTACCTTTCTCTTTTCCGTTTCTATGAGGGCCGTGGAACTGCGGCACGTTGCCGGTTCCGCTACAAATCCATTCTTGCTAGCGCACGATTACGGAGCCGCTATTTGTCTAGGCAATCGGGAACCAGGTCCTGCGGACGTGAATTTCGCTGTTGATGCCTGGATTCAGTTTGGTTCAGCCCTTCCCACCACCGCAATCTTCGCGAGGAGGGCACTCCCAGCATTTCAAGCCGCAGCAGCGGGCGG
This sequence comes from Chloroflexia bacterium, assembly GCA_046328475.1. Classification (GTDB taxonomy): domain Bacteria; phylum Chloroflexota; class Chloroflexia; order Thermomicrobiales; family CADCWN01; genus CADCWN01. The sequence goes on along the minus strand of JAXLWN010000005.1, from coordinate 137,252 downwards.
CGGCCCGCGAAGGCAGGGGCACCGCTCCGGGGCGCTATCCCGCCAGCCCGCCCTTTCGTTCGTCGCTGCCAACATCGTCTCACCCTCACTCGTTGCTTCCGGCGACGGTCCGGGACCATCGCTGATGCACCCAGTCTAGGGCGCGGCGATCCGCAGCAACATGCACGGATGTTGGTTTCGCGTTACCAACGGATGCAGGTATTGGGGAGGGAGCGGGGAGAGGGGTGATTATCGATTCGGGAAGGATCGCGGACAGCTTGCGTCGGAGGAGGAACGGAGATAAGCCCCTGCTCAGTCGAGAAGATGCAATTCGCGTGCGCGGGCAATCGCCTGGGTGCGGCTGCCCACCCCCAGCTTGCCGTAGAGTTGGTGGCTGTAGGAGCGGACGGTGTTCAGGGCGAGGAAGAGTTCGTCGGCGATCTCGCGATTGGAGCGCCCGGCGGCGATCAGCCGCAGCACGGCCACCTCGCGCTCCGATAGTGGTTCGACCAGATCGGGCGGCGCGGCGAAACCTGGTGCAGGCGGTGGCGCGGCGGTGGGGGCCGCATCCTGCGTCGGAGCCGAGTCCGGCATCGCCGGTATCGAGGGCTCCGACAGGATGATCAGGAGGCGCTGCGCGAGCAGGATGGGATCGCCCCCCGATGGGGCGGGAGGAATCTCAACCGGGGAATCTCGGGCGAGACGAATTGACTCATCGAGCAGTTGCTGGGCGGCGGACCGGTTTTCGAGATTGCTGGCCGGGTGGTCGCGCGCCAGCGTCAGCGGCTCGATGGCTGCCGCAACCCGCCCCGTTCGCAGCAGCCATTCGCCGGTACTCACGAGGAACGAGATGAGGAAACGCACGAAACGCGCCTGGACCACGAGTTCCAGACCTTCCGCGAGGTAGCGACCGGCGGCGGCGAAGTCTCCGGCGGCGCAGGCTGCCCGGCCCAGGCCGTTGAGCGCGTTGGCCTGCGCCGCCCGGTCGCCGATCTCGCGCGCGATGGCGAGGCTGCGCCGGTAGAGCTGCTCCGCCTCCGCCCAGTCGTCCTGCCGGGCGGCGACATTCGCCAGGTGGCCCAGCCCCGTCCCGACTCCTTCGGGGTCGTCGAACTCCTCGCGGATGGCGAGGCCCGCCTCGTAGTGGCGGCGGGCTTCGGCGAACGCGCCGCGCGCGGCGGCGACGTGCCCCTGCTGGTTGCGCCCGTAGGCCAGGTGCCAGCGATCCCCGACGGCGAGGGACGCCTCGACACCGCGCCGGGCATACTCGCCCGCCGTTTCGAGGTCTTCTTGCCAGAGCGCCGCCCCGGCGCGGACCCACCAGGCGAGCGGCAGATTGCCCGGCCGATCCTCCGCCGTGTTGCGCCGGACCGCTTCGGCACCGAGCGCTTCGGCCTCGGCGTATTTGCCGTCGATCAGGGCCAGGATCCCCTGCCAGACGAGCGGGTCGGTCATCTGCCCCGGTGGGAGTGGATAATCGAGCCGCGCATAGCGCGCTTCGGCCTCCGCCAACGCCGCGCGCATCGCCTGGAGCTGTCCAAGCCGGTGGTGCATCCGCGCCACATCGACCAGCAGCGCCGCCAGGGCACCATCGATCTCGGGCGACGCGGCGGCGACGCGCAGGGAGCGCACCCCCGACTCCAGCAGCGCCAGCCCCTCGCGGTAGCGCGCCCGGAAGTCGTAGAAGAGGGCCAGCGCGTGGGCACCCCGACCCAGGACAGCGGCATCGCCGGAATCGACCGCCGCGCGCCAGGCCGCCCTGACGTTGTCGAGTTCGGCGGCGATCGCCGCGATGGCCGCGCGCTGGTCGCCGCCCACCATCGCCGGTGTGCGGTCGGCCAGGAGCCCGAGATAGTAGTCGCGGTGTGCGGCGTAGGCCCGCACCGCTTCCCCCGGCGCGGCGTGCAGGTGCTCCTCCGCGTACTGGCGCAGCAGTTCGTGGAGATGGAAGCGGCCTTCGGTGTCGTAGCGCACCAGGGACTTGTCGACCAGCGACGACAGCAGCGGCAGCGTTGCCCCGGCGACTCGCTCGGCGGCCTCGCGGCTGAAGCCGCCGCGAAAGACGACCAGGCGGCGGAAGATGTGCCGCTCGTAGTCGCTGAGCAGCGCCCAGGAGTGGTCGAAGACCGCGCGCATGCTGCGGTGCCGCGCGGGGACGTTGCGCAGGTCGGTCGCCAGGAAGGCGATGTTGCGCTCGATCTCGTCGGCGATGGCCGCGCACGGCAGCGTCCGCACCCACGCCGCCGCCAGCTCGATCGCCAGCGGCAAGCCTTCGGTGAGACGGCAGATGCGGGCGACCTCGGCGTGCTCGCCAGTGAGCGCGAAGTCGGGGCGCACGCGCCGGGCGCACTCGTCGAAGAGGTGCAGCGCGTCGCTTGCTTCCTCGGCATCGCCCACCCCGGTCGCGTCAGCCTCCTCGGTCGGCACCGCCAGCCCGGCCAGCGGGTAGCGCCACTCCTCGCGGAGGTTGAGCACTTCGCGGGAGGTGGCGATCAGGCAGAGGCCGGGTGCCGCAGCGAGCAGATCCGCCAGCCAGGTCGCTTCATCGAGCAGGTGCTCGAAGTTATCGAGGACGAGCAGGAGGTGCAGCGGGGCGAGGAAGCGCGTAACGTGGTCGCGCGCTTCCTCCTTGCCGGTCAGGGGACAGCCGATCGCCGCCGCGAGCGCGGGCGCGATCGACTCGCCTGCCGCGAGCGCTTGCAGGAGGGCATAGGCGACGCCATCGGCAAAGAGCGGGCGCGCGGCCTCGGCTACTTCGAGCGCGAGGCGCGTCTTACCGATCCCGCCCGGGCCGATGATGGTGACCAGGCGACAGCCGGGAGCCGCGAGGAGTTCGGCCAGTTCCGCCAGCTCCATTGCACGGCCGACGAAGCCAGTCTGGCGCGGGGGCAACGCTGGCCGTGGCGCGAACCGCGATTCCGCGCGCAGCGGCTGGATCACGTCCACCGGACGCCCCGACCCCGCCCACGCCCGAACCAACCTGCCGTTCCATCCCCATCCATCCGTCGCCGACAATTCACGGCGAATCATACACGAAGTGGGGCAGCAAACTAGACACGTCCGGGTGCGCCAGTTAGCCGGAGAAGCCCCGACCCGTGCGGTCGCCCTTCATGTAGTCGGCCGTGGTGACCGAGGGCAGGAGCAGGCCGCCATCGGCGAAGATCGTCTGCCCGGTGACGTACGACGCCGCGTCCGAGGCGAGGAAGAGGGCGACCTCGGCCATCTCCTCCGGCCGGGCGTTGCGCTGGGCGACGATCCAGGGGGCGGCGGTGCCGTCCTTGGCGTCGTAGCGCGCCTTCTCCTCGGGCGTCTCGGAGACGTTGATGTAGCCTGGGGCGATGGTGTTCGCGCGGATGCCGTGACGCGCCCACTCCACCGCCATGCTGGCGGTCAGCCGGTTCAGGCCCGCCTTCGCCACCCCGTAGGCGGTGTCGTTCGGCCAGACCCTGGCGGAATGGACCGAGGAGATGTTGACGATGGAACCACCGCCGTGCTCCGCCATGTGCCGCGCCGCGCGCTGCGCCAGCACGAATGGCGACGTGACGCAAAGATCGAGCGTGTAGCGCCAGTCTTCGAGCTTCAGCTCCATCAGGGCATCGCCGCGCCCGCCCCCGGCATTGTTGACCAGGATGTCGAGCCCGCCCAGCGCCTGGATCGCCTCCTCCACCACGCGCGGGCAGTCCTCCAGGTCGGTCACCTCGGCCTGACGGACAAAGACGCGCCGCCCGAGCGCCGCGATCTGCCGCTCGGTATCCCGCGCGCCCTCCTCGCGATTGCGGTAGGTGATCGCCACGTCCGCGCCCTCGCGCGCGAACAGCAGCGCGATCGCCTTGCCGATGCCGTGACTCGCCCCGGTCACCAGTGCGCGTTTTCCTTCAAGACGCATTATTTGCTCTCCCTTACGCTATCCTGGCTTCGCTCGTCATCTGTGGCAATTCCGGCATCACCTCACCCGCGAGTAAAGGCGATGCAGGTGGGCGCGGGGACGTTTGTGACGTGGTCGGTCGCGTCGAGCAGCCCGGTCTCCGCGTCGATCCGGAACGGGATGATGGTGCCGCTGTTCTGATTCCCGACGTACAAGAAACGCCCCTCGGGATCGATGGCGAAATAGCGCGGCGTGCTGCCGCGCGTCGGCTCGTTGGCGATCCGGGTTACCTGCCCGGTTGCCTGGTCCACGCGCATGATCGCGATGCTGTCGTGCCCGCGATTCGCCACGTAGACCGTGCGACCATTCGGGTGCGCCTGCATCTGGGCGGTCGAGAGCCGCCCCGTTGTGCCGTCGGGAATCGTGGAGACGTGCTGGCGATGGGTCAACGTCCCGTGTTCTGCGTCGTAGGCGAAGACACTCAGCGTCAGGTCGGCCTCGCCGTTGGCGTAGAGATAGCGCCCGCTCGGGTGGAACGCGAGGTGTCGCGGATTGCCGCCCTGGTGCGTCTCGCCCCACGGCGGCGTGTGCGGTGTCAACCGACCTGTCTCGGCATCGAGTCGGTAGACCATCACCCGGTCCGTCCCGGTATCGCTCGACAGCAGGAATTTTCCCGTGGGGTCTACCAATACGAAGTGCGCGTGCGGCCGACGGCCGGGGTCGCGCGGCTCGTCCTGGTGGATGTCGATCAGCGGCGAGAGGCTCCCATCCCCGCCGATCGGGAAGACCGCGACGCGCGCATCCTCGTGGTTGGCGACGATCAGGTGGCGACCGGACGGCGCGATCGTGAGGTGGCAGGGATTGCCGCCGCCGCTCGGCACCCGGTTGAGGAAGCGCGGCAACCCGGTCGCCGCGTCGATGGCGAACGCGGACACGGCCCCCATCGGCTCGCCGTCGAACTCCAGCGTCTCGTTCACCGCGTAGAGGAAGCGTTCGGTCGGGTCGAGCGCGAGGAAGGCCGGGTTCACGATCCCCGGCACGGTGTGCAGGTGCGTGAGCGCCCCGGTGTCGGGATCGCGGCGGTAGACGTAGATTCCCTCCGCGCCGGTCGGCCCGGTCATGCCCATTACCGGGCGCGAGGGAGTGACCTCGAAGCCCGCCTGGCGGCTCGGATCGGTGTAGGTTCCGACAAAGACGAGATTCCTGGGCATCGTCCCCACCTCCCGCCGAACTAGCCGCGCAGCAGCGTCAACCCGGCGTCGATCGTAACCTCCGTCCCGGTCACGTAGCGGCTGGCGTCGGAGACGAGGTAGAGCACCAGGTCGGCCACCTCCGACGCCTCGGCGACGCGCCCGCCGAGCGGCGGATACTTCTCCGGCATCTTCACGTCGTACCGGATCGCGTCGAGATTGCGCCGGTAGGTGCGCTCGGTGATGTTGGTGCGAATCGCCCCGGGCAGGATGGTGTTGACGCGGATATCCCAGCGCGCCAGTTCGAGCGCCGCCATCCGCCCGAACGCCGCCTGCGCCGCCTTCGAGGAGGAGTAAGCGGAATAGCCGGGGGCCGAGAAGAGGCGATTGCCGTTCACCGACGCCGTGATCACGATCGCGCCGCCGCCCGCCGCCCGCAGATGCGGGATGCTGTGCTTCACGGTCAGGAAGGTCCCGGTGAGGTTGGTATCGACCGTCGCGCGCCACTCGTCGAGCGTCATCTCCTCGATGGGAGTCTGCATCCCGTTAATCCCGGCGTTCGCGAAGACGATCTGCAGCCCACCAAGCGTCTCGACCGTGCGCGAGACCGCCGCGTGCAGCGCCTCCTCGTCGCGCACATCGGCCGCGACGGCGATTGCCCGGCCCCCATCGGCCACAATCGCATCGGCGACCGCCTGCGCCGGTTCCGGCCGCAGATCGACCACCGCCACCGCCGCCCCATTCGCCGCCAGGGTGCGACAAGCCGCCTCGCCGATGCCAGACCCGCCACCAGTGACGAGCGCAACCTTCCCGGTCAGATCGGTATTCATCCTGCTTCACTCCCCATCGAGCAACATGGCGACAACGACGCTGCGCAGCGCCTAACTGGCTGGCTCGGTCCACGGCACGGCCACGCCGAATTCACCGGCGATCTCGGCCAACTCCTGGCGGTGGCGCGGCCCGACCGGCACACCATCCGTCGCCCATTCCCGTTCGCGCTCCCACTCCAACCGACCCGGCAGCGTCGCGCGCTCGGTTCCCGCGAACGGCACCAGCTTCGCCACCATCCGGTGGTACTCGTCCAACTCGCGCTTGAGGATCGCGGGATCGATGAAGCGCGCGGGGTCGATGAAGACGAACAGCGCCCCCTGATTCGCGCCGGGAAAATCCTTCACCGCGCGCGACTCGTCCAGCGGCACCCCGGCCAGGAAGCCGCCGAGCACCTGGCAGACCGTGCCGAGCCCGAAGCTGCGATAGAGCGAGCTCGGGTAGTGGGCCAGCATCTCGCGCTGGCGCTCCTCGGTGAGGTTGTAGAGGTCGTGGATCGCGCCGAAGTCGAGCACCAGCGGCGGTTCTTCCCCGGCCGGGATCGCGAAGCTCATCGGCGAGCCGCCCGCCGCCTGGATTTGCCCCTGCCCTGGCTCCAGCAACAGTTGGTGCCCTGAGGTGTCGTAGCCGATCAGCCCGGCGGCGGCGGCCACGCGCGTGTATAAGCCCGCGCCACCGAAGTGGCCGTGGTTGCGGGTCATGCCGACGCCGACCCCAACCTCGCGCGCCTTCGCCACCAGCCGATTTGCCACGTCCCACGACGGGAAGTAGCCCAGGCCGCCGTCGCCATCGACCAGCAGCGTCGCGGGCGACTCGTTCAGTGTGCGAAGCTGCGGGCGCGGGTTCAGCTTGCCGTCCCGAAACAGGCGCGCGTAGTCCTTGATCTGGCGCGAGCCGTGGCTGAAGACGCCGCGCAGGTCGTTGCTGATCAGCAGATCGGCCAGCAGCACCGCCTGTGCCTCCCCGACGCCCGCGCGCTCGGCCAGTGTGGAGACCAGTTCGTGCAGCACCGCCGCCTGCACCCGAATGGCATCCTCGGGCACCCGATTCATCGCTCCCCCCTCACCAATAGCAATCGCCGATGAAACAATGCGTGATGGGGTGGTGGCGCGGGAGATCGGCGGTTGAAACCGCGCCTGAGGGCCTGCGGGCCACGAAACCGCCCTGCGGCGGTTAGGTTCCGAACCCAACCCTCCCACCAATTGCGAAACAAAGCACTTACGCAGTGCCGTGGGAAGCCGCGTCCCCCCGGCACTGCGCGGCCCTTGACTCGCGCCTGCGCGATCCTACAGCCGCTCGCCGATCGCGCGCGGCTCCAGGAAGTTCCCCAGATAGTCGGGGCCGCCGCCCTTCGCGTTGGTGCCGCTCAGCTTGCCGCCGCCGAACGGGTGGACGCCCATCAGCGCGCCGGTGCATTTGCGATTGAAATAGAGGTTCCCGACCTCGAACTCGGTCCGCGCCCGCTCCAGCTTCGCCCGGTCGCGCGTGTAGACCGAGCCGGTCAGCCCGTATTCCGAGTCGTTGGCGATGCGCAGCGCGTCGTCGAAGTCCTGCGCCTTGACCAGCGCGAGCACCGGGCCGAAGACCTCCTCGCAGGCGAGCCGCGCCGTCTCGGGCAAATCGGCGAAGATGGTCGGCTGGATGAAGTAGCCGTTCCCCGCGCCCTTGCCGCCGCCGTGCAGCAGCCGACCCTCACCCTTGCCGATCTCGATGTAGTTGAGGATGCTGCGGTACTGGTGCTCGTCCACCACCGCGCCGACAATCGCGTCGCCGCCGATCGCCGGGCCGGCGGTCACGTTCGCCTTCGTCCGCGCCACGACCTTCTCCACGATGGTGTCGTAGACGGCGGCGTGAATGATCGCGCGCGAACAGGCGGAGCACTTCTGTCCCGAGAAGCCGAAGGCGGCGGTCACGATCCCCTCCGCCGCCGCGTCGAGGTCGGCGTCGGCGTCCACGATGATCGCGTCCTTGCCGCCCATCTCGGCCGTGACGCGCTTCAGCCAGCGCTGCCCCGGCTGCACCTTCGCCGCGCGCTCGTAGATGCGGATGCCGATCTCCTTCGAGCCGGTGAAAGCAACAAAACGCGTCTGCGCGTGCTCCACCAGCAGATCGCCGATTTCCGCGCCGCCGCCCGGCAGATAGTTGACGACCCCGGCCGGGACCCCGGCCTCCTCCATGATCTCCAGCACCTTGTAGGCGATCACCGGCGTGTTGCTGGCGGGCTTCAGCACCACGGCATTCCCGGCCACCACCGGCCCCATCGTCATCCCGGTGAGGATGGCGCAGGGGAAGTTCCAGGGCGGGATGACGACGCCAACCCCGATCGGCACGTAGATCAGCTCGTTCGCCTCGTCGGGGAGATGCGCCAGCGACACCGGCTCGGCCAGCCGCAACGCCTCGCGCCCGTAGTATTCGAGGAAGTCGATCGCCTCGCAGACCTCCCCCTCCGACTCGTCCCAGGCTTTGTCGAGTTCGTAGCTCATCCAGGCGGCCAGTTCCAGCTTGCGCCGCCGCATGATCGCCGCCATCTTGAAGTTGACGCTGGCACGCCCCTTCGCGGGCAGCTTCCGCCAGGTCTCATACGCCGCTTTCGCGGCGGCGATGGCATCCTCGGCATCCTGCGGCCGGGCACGGGCGACCTCACCCACCACCTGATCGAGCTTGCCGGGGTTGATCGAGCGGATCCAGTTGCCCGTCTCGCGCCGCTCGCCGCCGATCACCAGCGGATAACGCTGTCCCAGTTGCCCTTCCACCTGCTTCAGCGCCGCCAGCATCGCCTCCCGATTCGCCGAGATCGAAAAATCGAGCGATGGCTCATTCTGGAATGGTGCGCGCATGATCCCCTCACCTTCCTTCCCGACGCAGAGGGACAGCCCACTGCCTATAGCATCCTACAGCCTTCAGCGGAGCGCGAACTGCGGGTCGCGGTCGCGCGGCAGGTTGAACCAGACGTCGTCGCACGCGCGCAGAATCTCCGGGGAGAGCGTGAGTTCGACCGCTGGCAGGCTATCCTCCAGCTGTTCCGCGCGACTGGCCCCGAGGATCGCGCAGGTGATCCCCGGCTGAGCCAGCGCCCAGGCCAGCGCAACCTGCGTCAGGCCGTGGCCGCGCTCCTCCACGAAGTCGCCCAGGTGCTCCACCTCCGACAGCATCGTTTCCTGCCAGTAGCGGCGCTGGTACATCGCCCCACTCCCGGCCAGGGTGAAGCGCGTACCCGGCTGCGCCTCGCGCACCCCGCGATAGCGCCCGGTCAGCACGCCGCCGGCGAGGGGGTTGTAGACCATCACCGCCAGGTTTTGCGACTGGCAGAGCGGCAGGATCTCGTCCTCGATCATGCGGAAGAGCAGGTTGTAGCGCGGCTGCACCGACTCGAAGCGCGCCAGGCGCAGCCGCTCGCTCGCCGCCAGCGCCTCGCCCAGCCGCCAGGCCTGGAAATTCGAGCAGCCGATGTAGCGCACCTTGCCCGCGCGCACCAGATCGTCGAGCGCGCCGAGCGTCTCCTCGATTGGCGTCGTCGGGTCGGGGTGATGCACCTGGTAAAGATCGATGTAGTCGGTGCGGAGGCGGCGCAAGCTCGCCTCGCAGGCGGCGATGATGTGCTTGCGGCTGAGCCCCTGGTCGTTCGGCCCGGTCCCCGTCGCGCCCCGGCACTTCGTCGCCAGCACGATCTGCTCGCGCGTGCCCCGCTCGTGCAACCAGTTGCCGATGATCTCCTCGGTGGCCCCGGCGCTTGCCGCGCCGCCACCCGCCGGGTAGACATCGGCCGTGTCGAAGAAGAAGATCCCGGCCGCAAAGGCGCGGTCCATGATCGCGAAGGCGGCCTCCTGATCGGCCTGCCCTCCGAAGGTCATCGTCCCCAGGCAAATCTCGCTGACCCGCAACCCCGTTCGCCCGAACTGCTTGATGCGCACGCGATCCTCCATGCCTTCAACCGCGCAGATCCGCTGTCTCGCCACTCCGCCCGACAGGGATCGGCGACCATCGATTATAGCTACTGCTGACTTCTCTAGAGCGCGGGCATGGCCACGCGAATGGGAGCGGTCAGTCCGCCGCGCGCACCGGCGTCGGCTCGGGCACGGCGGGGCGCGCGAAGAGCAGGCGCGAGGCGGCGAGCGCGAAGCCCCAGAGCAGCACACCCGAGGTGAGCAACGTCGCGACGTAGCCGGTGCGATCGACCGCGAAGCCGACGACGCTGGCACCGATGCCGTTGCCGAGGAAGAGTGAGAAGGCGAAGAGCGCGACCGCCGTGCCGCGCGACGCGGGGAAGGTCTCGGTGGCGCGCGTCTGCAACGTCGAGTGGCAGAGTACGAAGCCGCCCCCGGCGAGCACGATCGGCACGAGGAAGATCGGCCAGCGCGGCACCGAGACCATGCTGACGTAGGCGAGCCCCATCAGCGCGCCACCCAACAGGATTAACCGCCGCTCGCCGAGTCGCCGGACCAATCGCGGCAAGGCACGCGCCGCGCCGAGCTGGGCGACGCCCGCCCCGGCCAGGATCAGGCCGATCGCCAGCGCGCCGAGCGCGAACCGGTCGTTCAGGAAGCCGCCGAGGTAGGTGAATGCGCCGTTGTAGATCAGCCCCTCGGTGCAGACGAGCAGCAGGAGCGGCAACATGCGCGGGGCGCGCAGGGCGGCACCGAACGTCTCGCGCGGGCGGAGTCGCGGCACGGGCGGGGTGCTGCGAACCTCCGTGCGCCGCAACAGGAGCAGCACGATTGTGACGATCCCCGAGGCGATGCCGAAGACCGGGAAGACGAAGCGCCAGGAGACGGCGGCGGCGATCAGGCCACCGACGGCGGTGCTGAACGAGGTGGCGACCGCCGTACTCGTCGCCAGCATCGCGACTGTCGCCTGCCGCCGCGCATAGGGCACCGTGTCGCCGACATAGGCCAGCGTCAGCGGGAAGACCGCCGCCGCCGCGACCCCGGTCACGAAGCGGAGTGCGACAATCGCCGGAAGCGTCGGTGGCAGGCCGCAGAGCGCGGTACCGAGGCTGAAAAAGACCATCGCCCAGGAGACGACCGTCACCTTACCAAAGCGGTCCGACAGCGGACCATAGACCAGCTGGAAGAGGCCGTATGGCAGCACGTAGGCCGTCACGATGCTCCCGGTCGCCGCCACCGTCGTCTTCAGATCGGCCGCGATCGTCGGCAGCAGCGGCGTCACCACGCGCGCATCGAGATTGATCATGAAAATCGCGCCGATCAGCGCGAGAAGCAGTCGGCGTTGCTCCTTGCTCTCCCCCGCCCCCGTTGCCGGACTCGCCATTCCCGCTCCTACTCCCAAACCGACTCGCACCGCCGCCTGGAAGTGTACCGCAACGCCTGATGCCGTAGGATGCGACCTGCGCGAAGCTGCACCTGGCTTGGAACGAGGCTTAATGAGGGCCGAATCTGTCCGCGTCTCACCGTAGAGTGGAGCAGTCGGGACCGGGCGATAGCACAAGAAAGTTGAGGGCACCGCATGAAGATCGGGCTGATGGTTTTCCTGGCGAATGACCGCGAGAACAACAGCAAGCGTTCGTATGCTTCGATTCGCGCCGTCGCGCAACAGGCCGAGGCGGATGGCTTCGATAGCATCTGGCTCGCCGACCACCTCCTGTATCGTTATCCGGATCAGCCGACCAGGGGGATCTGGGAATGCTGGACGATGCTGGCGGCGCTGGCCGAGGCGACCCAGCGCGTGGAGATCGGCACGCTGGTGCTGTGCAATTCCTTCCGCAACCCGGCGATTCTGGCGAAGATGGCGACGGCGGCCGACGAGGTGAGTAACGGGCGCATCATCCTGGGGCTCGGCGCGGGCTGGAACGAGCCGGAGTACGAGGCGTTCGGGTTGCCGTTCGATCATCGCGTGGATCGCTTCGAGGAGGCGTTGCAGATCATCAAGCCCCTGCTGCGCGACGGACAAGTCGATTTCGCGGGGAAGTATTATCAGGCGCGCAACTGCGAGGACGTGCCGCGCGGCCCGCGCCCGGCGGGGCCGCCGCTGATGGTGGGAACCAGCGGTCCGCGCATGCTCAAGCTGACCGCGCAATACGCCGACCTCTGGAACACCGGCTACATGGGCAAACCGGAGACGATGGCCGCGCCGCTCGCCACAATCGCAGCGGCGTGCCGCGCGGTCGGGCGCGACCCGCAGACGCTCGGCGTCACGGCGCTGATCGGCCTCTGGTTCCCCGAGTTCAACGCCACCAGGCCCAGTGCGTTCATCGATCCGCTGGTAGGGACGGCGGAAGAGATCGCTGCGGCCATGCGCGGCTATGCGGAACTCGGCGTGCAGCACATCATGTTCCAATGCGAGCCGTACACCGCCGAGACGATCCGGCGATTGACCGAGGCGCTCCAGTTCTATCGCGGCACGGAGCGGCCATAGGAGCGCCGACCGATGTCGGGGCGTGGCGCGATGGAGGTTGCAGGCGTAGGGGTGGCCGGTGGCCGCTGGCGGGCGGATCGCTCGCGCGGCTATGATACGCGCGGCCTGCGGCGGCGAGCGCCCTGTCCGTCCGTTGCCGGACCAGCTGCATCGCGAAGGAGATTGCCCCCGATGGAGGTCCAACTGCTACGCCACGCCACCCTGCTCGTCACCATCGGCTCGCGCCGCCTGCTGGTCGATCCGATGCTCAGCCCGAAGGAGGCGATGGATCCGGTCGGCAACGCGGGCGACGACCGCCGCATCCCGCTGGTCGATCTCCCCCTGGATGACGCGGCCCTGACCGACCTGCTGGCAACGGTCGATGCGGTCATCGTGACGCACACCCACCGCGACCACTGGGATGCCCGCGCGGCCGAGCTGTTGCGCCGCGACCTCCCCCTTTTCTGCCAGCCATCGGATGTTGCCACCTTCACCTCGGCGGGCTTCACCGCCGTGACCCCGGTGGAAGAGACCGCTTCCTGGGAAGGCATCTCCATGGCGCGCACGGGCGGGCAGCACGGCACCGGGGAGATCGGCCAGCGCATGGGCCTGGTCTCGGGCTTCGTGCTGCGCGCAGCGGGCGAGCCGTCACTCTACATCGCGGGCGACACGATCTGGTGCCAGGAGGCGGCGGATGCCCTCGCGACGCACCAGCCCGACGTGGCCGTGCTGAACACCGGGGCGGCGCAATTCCTGGTCGGCGACCCGATCACCATGGCTCCGAGCGACGTGATCGCCGTCTTGCGGGCCGCGCCGAACCTGCGCGCAATCGCCGTCCACCTGGAAGTCATCAACCATTGCCACCTCTCCCGCGCCGCCCTGCGCGCCGCGCTCGAAGAAGCTAGTCTGGCAGATCGCGTGCAAATCCCGGCGGATGGCGAGCGAATCGCGCTCGCCTGACGCACGTTGAGAGGAGGAAGGAGACCATGGCACAGCGCAAAGTCCTGATCACCGGCGCAACCGGCTACATCGCCACCCGCTTACTCCCCGGCATCCGCGACCGCTACGACCTGACGCTCGCCGATATTCGCTCAACCACCAGGAGCGGCGAAACGGTCGAGGGCGTCACCATCGCCGACTTCCTGCGGGATGATGTGGAGAAGCTACGCCCCTTCTTCACGGGACAGGACAGCGTGATCCACCTGGCATTCAACAGCGTGCCGCGCCCCGCGCCGCGCGACGGCAACTCGCCGCCACCGGCGCGTCCGCGAACTCTACGATGCAGAGCGCGCGAATGTGGACCTCGCCTACCGCGTCTTCGCGCTGGCGCAGGAGGAGGGCGTGCGCCGCATCGTCGTCGCCTCGTCGAACCACGCCGCCGACTGGTACGAGCACCTGATCCACGCCGGGAAGCTGGACACGGTGTTGCCGGACATGCTGCCGAAGTCGGACAACTGGTATGGCTGGGCGAAGGCGACTTACGAGCACCTCGGCTTCGTCTTCGCCACCGGCGCGCAGGGGCGGCGGATCGAGAACGTCCACCTGCGGATCGGTGCGCCGCGCGAGATCGACGCCGCAGGTTTTTCCGCCGCGCAGACGCAGGGCTACCGCCGCGATCTCGGGGCCTACCTCAGCGCCCGCGACCTCCAGCAACTGGTGATCAAGTCGATCGAGACGGAGAACATCAACGACGAGCACGGCATCCCGTGGCAGGTCTTCTACGGCATCTCCAACAACACGCGCGCTTTCTGGAGCCTCGCCAACGCCCGCCGCGTGATCGGCTACGCCCCGGAGGACGACAGCGAAGTCCTCTTCGCCGACGACATCCGCCGCGTCCTCGCGGATGTGCCGGGGCGCACCTATCCCGACCGGGGCTGAACCCCGCCGAGTTACGCCCGCCGCGCTACTTGTCGCTCACTTCGACAACGGCGAGGCGGGCGTTGTCGATCGCCACGCGCTCGGGGGCGCGCTGCGCAAGCGGGTCGAGCCGCCGCGTGACGAAGAAGGTCAGGCAGGCGAAGCCGCAGGCGATCAGGAAGGGGATCTGGTAGCCGTAGAAGTTGAGGATGTAGCCCGCCGTGACCGGGACCACGATCGCGGCGGCGTGCTGCATCGTCGTGCCCATCGCGAAGCTCGGCGCGAGGTCGGCCGGGTCGGCGATCTTCTGCAAGTAAGTCGCGCTCGCCATCGAGGAGAGCGGCATGATGAAGGTGTAGGCGATGTAGCAGGCGCAGGCGACGATCACGTTGCCGGTGAAGCCGTACCCGGCCAGCGCGATCACGTAGGCGACATTCACCACCGCCAGCAAGCGCCGCTCGCCGTAGCGGTCGAGCAAGCGCCCGATGGTCGGCCCGGAGATCATGCCCACGAAGGTGATCGCGATCAGCAGCCCGGAGACTTCGGCCACCGAGAGGTGGAAGGCGTGGACCAGCACGTAGAGCCCGAACGAGAAGAAGACCTGCTGCCGCCCGCCATCGAGCAAACTGAGGTAGTAGTAATAGCGATAGGCCCGCTTCAGGACGATTCGCTCGCGTTTCGCGGCGAACTCGCGCACCTCGCCGCCGTGCAGGTGGGGGAAGCCGAAGATCGCCAGCGCCCCCAGGAAGGCGACGAACCCGAGCACGACGAAGGCCGGGCGGAAGGTGAGCCAGCCGTAGTGGAAGGTGATCAGGATGAAGATCAGCGCCGCCAGCGAGCCGCCCTGCGTCACCGCGTTCATCCGCCCCAGGATCGCCCCGCTCCGCTCCTCGGTGGTCAGACTCATCCCGAGCGCATACTGCGTTTGCAGCACCGTGTGATAGCCCATGCTGGAGAGGATCACCCACGGGGCGACGGTCCAGAAGCTGTGCGACACCCCGAAGAGCGCGTAGGCCACTGCCAGCAGCACCAGCGCCCCCGCCGTCACCCGCTGGAGCGAGATGCGATAGAAGAGCGCGCTCAGGAAGATCAGCAGGAAGCCCGGGACCTCGCGAATCGCGGTGATGTAGCCGAATTGCGGCCCCGCCAGGTGGAGCACGCCGTCGAAATAGTTGGTGACGATATTCTGCTGCGCGTTCAGCGCGAATCCGAACGCCATCTGCATCAGCGCCAGCAGGACGAAGCCCCGCCGCACCGCCGGATTGGTCAGCCCCATACGTTGTAGCATCGTCCGCCCCGTCCCCGTCTCGCCCACCAGCCCATCGTCCCACCGCCACCCGTTCCGCGACCGACCCCGCGTTATCGACGCGAGATCTCGCTCACCACCGGGAAATGACGGCGTCCAGGCGCTCCAGCTCGTCCTCGCTCAGCGTGCCCGTGCCCGCCCCGGCATTGCTCGTCATCTGGGCGACATCCTTCGCGCCGGGGATGGCGCAGGTGACCGCCGGATTGGTCAGCGTCCACATCAGCGCGGCCTGCGCCAGCGTGCGACCAGGGCGCTCCAGGAAGCGAATCTGCTCCACCTGCTCCAGCCGCTTCAGGAACTGCTCGCGCCCCGCGCCCGAGTTCCAGCCGACGCGCACGATATCGTCGAAGTGCGACTCCGGTTTGAACTTCCCGGCCAGCACGCCCTGCGCGATCGGGCCACGTAGCAAGGTGCCGATATCGTTCGCGGCGCACCAGGGCAGCAGATCAAGTTCCGCCGAGCGATTGAGCAGGCTGTAGTTGAGCTGCACCGCCGCGCACTTCCCATCGCGATTGAACGCCTGGGCCACCGCGAGGGAATTGGTCGAGATGCCGTAGGCGCGGATCTTCCCCTGCTCCACCAGCCGCTCGAATGCCTCCAGGAAGATCGACGGATCCTGCAAGTCGCCGATGTGGCACTGGTAGAAATCGATGTAGTCGGTCTTCATCCGCCCCAGGCTGGCGTCGCAGCAGAGATAAACGTGCAGCGGCGAGGTGTAGCTGAGCGGCACATCCTGCCGCCGCCCGAAGTTGCCGACCTTCGTCGCGATATAGACATCACCGCGCCGTTCGCGCAGCGCCTTGCCGACCAGCTCCTCGCTCACGCCCGAGCCGTAGGCGTCGGCGGTGTCGAAGAGGTTGACCCCGAGATCGTGCGCAGCGTGGATGGTGCGGATCGCCTCCGCCTCCTCGACCGGCCCCCACTGCCCGCCGATGCCCCAACAGCCCATCGAGATCGTCGAAACCTGCCAGCCCGTCTTGCCCAGCCGCCGGTACTCCACGCTTGCCCCCTTTACGCGATCGTCATCGTTCGCGGCACCATCTTAGCAGGTAGCACGAATGAAGTAATGCAGCGGCGCAAGGGGGCAGCAGCTATTGACGCCGCTACACTTCGCCGCAGCCAGTTACTCAGGGTGGACAAGACGCGGCGTGGACCGCCGCCAGGCCCGTCCATCTGTAGAAGGGCAGGGAGAGGGGAAATATGCCCCAAAAAGACGGCGGGCCTGCAACTACAGGTCCGCCGTCCAGGCGTGAAAGCGATTCAGCCCTTGCTCGTCCACCTGGGCGCGCAAGACCGGCGACACGATGCGATAACTGTAGGCCATGCCATCCAATCGATTGTCGCCGTAGATCGTGAAGTGGTCGCGGGCCTGGATGACAAACGCGCGAGCATAGTCCTCGACCTGCGCACATGTTTCGCAGATCCAGACACGTTCCCCCTGGCGCTTGCCGCCACCAGCGAATTCGCTATACACCCCGACCGCCACCTGCTCCGCCAGCTTCCCGCAGAGCAGGCAGCCATCGTCGCGGGATCGCGGCTCCGAATCCGAACTCATCGCGGCCTCGATCGTGGCGGAATACCGATGGCGCGCAGCATACCACGAATCGCTGCGCCGTTCGTGTGCCGATCAGTAGTCTCCGACGCTCCCATCCGGCCAGTAGCGGTGCGGCAACTCGGCGTCGCGCGAGGGCCGCTTGCGCGCCTCCGCCTCGTCGAATTCCAGCCCCAGGCCCGGCCCTTCGGGTGCCTGCACGTAGCCGTCGCGGGCGCGCGGTGCGTTGGGGAAGAGTTCGTAGAGCGCCTCGACTTCCATCCACTCCTGAATGCCGAAATTGGGCACCGCCATGTCGAGGTGCAGGCAGACCGCCCCGTTGATCGGCGAACTGGCGTGGTGCAGCGCCGAGCGCTGGCCGTGCATCTCGCCGCTGGCCAGGATCTTCTTCGCCTCGGTGATGCCGCCCGCGTGGCTCACGTCGATCCGCAGGTAATCGACCAACTCCTCCTCGATCAGCGGCTGGAACTCCCACTTGTGCGCGAACTGCTCGCCGGTGGCGATCGGCAGGTTCACCTTCTGCCGTACCAGGCGCAGCGACTGCGGGTTGAAGGGCCGGATCGGATCCTCGTAGAAGAAGAGGCGGTACGGTTCCAGCGCGTGCCCCAGGTAGGCGGTCTCGGTCGGGCTGAACATCGTGTGCGCGTCGAAGAGGAGATCGACGCCGTCGCCGACCGCCAGCCGCAGCGCCTCGGTCCCCTTGATCGTGGCGGCGATCGAGCGCTGCGGGTCCCAGTTATGCAGCGACACGGCATCGAGCGCGGCGAGCGGGCAGTAGCGCAGCGCCGTGAAGCCCCGTTCGATCCAGCGGTGCGCATCCTCGATCAGTTCCTCGGCGGTGTCGCCCGCGAGGTGGCGGTAGACCCGCACCTTCTCGCGCGTGGCACCACCGAGCAGGTCGTAGACCGGCACGCCGAGTCGCTTCCCCTTGAGATCCCAGAGCGCCTGGTCGATCCCCGCCACCGCGCTCATGACGACCTGGCCGGTGGACCAGAAGGTGCCGCGCACCATCTCGCTCCACAGGTGTTCGATGCGCGCCGGATCCTTGCCCACCAGCAGCTCGCGGAAATGGTCGATGGTGCCGAACACCCCGCGCCCCTTGCCGGCGAGGCTCGCCTCGCCGATCCCGGTCAGCCCCTCGTCCGTGCGGATGAGGACGATGATCACGGCGTAGGGATAGCCCGGCCCCGCGCTGATCGGCAGCGCCTCGATCTCGGTAATCCGCATGACCCCCCTCCGTGGTTCGCGATCCCCGGCGTCTACTGCGCCACGTAGCCGCCGTCCACTGGGAGCGTGTGGCCGGTGATATACGACGCGGCGGGCGTGCAAAGGAAGATGGTCGGGCCGACCATCTCCTCGGCCTGCGCGAAACGCCCGATCGGGTGTTTCGCTTTAAAGGCCACGTAGAAGTCGGGTTCACCCGCGATCTGCGCCGCCACGCCCGGCGACTCGACCACCCCCGGCGCGATGGCGTTCACGCGAATCCCCCGGCCGATCCACTCCATCGCCAGCGCCCGGGTCAGTTGCACCACCGCCCCCTTGCTGGCGAGATAGGCGGGATTGCCCGGATAGCCGACCAGCCCCGCGATCGAGGCGTAATTCACGATGCAGCCGCCCCCAGCCGGGATCATCACGCGCGCGGCTGCGCGGCTACAGAGGAACATCGCCGTGACGTTCAGCTCGAAAATGCTCTCGAAGCGCTGGCGGTCGTAATCCAGCGCCGCGCCGCGCCCACCCTTCCCGGCCGCGTTGATCAGGATATCGAGCCGCCCCCACCGCTCAACGGTCTGCGCCACCAGCGCGTCAACCGCCGCCTCGTCGGTCACGTCGGCCGCGACCGCGATCGCCTCGCCGCCCGCCGCGACCAACTCTGCCGCCAGCGCCGCCGCCCCCGGGGCGAGATCGGCGATGACGACCGCCGCGCCGACCGCGACAAAGCCGCGCGCCACCATGCTGCCGATCGCGCCCGCACCACCGGTGATAATCGCAACCTGCCCATCCAGGCGAAAGAGTTCCGGTCCGAGCGGGGGCAGTGTCGGAGAAGCCATGAACGCTCCCTTCAATGCGCTGCATCGTCGCAGCCTCGCGGCACAGTAGGCATCCGGGCGCGGCGCCACTCCACCCGGCTTCACAAGCAACCTGACCATCTGGCCCGCGCAGTGTACCGCACGATGGCATCGGTCGGAGACATGACACCAGCGGGATACGCTGTGTAGCCGGATTGATCCGGCGCATTGTCGTAGCCCGGAGACTTCAGCTCCGGGCGGGCGGCGAAACGGCACCCGACTGCGTAGACAGTGACCGTCACCGCACCACGATCGCTGTCCGTGTAGAATGACGCGGCGGTACAGCTGGCGCGGACCGGGGACGCTGCCAGAGGCCGCACCGGCTCGCGATGCTGCGGGCGAGAGAGGGGTGACTCATGCGCGTGACCGGGGTCGAGACATTTCTCTGCGCGGCGGACTGGCGCAACCTCGTCTTCGTGCGGGTCGAGACCGACGAAGGACTCCACGGCTGGGGCGAAGCCACGCTGGAGGGCAAGGAGCAGACCGTCGCCGCCGCCACGGACGAACTGGCCCGCTACCTGATCGGCAAGGATCCCGCCCAGATCGAGCGCCACTGGCACCAGATGTACGAGACGCCATTCTGGCGGGGCGGGCCGGTCCTCGGCTCGGCGATCGCCGGGCTGGACCAGGCGCTGTGGGACATCAAAGGGAAGGCGCTCGGCGTGCCGGTCTACGAATTGCTCGGCGGCGCGGCGCGGGATCGCATCCGCTACTACGCCAACGGCTGGTTCCACGATGCCAAGACCATCGACGAGATCGCCGCCGCCGCCCGCGCCGCCGTCGCGGCGGGGGCCACCGCGCTCAAGTGGGACCCCTTCGGCGCGGCCAGCCTTTTCATCACCACCGAGGAGATCCACGCGGCGGTCGATTGCGTCGCGGCGGTGCGCGAGGCCGTCGGGCCGACGGTTGACCTGCTGATCGAGGTGCATGGCCGACTCTCGCCCGCCAACGCCATCCGGGTCGCCCGCCAACTGGAACGCTACGACCCCTTCTTCTACGAAGAGCCGGTGCCGCCGGAGAACATGTCCGAACTCGCGCTCGTCGCCCGCGCGACCAGCATCCCGATCGCCTCGGGCGAGCGCGCCTTCTCAAAGCACGATTTCCGGCTGATGTTCGAGCAGCAGGCGGTCGCCTACTGCCAGCCGGACCCCTGCCACGCGGGCGGCATCACCGAGATGAAGAAGATCGCCGCGATGGCCGAGGCGTACCACATCGGCTTCGCGCCGCACAACCCGAATGGCCCGGTGGCGACGCGCGTCTGCCAGCACCTCGCCGCCGCCTGCCCCAATTTCACCATCCTGGAATGGTTGCCGGTCGATGTCCCCTGGCGCGACGCGGCGATGGGTGGCCCCTTCGAAGTCGGCGACGGCACGATGCCGCTCCCCGAGGGACCAGGGCTCGGCATCGAACTCGACATCAACGTGCTGCGCGCCAACCCGTACGTCTCGGTGGAGATGAACCAGTACAACCCGGCCCGGCGGCTCACCCCACGGCGGAAGGGTTAAGGATGCGCATCACCGGCCTGGAACTGGTCCGCGTCGGCGTGAACCGTCGCGGCGACTGGCTCTTCGTGCGGCTCACCACCGACGAGGGGCCGAGCGGTCTCGGCGAAGCATCGCACGGCGGCGCGGGGCCGCGCCGCGATGCCATCGTCGCGGCGATCCTGGAGGCGCAGTGCCGCCCGCTCCTCGTCGGTGCCGATCCCAGCGCTCCGCTGGCGGCACTCGCCCCGCTCCAGGCCCTGAAGTCCGGCCAGGGCTGGCGCACGCCACCGCGCTTTCAGCCTGCGAGCAGGCGCTTTGGGATCTGGCGGGACAGGCCGCCGGGGTGCCGGTGGCGCGACTCTTCGGCGGGCCGCTGCGCGAGCGCGTGCCGCTCTACGCCAACATCAACCGGGCGACGGACGACCGCACGCCCGAGGGCTTCGCGCGCAATGCGGCGGCGGCTGTGGCAGAAGGCTTTCGGGCGGTCAAGCTCGCGCCGTTCGATGGCATGGATCGTCGCCGCCTGCGCGACCCTGACCAGCGCGCCCGCCTGCGCCACGGCCTCGCCTGTGTCGCCGCCGTCCGCGACGCGATTGGCACGGATATCGACCTCTACGTCGATTGCCACAGCAACTTCGACCTGCCGGTGGCGCTGGAAGTCGCGGCCGAGTTGCACCGCCTCGGCGTCTGGTGGTTCGAGGAGCCGGTGCCGACCGACGACCTCGACGCGCTGCGCGCCCTGCGCCCGCTCGTACCCGATCTCGAACTGATCGGCGGCGAGCACCTCTACGAAGTCGCCGGATTCTGGCCCTACCTCGCCGCAGGGGTCTGGAACCGGATCATGCCCGACGTGAAGCACTGCGGCGGCATCGCTGCCGGAGTGACCATCGGTCGCCTCGCCGAGGCGCATGGCGTCGCCGTGAACCCGCACAGCCCCAGCGGCCCCATCTCGCTCGTCGCCAGCGCCACCATCGCCGCAATCCTCCCGCAGCCACGCTTGCTGGAATACGCCTGGGGCGAAGTCCCCTGGCGCCACACGATCATCACCCCGCACGAGCAGATCGAGGGCGGCGAACTCATCCTCCCCACCGGTCCCGGCCTCGGCATCACCCTGAACGACGAAAGTGCCGCCAGCCACGCCTGAGCGATGGCTGGCGGCACCCGTTGTCAGCGAAACCTAACCCGCGAAGGCGGGTTTCGTGGCACGTGAGCGCCCCCAACAGCGGTTTCGACCGCCAAAGTATTTACCCCCGCTGCGGCCCCCGCTCCTCCCTCATCCGCACCAGTTCGGCCCGCATGCGCGGGCTGCGCGGGATGATCGCCGCCAGCGGCGTCTCCTCCCAGGCGTCGATGGGGCTCTCGCCGGGCTGGTCGCTGACGCGGATGATCGCGTCCGGGCGCTCGCGCACGCTCGCCTTCAGCCGGGTGCCGACGCCCGGATTCTGCGGCGCGTGCAGATAGCCGTCGCGGATGTCGAGGTTCGGATCGACGATATCGTTGTACCAGCCCTTGAAGAAGGCCGGAACGTGCTCCTGCATCATCGCGTTGGCCGAACTGATGCAGATGTGGGCGCAGGCGAAGATGTTGACCGGGCCGGTGGCATCGTGCGGCGCGAACGGCACCTGGTGCGCCGACGCGAGGATCGCCACCTTGTGCGTCTCCGAAATGCCGCCGGTCCAGATCAGGTCGGGCATCACGATCCGCGCCGAGCCATTCTCGATGAACTGGCGCAACTGCCAGCGCGTCAACAGCCGCTCGGAGATGCAGACCGGCGTGCGGGTCGCCTCCTGCAACCGCAGCAAGGCATCCGGGTTGAGCAGCGGCGTCAGATCCTCCTGCCACATCGGCTCCAGCGGCTCCATTGCCTGGGCGATCCGAATCGCGATCGGCAGGTTCCACTTGGCGTGGGCGTCGTTCGCGATCTGCATCTCCATGCCGACCGCCTCGCGAATCTCGCGGAATGGCTGCAGCGCCCGGTCGAGATCGGTCGGGGAGAGGTATTGCCCGTCGCTCGCCAGCGCCAGCGGGATGGTCGGGCCACCTTTCATCGCCGTGATGCCCTCGGCGAGCAGGCTCTTGGCCAGTTCCGCCGCGCCGGTGTAGGGGATGCCGGTGGCGTAGACCGGGACGCGCCGCCGCACCGCGCCGCCCAGCAACTCGTAGATCGGCACGCCGAGCGCCTGCCCCTTGATGTCCCAGAGCGCGATATCGAGCGCCGAGATCGCCCGCATCTCCGCGCCGCCATACCCGGCGTGGTCGGAGAGGCGGAATTGCTGCTCCCAGAGGCGCTCCGACTCGAAGGGGTTGCGCCCGATCAGCAGCGGGCCGAACCAGTCGTGGATCGCAGCCGCTACCACTGTGGGGGCGTAGAACGTCTCGCCCAGCCCGACGATCCCGCTGTCGGTGTAGACCTGCACCCAGAGCGTGTGCGCATGCTCCTTGAGTTGAATCGTCTCGATCTTGGTGATTCGCATCCGGCGCTCCTCCCCCGGCCCGCAACATGCCGCCATCGACGATGACCGGACGGCGGCCGGGCAGTACCGTCCGACGGGCACCATTGCCCCGGCGCATTATTGCGGCTGCGTCGCTACGAGGCAACCGAAGCAGCACCAGGCACAGACCAGGCAGCAGGGTAGGCAGGCCAATTCCTACCCTGCTGCCTGAGTGAAATCTACTTACCTCTGGACGGAAGCTGCTGCAAGATAAGTCAGGCTACGCCAGACCATATAGATTTCATCATAGATTCATTGGCACTTCGGTTCAGACGAGTTGGAGGGTGTTGGAGACCACCTCGCCCTGGCCAATGATCGGCTGGTCTAGGTGTGCGCCGTACATCTCACGTTGCCGCTGATCGGCTGGCGTGCCGACGTTCGCTGACCGATCCTCCGCCGACGTCCACAGGGCGATACGAATGAACTTGTCATCGCCGATATCAATCGTGAGCTGGCCAAGGGAGCCCGGCATCGTCCTGATGAGGGCCTCAGTCTCCTCACGGATTTCGGATGTCATGGTATGGCCGGGCTTCACGGACATCATGCGCACCACCGCATACATCGCGCAATCCTCCTTTGTGGGCAGCAACGAAGTCGAGGGGCAAATCCTAAACCAATGCCGCGCTGAAATCTACATGCCCCATCTCGTCCCCCTTGCGGACCGGATATTGCAGGAGTACGATGCGACGATGGGTCGTGGTGACGGCGACGGCAACGTCGCTCGCTGCGGATCGGGGGTGATCATGGAGAGTACGGGGAACGGGGCCACGCAGAAGCCCATCGCCGGGGCAACGCTCGGCGTTCTCCCGGAAGACCTCCCCGCCGCGTCCCGTGTTGAAGAGCCGGAGCCGCGCACGGCCCCGCGCACGCCCAATCTCCGGCGCAGCCCCTTCCCGCCGATCGCCGACTACGCCTTCCTCTCCGACTGCGAAGTCAACTGCCTGATCGCGCCGAGCGGCAGCGTGGAGTGGATGTGCCTGCCCCGCCCGGACGGCCGCAGCGTCTTCGCGGCGCTGCTCGACCGGGGCGCGGGCGGCTTCCGCGTCGGCCCGACCGGCGTGACGGTGCCCGCCGGTCGGCGCTATCTGCCCGGCACGCTCGTCCTCGAAACGACCTGGCGCACCCGCACCGGCTGGCTGGTTGTCCGCGACGCGCTGCTGATCGGCCCCTGGTATCACACGCGCCGCCGCTCCCGCACCCACCGCCGCCCGCCCACCGATTACGAGGCCGAGCACATCCTGCTGCGCACCGCAGAATGCATCGCGGGCGCGGTCGATCTCAGCCTCGATTGCGAACCGGTCTTCAACTACGGGCAGACCCCGGCCCACTGGACCTATTCCAGCGAGGGCTATGGCCAGGCGACCGCCACCGGCGGCGAGGAGGACATCCCGCTCCGCCTCGTCACCAATCTCCGGATGGGCTTCGAGGGGCGCGGCGCGCACGCCCGCGCGCGGCTCAAGGAGGGTGAGCACGCCTTTGTCGCGCTCTGCTGGCCCCGCTCGAAATGGTCGTCCGCCGAGGCATTCTGGGCCGAGCGCCCGCTGCCGCAGACGAGCGAGGAGGCGAACGCGCGGATCGAGCGCACGGCCGACTACTGGCGCGGCTGGCTCAATCGCGGCGTCTTCCCGGACCACCCCTGGCAGGTCTACCTGCAACAGAGCGCGCTGGCGCTGAAGGGGCTGACCTACGCCCCGACCGGTGCCCTGCTGGCGGCGGCCACCACCTCGCTCCCCGAAACACCCGGCGGGAGCCGCAACTGGGATTATCGCTACAGCTGGATCCGCGACGCGACCTACATGCTCTGGGGCCTCTACACGCTGCGCTTCGACCGCGAGGCCAACGATTTCTTCTATTTCATCGCCGAGGTGGCCGGGCAAGACCCCGACCTGCAAATCATGTACGGCCCGGGCGGCGAAAAAGAACTGCCCGAGCTCACCCTCCCCCACCTGAGCGGCTACGAAGGCGCGCGGCCGGTGCGCATCGGCAACGGGGCCTACCGGCAGCGGCAGCACGATGTCTGGGGGGCGCTGCTCGACTCGGTCTACCTCCACACGCGCTCGCGCGACTACCTGCCCGAACAGGTCTGGCCCCTCCTGCACCGGGCGGTGGAGTCGGCCCTGGCGCACTGGCGCGAACCCGACCACAGCCTCTGGGAGATGCGCGGGGTGCCCCGACATTACACCTCCTCGAAGCTGATGTGCTGGGTGGCGGTGGACCGGGGGGCCAGGCTGGCGGAGATGCGCGGCGACGGCGAACTCGCCGCCCGCTGGCAGGCGGCATCCGAGGAGGTCCGCGACGACATCCTGGCCAACGGCGTCGATGCTCGCGGCGTCTTCGTGCAGCGCTACGGGGCCGACGCGCTCGACGCCTCCACGCTGCTCATCCCGCTCGTGCGGTTCTTGCCGCCCAATGACCCGCGCGTCCGCGCAACCGTGCTGGCGATCGCCGACGAACTGACCGTCGATGGGCTGGTGCTGCGCTACCGGGTGGACGAGACCGACGACGGCCTCGCGGGCGACGAAGGGACTTTCACCATCTGCTCCTTCTGGCTCGTCTCGGCCCTGGCGGAGATCGGCGAGGTCGTGCGCGCCCGGCAACTGCTCGAAAAGCTGCTGTCCTACGCCAGCCCGCTGCTGCTCTACGCCGAGGAGATCGACCCGCACAGCGGCCGACATCTCGGGAATTTCCCGCAGGCGTTCACCCACCTCGCGCTGATCAACGCCGTGATGCACGTCATCCGCGCCGAGCACGGCGACCCCGCCCGCCCATTCCCACCACTCCGGCCACCGGTGAGCGGGGCAGACGGGTCGGCACCCGGCCAACACGGCGCAGGCACGCCGACCTGAGCGCCGCCAGCCGGCCCGGTGCAATCCAGCGCGGCGGTGAGGGGATGGAGCGTCGGATGGAGGACCTGCACGCGACGATCGCGACTTACCTGCGCGAACGGCGCAAGTCGGGGACGCGGAAGCCCGCGCCACCCGCCGAACTGCCGGATCTCGCCCCGCGCCTCGCGGGCCTGCGCCGCCGCGTACGGCCAGGGCTGGCTGACGGGACTCCAGCGACTCCCCGGATTCGTGCAACAGATCGCCGCCGAGGCCGCCGAGGATCGCCTCGCCGGGCTGGACGAGTACCCGGCCATCGTGCGCGTCGAAATGCGCCACCCCGGCCCGCCCCGCGACGACTGCCCCCACGCCAGCGCCCCGAGCGAAGCGCAACAGGCGCTCCGCGTCCTCCGCGACGCGCGCCTCTGGCCCTGGCAGCGCGCCCTCTGGCGCTCCGGCGCCGCCGAGGGCTGAACGCCCAGGAACGTCAGGACTTCCGGCGCAGGCGATCGTAGGCGGGGCGTCGCCGCGCGTCCCCCAGGAGACCATAGGCGACATTGATGCGCTTCATCTGGGCCTCGTGGGCCGCGCGCTCCTGCGGCGTGCCGTGGCGATGCATGTCCGGGTGGTGCGCGCGGGCGAGGCGGCGGTACGCGGACGTCACCTCCTCGGCGGTCGCATCCGGCGTGATGCCGAGGATGACATAGGGATCGGTGCCCCGCGAGCGAGCCTGGACCGCCTCGCGCTCGGCGCGGCGCTGCTCCTGCTTCTCCCGGCGCTGCTCGGCCTGCTGCTCGGCGCGGCGCTGCGCCCGCGCGATCCGCGCGGCCCGGCGCTCCGCTTCCGCCTGGCGCTTGCGCGCTCGCTCGGCCGCGCGAGCTGCCTCGTCTTCGGAATTCTTGGGCGCGCTCCGCGCCTCCGCCGCTGCGGCAACGGCGCGCTGCCGACGGCGCTCTTCCTCCCGCAACTGCGCCTGCTCGCGTGCCGCATCGGCGGCTCGCTGCTGCTCGGCACGCACGGCGGCCGCCCGCTCGCGAGCGACCTTGTTGTCGGCGCGGCGCTGGGCTCGCTCGGCCGCGAGGCGTTCCTCGGCCTGGCGATGGCGATCGCGACGCTCCGCGTTCGCGGCCTTCTTGGTCTTCCGCCGCGAAGGGGATGGCGGATTGGCAGCGGTATTGAGGGGCGTGGCCCTCCGCCTGGTGCCCGCCGCGCGAACCCGCTCGTTTTCGCCGATCCGCGCCTGTCCGGTTCGTTGGCCCGCCCTCCGCTCGCCTGCCCTTCCATGCGAGAATTACCTGAACACCTTCCCGGCCCACGCACGAATCGCAGCCCAGAGAGTGCAGGCGAACCATAACACGGAAGCTTGATGACAGAAAGTGCAAGCGACAAGCGACATTGAACGCCCAAACCGGTATCATCGCCTGATGCCGCGCTGGCGAATGATGGCACGTGAGCTTCGTCGCCGACGGCCCAGAGTGAGATGAAGGTCGTTGTCACCGGAGGGAGGGCCGATGGCCACCTGACCTGCCGGATCTGGTGCAGCTAGGGTCAACGTCACCCGTCAGCGCCGCGCGAGCGCAGCCGGGTTAAGTTCGTCAGGCCGACACGTCGGATATGGGGATTGGTGACCGCGTTCGGCTCATGCAATGCGCCTCCACGCTCGGGGTGGTCTTCAATACGAAACGATCGGCACCTACAACGTCTGCGAAGCCTGCTACGCGCTCGGCATCGACGCGATCATCTACGCATCGGCATCAATCACCTCGGAACATCTTCCCCGGTCCACGTCCCGTTCGTAGCCCAGAGAGTGCAGGCGTACCATAACACGGATAGCAGCGCTTCGACGCAAACCGCGCCACCCGCTCCGCGCGGGCGGTCTCTGGACCTACGTGGATGCGCGCGATCTCGCGACCATCTTCCGCCTCGCGCTCGCCGAACTGCGCGACGAGGTCATCTACGGCACCGCCGAGGATCCCCTGGCAACGGGGAGCCGCAAACTCCGGGCGATAAGGCGGCCCAGTTGACGGCACCGAGGCCGGGTGACGAACGCCCAAGCGAAGTGGCTGCTCGCTTCCAGCAGCAATACTCTGGCGCGACCTCGTCAAGTAGGCCGCCGCGCCGCGCCTGAAACGACACAATCCAGCCAATGAGCGGAGGGAATCGCGAATGACACTCGAACGCCGCCAGTTGGGCCGCACCGGGGTCGAAGTCACCGCGCTTGGCTTCGGCGGGGCCACCATCGGCATCGATCCCAGCGTATCGGAGGCCCAGGCGCAGGCCACGCTGCAAACCGCCTGGGATGCCGGGGTGCGCTACTTCGACACCGCGCCCTGGTATGGTCGCGGACTGAGCGAGTTGCGCGTCGGCCAGCTCCTCCGTGGCCTCCCGCGCGACGAGTTCATCCTCTCTACGAAGGTCGGGCGCGTCCTGCGCGCCCCGGTGAACCCCTACGCCCCCGTCAGCAGCCCGCAGTCGGGCGGCCTCCCCTTCGAAGTCCGCTTCGACTACTCCCGCGACGGCATCATGCGGGCCTACGAGGATTGCCTGCAACGCCTCGGGCTGACGCGGATCGACCTGGCGATCATCCACGACCTCGACCTGGGCTACCACGCGCCGCAGTCGCGCTGGGATGCGCTGATGGGGCAACTGATCACCGGCGGCTGGCAGGCGCTCGCCGACCTGCGCTCGGCCGGGCTCATCCGAGGGATCGGCGTCGGCATCAATCCGCACGGCATGATCCCGCGCTTCCTCGAACTCTTCGATCCCGACTTCTTCCTGCTGGCTGGGCGCTACACCCTGCTGGAGCAGGAGTCGCTGACGGCAGAGCTCCCGGCCTGCGTCGAGCGCGGCGTCGGCATCGTGATCGGGGCCGTTTTCAACTCGGGCATCGGGGCCACCGGCCCGATCCCGGGCGCACGCTACGACTATCGCCCGGCCACACCGCCCGAACTCGACAAAGCCGCGCGCGTCCAGGCGGTCTGCCAGCGCCACGGCGTCCCCCTGGCCGCTGCCGCCTTGCAGTTCCCACTCGGCCACCCCGCCGTCGCCTCGGTCATCCCCGGCCCGATCACACCCGAGCAGGTCCACCTCAACCTCGCCGGTTTCAACCACCCGATCCCCGCCGACCTCTGGCGCGAGCTGAAGGCCGAGGGACTGCTCCGCGAGGACGCGCCGACGCCGTCGTAAGGGACGTGAGCACGATAGGAAAAGAGGGCAAGCATGGCCACGTTCGCATTCCAGCAGGTGGATGTCTTCACCGCCGTCCCCCTGCTCGGCAACCCGCTCGCCGTGGTGCAAGGCGCGGATGCGCTCTCCGAGGCGCAGATGGCCGCCTTCGCGCGCTGGACCAACCTGAGCGAGACGACCTTTCTGCTCCGCCCGACCGTGGCGGGGGCCGACTACCGGGTGCGGATCTTCACGACGAGCGGCGAACTCCCCTTCGCCGGGCACCCGACGCTCGGCAGTTGCCACGTCTGGCTGTCGGCCGGGGGAACGCCGCAGGGGTCCGAGGTGATCCAGGAGTGCGGCGTCGGACTCGTCCGTATCCGGCGCGATGGCGCGCGGCTCGCCTTCGCCGCGCCGCCACTCCGCCGCACCGGCCCCGCCGCGCCCGAAATCGTCGCGCAGATCGCGCGCGGGCTGCGACTCGACAGTGGCGCGATCCGGGCGGCGGAATGGATCGACAACGGCCCCGGCTGGGTTGGCGCGCTGCTCGACTCGCGCGCCACGGTGCTGGCGCTGCGCCCCGACTTCGCCGCGCTCGGCGACCTGAAGCTCGGCGTGATCGGCCCCTGGGACCCGGCGAGCGATGGCGACGCGGCGCAGTTCGAGGTCCGCGCCTTCTTCGCGGGCGGCGGCGTCAACGAGGACCCGGTGACCGGCAGCCTCAACGCGAGCCTTGCCCAGTGGCTGATCGGCGCGGGAATCGCCCCGGAAAGCTACGTCGCCAGCCAGGGAACTGTCCTTGGCCGCAGTGGTCGCATCTACGTCAACCGCATCGCTTCAGACGTCTGGGTTGGTGGCGATACAGTGACCTGTGTGGAGGGCACCGTCACGTTCTGAGCTCCAAACAATAGCGCACCGTGCGCGCACGGTGCGCCAGACCTACCCCATAACCCGGCACGAACCGGACCAAAGCACAACCTATCAGGCGGCGAAGAAGTGGGGCAGCACCCTCGCCACCAGCTGACACGCCAGGACAAAGAACAGCAACGCTGCGATGGCGCTGACACAGGCCTGACCACGCACACCGATCAGGCCCGCCCCGCGCGCCGCCGCGAACGCCACGACCAGCTGCACCGCCACCGCCGCCGCGAACCAGGCAGCGACAAAGACGATCAGCCCAAGAGTTCCCCCGACCCATCGCGCGTGCATGAGCGCCGGGGCGACTGCGGCGAGCCAGATTGTCCAGGCCAGCGGGTTGGCCAGGCTACTCACCAATCCTTGCCAGAACGGCCCGATTGCTGCCCCGGCGCGCGGCCCACCACCACGCCACAAGCGCTGCGCGTCGCGACCGGCTGCCAGTCCTAGATAGGCGAAGCCCAGCGCGCCCAGCGCGCCCAGCCAGGGAGCGATACCGCCGAACTCCGCGAACATCCCGGCGAAAAGCAGCGCCGGGAGCAGCAGCAAGGCATCGCACACGGTCGTACCGACGACGACACGACCGCCCGCGCCCACGCCCCGCGCGGTTGACTGCTGCACGATGGTCAGGAAGACCGGCCCGACCGCCAGCGCCTGGCCGACGCCCACTGCGATCCCGAGCCACAACAACTCCGCCATCAGCCCCCCTACTCGGACCGTGTTGTCACGCTCTGGTGAAGGCTCCTGCCAAAATGCGGTTCATCCAGGTTCCAGACTACGACTAGCACCGCGCGTTGAACATGTGCAACCCACGCAATTTCCCACGCAATGGCCCACGCGCGATTTGCATCCTCCACGGGCAGCGGCGATACTTGCGCCTGCGGACAACACTTGTGTCTAGACAACTCTTGCGGCTCCCTGAGTCGCAATGAGTCACCGCCTGACAGCGAGGTAGTGGCGATGGCAGCCCCGCAGCAGGCGAGTTTCGGTGCGCTCCTCCGGCGCTTCCGGCTCGCGGCGGGCCTCTCGCAGGAGGAACTTGCCGAGCGGGCCGGGCTCAGCGCACGCGGCATCAGCGACCTTGAGCGGGGCGCGCGACAGGCACCACGACCGGAAACGGTGGAACTCCTGGTCGTCGCCCTCGGCCTGGACGACCGCGACCGCGACCGCCTCGTCGCCTCCGTCCGGCGCGCCCGGGTGGTGGCGATCGGGCAATACGAGGGCCGACGCCAGGCCACAGCCTCCGAACTCGGCATCGCACCCGTCCCGGACCCGATTGACGCGAACTGGCACAACCTCCCCGCGCCGCTCACCCCACTCGTCGGCCGCGCGGCCGAAATAGCACACATTGCCGCCGTGCTCGCCACCGGGCGACTGGTGACGATCAGCGGGCCGGGGGGGAGCGGCAAGACGCGCCTGGCCCTCGCCGCCGCCTGGGACGCGCTCCGCCAGCCGCCAACCGAGGTCTGGTGGGTCGAATTAGCGGGGGTCGCGGCGACCGATGACCCTGCCCTCGCCCGCGCCACGCTGGTCGGGGTGATTGCGGGGGCACTTGGCCTGGTCCTACCGGGGCGAGACGCCCCGCTCGACGCGCTCGCCGCCGCCCTGCGCGAGCGCTCCGCCCTCCGCGTCCTCGACAACTGCGAGCACCGGCCCGAGTGCGCCGCTGTCGTCCGCGCCCTGCTGGAGGCCGCGCCCGCCCTGCGGGTGCTCGCGACCTCGCGCGAGTCGCTTGGCCTCGTCGGCGAGATCCTCCTCCGCCTCGGTGGCCTCCCGGTGCCGGATCCGGGCGCGACCGACCCCGCCGCGTGGGCGAGCGTGCAACTCTTCGTCGAGCGCGCAAACCGGCAGGCACCCGCCGACTGGGCCGATCCGGTGGCGCTGCGCGGCACCGCCCGGCTGGTGCGCCTGCTCGATGGCCTCCCGCTCGCGATCGAGCTGGCGGCGGGGTGGGTTGGCCACTACAGCCCGGACGAAATCGCCACCGAGATCGCGGCCGATCCCGACTTCCTGGCCGCGACCGCGCGCGACGTGCCCGATCGCCACCGCAGCCTGCGCGCCGCCTTCGACTACTCCTGGCGGCTCCTCGGCGCGGCGGAGCAGCGGGATTTTCGCCGCCTCGCCGTCTTCCGTGGCGGTTTCGATCGCGCCGCCGCCAGCGGGATCGCCGGGGTTCGCCCCGCCGGGCTCGTCGCCCTGGTGGACAAATCACTCCTCCGCGTCGTCGATACCGGGCGCTATGTCCTGCACGAACTCCTCCGCCAGTTCGCGGCGGAGCGGCTGGCCACGACGGACGAGGCCGCCCCGCTTGCCGACGCCCACGCGACCTACTACCTGGCGCTGGCCGAGCAGGCGGACCCGCAGCTGACCGGCCCCGAGCAGGCCGCGTGGGTCGCGCGTATCGAGCGCGACGCGGATAATCTGCATGCGGCGCTCGGTTGGGCGCGCGAGCGCGGGGAGGCCGAGACCTTGCTCCGCCTCGTCGGGGCGCTCGCGCACTTCTGGACCACGCGCGGCCACACCGCCGAGGGGCGCGACTGGCTGGAGGTGGCCCTGACTCTCCCCGGCGCGGGCACAGTCCCCGCCGCGATCCGCGCCCGCGCCCTCTACGGGGCCGGCGTCCTCGCGAGCGACCAGGGCGACTTCGCGCTCGCGGAGGAACGCCTGGCCGCCAGTGCCGCCCACTTTCGCGAAGCGGGGGAGTTGGTGGGGGCGGTGCGCGCCCTCAATACGCGCGGCGGGGTCACCTTCAATCGCGGCGACCTGATCCTCGCGGCCGAGCGCTACGAAGCATGCGTGGCCCTGGCGCGCGACGCGGGGGACACCGGCGAGGCCGCCCGCGCGCTCGGCAACCTCGGCGAGACCTGGCTCTTTCTGGGCGATCCGCGCGGGGGCGACGCCCTCACCGAGGCCCTCGCCCTCGCCCGCGCCGCCGGACGCCGCGACGTCGAGGCTTACGTCCTCGGCGATCTCGGCACCCTCGCCCGCCAGCGCGGCGATCTCGCCCTGGCAAGTGCGCGGCACCGCGAAGCGCTGGCCCTGCACCAGTCCATCGGTGCCCTCCGCCAGATCGCCGTCACCCTCGAAAACCTCGCCGCCCTCGCCGTCGCCGAGCGCCGTGGCGAACGCGCCGCCCGCCTCCTCGGTGCCGCCACCGCCCTGCGCGAGACCATCGCCATCCCCCGCCCCGTCCCTGAGCAGCAGCTCGCCGATGCCACCCGCGCCGGTGCCGAGGCCATCCTGCCCGACGGCCTACCGTATGACGTTGCCTTTGCTGCGGGTGCCGCCCTCCCCCTCGCCGACGCCATCGCCGAGGCCCTGACCTGACACAACCTTTGTCGCCGGGCGGGCGCTCGCTCCGGAGGCGGCCAGCGCCGGAGCAAATCGCCTGTCGGGCAGCGTTGCGCCCCCGGATTAGCCCGCCGCCGTATGCTGCCGCGCCTCCCAGGCCGCCACATTCGCCTCGATCTGCTGCGCGTGCTCCTCCAGGTGGACGCCGTAGATGCGCAGCCAGTCCTCCGCCGAGTAGCGACCCGACGCGCTGTGCCGCCCCGCACGCGCCCAGGCGTCATCCGGCAGGCGATCCAGCAGCGGCAGCGTATTGGCACGTGCCGCCTCGGCTGCCGCAAGCGCGGGTTCGAGCGGCAGGGCGTGATAGTCGAGTGCCGTCGCCCACGCCGCCTCGTCGTAGCCGACGATCGGTGGTCATGGTCGGCGACCAGGAACCAGCGCAGAGCGCCCGCCGTTCGCGTCGCCACAGTGGACGACGATCCGTGGGCCGACCACTGCCCGGCGCGGGTCGCCACCGCAGCGCCGCCGCGGGCACGGTCTCCAGCGCCGCCCGCAGCCGGGCCGACCCGCCGCGTATTGCCGAATGAGCGCCGCGCGCTCGTCGTCCGACAGCATGGCCTCCCCCACCGCTCACCACAGTTCGCCAATCGGCAGACGATAGCACGCCACCCTTGCCAGCCGCCACGCGAGCGACGAGCGCGTGGTGGCAGCGACGCAGCTGACAGCTCCAGAAATACGCCGAATTGCCTCCTCGGCCGTTCCGTGCTACTGTCCGGGCGGCGAGTACAAGAGATGCCCGATCGCACCGTTGTCACTGTCTCGCCGCACACGATACTCAGGCGGGTGGAATCTCACGATAGAGGATGGTGCTCACATGCGCGAGAATCGACTCCGAACCCTGCTCAACGAAGGCAAGCCAACCTTTGGCACCCGCATCCAGAACTCTTTGGCGATGGGGGTCGAGTTGGTCGGGCGGAGCGGCCAGTTCGACTATGTCGAATTCCTGGCCGAGTACGCCCCGTATGACCTTTACGCCCTCGACAACATGGGCCGCGCCATCGAGCTCTCCCCCAACTTCTGCGGCATGATCAAGATCGAGCAGTCGGCGCAGTGGCACGTGGCGATCCGGGCGATGTCGGCCGGCATCCAGAACCTCCTCTTCACCGACGTGCGCACGGCCGCCGATGCCGAGGCGATCGTCAGGATGATCCGCCCCGAAGGTCCGGACAACAACTACACCCACGGCATGGCCGGCGGGCGCGTCCCGGTCGGCAGCCAGACCGATTATGTCCAGTACTACAATGACGCCGTGATCGTGATCATGATCGAGAAGCGCCTCGCCCTCGAGAACCTGGAGGAGATTCTCCAGGTGCCCGGCATCGACATGGTCCAGTTCGGTCCGGCCGACTACGGCCTCAGCATCGGCAAGGCCAGCCGCAACTACACGACCGGTCTCCACCCGGACGTCCTCGCGGCGCGCGAGCACACGATCAAGACCTGCCTCAAATATGGCGTCCGCCCGCGCGCGGAGATCGGCAGCGCGGCCGAGGCCGAGTACTACATGAATCTCGGTGTCAAGGACTTCAACCTGAACACCGATGTCGGCATCTTGCGCCAGTTCTACATGCAGGAAGGCGGTGCCCTCCGCAAGATCGTGGAGAGTGCCGGGTAAGAGGCCATTGTAATGTCAGCAGCGCGGCCCCGGGTGAAAAGCCAGGGGCCGCTGTCGTATCCAATGACGCGTGGGTGTCCCGGCCGGTGCGCCGATCACACCGGCCGGGACACCCGCCGCGCGCCGCCCGGCACTCCGGCGTCGGTGCTGATGTCCTGACCGTTGACGAAGCTCGATTCGTCCGAGGCGAGCCAGAGGATGGCGTAGGCCGCGTCGGATGGGTCGGAGACGCGCCCGGCGGGCGAGTTCGCCGCCGCCATCGCGAGCCACGCCTCGTCGTGCCCCTCCAGCGCCTGCACCCGCTTCTCCGTCTCGGTGTGGTTCCAGCCGGGGTTGAGATAGTTCGCCCGCACATTGTCGCCGATGAAGGCCAGCGCGATGTTGCGCGTGAGGGTCCACAGCCCGCCCTTCGAGACCGAATACGGCGTCAGGTTCGGGGCACCACCCTTCGCATTACCCGAGCCGACGTTGATGATCGAGCCGCCACCCCCGGCGATCATGTGCGGCACCGCCTCGCGACAGAGCACCAGCGGCCCCTCCAGGTTGATCGCCATGATCTGCCGCCAGACCGCGACCGTCGTCTCCTGCAACGTCGCGCGCGGATAGATCGCCGCGTTGTTCACCAGCACGTCCAGCCGCCCGAAGCGACGCACGGTCTCGGCGACCAGTGCGACGCACTCCTCCTCGCGTCCGACATCGGTGCGCACGAAGATCGCCTCGCCACCGGCCGTCGCGATTAGCCGCACCGTCTCCTCGCCCGACGCGACGGTGCGCGCGGCGACGACGACCCGCGCCCCCTCGCGGGCGAGCAACTCGGCGGTGGCGCGGCCGATCCCCGCGTTGCCGCCGGTGACAATCGCCACCTTCCCGGCAACACGGTCGCCGCGCGGACGCTCGGCAATCGCGGGGGGTAACGGCACAGCCATCGGGAACCTCCTTAACATCCATTTGCCGGGCGCGACCGAGCACAGAGCCCGGCGGCGCGGGTGGTCAATGGAACAACGGCGGGTACCCTACCATTCGGCGCGACATTGTCAAATTCGGCGAGTCGTGAGTCGTGAGTGGACAATCCGCCGCAGGTGGCGACGCGCGGCTTCGCGCCCGGCACTTCGCTCCCCCGGCTGCGGTACAATGCAGCCGAACTTCCGCGCCATGCCAGACGAACCCGCGAGGCATGGTGGCATCGGTATCGACCGGGCGGTGCGCGTTTCAGCAGCGTGGGAAGGCGCGGCACCGCTCGGCGTCGCGAGGAGGAGATGGCGTGTCAGCATTCGAGATCATCACGCCCGAGATGCAGGCGGTCATCGGCGTCGAATCGGAACCCTGGACCCTGGAAGTCGACAAGCTCCAGATTCGCATGTTCGCCCGCGCGGTCGGCTATACCGACCCGCTCTACTTCGACGAAGCGTTCGCGCAGTCGCAGGGCTATCGCAGCCTGCCCTGCCCGCCCCATTACCTCGGCACGACGATCTTCGATCCGGCCGACTCCGACCCAACCTTCGGCGGCTCGCGCAGTCGCCGGTCGCGCCTCAACCACGGCCTGAAGCGCGTCCTCAATGGCGGCACCGAGATCGAGATGTTCGACACCATCTGCGCGGGCGACACCCTGACGGCCACCACCAAGATCGCCGCGCTCGACGAGCGCAAGGGCAGCCTGGGCATGATGCTGATCACGACCAGCGAGACGACCTATCGCCGCGACGGCGAAATCGTCGCGATTAGTCGTGGCACCGGCATCGCCTACTAGCGTCAGCCGACGGGCAGGCCGCAATCCGGAGGGATACGACGATGAGCGCGCAAACCGGCACCCAGCAGACCTATTTCGAAGACGTGGCCGTTGGGCAGGAGATCGAGCTGAAAATCGTGCCGACCACCCAGCAGCTGGTGCAGTGGGCGGCGGGCTCGGGCGACTTCTATCAGATCCACTACGACACCGACTTCGCCAGGGGCACCGGCCTCTCCGGCGTGATCGTCCACGGCGCGCTCAAGCACGCCCTCCTCGGGCGCATGCTGCACGAGTGGGTCGGTTATGGCGGCAAGATCAAGAAATGGGGCGTCTCCTACCGGGGCATGGACTATCCCGGTCAGGAGATGACCTGCAAGGGCGTGGTCACCGCCACGCGCCAGGAGAACGGCGAGCATCTGGTCGAACTCGACATCTGGACGCAGAATCCGCAGGGCCAGAAGACCACCCCAGGCACCGCGACCGTGGCCCTCCCCAGCCGCAGCTAATCACACTCTCTAGCAAGAAGCGCAGCCCGGAGCAGTCGTGCTCCGGGCTGCGCTTGTGCTCGTGTATCTGGGTTCGCGGACGCGTGGGTGGCTAGCTCTGCGCGCCCACCGCGAGGATCAGCCGCGTCCCGGCGGGATCGGCCACGATCACCGCGTCATCGCGGCGCTCGATCGGCTTCCCGGCCGCCTCCAGGCGCGCGACGATCGCGTCCCGGTCTGCCTCGTTCCGCAGCTGAACCGTGAAATAGCGCATCCCGGCCACGTCGGCGGGCCGCTGCGGCCGACCGGCGCTCTCCCACGAGTTGCAGGCGAGCCGGTGCGAGAAGGTGCCACCGGCCGACATGTCGAACATCGCCCCCGGCGTCCCCTCCTTGTTGGGGGTGAAGCCGATCAGGTCGCGGTAGAACGCCAGCGACTCGCTGGTGTCGGCGGCCCGGAGGTGCATGTGCCCCACGACCGTGCCCGCAGGCAGGCCCGGCTTGGTGTCGCCATCGGGCACCTGCGCGTCGAGCCAGGCGAGGTAGCGCGGATCGCGACCGCCCCAGTGATAGCCGCGCTCTCCCGGCTCGTATCCGGGCACGCCTTCCCACGACGCGCGGAGGTCAGACGACGTCTCGTAGGCCAGTTCGAGGCCGATTCCGTCGGGATCATCCACGTAGTTGGCGATGTGCATCGCGTGATCGGTCGGATACTGGAAGTAGCCCGCCGCCTCGATGCGGGCGTAGACGCGCGCGAACTCCGCCAGGCTCGGCAGGTGGAACGACAGGTGATAGAGGCCAGCCGCCTCCCGCACGACCGGGCCTGTCGCGCCCGGATGCAGGACCACCAGATCCCGCCCCCCGACGCCCAGCCGGATCCCCGCGTCGTCCTGGCCCAGCAACTCCAGGCCAACCAGGTCGCGCCAGAAGCCGACCGCGCGCTCGCCGTCGGTCACGTCGAGATGGATCGCCCCGAACGTCGCGAAGTCGCTCGCCACGCTCTCCACGGAGGTTGCGCCGGATTGTGTCGCTACCATCGGATCCTCCTTGGCCACAATGCACTACCCCAGAGAGAGAAGCATAGCGTTCCGCGCCGGATCGCGCACCTGCCACGCCGTAGCCCATACTCGCGAAGCCAGGGGGCGCAGGCGCGCGAGGGTCGCACCCCCATGCCTGCGTCGCCAATTTGGGAGTACCCCGACGCCAAAGTAGGGGTACCCCCCGATGTGCCCGCCGCCCCGATCGGGCACACTAGCACTGTCCGCGGCGCGCGGACATGGGATAGCAGGAGGTAGCCGATGCCCCGATACCTGGTAGAGCGCACATTCCCCGATGGCCTGGCGATCCCGGTCACCGACGACAAGACCAGGACCTTCTGCATCTACGACGGCCCGACCCCGGAGACGATCCGCAAGGCAGCGCGGCGCAACGGCTTGCCGGTGGATGCGATCAGCAAGGTGAGCGTGCTCGATCCCTATTTCTTCAGGTAATCGAACCGGAATGATCTGCCGCGAAGCACGGAGCGTCGCCTGCCCCGCCGCTGCCCGCATCCTGGGGATGCCGCCAGCGTCCCGGGCAACACAGCCGACGCGCAGGAGGAATGCATGACGATGCACTACGACGCTTTCGTGCTGCGCTACTGGCAGTGCGATGGGGAGCGGCGAGTCGAGGTGGAGCATCTGCAATCTGGCGGGCGCATCCGCAACGCCACCCTGGCCGACGCCGCCACCTGGATCGGCGCGTGGCGCAACGACCGAGAAGATCAGGCAACGGCGACCGGATCGCCAGCATCCATCGCCCTCACAGCATCGAAGATCGGAACGAAACAGTAGGGCGGCGGAACCCGAACCTTGAACTTTGAACTTTGAACCCCGCTGGCCCCGATCATCGCGCCGGAGATCAACCCACGAGCGCCTGTCCTTAACGCATTCCCCAATCACCCTGGCGTTTATGAAATGGAGGAAAACCCATGGCTCGGCTCAAAAACATGAAGGCGGCGGCCATCGCGATCGTCGTCGCGGGCATCGCCCTGGTCGTGCTCGCGACCTCCCCCATCGCCGCAGCGGTCCGGGGCGATAGCCGCGACGAACTCGCTGGCGTCCGCACCGCCACCGCTGGCTACAAGAACCTTGCCGTCGCCGAGGCCGACGGCTACGCGCTCCTCAAGGACGCGGCAGGCATCGCCTGCATCGACCAACCCGGCGTCGGCACGATGGGCATCCACTACGTCAACGGCAAGCTCGTGGAAAGCGGCGTGATCGACGCCCAGCACCCGCAACTCGTCGTCTACGAGCCCCAGGCCGACGGCAGCATGCAGCTCGTCGCCCTCGAATACGTCGCCTTCCAGGAGGCCTGGGACAAGGCCCACAGCGCGCCGCCGTCGCTCTTCGGCCAGGATTTCATGCTCACGCCGGCCGGGAACCGCTACGGCCTGCCCGCCTTCTACGCCCTCCACATCTGGCTCTACGAGTCCAACCCCAGCGGCATGTACGCGATGTGGAACCCGAACGTCAGCTGCAGCGCGGCACCGTCAAGCAAGTAACCTCGCGAGTAATCATCGCCCGGCGACGGCAATGCGGCATCGCCGGGCGACAACAACACCAACCTGGCTTCCGCCCCATCTCTTGCACCGGTCTCGCGATTTCGCATGCGCGCGGCGCGAAACACCTTTCGTCACCCTTTGGTAGAACCGAAAAAGAGGTCCACCATGCTTGCACTGTATGAAACGGGAGTACGTCCCACGCATCCGGTCATCACGCAACAGGATATTCGCGAACTCGACCAGCTATCAGAAGTCGCGCCCTCCCGGGCGCTCCGGTACTCCCTCTCCCTGGTGCGGCGCTTGGCCGGGGAGTTCGCCGCGCGCGTCTCCGCTCGCCTGCCAGAGGCGATCTCCTGGGCACACGAGAGCGGGCCGCAGATCGTCCACCACGTCGAAGGGCGCGGCGACCGCTGGTGGCTCGGCTACTTCCTCTGGCTGCCGGGCGCGGCGACGCCGATCCACGACCACACCAGCTGGGGCATCTACTCCTGCGTCAGCGGCACCCTGCTGGAGGAACGCTACCGGCGGCTCGATGACGAGGCCCAGCCGAACCAGGCACATCTGCGCCTGCGCTGGCAGCGCCGGTGGAACCAGGGGCAAAGTTCGGGTTTGCTGCCCTACGCGGGCGGCATCCACCGGGTCGCCAACCGGAGCTTGCGCCCCGCCTGGTCGGTGCATCTCTACGGCCCGCGCCTCAGGGAGTTCGACGGGCGCGACTACGACCCCTCGCGCGACTACGTCTGCGACCGCCAGGAGCGCTAACGCACGAGGAGCCAACGCGACCGCACAGAGCCCCGTGGCGCTTTGCCACGGGGCTCCTTGTGATCCCAGTGAGAAGGACCGGTGTGCGTCGGTGTTGCACGATCGGTCTGCCAGGCGGTACCGTGTTCGTCACGGCGGGCTGATCACGGCGCAGCCCGCATCGGCGATCGGCCAGGTGAAGGGGAGCGATGAGCGCGACGATCATCTACATCAACGGCCCGAGCAGCGCGGGCAAGACCCAACTCGCGCACGCGCTCCAGGCGGCGTTGCCGGAACCTTACCTCTACCTGAGCATCGATACCCTGATCAACCTGATGCCGCCGCAGGTCAACGACTGGACCGGCGAGCGGACGACGATCGGCTACAGCTTCCAGCCCGCGACCGACGAGGCGGGCAACACCGTCTACCGGGTCGCCTCCGGCCCCTACGGCCAGAAGATCTACCGCGCCTTCCGCGCGCTGATCGTCACGCTCGCGCGGACGGACCTCAGTGTGATCGTCGATGACATTGCCTTCGGCCAGGAGCAGGTGCAACCCTGGCGCGAGGAGTTGCGCGACTTCGACGTGCTCTGGGTCGGCGTCACCGCCGATCTCGCGACCCTGATGGCACGTGAGCAAGCGCGCGGCGACCGGTTGGTCGGCTCCGCGCGCGATCAAGCGGCCCGCGTCCACGCCGGCGTCACTTACGATCTGATGATCGATACGACCGCCACCGCCACCGACGCTGCGGTGCGGCAGATCCTCGACCACCTTGCCACGCGCCCGACCCCGGACACCCCGAAACGTTGGGCAGCGCACCACTAACGGCCGCGCAAAACTGCATGGCCCCGCCGGGATGGTTCTTCGACCATCCCGGCGGGGCCATGCCCAGCGGAGTAACTGCCCGCTACGCCTTCGCGTAGTGCGTCGCGCCGAAGAAGTCAACGATCACCACCTGCTCGTCGCCGACGACATAGGCGTCGTGCCCGGAGGGAAGGCTCGTCACCTCGCCGGGTCCCGCGTCGAACTCAGTGCCGTCGGCGGTGATGACGCGGAGCACGCCCGCGACGTGGTACTGGAAGTGCGGTGCTTCGCACAATTCTGTCCCGGCGATCGGCTTCACATCGTTCGACCAGCGCCAGCCCGGCTCCAGGACGAGCCGACCGACAACCCCTTCGCCAATGTTGACCAACTCCAGTCGGCCATTCGGGAACTCACGCACCTCGTCCGGCTGCCCCAGGTCCTTCTGCTCATACGCCATCATCAGCTTCCTCCTGTGGTTGACGACACGCTGTCTCGGCCTCTGCACGCATAGTAGAGGACAGCGCGCGGCCTGCCATCGAGTGAACTTCCCATTTTTCATTCGGGTTCAGCCAAGTGGGAGAGGGGATGCGGCATAGTGGAAATCCACTATGCCGCGCAACTAGACGATGCCCTCGCGATGCGCAAACGCGGCGGCGGCGGTCCGATTATCGACGCCGATCTTGCCGAAAATATGGCTCAGGTGGTTGACGACGGTGTGTTCGCTAATCACCAACAGGCCAGCGATCTCGCGGTTCGTCTTCCCCTGGGCAAGATGCCGCAGGACCTCCCGCTCGCGCGCCGTGAGTCCGGCAGGCAACGAAGCGCTGGTAGTGACCACCAGTCCTTCGGCGCGGGCGAGCGCGGCCTTCATGCCCAGCGAGGTCAGGTGGCGGCGCGCTTCTCGCAGCAATGCCTGGCCGTCCGCGCTGGAAGCCCCGAGCAATTCCGCGCGCCGCAAGAGGATCAGCGCCAGGTCGGGCAGCAGCCCTTCCTGGCGCGCACGGCGCTCCGCCGATGCCAGGTCGGCCAGGGCGAGCGCCACGTCGCCCCGCAGGGCGGCCAGATTCGCCAGGGTGCGCCGCGCCAGCCACCAGTGGTGGTCGTCGGCGTAGGGTCGCAGCGCGCGTTCGCACTCGGCGGCGCGCGCACGATCCCCCAGTTCCGCATACGCCAGTCCGAGCGCAGTACGCGCCGAGCGCGCGGGCAGCGCCGACTCGGGCAACGCGCCAAGGTTCGTCTCCAGGAGCCGCAGTTGCCGCTCCGCTTCCTCCTTGCGCCCGAGGCCGAGGCAGGCGAGCGCGAGGACGCCGCGATACCAGATCGTGGTCGCCGGATCGACCCGTTCAAAGACCTGGAGAGCCTGGCTGCCATCGGCGAAGGATTGTTCGAAGTCGCCGGTGCGATAGGCGATCACGGCGCGCAATTGCCGGACGAAGGCGGTCGGTTCCGGGTTGTCCAGCCGCGCCAGCAAGGGCTCGCAGCGGTCCAGCAGCTCGCGCGCCTCATCCCACTGCCCGAGCGTCAGCAAGACGTTCGCCAGCCAGGAGTGGGCGTGCCGCATGCCGAACACGTCGCCGGCCTGTTCGGCCAGTTCGAGCCGCCTGCGCGCATACTGGTGCGACCGCTGCAGCTCGCCGGTCCAGTAGTAGGTGTTCGAGAGTTGCGCGCAGGCTTCGGCGGCCAGCAGGGGTTCGGCGGCGGCCAGGGCCAGGTCGAGCGCCTGTTGCAGGAGCGGCGGCCCTTCCATCGGATCGACCGCGCGAATCCTGACACCGGCCATCGCCATGGCGGCATCCGCCTGCAGCCGACGGTCGCCGAGCGCGTCAGCGAGCGCGATGGCCCGCTCGCCGTACTCCAGCGCCTCGCGGTAGCGCGCCCGCGTCAGCCCCTCCAGGCCAGCGAACTCGATCAGCACCTCCGCGACTGCGCGCCCGGAGTCCGCGCCATCCCCGAGCACGCCGAGCGCGTTCGTGAAGCAGGCCGCAGACTCTTCCATCCGCTCGCGGCGGCGGAACAGCACCCCGAGGTGTGCCCACACCTCGCCCTGCACCCGCCGATCCCCCAGACCCTCCGCGTCGGCGAGGGCCAGGCGATAGGCGGATTCGGCCTGTGCATAGTCGCCGCAGGTGAGGGCAGTCTCGGCCAGCGCGAGGCGCGCTCGCAACACCTCCTCGGCCTCCGCACCGGGCGCGCGGTCGTAGAGCGCACACGCCGTCGCCGCATAATGCAGCGCCTCCGCGTGCGCCGCCGTCTGGGTCGCGGCCCGCGCCGCGTCCGAGGTGGCCCTGGCGGCGAGCAACGGCACGTCGGCTTCGCGCCAGTGATATGCCAGGGCCGCCAACCGTTCGAAGCTCTGGTTGCCCGCGCCCTGG
Source organism: Chloroflexia bacterium (assembly GCA_046328475.1). Taxonomy (GTDB): domain Bacteria; phylum Chloroflexota; class Chloroflexia; order Thermomicrobiales; family CADCWN01; genus CADCWN01. The sequence continues at coordinate 93,749 of JAXLWN010000005.1, read as the reverse complement.
AGGGCGCGGGCTGCGGCCTCGTGGAGGCGATGCCGCTCTCCGGCAGCCAGTTCGTAGGCTGTCTCGCGGACGAGATCGTGGACAAAGGCATACTCCCCCGCAGCACCGGTGACGACGCTGGCGGTCACCGCAGGCCCGAGGTGCCGTTCGATCTCGTCCGCACCTTGTCCGCGCATCTGCGCCAGGACGCGCGACGAGAAGGAGCGCCCCAGGACGGCCGCCGCCGTCACGACGGCCTGGGTCTCCGCAGGCAAGCCCTCCAGGCGGCGAATGGTGCTCAGCCTGAGCGTCGGGGGGGTCGCCGCCTCTGCGGCGGCGCGTTCCCGCGCCGGGAGATAGTACGCGCCGCTCCAATCTTGCACCAATCGGCCAGTCAGCCCCCGCAGCACCTCCTCGGCATAGAAGGCGTTGCCCTCGCTGCGCCGGGCGAGCGACGCGGCGAGTTCGTCCGCGAGCTGCGCGCCGAGGAATCCCTGTGCGAGCAGACGCACCGCCTCCGGGCTGAGGCGCGGCAGGGGCAGATGCACCAGCAAGCGATGCCGATTCAATTCGTCCAGTGCCTGTGTGCCCACGCGGCCCGTCGCGAGGATCTCGTCACGGCAGGCGATGACGATGCCGAGCGGGGCGTCGTAGGCCACCCGGGCGGCGTAGGCGATCATCTCCCAGGTGCCGCTATCCGCCCATTGCAGGTCATCCAGCGCCAGCAGCAGCGGGCCAGACCTGGCGAGGTGGAGGCAGACATCGGCAAATGCATCATACAACCGCACCCGCTCGGCGTCGGGCGCGAGCGCGGCGGGCGACCGGAAGCCGGGGAAGTCCGCGCGCACCAGCCCGGCCATCGCCAGCAGCGACGCGGGCTGGCACATCGCCGGAGCGCTGCGCACGAGTTGATCGACAGTCCCACGGATAGCGCGGCCGATCGGAAAGTAGGGCAGCAGCCCGCCGCCCTCGATCGCGAACCCGGTGAGCACGGTGGCACCCAGCTCGGCGGCGGCACTGGAACTGACCTCGGCCATCAGGCGGGACTTGCCAACACCGGGCTCGCCCGTGACGAGGATGACCTTCGGCTGGCCTTGAAAAGAGCCGCGCAGCACGGAGAGGACCGTGGCCAGTTCGGCGTCGCGACCGACCAGCGGGCTCGTGTAGCGCGGCAGCGAAAACGCGGGCTGGTCGGCCATCGGCGACCTCGCAGTCTGGTGGGACGGTGTAGGTGGCGCAGAGTATAGCACGCACCGCCGCGACACTCGCCTGCGTGCGACCTATGGCACCTGAATGGCAGCCTCCCCGATCAGCGCGGGCAGGTCGTAGTCGAGTAGCGCACCGATGCGGTCGATGGTGCGATCGGCGGGCGGCGCGACGGCGAGGATGCGAGGGTCGTGGGCGTAGTGCCCCTGCCGCACGAAGACGGTGGTCACCCGATCCCCCCAGATCGTCTTGACGCGCCCCAGGATGTGCAGCTTGTCGTCTACCACGACGTAGTGTCGGGCCGGGTAGCGCCGCTCGACATCGCCGAGCATCTCCTCCTTGTGAACATAGATCAGGATATTGCCCCCCACCTCGTCCCAGAGACCTGAGCGCTCGATCTTGCGTGGCTGGAAGACAACATCGCCATCGGAGAGGATAGCTGTCGGCCCCCAGGCGCGGAGCCGCGCGATCACATCCAGCGATTCGGGGAAGAGGCGGTTGGCAAAGGGATAGTTCACCAGATAGTTGGAGACGGCGAGGATATTCGTGTCGCGCAGATGTTCGAGCCGGTAGCGCTGGAGCGCGCCGAGATAGTCGGCGTAGCCCAGTTCGGCGCGCAACTCCTCGAAAATGGCCCAGTAATGCTCCTGGCAGGCGGCCCCGAACGCCGCTGTGAGGTGATCACGAAGGTCGCGCGACACGCGATCATTGTCGAGCAGTGTGTTATCGACATCGAGGAGGAAGACCACCGGGTCTGTCGTGGACATTGCTGCACCCCGAATCCGATCCGACACAGCACCGCATGCTGCGGCCTCAGCGTTCGCCGAGGATGCGCCGCCCGAACTGGCCGAGCAGCACGTCGTAGGGCGGCTGGTTCTCCGGGTGCAGCTCGAAGCGGGCGCGCTCGAAGTACTGCACCGGGTAGACGTTGCCATCCTCCAGCCGCTGCTCGAAGAGTTCCGAGAGCGGATAGCCGAACTGCGCCAGGCCGCCGTTCGCCCGCCAGTAGGCCCCGAAGCGCGGCCCGACGTTGTGCCCCGTCTCCGCGAAATAAGTGTAGCCCTCCTGCTGCGGCACCGTGGCGGTCGGCGCATCGGGAATACCCGCCAGGATTCGTCGGCCGAATTGCCCCAGCAGTACGTCGTACGGGGCGGCATTGTCCGGGTGGTGCTCCATGCGGACGCGCTCGAAATACTGGACGGTGTAGGATTTGCCGTCCTCCAACACCTCGGCGAATTCGCCGCTGATCGGGTAGCCATTGATCGCCAGGCCACCGTGCCGCTCCCAGTAGGCCAGGAAGGGCTGGCCGACGGTCTGCCCGGTCTCGGGGAAGAAGCGACTGGAGGCGAGGCTGCCGCGCAGCGCGGCCACGCGCTCGGCCGCTGCCGCGAACTCGGCCCCATCGAGCTGCCCACCGTCGAGCGCGGCGGCGAGCGCCGCCGTGGCGGCCTGCCCCTGGCCGACATCGCGCGCCGAGCAGAGGATCAGGTCCATCCCGGCCTGCGCGGCCAGCAGCGCCCGCGTGCCGGTGTCGCCGAAGGCACCGAGCGCGCCCGCCTCCAGTGCGTCGGTGATCGTGACCCCCCGAAAGCCGAGTTGGTCGCGCAGCGCGCCCTGCACCACTGCCGCCGAGAGCCCCGCCGGGGCGTTGGCATCGAGCGCCGGGTAGACCGCCCAGGAGAGCATGACGACCCCGACACCGGCGACCATCGCCGCCGGATAGGGTGCCGCGTCCACCCCCTGGAGCGTGGCGAGCGGGACCGCGAGGGTCACCGGCCGCGCGTCGGTGTCCTGGGACGCCGTGGCCGCGCCGAGGCCCGGGAAATGCTTGGCGACGGCCGCCACGCCCGCCTGTTGCTGGGCAGCGATGAAAGCGCTGCCGCACACGGCCGCCACCGCCGGATCCTTGCTGAAGGAGCGCCCATACTGGTCCAGGAAGTCGCCCTCCTGGCGGTAAACGTCGAGGACGGGGGCGAGGTTGACGTTCAGCCCCACGCTGGCGAGGCGCTGCCCGGCCGCCGCGCCCGCCGCGCTCGCCGCAGCCGCCGGATCGGTAGCCTGACCGATCTGCTTCGCCGACTGCTCCGGTGCCCCGGACAAGCGCCTGACGATGCCCCCTTCCTGGTCGGTCATCAACAGCAGCGGCACGGCATCCGCCCCCTGCGCCTGCTGGAGTTGCTGGACGACCGCCGCGAGCTGGGCGTCGCTAGCGATGTTCTCGCCGAAGAAAATCACGCCGCCAGCCTCGCCCGCGCCGATCGCCTGCAACAGCGCGTCCGGCACGGTCAATCCCGGATAAGAGTAGATCACCCGCTGGCCGGCCAACTGCCGCGCGGAGCTGCTGGACCGCGCCGCGCCGCCGATCGGCATCGCGGTAGCCCGCGACACACCGGCGAGGGCGCTCGCGAACGGCATCGCCGCTCCCAGCGCCGCCAGCCGCGTGAGAAAAGTCCGACGGGTCTCCATGCTCCCCCCTTTCGGGTTCCCTGTCCGGGGCGTCCGAATCGCCCGCAGTCGGGGCCTGGCAATCCCCGACCAAGCCTACCAGATTCTCCCGTAATAACCGCCGAGCAACGTCAGAAGTACGGCAACTCGACAACAGCCTTGACTGAAGGGCGTGCCGGAGATAATGTCCCGCGACATTGTTTGCCGACGCGAGATGTTGCCGCGAGCACGTCCGGGGCGAGTGGGACACCTGGAAATCGCGCAGGAAAGGCAGGAGGACGATGCCGTCTGAGACCGAACGAACCACGGCGGGGACGCCGACCTGCACCATCGACTGGGCACTCCTGGCCGGGGGCGACGCGGCGTCGCACCCGCTCCACCCGCTCTTCTATCCGCGCGCGGTCGCCGTCGTCGGCGCGTCGCCGAAAGGCGGCTACGGGCTCAGGGTGCTCAATGGGCTCGTGGCGCAGGGATATGCCGGGCCGATTTACCCGGTCAACCCCAACTACGACACGATCGCCGGGCTCCCAGCCTACCCGGAACTCGGCGCGCTCCCCGGTCCGGTCGATGCGATCGCCATCGCGGTCCCGGCGCGGGCGGTGCCCGGGGTGGTCCGGCAGGCCATCGCCGCCGGGGTGCGGGGCGGCATCGCGTTCGGCAGCGGTTTCGCCGAGGAGGGCGCGGCGGGCCAGGCGCTGCAAGCGGAATTGCGCGAACTCTGCGGCGAATGCTTCCCCCTGATCGGGCCAAACTGCCTCGGGGTGATGAGCTACCTGGGCAACGCGGGCCTGTGGGCCATCCCGCTGGCGACGCCGCGACGTGCGGGCACGGTCGGGCTGGTCGCCCAGAGCGGCAACATGGCGCTGACGCTGATGGCCTCGGGCGCGGCCTGCCGCTCGCCCACGCCGTGTCGGTGGGCAATCAGGCCGTCGTGGATGCCGTCGATGTGATGGATTTTTACCTTGCCGAGCCCGCCGTCCGGGTCATCGCCGCAGTAATCGAAGGGCTCGCCGATGTGTCGAAGTTCCGCCGCGTCGCCGCCCGCGCCGCCGAGCGTGATGTCCCGATCGTCGCCCTGAAACTCGGCCGTTCCGACAAGGCCAGCCGCGCGGCGATCGCCCACACCGGCTCTCGCTGACCGGCGCGGATCAGCTTGCGACGCCTTTTCGCTCAGTACGGCGTCATCCGCGTGGACGACCTCGACGAACTGATGCAGACCGCCACCCTCCTTGCGGCCGACCGCCGCCCAGCCGGGCCGGGACTGGGCGTCTTCGCCAGCTCGGGCGGCGAGTGCGGGCTGATCGCGGATGTCGCCGCCGCCGCCGGGGTCGAGTTGCCCGACCTGCCGCCAGAGACGCGCGAGGCCCTGCTCGGTCTGCTGCCGCCGTTCGCCAACCCGCTCAACCCGCTCGATATCACCGCCTCCGGGTGGGGGAATCGCGCGATCTACGGCGAGGTCGCCGGCGCGCACGGCCGCGACGCCGGGGTCGATCTCGTCGCCTGCATCGGCGACACGACGCGCCACTCCGGGCGCTCGACGCCACCGGCTGGGACAAGATGATCGCCGGGCTGGCCGACGCCCGCGAGCGCACCGACAAGCCGATCGCGCTAATCAACACGCTCACCGATGTCGCCGATGCGCTGACCGACGCGCTGGCGGAGCGCGGGGTGATCCAGCTCTCCGGCGCGCGGGTCGCGGCGCGTGCAATCGGCCACGCCGGTCGCTATGCGCGCTGGCGTCAGGGAACTCGCCCGGCTCAGGTCGGTGCTGCCGTCGATACAGCGCGCCGCACTCGCGCGCTCGCACTCCACTTGCCGCCTGCCGGGAGCGGCGGCGTCGCGGAGTCGGCCAGCAAGGACTTGCTTCGCTGCTACGACATCCGGTGCCGCCCGGCGGCACTGGCCGAAGCGCCGATGAGGCGCTCGCGCTGGTCAGCGCGGTCGGCTACCCGGTCGCGCTGAAGATCGAGGCCGACGGCGTCCACCACAAGACCGAGATTGGCGGCGTCGCGCTGGGGATCGCGTCGGATGAGCAGCTTCGGGCGGAGTATGCCGCCTTGCTGGCGCGGGTCGCGGCGGGTGCGCCGGGGGCGGTGGTGCGCGGCGTCCGGGTCGAGCGGATGGCGTCGGGGCTCGTGGAGTTGATCGTCGGCGGGCGCAACGACCCGGTTTTCGGCCCGATCGTCGTCGCCGGGTTCGGCGGCGTGCTGGCCGAGGCATTGCAGGATGCTTCCACCCGGCTCGCGCCGGTCGATGCCGCCAGGACTCAGCGCATGCTCGCTGAATTGCGCGGCGCGGCACTGCTCGGCCCGTTTCGGGGCCGCCCGGCGGTCGATGTCACCGCCGCCGCCGAGGTGATCGCCCGCGTGTCGCAACTGCTGACCGAACTGCCCGAGGTCCGAGAACTGGACCTGAATCCGCTGCTCGTCGGGGCCGAGGGCAACGGCTGCGTCGCGGTCGATGGCACTGGCGGTCGTCTGAATCACGGAGGAACCATGCACCTGCTCAGCGAGGACGGATCGCGCTGCGGCGGCGGTGGACGGGCCCGGCATTCGCCGCCGCCGTGAGCGCGATCGCGGACCGGGCGGACCGCGCGCTCCGCAGGCGGTCGCCATCCCGACGGAGGGGCTGGCTGGGGACACGACTTCTTCTGCCCCGAGCACGCCGTGCGCCTCGAATACGACCCGCAACAGGATCGAAGAGGGGCGCTGCCCGGTCGATGGGCGGGTCTTCACCGGGGAGCCCTACGCCGGGGCTTGGCGCTCGGCCAGCCAGCGTCTGGTCATAACGCCGGGCTGCAGCGGCGGCGCTGGCGTGGCTCGCCGGGGGCGAGGAACGCCACGCCGCGCACGCCCGCGCGCTGGGCACCTATGCGGATCGCTATCCCAACTACGTGTCGCACGGTGAGCACGCCGGGCAGGGCCGGTGCATGGGGCAGTCGCTCGACGAGGCGGTCTGGAGCATCCCGCTCGCCTGGGCCTACGACGCGGTCCGCGAGACGTTCGATCCGGCGACACAGGCGCGGATCGAGCGCGACCTGCTGCGACCGGCGGCGGAGCACCTGCTGACCCAGTTGTGGCGGCACCATCCACAACATCGAATGCTGGCACCTGGCCGGGCTCGCCACCCTCGGCGCGGTACTCGGCGATGAGCGGTACTTCGCGCCCGCGTTCGACGAGGCGTGGGGCCTCGCCGCGCAGTTGCGCGAGTGGATACGACGGCTGGTGGTGGAGGGCTCGCCCACCTACACTTCTACACGCTAGAGCGGTCCTGCCGCTCGCCACGGCGCTCCGCCGACGCCATCCCGGCGCGCTCCCGGCCGAGCGACTACGCGAGATGCTCGCCGCGCCGCTGGCGATCATGCGCACCGACCTGAGCCTCCCGGCGACGAACGACGGCTGCGTACGCGGCGGCCGGACCGGGATTCGTCGCTGGGCACGCCGCGCGCTACGAACTCGCGCGCGGCCTCCTGGGGGATACTGCCTACGACGCCATGCTCGCGCGCCTCTACGCGCACGACGGCGTGCGCGATTCGGTGGAAGCGCTGCTCTTCGGCCCCGACACACTGCCCTTGCCCGACCCGACGGCATCCACCAGCATCGTTCACGCAGCGGCGGGCTACGCGGTACTGCGCGGCGGCCCCGCGACCGAGGAGCGCTGGCTGCTGCTGAAGTTCGGGCCGCACGGCGGCGGCCACGGCCACCCCGACAAGCTGGCGCTCGACCTGCACGCGTTCGGGCTGGCCTTCTCCGCCGACCTCGGCACGCCCGGCTACGGCATCCCGCTCAACCGGAGCTGGTACCGGCACACGCTGTCGCACAACACGTTCCTGCTCGGCGGCACGGCCCAGCCGCCCGCGACCGGCGAACTCGTCCGATTCGTCGCGCCGGGCGCAGGGCCATTCGCCGTGGCCGACGCGCGCGTCAGTTGGCCCGCCGACGCGCCAGCGCCCTATGCAGGCGCATCAGCACGCCGCGCCATCCTCTGGAAGCCGGGTGCGCAGCCCTATTTTCTCGACCTCGTCCTGGTCCAGCGACCGGATGACGCTCCCGGCGAGATCGACCTCGCTTGGCACCACCGGGGAACACTCGACCTCCCCGGCCTGGAGCCGGGCGCGCTGGCCGGAACCGATGTGGCCTACGCCCACCTGAGCAATGTGGCGACGCTCAGCACTCGCGAGTGGCACGCCACCTGGCGCGACGGCGCGGTCGGGACAGCCCACTGGGCACTCGATCCGCAGGGCGCAACCCTCTTCGCCGCCACCGCGCCCGATAACCCGGCTTCTGAGTCCCGGTCGCTCCTGCTGCGACGCGTAGCAACGGCCAACGCCCTCTTCGCCGCAGTCTGCGAGCCGTTTGCGGACACGCCGATCATCCACACGGTTAGCTGGGTGGGGGACGACCCGGCCAGCGAGACCGGGCTCGCGGTGCGCATCGAGGGCGACGGCTTTCGCGACATCTGGCGCATCACCGCACGAAGCGGCCAGGGGGACGCACCAGTGCCGACGGAAGGCGCGGCGCTCCACACCTACGTGCTGGACGAAGCGGCACCCGAATCGGGCAGTTGACGGAGCCAGGCGCTCAGCGATAGGCGACGAGGAAGAGGCGACGGAACGGGAAGAGCACCGTGCCATCGCGCTGCGGCGTGTAGATCTCCGCGACCGCCGCGCGCAGGCGGGCGGTGAATTCCTGGAGCTCGGCGTCGTCGGCCAGGGCTTCGAGGTAGGGGCGCAGGCGGGTGCCGCTGATCCACTCAACGATGGCGTCGGCATTGGCGAGGCTGTGGTTGTACTCGGTCTCCCAGAGGTCGATTCGGCTGGCGAGCGGTCGCAGCGCATCGTAGTAGAAGCCGGGGGACTCGGCGACGAGCGAGCGGGTGGCGGGTTCCAGGCGCTCGCGCCAGACGGGGTCGGCGGCCACGCCGAGCAGAGCACGCTGCACCGGCATGGCGTGGAAGACCGGAATCTGGGTGGCGAGCGCGCCGCCGGGTGCCACCTGGGCGAAGAGGTGGGGGTAGAGCGTCGCGTGGTCGGGGAGCCACTGGAGGGTGGCATTGGAGAAGACGAGGTCGTACGGCGGCTCGGCGGTCCAGGTGGTGATGTCGTCGAGGACCCAATCGCCGTCGGGATACTCCTTCCTGGCGGCGGCGATCATCTGCGCGGAGCTATCGAGGCCGGTGACGGCGGCAGCGGGCCAGCGTCCGCGCAGGAGGGCGGTGCTGTTGCCGGGGCCGCAGCCGAGGTCGATCACGCGCGCGGGCGCAGCGAGCGCGACGCGGGCGAGGAGGTCGATCGCGGGCTGGGTGCGCTCATTGGCGAAGCGCAGATAGAGATCGGCGTCCCAGGTTGGCATGACTCCCCCTCGTGCGTGTCGCGTACACAATGCCGCGCGCCGAGTATACGACAGGCGCAGGCAAGCAGCGGCAATCGTACGTCACAACACCGCGTTCCGTGCCGGGAAGCCGCTCAAAGTCGAACGTGATGACGCCGATCGTCTCCATGTCGCACTCCCGCACTGCAAGCTACACCGCCGGGATTCCCGCCCACGGTAGCACGCCGCCATCGCGCTATCAAGCGCGGGGTACAGGGCGCTGCCGCAGCGCCAGGCGCTGCGGCAGGCCACGCTCGAGGCGGGATACGGCCACGCGCTACGGCTCGATCAGGGCGGCGTGGACCAGGTTGCTGAGCTTGTCCATCCGCTGGTCGTGCCACGCGCCGTGGCGCACGTTCGACAGGTAGGTGAACGACAGTCCCGAGTCGGGATCGGCCCACGACTGCGAGCTGCCCGCGCCGCCGTGGCCGAAGGTGCGCGGTGCCGCCAGCGTGCCGAGCGCGCGGTTGCCGCCCTCGGTGCCCCGGACGTAGACGCCGAGGCCACGGTGCATCGCCACGCCCTGCAACTCGTCCAGCCGCTCCCCGGTGTGGTTGCGCGTGGCGAGTTGGACGACGCGCGGGCTGAGCACGCGCGTGCCGTTCAGCGCGCCCTCGCCGACCAGCAGCTGGTAGAAGGCGGCCATCGCCGCAGCGGTCGCGTAGCCACCGCCACCCGGCACGCCCGCCGACCGGAACGCCGCCGAGTTGACCGACTCGCTCCCGATCAACGCAGCCCCGCCGTCGCCCGGCGTGTGCATGTCGGCGCAGCGACCCTGCAACTCGCCGGGGACGCCGACGCGCAGGTCGTCGAGCCCGAGCGGGTCGAGCAGATCGTGGCGGATCACCTCGCGGTAGTCGCGACCGGTGATCGCCTCGATCAGGACGGCCAGCACCCAGTGCGCCGACAGGCCGTGGTACTTCATCCGCGTGCCGGGTTCCCACTGGAGCGCGAAGTCGCAGACCTCCGCGCGCAGCCGGGCGTGGTCGGCCCAGGCAGCGGGCGAGACGTTCGCGTCGGGAAAGCCGCCCTGGTGGGTGATGACCTGGTGGACGGTGATCAGCCCCTTGCCGTGGCGCGCGAACTCCGGGATGTGGTCGGCGATCTTGTCGGCGAAGGAGAGCGCGCCCCGATCGACCAGTTGCCAGATCGCCGCGCTGACGACCGGTTTGGTCTGCGAGAAGAGGAGCCAGAGCGTCCGATCGGTGGCCGAAGTTCGCGGATCGACACGCGCCTGGCCGAACGTGCGGAACGCGGCGAGCTTGCCGTGCCGCGCGATCGCGAGTTGGGCACCCGGGTAGCGCCCCGCCGCGATCTGCGCCTCGACCGTCGCATACAGCTGTTCGAGCCGGTCGGGATCGAGCCCCAGCGCGGACGGCTCGGTGCTTGGCAGCACCGTCCGGGCTGGGGCGGCGAGAGTATCGGCCATGCGGGCACCTCCTTCGATCTGGTCGCGAGCAACACGCCCCACGTTCGCGGGCGATTATACGGCGACCACGATCCTCTTGCCGTGCGCTGGCATTCGGTATACTGCGCCAGCGGCGATGACGCGTCCGCGCGTGGGTGCGGTTGGTGACAGGGAGGTCAGCATGGTCGGCAGCATGTCAGCGCGGCGGGTCCGCATCGCCGTGATTGGCAAGGGACTGATGGGCTCCGCCGCCGCGCGGCACCTGGCGCGGCAAACCGACGGAGTGATGCTGATCGGGCCGGACGAGCCGACCGTGCGCGCCGACCATTTCGATGTCTTCGGCAGCCACTATGACGAGGGGCGGATCTACCGCATCCTCGACAGCGACCCGATCTGGGCCAAACTGGCCGAGCGCTCCATCGCGCGCTACGCCGAGATCGCGGCGCAAAGCGGCATCGCCTTCCAGCAGCAAGCCGGGATGCTCGGCGTCACCATCCGCGATTCGGGCGTGGCGTCGCCGCGCCGCGCCAGGGGGGCACCCGGCGGGGTCGCGGCGGCCTACGGTCGGGTCGGCGACGATCTCGGGGTGTCGTTCGAGCGCCTGACGGGCGCGGCGCTGGCCGAACGCTTCCCCTACCTTGCCTTCGGTGCCGACGCCGATGGCGTCTTCGAGGCGCAGACCGCCGGGCACATCAGCCCACGCCGGATGGTGGCGGCGCAGGCGGCGGCGGCCGAGCGCCACGGCGCAACAATCCTGCGCGAACCGGTACACGCCATGACGCTCGGCGCGAACGGCGTGACGATCACCACCGCCAACGGGCAGGTGGTGCAGGCCGAGCGGGCGCTGGTCGCCACCGGCGGTTTCGCCAATGTCCACGCGGTGTTGCCTCGCCCGCTCGACATCGTCGTCCGTGGGCGCACCATCGTGCTGGTGGAGGTCGCGGGCGCGCTGCTGGAACGGCTGCGCCCGATGCCCAGCCTGATCGTCGATGGCTCCGCACCGCTGGGCGACCCCTATCTCCTGCCGCCGATCCGCTATCCCGATGGCCGCTGGTACGCCAAGATCGGCACGGGCGAATTCGAGCACCGCCTCGGCACGCTCGACGAGCTGGGCGACTGGTTCCGGCACCCCGGCGCGGCGGAGGACCGCGAGGCACTGCACCGGACGATCCTCGCGCTCATCCCCGATCTCGCGGGCGCGCCAATCCACACCGATACCTGCGCGGTGACAGCCACCGTGAGCGGCTATCCCTACATCGACCTGATCGAAGAGGGGCGGGTCTGCATCGCCGTGGGCGGCAATGGCAGCGCCGCCAAGTCGGCCGACGAGATCGGTCGCCTGGCGGCCGATCTGCTCCTCGCCGGAGCCTGGCACGACGACCTGCCCGCCGAAGCCTTCCGCGCCCACTTCCGCGACTGAGCCGCTGCGCATCGACAGGGACACCAGATCGGCGCGCGGCAGTCATTGACCACGCACGCAATCTTCCAGTCCCTTGATCAGCGACCGCTCATGTAACTATCATAGTTACATGAAAAGCGACGGTAAGTTCTCGGTTGCCCTCCATATCCTGGCCCACCTCGCCGAAGCTGGCGCGCGACCGACCATCTCGGAGGAGTTGGCGGCGCACCTCCGCACCAACCCGGTCGTCGTTCGCCGCTCGCTGGCGGGGCTGCGCGAGGCGGGGATCGTCGCCTCGGTCAAGGGACACGGCGGCGGCTGGACCCTCGCGCGCCCCGCCGCCGCCATCTCGCTCGGCGAGGTCTACGCCGCGCTTGGCGAGCGGGGCGATCTCCTGCCGACGCCCGCCACCGCCCCAAACGGCTGCGTCGTCGCCGCGACGGTCGATCGTGCCCTAGACGGCTTCTACACCGAGGCCGAGGCGCTCCTGCAACGCCGCCTCGCCACCGTCTCTCTCGCCGACCTCGCGGCCGATTTCGGTCCACGCTACGCCGAGTGGGCCACGCAAGGACGCGGGCCAACCGTGCCGGACGGCTAACCCGGCGTCCCCCTCGCACACCGCGCGAGAACCACACCGGCTCGAATCGGGGTCGCAGCACACCCACGCCTGGCCGCGCTTGGGTCGGGGAGACGTCCGTGCCGGGTGTCTTCGCGACAGGCGACCTGACCGCCCGGCTGGGGCACAACATCGCCAGGGTGGTGGGCAACGGCTATCTGATCGGCGCGATGGTCCACCGGTCGCTGATCCCTGCCCTGTCGCACTGAGCACACAGGCCCTTGCGCCCCGAACTCACCGGGGCAGTTACGATCGGGAAAGGATAGGCAGACACCGATGCAGCACCCACACCAAGCGGCAGGCACCGATCCTTTCTCCGATCCCCAGGCCGTGGCCCGGTACGCCGAGGGGCCACCGCGCCTCGTACCCGGCTATGACGGCCTGCAGCGCATGGCGGAACTGCTACTCGCAGAGCGCGCCCCGGAAGATGCGCGCGTGCTGGTCCTCGGGGCCGGTGGTGGGCTGGAACTGCGGGCCTTCGCCCAGGCCCGACCGGGCTGGACCTTCGACGGCATCGACCCCTCCGCCGAGATGCTGCGGCTGGCCGAGCGGACGCTGGGGCCACTCGCCGCGCACGTGAGATTGCACCGGGGCTACATCGATGACGCGCCGGATGGTCCGTTCGACGCCGCGACCTGCCTGCTGACCCTGCACTTCGTGGCAACCGAGGCGCGACTCCGGACGGTGGCCGCAGTCCGTCGCCGCCTCAAGCCCGGCGCGCCCTTCGTGGTCGCGCACCTGAGCGTTCCGCAGGGGGCGGGCGAACGGGATCTCTGGATATCGCGTTACGCAGCCTTCGCGGTCGCCTCTGGCGTCGCGCCGGAACATGCGGCGACGGCAAAAGCGGCGATGGACGCGCAGTTGACCATCCTCACACCCGAGCAGGACGAGGCGATCCTGCGCGAAGCCGGTTTCTCGGACATCGACCTCTTCTACGTCGGATTCACCTTCCGTGGCTGGGTGGCCTACGCCTGAGCGGTACCCAATGCAGGTTGCGCACAGGGGCGGGTCGATCAAGAATCGGCGACGGAGCAGCACAAGGAACATGCGACAGGGGAGGGATGCGATGGTCAGGCTGTACGGGCGCGAGTGGGGCGCGGAGGAATTGCGCCGCCATGTCGGGTCGCTCGACCAGATCGGGGGGATCGTTGCGGGCGAGCGCAGCGACGGCCCGGCGCGCGGGGTCCGCACGCTCGATGTGCAAACCGGCGGCGGCCTCTCGTTCACGGTGCTGCCGGAGCGGGGTCTGGACATTGGCGAGGCGCGCTTGAATGGCGTGCCGCTCGCCTGGGCCTCGGCGATGGGCGTGGTCCACCCCTCGCGTCACGAACTCGGCGGGCGCGGCTGGGAGCGCTCGTTCGCGGGCGGGCTGCTGGCGACCTGCGGGCTGGATAACGCCGGAAACGCGCAGACGGACGAGGGCGTGGATTACCCGCTCCACGGCCGGATCAACAACATCCCCGCGTCCCACGTACGATACGACGGCACCTGGCAGGGCGACGAATACCTGCTCACAATCGAGGGGCGCGTGCGGCAGGCCAACCTGTTCGGGGAGAACCTGCTGCTGACGCGGCGAATCGAGACCTCTCTCGGCTCGACCGCGCTCACGGTCACCGACATCATCACCAACGAAGGCTTCCGCCCCGAGCCGGTGCTGCTGCTGCACCACATCAACCTCGGCTTCCCGGTGCTGGCGGCGACTAGCGAACTGCTGCTGCCGCCCGGCACGCGCACCACGCCGGACAACGACGGGCGCTGGCGCACCGGTGCGGAGCCGGGGAGCGAGGGCGGGGTCTGCTTCCACACGCTGCCGCCGGGCGCGGATGGCCTGGGCATGCTCGCCCTCGTCAACCGGGCCTTCGACGGCGACCGGGGGATCGGAGTGCAAATTCGCTACTCGCAGGCATCTTTCCCGCTCGTCTGGCAGTGGCGCAACTACCGCGAGGGCGAGTACGTGATGGGGCTGGAGCCGACCAACGTCCTCGGCGGCGGTCGCAAACCCACGCGCGAGGCGGGTGCCCTGCGCATCCTCGCGCCGGGCGAGTCGGAGACGTTCCGCACGGAGATCACCGCGCTGGGCGACCGGGAGGCAATCGACGCGGCGGCACGTCGCATCGCGGGCTCCGCAAGCTGACAGGTCTCAGTGCGATTGGCTCGCCGCCGTGGGATGTTCCGTTTCGTGCGCCAGTGGCCGCAGAACACGCGGATCGCGCACGAAGCGGGCGATCAAGGCTGCGCCGACCAGGCCGAGGAGGGCGGTGAGGACGAAGAGGGGCGGGTAGCCGCGCGCGTCGGCGAGGGCGGCACCGAGCAGCGGGGCGGCGAAGGCCGCCGGGGCCTGGACCACATTCGCCAGGCCGATGTAGGTCGGGCGCTGGTCGGCCGGCGCGAGGTCCATGATGAAGGTCAACGCCGCCAGTTGCAGCCCGCTCGTCGCCAGCCCGGCGAGGACGAAGGCGAGGCCATAGACGAGCGCGCCCCAGCGCGGCTCGCGCGCCGCCAACGCCGCCAGCGGCGCGAGTCCGGTGCAGAGCGCCCCGCCGAAGATGACCCTTTTGTGCCCCGCGTGATCCCCGACGTAGCCCCAGAGCAGGCTGCCCGCCGTGGACGAGGCGAGCAGCGCCGTGGCGTAGAGCCCCGCCGCGCCGTCCGAGAGGCCGAGCGCCCGTTTCGCGTCCACGATGTAGAAGGCGGCGGTCGTCCCGGCGGCGGTGATCAGCACCAGCGCGGTGAGATAATGGCGCAGGTTGCGGTCGCCCCGCAGCACGCCGGGGAGTCGCCGCCAGGGATTCGCCGATTGCGGCGACGCGACCGACGCGCCCGCGCTCGGCTCGCGCCCGAGCAAGATGAAACCGAACGAGATCGTCAGGCAGGCGAAGGCGGCGGCGAAGCAGAGCGCCACCCCGGTCACCCAGTCGTACCGCCCGAGCAGGATGGCGGCACCCGCGCTCCCCGCCACACCGAGCAGCCCGCCGAGGGCCGAGGAGAGGCCGAAGAAGCGCCCGCGCCAGTCGTTCGGCAACATCCGCGCCAGCAGGTCGATCCAGGCCGGCGTGGCCACACCGGCGGCGAAGATCGTCATGGCGATCAGCGCGTAGAGCAGCCAGAGCAGCGTCGCCGGGTGCGTCGTGGCGAGGAGCGGCGTTGCGATCGCCAGCGCGAGGTAGGGCAGCCGCTCGACCAGCGTCACCCAGACGACGAACGGCTTCTTGCGCGGCAGCCGCTCGATCAGCCCGGCGACGAAGATCGGCGGCAGCAACGCCGCCGCGCGCAGCGCCGGGATCGCCCCCAGCGCCAGATTCGAGTCGGCGAGGTGGCTGACGAAGAGCGGCAGGATGCCGTAGGTCGAGGCGAAGCTGAGGGCCAGGACGAAGAAACTGATGTCCAGCCCCATCACCGTGTAGTTCCAGCGAAAGCGCCGGGGCGGCATGAGTGTCAGCGGCGACACAAAAAACTCCTGCGGCGTGCGATCCCCACCGCGCGCACCCCGCCCGGCGTCGCCGCGAACTCTAGCGGAGATTAGTACCTGCGCGCCAACAATACCGGTCGTATACTGCATTGAAGGATCGAATGCCTGGCGACATCGATCGCGGCGGATGGTGCGAGAGCCAGGCGCGGTGCGACACAGCGATGCTCGTCGAAGCAGCTTGGTACACTACTATCCGACACAACCTGTGCGATCGGGTTGCGTCCGAGGGAAGGCCAGAAGAGGTGAAACCGTTCGCGGTACAAGGAGTAGCCGATGGCGACGACCGACATGGCTGCTAATCCGGCGGCGACGAGCACAGAGCATTTCGACGTGCTGATCGTCGGCGCGGGGATTTCGGGAATCGGCGGGGCGTATCACCTCACCCACCAACGCCCCGGCACGAGCTTCGTGATGCTGGAGACGCTCGATCATTTCGGTGGGACCTGGTGGACGCACCGCTACCCCGGCGCACGCTCCGACTCCGATCTCTACACCTTCGGCTACCGCTTCAAGCCGTGGACGGGCACCCCGATCGCCACGGCGGCGGAGATCCTCGCCTATCTGGGCGAGGTGATCGCGGAGAACGACCTCGCCCGGCACATCCGCTACCACCACACCATCACCGACGCCGCCTGGTCGAGCGCGGACAACCGCTGGACGATCACCGCCACGCGCACAGACACGGGCGAGGAGGTGCGCTTCACCGCCGGTTTCCTCTGGATGTGCCAGGGCTACTATCGTCACTCGGAAGGCTACACGCCCCAGTGGCCGGGCATGGATCAGTTTCGCGGCCAGATCGTCCACCCGCAGACCTGGCCGGAAAACCTCGACTATCGCGACAAGGAGATCGTGGTGATCGGCTCGGGCGCGACGGCTGCGACGCTGATCCCCGCGCTCGCCCCCGACTGCCGCCACGTCACCATGCTACAGCGCACGCCGATCTACTACTTCCCCGGCCGCAACCGCAATGAACTCGTCGAGAGCTTGCGCGAGCTCAACCTGCCGCCCGAGTGGATTCACGAGATCGCGCGCCGCAGGATCCTGCTCGATTCCGCGACCTTCACCCGGCGAGCGAAGGAGGAACCGGAGATCGTCAAGCAGGAATTACTCGGCGGGGTGCGCGCGTTCCTCGGACCCGACTTCGATGTGGACACCCACTTCACGCCCGGCTACCGACCCTGGCGGCAGCGGATCGCGTTCGTGCCCGAAGGCGATCTCTTCCAGGGCATCCGCTCGGGCAAGGCGTCGGTCGTCACCGACGAGATCGAGCGCTTTACGGAGACCGGCATCCTGCTCAAGTCCGGCACCGAGCTGCCAGCCGACATCGTCATCACCGCCACCGGCTTCCATCTCAGCGTCCTGGGCGATATCGCCTTTTCCATCGACGGCAAGCCGCTCGACTTCGCCAACACGATCACCTATCGCGGCATGATGTTCACCGGGATGCCGAACCTGCTCTGGGTCTTCGGCTACTTCCGGTCGAGCTGGACCCTACGCGCCGATCTTCTCGCCGATTTCGTCTGCCGCCTGCTCGCGCACATGGAGGCGAAAGGGGCGAAGCGCGTCGAAGTCCGCCTGCGCCCGGAGGACGAGGGCATGGAGCTGCTGCCCTGGTTCGACCTCGACGACTTCAACCCGGGCTATGTGCAGCGCGGCATGCACCTGCTGCCCAAACGCGGCGCGAAGCCCGAGTGGCAGCACTCGCAGGACTACTGGCGCGAGAAGGACGAGATCCCGGTGATCGACCTGGACGGCCCCGAGTTCGTGTACAGCTGAGCCTCGCCGCCCACGGCTGCCGACAATCGGGCTTGGAGCACCAGGCTAGCCAGCCCCAACCCGCCCTGCTTTCCATACCTTGTGCTGCAATGTATAATGCTGCCATGTAGAGGTGAGGAGCTTCATCGGCACCGCGCGAGGGGTGGAAGCATGGAGATCAATAAGGACCTGATGGCCGCGTCCTCGACCCCGATCGTCCTGGCGATCCTGGCCGAGGGGGACAGCTACGGCTACGCGATCCTTCAGCGCGTCCGGGAGATCTCCGGGGGGCGCATGGAGTGGACCGACGGGATGCTCTACCCGGTGCTGCACCGGCTCGAACGGCTCGGGCACGTCGCGGCACGGTGGGAAGTCGCGGAGAGCGGTCGCCGCCGCAAATACTACCGGCTCACGACCCAGGGCCGGGATCAGCTCGCGGATGAACGCAGGCAGTGGCAGGCGGTGGACGCGACGCTCCGGGCAGTGTGGCAAGAACTCGCCTGGCCCGCCCCCGCCGCGCCACAACTCCAGGGCATCTGACGATGCCAACCCCGAGTCTGGCGAAATCGCTCGAGGAGCAGATCGACCAGTGGCGGAGCTACCTCCACCGTCGGCAGGCGATCCACCCCGTCGATATCGCGGAACTGGAAGACCACCTGCGCGAGCAGATCGCCGCCCTGAGCGACGCCGGGCTCGCCCCCGACGAGGCGTTCCTGGTCGCGGTGAAGCGCCTCGGCAACCTGGACGCCCTCTCCCGCGAGTTCGCGCTCGAACATTCGGACCGCCTCTGGAAGCAGCTCGTCGTCCCCGCAGATGCCGGGGAAACGCGCCTGCGGGTCCAGACGGACACCATCGTCGCCCTCTGCCTCGCGGTGGCGGCGGCGGTGCTCGTCAAGCTCCCCGCGCTCTTCGGGATGCAGCTGGAACGGGACACCAGTTTCTACCTCCGCAACGCGAGCCTCTTCGTGCTGCCGCTCCTGACCGGGTATTTCGCCTGGAAACGGCATCTCGGCATCGGCACGATCCGCTGGTTGGCTCTGGCATTCGTCGCGGCGGGCGTCGTCGCCAATGCCTTCCCCTTCGTCCCGGCAGGCTTTACCGAACTGCTCGCGGCGCTGCACCTGCCGATCGCGCTCTGGCTGGTGGTCGGCATCGCCTACGCCGGGGGCCGCTGGGGCCAGGTCGCGGGCCGCATGGACTTCGTCCGCTTCTCGGGGGAGTTGTTCATCTACTACGTGCTGATCGCCCTCGGCGGCGGCGTCCTCACCGCATTCCTGATGCTGATGTTCCGCACGATCGGGATCGACGCCGAAACGTTCATCGCGTCGTGGCTGCTGCCGTGCGGCGCGGCCGGGGCCGTCCTGGTCGCCTCCTGGCTGGTGGAGGCGAAGCAGAGCGTGATCGAGAACATGGCACCGGTGCTGACCCGCCTCTTCACGCCGCTCTTCGCCGCCGTGCTGGTCACATTTGTCGGCACCCTGCTGCTAACCGGGCGCGGCGTCGCCATCGAGCGGGACATGCTGATCGCGTTCGATCTGCTCCTGGTGCTCGTCCTGGCGTTGCTGCTCTACTCCATCTCCGCGCGGGACCCCTGGTCGCCCCCCGGCATCTTCGATCTGCTGCAAGTGATGCTGGTGATCAGCGCGCTGCTGGCCGATGCTTTTGCGCTGTGGGCCATCGCCGCGCGCCTCACCGAGTACGGCTTCAGCCCAAACCGCGTGGCCGTGCTGGGCATGAACCTGATTCTGCTGGTGAATCTGGCCTGGTCCGCCGTGCTCCACAGCCGCTTCCTGCGCGGGCGCGAAGCCTTCGCGCGCCTTGAGCGGTGGCAGACCGACTACCTGCCCGTCTACGCCGCCTGGGCGGCGGTCGTCGTGATCGCCTTCCCGCCGGTGTTCGGCTACAGCTGATCGGGTACCGAGATCGGGCACGATCCACCGCCCAGGACGGTCAATCGCCGCATTCTTTCGCGTTCGCCCGGCTGATGAGCGAACGACTCCACGGTTTTCCACTCGCCACGCACCGCCAGCAAGATGCTCGCGCTAACCGACGCTGAAGATAGTGTTGCGCGCGGGGAAGGTCTGGATGGTCGAGTAGTCGGTGACGGCTGCATCGGTCCCGACCTGGGTCGGTGACGCAAGATGAACTCGGCCTGATCGAAGCGATGGTAGACGACGTGGGCGAGATCGAAGCGCTCGATCATCCTGGTGGCGGTTGATGCGAAGTCGGGCAGCAGCAGCGGGCCGGTATCGACCTGGAAACGCGGCCCGGCGGGCAGGACATTGATCGTCTTCATCGGGTATTGGATAGTGGCCCGGAGGCTGCGCGCTTCGTCGTGCAGCTCGGTCTGCGCGACGAGCGGCAGGTTGGCGAGGGTCGCGTCGTAGATCTGGCGGTCGTCGGTCAAGGCGCGCGTCTCGGGATGGGAGCGGATATCGAGCGTGACTTTCGCGAAGCGCTCGGTGTTGCGCCCGTACTCGCGGTTGTCGCGGTCGCTCTGCCAGTGCGTGCGGACGAGCAGGCACTCCTCGTCGGCGAAGATGCCGCAGAATTCATAGTTCGGCATCTGGAAGAGTTGGCTGTCCAGATACATCCGCTCCGAGCGACAGGGCGCGATCAGGTAGAACGCGCGCGACTCGCCCGTGCGCTCGTCGATCATGGTGCAGGCGGCGTCGAGGAGGATCCGCGCGATGTTGCCCTCGTCCCGCCCGAAGAAGGTCATGTACGAGCGTGTGAAGTCGATAACGGCCATGCGATCGTCCTCCTTGGGGTGCAGGCCGACGCCCGCTCAGCTTGCCCGGATGCGCCGGGATTCTCGCGCGATACGGTGCTACCGGTTCGGCACGCGCAGCGACCGGTCGGCCAGCGGCAGCGCGACCGGCCCGCCCGCCAGGTGCGAGGCGTAGCAGGCCAGACCGAGTTCGAGCGCCGCCGCGCCGTCGCGCCCGGTAGAGATGAACGGCGCGCCGCTGGTCAGCGTGTCGTGCAACTCGGCGAGCATCCGCTGCGTCGGGCTGCGGTCGTGCGCGTCCCCCTCGATGGGCGTCATCGTCACCCGCGTCGGATAGGGGCGCGTCGCCTCGGGATGCAGGGGACTGGTCTGCTCCAGCCAGCCATCGCCCACCAGCGAGGAGAAGGAGACGCGACCCCGCGTGCCGCGCACCTCGTAGCCGGCCTGGACCCGGTGGACATGGTCGAAGAAGCCGGTCGCGCCACTCGCGAACCGGAGGGTGCCGGTCGCGGGGAGATCGTGCTCGGGCACATAGTTGGGCACCCGCGCATCGACCGAGACGACATCCCCCGCCAGATAGCGCAGCAGGTCGAAGGTGTGCGTGCCGACGTGCATCATGCCGCCGCTGGCGAACGCGCTCACCGTGCCCGGTTCGCCGATGGCCCCCTCCGCGATCAGCGCCTTGGCCTTGCGCGCCATCGGGCTGAAGCGGTAGGGGTGATTCACCACCAGCGCGACGCCGTGGCGCTCGCAGGCGGCGAGCATCGCGTCCGCTTCGACCATGCTGGTCGCCAGCGCCTTCTCGACGATGATCGCGCGCACCCCCGCCTCGGCGGCGGCGATCACGACCTCGGCCTTCTCCGGCGACCGCGTGCAGACCGAGACGACGTCCGGGCGCTCCTGGCTCAGGAGTTGCCGAAAATCGCCGTAGAGGGCGCGCAGTTGCCGACGCTCGCCGAAGGCCCGCAGCTTCTCCTCGCCCCGGTTCGCCGCCGCCACCAGCGCATAGCCGGGAGTGGTCTGGTAGGCGTCGGCGTGGTTGACGGGGAGGATGGTGTAAAGGCCGCTGTGGCGCATCGCCCCCGTGTAGAAAGCGGGCGCTTCCCGAGCCACCACCTCGTCGTCGTAGGTGCTGCCGATACGCCCGGTGCCGATAATCGCGGCGCGGAGCAGTTGCGCGGACATGCCTTCCTCCTCTTGAGCGGGGCGCACCGTCAGTCCCAGGTGAACAGGACGCCCAGCGCCTGGTCGCTGTGGTCGTAGAGCAGATCGAACGCGGCCTTCGCCTCGGTGAACGGGAAGGAGTGCGTCATCAGCGGGGCGACCTGCAGCTGCCCGCTGCCGATCGCCGCCATCGCCTCCGCCGCGAACGGGGCGCGCGGCTCGTCGGTGAAATAGCCGCCGATCAGCTGCTTGCGCTGAATCTTCGACGAGTCGAGCGGCAGCGGCTCGCCGTGGTAGAGGGCGATCAGGTGGATCCGGCCGAGCGGGCGGCAGATGTCGAGCGCCTGGGCGAACGAGCGCACCCCGGCCTTGCCCCCGACGCAGTCGATGACGACATCCGCCCCCTTGCCGCCGGTCAGATCCCGCGCCGCCCGGACCGGGTCCTGCTCGGCGGCGTTGATAACATCGTTGGCTCCCAGTTGCCGGGAGAGCGCGCAGCGCAACGGCAGCGCGTCGATCGCGATGATGCGACCCGGCTGGTAGGGGCGCAGCGCCTGCATGACGAGGTTGCCGACCAATCCCTGACCGAGGATGGCCACCGTGTCGCCCGGCCGCACCCCGGCGATCTTGGCCCACATGACCGCGCCGACCGCCAGCGGGTGGAAGGTCGCCGCTTCGAAGCTGATCTCGTCGGGGATGGCGATCACCCGCGCGTCGTCGCCGCGCAGGTCGCCGACGACGTACTCGGCGTGCGGCGCGACGACGGCCACGCGCTGTCCGACCGCAAATTCGGTCACGTCGTCGGCCACCGCCACCACGGTCCCGGCCGAGGAGTAGCCCATGATCGCCGCATCGACCGCGTGAGGGTCGAGATAGCGCCGCCCGATCTCCGACCCCCGGCTGATCAGCGTGCGACGATTGCGCACCAGCACCTGCCGACTGCCGATCGCGGGAATCGGGGCCTCCTCGATCAGGATATTGCCGATCCCCTCGCCCTTCGCCACGCGCCGCATCGTGCCGTCGCCCGCCATCATCGCCCCCTGGCCGACTTTTCGCTCCTCGCTCCTCGCCTCAGATTGGTCCTACCATTATAGATGCGCGGTGCGAGGGGTCAAGCGGTCGCGCCCAGCCTGGTATCTCCATTCGGGTGCGTTGAGATTTGGCCGTGTGTGATGGCGGATGGTAGGCCGTGTTGTGCTTCCTCGGGCGAAGATAGGCGAAGGCGATGCCGCATGGCCTTTCGAGGCGTGGCGCTTGGCGGGGGCGGCGGGCGGTTGAAACCGCGCCTCGCAGGCGCTCACGCGTCACGAAACCGACCTGTTTCGGTTGGGTCCCAGTCCGCGCAGGCGGACCTCGTGGCCCTGCAGGGTCTTCCAGGCGCGGTTTCAGCCGCCAGCCCACATCGGCCACCATTCACGAATAGGATCCATTGTGAGCCACCGGGGAGATTGACAGGCCCGAGAGATAAGCTATGATGCTCTGGTAGGACCAATTGCTCCCACAACCACAGGATGAGGAGGAACGATGGACGGGCGTTTCACGCGACGGCACTTCCTTCGGGTCGCCCCGCTCTCCGCGATTGGCCTGGCCTTCCTCGCTGCCTGCGGCGGCACCGAGCCGACCGCGACAACCGCCCCAGCAGCCGCGTCCGCTAAGCCAGCCGCATCGTCGGCACCCGCCGCATCGGCCGCCGGCGCGGCGAGCGCGGCACCATCTGTCGCGGCAGCGGCGAGCGCAGCGCCGTCGGCCGCAGCCGCTTCCACGCGGCCATCGACCAGCGCGGCCCCGGCAACGTCGGCGGCACCCGCAACCGGTGGCACCCCGATCAAGGGCGGCACCTTCACCTACGGCAACGGCAAGCCCTCCAAGAATGTGATCAACCCGCTGAACACCGTCGGCACCGGCCAGAATGTGCTGATCGAGGCGATGTTCCTGCGCCTGGCCTACGGGCGGCAGTGGGGCACTGGCATCAACCCGGCGACCGACGGGCCGATGGAGCTCGGGGTCGCGGAGAAGATGACCGAAGTCGAGAAGGACCGGGTCTGGGACTTCCAGATCCGGCCGAACGTCAAGTGGCACGATGGCAAGCCGGTCACCGCCGACGACGTGATCTTCGGCATCTGGCTCGCCTTGAACAAGAACGCGAAGGCGACCAACGAGACGCCAGTCGTGGCCCTGAAGGGCGGGACCAAGTTGCAGCAGGAGGGCGCGACCACCGTCGAGGTCGAGGGCGCGAAGAAGATCAACGACACGACGGTGCGCATCGAGCTGGAGCGGCCGATCATCAACTACTGGGTCAACTGGGGAATCGGCTACTGGCCGATGCCGAAGCACATCTTCGGCGCGATGCCGCTCGACAAGATTTTCGACGAGCCCTACGCGACGATGCCGGTCGGCAACGGCCCCTTCAAGGCGACCAAGTTCGTCGACGGCCAGTACATGGAGATGACGGCCAACGAGGACTTCTACCTCGGCCGACCGCTCCTCGATAAGTTCATCGTCCGCTTCGGCGACGCCGACACGCTGGCGGCGGCGATGGAGGCCCAGGAGATCGACGGGGTGAGCGTCGCGACCGGCCCCGTCTACGACCGCCTGACGAAGCTCCCCTTCATCGTCGGCAACCCGGTGCCTCGCGATCACCCGGACGGCTTCGTGATCAACCGCGAGCGCTTCCCGAAGGAAGGCGGCGAGTTGACCAAGGCGATCATGCACGCGATCGACATCGACACGATCAACAAGCAACTCTCCAGCGGCGTCCTGCGCCCGTCGAACTACCTCTTCCAGCACGTCGTCGGCCTGGAGACGCCGCCCGCCGGTTTCCCGAAGTACACCTACGACCCGGCGAAGGCGCAGGCGATCCTCAAGGCGATCAACTGGGACACCAACAAGGAACTGGCCTGGCAGCTCACCAGCAAGCCGACGGCGCTCCAGGACGCCCAGCAGGCGATGCTCGCGGCGGTCGGGATCAAGACGAAGTACCTGATCATCGACGCGGCGACCGTCATCGACGAGCTCTACCGCAAGGCCAACTACGACATCACCTTCGGCAACTTCGGCGCCGACCAGAGCATGGAGCAGAACTGGAAGTACATCAAGACCGGCTGGGGCTACGACACCGGCGGCTTCAATTACGCGCGCTACTCCAACCCGGATGTCGATAAGCTCTGGGAGCAGGGCCTGGCCGCGACCGACGCCGCCAAGCGCAAGGAACTGTTCGACCAGGTCTCGCTGAAGCTCGCGGCCGATCCGCCCCAGGCAACCCTCTCGCGCAACTCGGTCGCCTACGTCTGGAACAAGCGGGTGCAGGGGGCCTACCCGTACCAGTATCGCCTGCCCGTGCGCCCGGCGCTGGAACGGGTCTGGATCCAGAAGTAGGGAGGCGCCCGCGCCCGCCCCGGTAGCCTCTGCGGGCCGGACGCCATGGCGTCCGGCCCGCCATGCGAGAGAATGCCCATGGGACAGTATGTCTTACGCCGGTTGCTGCTGGTCTTCCCGCTCCTGCTCGGCATCTCGCTGATCACCTACACGATCATCAACCTCGCACCGGGCGATCCGATCACCGCGCTGATCGACCCGAACGAGATGAACGTGCTCTCCCAGGCGCAGATCCAGGCGATGCGCGAGGATCTGGGGCTGAATAAGCCCCTGCCGGTGCGCTATCTGATCTGGCTGAAAGAAGTCGGGCGCGGCAATCTCGGCTTCTCGATCCAGAACAAGCGCTCGGTGACCGATCTGATCCTCGCGCGCCTGCCCGCGTCGATGGCGCTCTCGGTCACATCGATCGTGATCGCGATGATCGTCGGCGTCGCGCTCGGCGTCTTTTCGGCCATCCGCCAGTACAGCATCCTCGACTACATCCTGACGGTGCTGGCCTTCTTCGGCCTCTCGGTGCCCGGGTTCTTCTTCGCGCTGATGGGCATCTACATCTTCGCCGTCCGGCTCCAGTGGCTGCCGGTCTTCGGGATGTGGACCCCCGGCAAGCCGACGACGGTCAACCTCGACCTCCTGCGCCACGCAGTATTGCCGGTCATGGCATTGACGATCACGCATGTCGCCAGTTACATGCGCTACGCCCGCGCCGCCACGCTGGAGGCGCTCTCCGGGGATTATGTCACCACGGCCCGCGCCAAGGGACTGCGCGAGTCGGTCGTGCTCTGGGTCCACGTCTTCCGCAATGCCCTGCTGCCGCTGGTGACGATCGCCGGTCTGGCGCTGCCCGCCCTGATCGGCGGCTCGTTCGTGATCGAGACGATCTTCTCCTGGCCGGGGATCGGCCAGCTCGGCTACACCGCCATCCTCCAGCGCGACTACCCGGTGCAGATGGGCATCGCCCTGATGTCGGCGATCGCCGTCCTGCTGGCGAACCTGCTCACCGACATCGTCTACAGCTTCGTCGACCCGAGGATCCGCTATGACTGAGAAGCAGCAGGCGATCGAGACGCCGTCTCTGGGAAAGGTCGCGCCAGGGCGCCCAATATCGCAGTCGCCGGGGCGGCGGACGCTGCGCCGCTTCCTGACGCACCGCCTGGCCGTGCTCGGGACAACGATCCTGGTGGTGATGGCGCTCTGCGCCATCCTGGCCCCGGTCATCGCGCCCGCCCCCCCGAACAAGATCGACCTGCTCCACATCGGCCAACCGCCGAGTTCCCGCAACCTGCTCGGCACCGATGCGGTGGGGCGCGATGTGCTCAGCCGGCTGATGTACGGGGCGCGCATCTCCCTCTCGGTCGGGGTGGTGGCGGTCGCGATCTATCTGGTCATCGGCTTCCTGCTCGGGGCCGTCGCCGGGTACCTCGGCGGCTGGACCGACACGGTGATCATGCGCTTCACCGACATCGTCCTCTGCTTCCCGACCTTCGTCCTCATCCTGATCCTGGTCGGGATGCTCGGCCCGAACATCGGCAACGTGATGCTCGTGATCGGCCTCTTCGGCTGGCCCGGCGTGGCGCGACTGGTGCGCGGCCAGGTCCTCCAACTCCGCACGCTCGACTACGTGATCGCCGCGCAGATGAGCGGCGGGGGGCGCTTCTACGTCCTGATCCGCCACATTCTGCCGAACGTCGTCGCCCCCCTGATCGTCGCCGGGACGCTCGGCATCGCGGGTGCCATCCTGACCGAGGCGGGGCTGAGCTTCCTCGGCCTCGGCGTGGTGCAGCCGACGCCGAGTTGGGGCTCGATGCTCAACGAGGCGCGCAACCCGGCGCTGATGGCGGCGAAACCATGGCTCTGGCTAGCACCGGGCCTGGCGATCAGCCTGGCGGTGCTCGCCAGTAACTGCATCGGCGACGGCCTGCGCGACGCCTTCGACGTGAAGAGCAACTCGCTCGGGTGAGGCGAGGGTGGGGAGGGCGAGATGGAGCGGCGGGGTGAGCGCTCGGCCAGTTCAGGGGCGCGGCGTCGCGGTGGTGGCTCAGATATTCGGCAGTTTGGTTCTGGGAGGGGGGAAGTATGACCCAGCAACTCGTCCGCGCGGCGGTGATCGGCCTCGGGCGCATGGGCAGCACGTTCGACGATGAGACCGGGACCTACGGGCGTTGGCAGCCCCCGCACGCGCACACCGCCTGCTATCTGGCGGTGCCGGAGGTCAAGCTGGTGGCCGGTGCGGACCCGCACCCCGAACAGCGCGCCGATTACATCGGCAAGTGGGACTTCGATGCGGCCCATATCTACGCCGACTACCGCGAAATGCTGGAGCGCGAGCGCCCGGAGATCGTCAGCATCTGCACCTCGGCCAAGCCGCGCGCCAGCATCCTGCTCGATGTCGTGGCCGCCAACACCGGCGTCAAGGCGATCTGGGCGGAGAAGCCGCTGTCGCTCTCCCTCGCCGAGGCCGACCAGATGGTGGGGGCCTGCCGCCGCGCGGGGATTCTGCTCGCGGTGGGCGCGAGCCGCTGCTGGGACGCGATCTACAACCGGATGCGCGAGCTGATCGATCGCGGCGAGATCGGCCAGGTCTTGCAGGTCAACGGCTTCGGCAATTGCATGCTTTCCCACAACGGCAGCCATCTGCTGACCCTGGTCAACTACCTGGCGGGCGGGCGCTGCACCTGGGTCTTCGGCCACCTGGCGAGCGACGAGGCGGCCCAGGGCGACGACGATTTCCAGGGCAACGGCTACTTGCAGTACGACAACGGCGTGCAGGGCTTCATCCGCTCGATGCCCTCCGGCGCGGCGGAGTGGGATTTTGAGGTGATCGGCACGCAGGGGCGACTGCGCGCGGTCAACGATGGCGAGGATGTCGAATTCTGGAAGCTGGCCGAGTCCACGCTGCCAGGGCGGCGACGCGAACCGGCCCGGCAGATCTTCCCGCGCCCCTTGCCGATGCAGACGGCCAATGTCCGCACCGTCCTCGATCTGCTGGAAGGGCTGCGGACCGGCAAGGAGCCGATCTGCAACGGCGTGGCCGGCCTGCACGCGCTGGAAATCGCCGTGGCGCTCCGCGAGTCGCACCGGCGCGGCGGCCAGCGGGTCGAGCTGCCCCTGTCCGATCGCTCCCTGCGCATCAATTCGAGCGAGACGCTGCGCGGCGACGAGCCGGTCCTGGTGCGGCGGCGACAAGAAGCGCAGCGGGGGTGACCTGAGGTTGCCGAGCGAACGCGAGCCTGTGCGGGTCGAGACCTTTGCGTGGCGGCCGGTGCCGCCGGTCTCCAGTCAATCCTCGCCGGACGCCGCCCTCACGCCCATTGCACATGCTCGTCGGCTGCGTCATGATTGGCTATTGTGACGTCGTGTGGCCGCGTGAGGGAGCAACTGTGACAATCGTCGAGAAACAGGGGGCGAGCGGCGGTGCCCTGCCGGTGGGCAGGGCGTTGCGCGCACCGCACCTGCGGGGGAGCGTCGAGAGCGGCGGGCAACGCGCCGATCAGGCGGCGGAGGCTATCAAACGCTACATTCTGACCAATCGACTGCCACCGGGGACGCGCCTGCCACCGGAGCGCCACCTCGCCGATGCGCTGATGACGGGGCGCAACGCGCTGCGCGAAGCCCTGCACTCCCTGGCGACCCTCGGCATCGTCGAGAAGCGGCACGGCAGCGGCGTCTACGTGCGCGAGTTCGACATCGACCGGCTGGCCGACCAGCTCAGCTACGGGTTGCGCGAGGGGGCCGCCTACTGGTCCCAGCTGCTCGAAGCGCGCATCGAGACGGAGCTGATGCTGATCCCGCTGGTCGCGCGGCGCATCACCAACGAGCAAATCGAGCAATTGCGCGGGCAGTTCGCGACGATGCGCGACGAGATCACCCACCCGCACTACACCAGCAAGACCGACCTCGAATTCCACCTCGCGCTGGTCAGCTTCGCGGTGAATCCGGTGCTGGAGCGGCTGGCGCGGGCGGTGATCGTCGAATATTTCCGCTACACCTCGTCGCTGCGGCTGGATCTGGTCATAACCGGGAATCCGATCACGATCGGGCATCACGAGCCGCTGATCGACGCGCTCGCCCATCGCGATGTCGCCGCCAGCCTCGACGCCATGCGCTTCCACTTCCGCCACATCCGAGCCTATGTCAACGAACAAGCGCGCCAGGCCAGCGCCCTCGCGGTGGTAGCTTCAATGTAGCGCAGCGGCCTTGCCGACGGGCGCTACCGGGGCACCATCAGCTGGCAGGTCCAGCTCGTCGCGTCCCAGATCTCCAACGCCCGGAAGAGGGCGAAGGCGAAGGCGCGGTGCCCGTACTCGTTCGGGTGGCAGCCGTGGGCCAGCCAGTGATCCATCGCCCCGGTCTGCTCCGCCGCCGCCCACTCGGCGAAGTGATCGAGGCAAGGGACCTGGGCGACAGAGGCGACCTCAAGGACCGCCTCGCGGTAGGCCGGGAGGTTGGCGACGCGGGCCTCGCCCCCGGCCGAGAGGGTCCAGTTGGGGGTGTGGAGGAGGATCGCGGCCCCCGTCTCGTCGCGGATGCGCGCGATGATCTCCAGGTAGGTCGCGCGGAACGCCGCCAGGTTCCCTGGCCCGCGCGTGCAGTCGTTCATGCCGAACATCAGCGACACGCAGTGGGGCCGGAACTGCAACACGTTCCAGTCGAGGTCGGCCGCCAGATCCGCCACCGTCCAGCCGCTGATGCCGGTCTTGATCACCATGTCGCGGGTGCGGCGCAACTCCCAGCGGACCCGCTCGCTGAAGAGCTCGGTGTAGTCGCGCCAGCCGATCGTGTGCGCCGCGCCGTGGGTGATGCTATCCCCCGCGAAGACCCAGCGCACCGGCTCCGGTCGTTGCAGCAGTGCGCGAAGCGCGTCCATCGGCGGTGGTGCTCCTTCGTTGCCCGTATCTGCCTCAGTCCCAACTGAAAACGACGCCGAGCCAGTCGCCGCCGGGGCCGTCGAGCATCAGGTCGAACATCCGCTGCGCCCCGGTGTAGGGCACAACGTGCGTGACGAGGTGTTGCAGTTGCAACTGCCCGGTCGCCATCAGGCGCAGGCAGGCGCGGCGGTTGCGCTGCCGGGTCCAGGGCCAGTAGGGGTGCGGGGCGGTCAGGCCGCTCTCGTAGTTGCCGAGGATCGTCAGCTCGCGCCGCAGCAACTCGGCCTGCAGCCCGATCGTCGCCGTGCCGGGCGGGCTGCCGCTGAGCACCACCGTGCCCCGCTCCGCCGCCACTTCCATCGCGGTTTGCAGCACCTGCGGGACCGGCGTGCAGTGGAAGACCACCTCCGCGCCCATCCCGGCCGTGATCTCCCGGATCGCCCGCGCCGTATCGGTCGTACCAGCATCGATCGCGTGCGTCGCGCCGCTCTGCCGGGCCTTCTCCAGGCGCGTGGCGTGCAGATCGGTCGCGATGATCGGGTGCGTGCCCGAGAGCCGCGCGAACTGGATGGTCAGCTGCCCGACGATGCCCGCGCCGAGCACCGCGACCGACTGGTCGATCTGCAGCGCGGCCCGGCGGATGCCGTGGAGCGCGACATCGCCGAGGATGGCGAAGCCGGCCACGTCGTCCGCGACCGCGTCGTCCAGGCGCTCGATGTACCAGCGCATGTGCCCGGTGTCGTCCAGATCGACCAGCCAGTGGCTGCAATGGTTGCCGCAGGTGAGCACCCGGTCGCCGGGCACGAAGCCCTCGACGCCGGGGCCGACCGCCTCGACCCGCCCGACAGTCATGTAGCCGACGACGGCGCTGCGGGGCGGGCCGTCGGGCGGGTTGTGACGGAAGAAATTCATCTCGCTGCCCGCGCTGACGTAGCTGCGGGCGACCGCGACCAGGATCTGGCGCGACCCCGGCTCCGGGATAGGGTACTCCTCCAGCCGCACCGTCCGATCCGAGTGGAGGACGAGTTGCACGCCTGCCCTGGCCATCCGCCGGTCTCCTCGCTCGCGGTCGTCGCGGGTCAGTGCGCGCCGAGGCTGATCGTCCGCCCGGTGCGCGACGACTCGTGCGCCGCGTCGATCACCTCCAGCACCCGCAGGATGTCGGTCGTGGTGAAGGGGGGCGGTGTGCCGTCGCGGAACCCGGCGATGAAGGCGCGGAAGACGGCGATGCCGACCGCGCCGCCATAGCCGCCCACCTCGCCCCCGGCGAAGGTCATGGTGCGGTTCGGCGCGGTGGCCCAGGAGGGATCGGTGCTGCGCACGGTGATCGTCGGCCCGTTGCTCTCCCAGCGCACCCAGCCTCGCGTGCCGCGCAGGGTGAAGAAGAGATCGTCCCCCTTGTCGAAGGCGTAGGCGCAGTGGAGGCTCGCGATCATGCCGTTGCTGTAGCGCAGCGACAGCGCGGCGGTGTCCTCCACGTCGATCGGCTCGTCGCAGTTGGTGCCGAGCAGCGCCGCGACCGTGGTGACCTCGCTGTCGGTCGTAAAGCGCAGCAAATCGAGCCAGTGGCAACCGAGCCAGTGGAGGATGCCGCCCCCCGCGCGCTCCTTGCGGAACATCGCGTTCTGGGGGCCGCGCCGCGCCACGCTGGTCGTCACCAGCCGCCCCTCGGCCGAGACGAGCCGCCCGAGTAGCCCCTGCCGGACGAGATCGCGCATCGCCAGCGCCACCGGCGCGAGGTGCCGCAGGAAGCCGGTCGCGAATTGCACCCCCGCGCGCTCGATCGCCGCCTGCGCCGCGCGGAACTCGTCGGCGGTGCGGGCGCACGGTTTTTCCGCCAGGATGTGGCAGCCCGCCTCGGCCGCCGCGAAGATCGCCGCCGGGGCATCGGCCGCCGGCAGGCAGATCACCACTGCCTCGGGTCGCTCCCGCTCCAGCAGTTCCGCGATACTGTCGTAGACCGGCCCCTCGTAGGGCGTGCCCGCCAGCACGGCACGCGCCGCCGCCGGGTTCGGGTCGTAGTACCCCGTCAGTTGGACTTCCGGCATCAGCGAGAGCGTCTCGCGATACCCGGACGCGTGCGCCTGGTCCACCCCGATCTGCGCGAACCTCACCCGTTCCATCGTCTCCTCGCCGTTGCCCTACGAAACGTCCGCCGGAACCGCGCGCCGACTACGCGCGCGGCGGGAGTGTCCCGGCGCAGAGCAGCGTGGTGCGCGCCGGGTAGACACGCACGTCGGAGTAGTGGTTGACGCGGGCGACTTCCTGGCCGTCGCGCACGATCGGGGTGGGCTGGCGGCAGATGAATTCCGCCCGGTCGAAGGTGTTGTAGATGATGTGGGCCAGCGAGAAGAGGTCCAGCCAGTGCTCCTCCTGCCCCGCGAGGTCGGGCACGATCAGCGGCCCGGTATCGACCTGGAAGCGCTGCCGCTCGACCTGGATGTTCATCGTCTTGATCGGGTACTCCAGCGTCGCCTTCAGCCCCCGCGCCTCGTCCCAGATCTCGGTGCGCGCCGCGAGCGGCAGGTTCGCTTGCGTCGCCGCGACGACCGACGCGTCGTCGGTCAACTCGGTCACTTCGGCGAAGGTGCGGACCGCGAACTTCAGCGACAGCAGCCCCGCCGTCACCACCGGCACACCCTCGATCGGCTGCTCCACCAGCGCGGGCATCGAGCGCGGCGCGGGGGTCTCGATCGTCATGCGGTTGCCGAGACTGAGGCGGCGGGTGGGCGAGAAGATCTCGCGATACTCCCCGCTCGGGACCTGGAAAAGGTTCTCGTCGCGGTACATCCACTCGGTGCGGCAGGGCGCGATCAGGTAGAAGTCGTCCGACACGCCCGACCTGGTGTCGGTGATCGTGCAACAGGCATCGATCAGGATCCGCGCGCTGTTGTCCCACGGCATGTGCCCCGGCACGCGCTTGTCGTGCGGGTTGTGCGCCACGATCCAGGTCATGTAGGAATTGCCGAAGTCGATCATCCGCATCGCTCGTCCCTCCCTGGAAATTGAAACACCGTCGTTTCTCCCCGGGTCTGCCATGCACTCACGAGGTACGGTTCCCGGACGAAGCTCACTCCAACCGCATGCGCGGGTCGAGCGCGTCGCGCAGCCCGTCGCCGACGAAATTGATGCCGAGCACGGCCAGCGCGATCAGCAGGCCGGGCGGCAGCCAGAGCCACCAGGCCTTCTCGATCAGCGAGACCGAGGTCGCGCCGAAGAGCATGTTGCCCCAGCTGGGGACCGGCACCTGCACCCCCAGCCCGAGGAAGCTGAGGCTCGCCTCGGTGAGGATCGCGCTCGCCAGCGCCAGCGTTACCGCGACCGAGACCGGCGCGACGACGTTCGGCAGCAGGTGCCGCGTGATCAGCTGCCTGCTCGGCACGCCGACCGAGCGCGCGGCGAGGATGAAATCCTGCTCGCGCAGCGAGAGGAATTGCCCCCGCACCAGGCGGCAGATCCCCGGCCAGCCGAACCCCCCGATCACCACCATCACGTTGAAGATCGACGGCCCCACGACCGTCACCACCGAGAGGATCACCAGCAGCGTCGGGAAGCAGAGGATCACATCGGTGAACCGCATGATCACGCTGTCGACCTTGCCGCCGTAGAACCCGGCGATGCTGCCGAGCACGACGCCGATACTGGCCGAGAGTCCGACCGCGACCAGGCCGACCGCGAGCGAGACGCGCGCGGCGTAGACCAGCCGCGCCCAGATGTCGCGCCCGACGCCATCCGTCCCGAGCGGGTGCCCCGCCTGCGGCGGCTTGCGGATCAGGCGCAGGTTCTCGGCATAGGGATCCTGCCCGGCGATGAGGGGGGCCAGCAGCGCCATCAGGATCAGCAACAGCATGATCGCCGAGCCGATCAGCGCCAGCCGGTGCCGCCGAAAGCGCCGGAGTGCGCGCGAGTTCCACCAGCGCTCGCGCCCCATCAGGGCCACCCCGCCGCGCGCGGTCGTGGCCTGGGCGATCGTTGCGGGCGACGCGCCGGGTTGCTTGGCCATCGGCCCTCCTACTGGTAGCGAATGCGGGGATCGGCGGCGGCATAGGCGAGGTCGGCGAGGAGGTTGCTCAGCAGCACCAGCACCGCCGCGATGAAATTCACGCCCATGATGATCGGATAGTCGCGCTGCGTGACGGCGGTCAGGCTCAGCGTGCCGAGCCCAGGGAAGCCGAAGATCGCCTCGATGATCACCGCGCCGCCGAGCAGGCTTGGCAGGCTCAGGCCGATGACCGTGATCAGCGGCAGCAGCGCGTTGCGCAGGGCATGGCGCAGGATGATCCGCCAGGAGGGCAGCCCCTTCGCGCGTGCCACGGTGACGTAGTCCTGGCGCAGCACCTCGAGCATGCTGGAGCGCGTGTAGCGCATGAAAGCCGCCACCCGCTCCAGCCCCAGGATCCCGGCCGGGAGCAGCAGGTAGTAGAGCTGCGTGTGGACCGGCACGTCCCGCACGCCGGCCGGACCGGTCCCCGCCACCGGGAAGATCGGCAGTTTGATCGCGAAGAGGTAGAGCGCGACGATCGCCGCGAAGAAACTCGGGACCGAGATCCAGAAGAATCCGGCGACCGTCAGGAAATAGTCGAGGAAGGAGTAGGGGCGCAGCGCGCTGATCACCCCCAGCACCATCCCCACGAAGATCGCGAAGGCGAGCGAGGTCGCGGTCAGCTTGAGCGTCGGGCCGAGGCGTCGGCCAATCTCCGCGCCGACCGGCTTGCGGCTGCTGAGCGAGTAGCCGAGGTTGCCGCGCGCGACCTCCGAGAGCCAGACGACGTAGCGCACCGGCGCGGGCTTGTCGAGCCCCAACTGCTTGCGCAGCGGCTCCAGGTCCTCGCGCCGGGCGTTCGAAATCTCGGGGTTGATCAGGGTGTCGATGTAGTCGCCGGGCACCAGGTTGATGAAGATGAAGGTGATCAGCGACACCCCGATGAGGAGCGGGATCGCGATGAGCAGCCGGCGAAGGATGTATCGCGCCATCCCGCTCCTCCTCTCGGTACGGCCTGGGCGGGCCTACTTGCCGTCGCTGACCGATACCTTCTCGATCGACCAGTTGTACGGCCGGTTCCAGACGTTGTTGATCGCGTCGCCGTTCTGCACCCGCTTGTTGAAGCCGCCCGCGATCTTCAGGAAGTAGCAGGGGATCCAGGGCAGTTCCTCCATCAGGATCGCCTGCACCTCATCGTAGATCTTCTTGCGCTGCGTGTCGTCGGTCGTCGCACTCCCCTGCTGGAAGAGCTCGTCCACACGCGGGTTGGCGTAGAGCATCGCGTTCTGCCCGGCGGGCCACTTGGCGGTGCTGGTGAAGATGCCGCTGTACTCGTCCATGTCGGGCGAGATGCCGTAGCCGCCGAGCATCACGTCGAACTTGCGGTCGGTGTAGTAGTAGGACTGCACCGCCGAGCCATCGAGCTGCACGACCTTGGCCTTCATGCCGATCTTCGCCAGCTGCTGCTGCGCCGCCGCGATGTAGTCCTTGTGCCCCTGGTCGTTGTAGTAGAGCGCCAGATCGAATTCCAGATTCGCGTCCCAGCCGGCATCCTTCAGCAGGGCCTTGGCCTTGTCCATGCTGTACTCGTACTTCGGCAGGTTGGGGTTGTTCCACTTGGCCGAGGGGGAGAAGGAGTTCGCCACCGTGCTGACCCCGGCCAGCACCGACTCGGCGAGACCGGCGCGATCGATGCCGTAGGCGAGCGCCTGGCGCACCCGCTTGTCCTTGAACGCGGGCTTGTCCACGTTCACGCCGAAGGCGCGGATGTTGTAGACCGCCTTCGGCTTCACCACCAGGGTCGAGATCTTGCTCATCCGGTCGATCTCGGTCGAGGGGATCTGGGCGTAGTCGATGTCACCCTTCTCCAGCGCGGCGGCGATCGCCTCGGGCGTCGTGCCGACGCGCACGAAGAGGATCTTGTCGAGCAGCGGCTTGCCGCGCCAGGCAGTGTCGTGGCGCACCAGTTCCAGGAACTTGTCGGCCTGGTAGCTGGAGAACTTGAACGGCCCCGTGCCGACCTGGTTCTTCTCCCAGGTCGCCGGCTTGGTCAGGTCGTCGGCCGAGACATCCTTCCAGACGTGCATCGGCACGATGCTGTGCTGCGTCAGCGTCGAGAAGGCGAAGGCAGCACTCGGCTTGGTCAGCGTGATCGAAAAGGTGTTGTCATCGACGACCTTCAACCCCTCGACCGTCTGCGACTTGCCGTCGTAGAAGTCCTGCGCCCCCTTGATCGTCAGCAGGTTCTTCGAGAAGTAGGAGCCGACCGCCTTGTTCAGGAAGAGCTTGTAGGTGAACTCGACATCCTTGGCGGTGAAGGCCTGGCCGTCGTGCCAGTTCACCCCCTTGCGGAGGTTGAAGGTGTAGGTGAGGCCGTCCGATGAGACAGTCCACTTCTCGGCCAGCGCGGGCTCCACGGCGTCCCAGTTGGCCGAGCTGGTCAACAGGCCATCGTAGATCGAACTCTGAAGGTAGAAGGCACCGACGGTGCGCACGCCGATCGGGTTGAGGTCGACATTCTGCGGCAGCGCCAGTTTCAGCGTGCCGCCCGCCGTGCCGCTCGGCGCCGCCGAAGCGCTGGCCGCAGGTGCCGCGCTGGCCCCGGTCGCCGCGCTCGCGGCGGCGCTCGGTCGCGCCGAGGTCGCCGCGGCTGCCGAGGCCGCCGCGCTGGCCGCCGGGGCCGCGCTCGCCGCACTTGCGCTCGCCGGGCGGTGCTGGCGGCGGCGCTCGCGGGGGCGGCCGACGCCACAGGCGCGGTGGTGGGCGTCGCCGTCCCGCCGCAGGCGGCGAGGATGGCGGCGATCACCGGCACGGTCGCGCCGAGCGCGGCGGCGCGCAGCACAAACTCGCGGCGGTCGAGTCGCCCGCCTTGCAGGTCTGACACCAGGTCATCGAACGGGGCATGCTGCGCCATGGCTCCCTCCTCTAATCGCGAATACGCCAGCTTCCGCAACGACAAGGCTCAATTGTGCGCGGAGAATGCCACTTTGGTGCCCCCGGCAGCGGCGGAGGCGAGGATGCCGAGCAGGATCTGGAGCGTCACGCGCGCCTCGCGGAGCGCCGCCGCGCCGTCGCCTCCCCCTTCGACCAGGGCGATCAACTCCTCCACCGCGACGACCATGCCCGAGCGCAGGTCGGTCGTCAGCGGCAGGGGCTGCGTCGCAAGCCCACCCCCGGCCGCCACCGTCGCCAGTTCGGCCAGCTGATTCCCGATGCGGATCCGCCCCGTCTCGCCGTGTAGATCGACCTCGAAGTTCGTCACGGTCCCCTTCGAGCCGTTGTAGAAGGCGCGCACCCCGTTCTGGAAAACGAGCAGCGCGCTGGCCCCCGGATCGGTGGCCGGGTTCCGCCCGCCATCGCCCCGATAGGCCGGGCCATACCCGGCATCGGCAGCGTCGAGCTCGGCGACGAGCCAGGAGGGATCGGACGCGGCGAAGTAGGCGATGGTGTCGATCAGGTGGGTGCCGTTGCGGAAGAGCATCGCCCGCTCGCCGCCCATCGTCCCGACGATCCGCCGGAGCTGGCCGATCGCCCCGCCGTCGAGCAGCCACTTCGCCTGCCGGTAGAAGGGATCGAAGCGGCGGGTGTGGTTGACCACCACCTTCGCGCCCGATTGCTCCGCCGCCGCGATCATCCGGTCGGCGTCGGCGAGCGTGGTCGCGATCGGTTTCTCGCAGAAGATCCCGCGAATCCCGGCGTCGCACGCCGTCGCGAGGATATCGGCGTGCAGGTGGTCGGGGGTGACGATGCTGATCAGATCGAGGCGCTCGCGCTCGATCATCGCCCGGTAATCGGTGTAGGTCGCCGCCTCGCCCCAGGTGGCGCAATAGCGCGCGGTCGCCTCGGGCATGATGTCGCAGACAGCGACCACCCGCGTCGCCGGGACGGCGTGGTAGGCCGCCGCATGAGAATGGGGCAGGGGAGAACGGAGCGCCGAGGGGGATCGCTCCGGCCGGGCGATGGCGATCCCCGAGCAGCCAACAATGCCGACGCGATAGGTCGCTTCCAACGTCGTGCCACCTCCTCACGCGCACCCGGACAACCGGACAAGGGCACGGCCAACGCCGTCCCACCGGGTCATCCAACCACTCGGACTGATTCTAACTGGTCATACCAGTATGCTAAGTCACTGACGTTGCGCGCAGTATATTCCCGGTGTTTGGTGGTGTCAAGACGGGCGTATGTATTGACGTTTCCGCGTGATCGGGCGTACACTCCTCGTTGATTCCTGCTGGATCACTGGTCGGACCAGTTGTGCGCTCTCGAACGGGAGGTACCGTGGATACACTCGCCAGTCGGCCGCGCCTCTACGAGGATGCCGCGCGTGCGATCCGCGGCTACATCGCCGAGCACCGCTTGCGGCCGGGCGACATGCTCCCCTCGGAGCGGCAGATCCAGCAGCAACTCGGGATCAGCCGCGCCTCGGTGCGCGAGGCGCTGCGCGTGCTCCAGAACATGGGGCTGATCGAGGCCAGGCACGGCAAGGGACTCTTCGTCAAGGAGATCGACCTCACGCCGCTGATCGACGCCTATGTCGATAGCGTCCGGCAGATCGACGACTCCTTCCTCCACCTCCTCCAGATCCGCGAGGTCCTCGAACTGGGGGCGGCGAAGATCGCCGCCAGGGAGCGCTCCCCCGAGGAACTCGCCGAGATGGCGGCGGTGCTGGCGGCGATGCGCCGCCGCATCGAGCATGGCGAGAACGCACTCGGCGAAGATCTCGAATTCCACAACCAACTGGTGCGGGCGGCGCACAATCCCCTGCTCGACCGCCTCTACTCCGCCATCACCCCCTTCCTGCTGGCCGTGCGCGAGCGATCCACCGATGGCGGCAGCCGCGCGGCCGACTGGCAGCGCGCCTACCAGGCGCACGCCGCGATTTTCCAGGCGGTGAGCGAGCAGGATACCGCGCGGTCGGTGGCGCTCATGCAGGAACACCTCTCCACGGTCCGCCACGACATCCTCGGCCACGCCGAGTCGGACCAGTCGAGCAGCACCGAAAATGGGTCGGCGTAGTTCGGGCTGTGGACGCGCTACCGCTTCGTCATTCACGCCGCGATCGGTCAGGGCGGTGACGGTGGTGCCACCCGCTGGCGCTTCGCGCGCTGACCGGAACACCACGACTTGGCGCGATGCAATCCTTGTCGCGCCCCGCGCCCCCGCCTATACTGTCGCCGCCGTGCCGCCGGGCGCTCCCTGGCGGCGCGGCGCGGCAGGGTGCGGCAGGGTGCCGCGCGTCGGGACGGGATTCGCCCTTGGCACAAGCGATAGCAGCGCCAGCCCCCACCACCCCGCCGGGCGACGCCCGGCGCTGGCTGGCCCTGATGGTGGTCGTCTCCGCGTCGTTCATGGCGACCTTCGACCAGTTCGTCGTGAATGTCGCCACCCCGGCGATGCAGCGCGACCTGCACGCGAGCTTCGCGCAGATCCAGTTCGTGGTCGCCGGGTACGCGCTCACCTACGCGGTGACGCTCGTCACGGGCGGGCGACTCGGCGACATCTTCGGGCGCAAGCGCCTCTTCATGGTCGGCATGGCGGGGTTCACGCTCGCCTCCGCCCTCTGCGGCCTCGCGCCGGGACCGGGCTTGCTCGTCGCCGCGCGACTCTTCCAGGGGCTCGGCGCGGCCCTGATGGCCCCGCAGGTCCTCTCGATCATCCAGGTCACCTTCCCGGCGGCCGAGCGCGGCGGTGCGCTCAGCGTCTACGGCGCGGCGGTCGGCCTCGCCTCGCTCGCCGGCCAGGCGCTCGGCGGCCTGCTGATCCGCGCCAACCTCTTCGGCCTCGGCTGGCGCGTCGTCTTCCTCGTCAACATCCCGATCGGCGTCGCCGCCCTGCTCGCCGCCGTGCCGCTCGTGCGAGAGACCCGCTCCCCCACCGCGCGCCAGCTCGACCTCGGCGGCGTGGCGATCATCACCGGCGGGCTCTTCCTCTTCAGCTTCCCGCTCGTCGCCGGGCGCGACGCGGGCTGGCCCGCCTGGTCCTGGGCCTGCCTGATCGCCGCCTTCCCCGTCCTCGCCGCGTTCGTCTGGTTCGAGCGCCGGAAGACGATCCGCGACGAATCGCCGCTCGTCGCGCTCGATCTCTTCCGCCAGCGCACCTTCGCGGCGGGCCTGGGGGTCGCCTTCCCGTTCGGCATGGCCAACCCGGCGATGTTCTTCACCCTGGCCCTCTACCTCCAGATCGGCCTGCAATTCTCCCCACTCGCCGCCGGGCTGACCTTCGCGCCCGCGCCGGTCGGCTTCTTCCTCGCCGCGACCTTCTCCGCGCGGCTGGCACGGGTGCTGGGCCGCCGCCTCGTCCTGATCGCGATCCTGATGAAAGCGGGTGCCTGGACGGCGATCGGCCTGCTGGTGATCCGCGACGGCGCGTCGCTGCACGGCCTCGCCCTGGCCCCGCTGATGCTGATCGAGGGCGCGGGGGCCGGATGGACCAGCCCGCCGCTGATCGGGCTCAGCCTCGCCGGGGTCACCGGCCGGGATGCGGGTGCCGCCGCCGGCGTCTTCACCACCGCCCAGCAGATCGCCGGGGCGCTCGGCGTGGCGCTGATCGGGGTGGTCTTCTTCGGTGCCCTCGCCGGCCAGGCCCCCGGGATCGCTGCCGACCTCGCGCCCGGACTGCGCGCCCGCCTCGCCAGCGCGTTGCCAGACTCCGCCGTCTCGGCCACCGTCGCCGACTTCCAGCGCTGCGTCGCCGACCGCGCCAGCAGCCGCGACCCCGCCGAACCGCCCGCCAGTTGCCAGGTCGCGACCCTCCGCACGGCCGATCCGGCGATCGCCCCCGCGATCGGTGACACCTTGCAGCGTGCCAACGCCTTGAGCTACGCCCACGCCCACGCCATCGCCCTCTTCTGCTGCGTCGGCACCCTCATCCTCGCCTCCCTCGCCAGCCTGACCTTCCCCGCGCCCACCCCTGAGCGACCTGTTGGCCTCGACTGAGTCGGCAGCGGGTTGATGGGAGTTGCCAACAGGCGGCGTCCAGCGATATTCGGCCGCCGCGACGTGCTCAGAGGAGCTGACTGGCCTCTTTCAGGAGGCGCGGGCGCAAGATAGCGAGCGGCGGGGAGCCGTGCGCCAGCAGGGCGTCGTGGAACCGGCGCAGCGAGAAATCCGCGCCCCATTCCCGTTCCGCGTCGCGCCGCAGCTGCTTGACGAGCAGCTTGCCGAGCGTGTAGCAGCCGTAGCCGGGGTCGAACGCGCCGCGCATCGCCTCGCGCGCGGCGGGCAGACGCGCAAGCTGCGTCGCCTCCATGATCAGCGTCGTCGCCTCCTCGATCGTCATCTCCTCGCAGTGCAGGCCGATCGCCACCAGGTAGCGGGCGTCGCGCAGCAGCGCGCCCTGCAACTGGGCCACCTGGAAGGCGGGATCGCCGTCGAGATACCCCGCCTCGACCATCAGTTCCTCGCAATAATGCGCCCAGCCCTCCCAGTGGGTGAACGCGCCGAAGCACTTGGCCAGCGTCGTCGGGGCATGGTGGTTGTGGATGCTCTGCAAATAATGGCCAGGGTAGGCCTCGTGCGCCGAGAGGTTGGCGAGCGCGGGGTAGGTGTAGCGCGCCATCCAGGCTTCCTGATCGGCGGCGGGCCAGGCCGGGTCGGGCGAGTTGACCCAGTAGTAGGCCCCGGCATCCTCGCGATCGAGCCCGCCGGGATAGTCCATCATCGCGAAGGCCCACTTGAAGAACGGCGGGATCTCCTCGACCGCGCAGCGCACCTCCGACGGTACCCCGACCAGATCGCGCTCGATCAGGAACGAGCGCAGCGACTCCAGCAGCGCGGCGGTCGCCGGGACCAGGCCGTCGGCGGGCGGGTGGTCGCGGCGCAGCCCGGCGATGACTGTGAACGGATCGGCGTCGGGATCGATCTGCGCGCAGACCTCCCGCAGCCGCGCCTGATTCCGCGCCAGGTCGGCCTGCCCGTGACGCTTCAACTCCGCCAGCGACAGATCGACCTGCTCGAACGTGCGCAGCAGACCCAGGAAGCGTTCCTCACCGATCGCGAAGCTCGCCGTGGCCGCGTCGGACTCCTTGGTATCGAGGAAGCGCTCGAAATCCTCGATCGCGGCGACCGCCCGGTGCGCGGCGGCGGCGATCCGCTCGCGCAGGGCCACATCCGACGCGTCGGCGACCAGCGCCAGCAGATCGTCGCCGATGAACGCGGCGTGGCCCGCGAACGCGCCGCGCGAATACTCCAGGATCGGCGCGGCGATCGGCGTGTCGAGGTTCTCCCGCGCGACCGCCAGCACCCCAGGCACCTGCTCCAACTGCTCGACCAGGCCGCGCAGGCGCTCGTCGCGCGGGGCGTAGTCGCGCCGCAGGTAGTGGGTGATGTCCACGCTGCTGGCGTAGTGCGCCGGGACGGTGCGGTGGGGCTGTAATTCCGCCAGCGCGAAGTGCTCGGCGTCGGCGATCCAGCGCATGATCGCCAGGTCGAGACGGTCGTTGTCGTCCCGCACCAGCGGCTCCAGCGTCCCGAACGATTCGTGCCATTCGGCGACAGCGCGCAGGCGCGCGGCGACCGCCTCGGGCCGGTAATCGGGCACCTTGCCCGCGCCGGTGTGGATGCCGAAATGCGCCGCGCCGCCCGGGAAGTAGTTGTAGAGCGCTCGCTCGCGCGGGTACATCGCGCAATACTCGGTCAGGAAGGCCTCGGCTGCGGCGGCAATCGTCGGGAACGCGCGCATCACTCCTCCAGGCTTACGAACAACGAGCAGCATCAGGCGCCCGCATTATAGCGGGCCGCTAGTACG
This sequence comes from Chloroflexia bacterium, assembly GCA_046328475.1. Lineage (GTDB taxonomy): Bacteria > Chloroflexota > Chloroflexia > Thermomicrobiales > CADCWN01 > CADCWN01. The sequence goes on along the minus strand of JAXLWN010000005.1, from coordinate 51,241 downwards.
CGAGGCCGGTAACCGAACGCGCGGACGGGCGAACGGGCGAACGGGCGACGCCTCCCCAACGCCACCGGCAATCGAGCGAGGCACCCCCTCTCCTCGCGGTGGCGGGTACCCACCGCAGTGGGTGCGGGGCCGGGGTGAGGTCATCGCCCGCTCACCCTTTGCTCCTTCGCCGTTTCGCCCGTTCGCCCGTCCGCCCGCTCGCCCGCTCGCCCGCTCAGTTCAGCCCCACCACTCCTTACCCTCCGCGTCGATATCGACCTTCAACCCGCCCGGCGACGCGCTCAATCCCGGCATCGTCATCATCTGCCCGGCGATCGGATAGAGGAAGCCCGCCCCCACCGACGCCCGGATATCGCGGATCGTCAGCGTGAAGTCGGTCGGGTGTCCCCGGTAGCGTCGTCGGAGAGCGAGAGATGCGTCTTCGCCATGCAGATCGGCAGCGTATCAGCCCAGCCGCGTGTAGTCGCGGATCGCCTCCTCGGCGGCCGGTCCATACTCCACGCGCGCCGCACCATAGATCTTCGTCGCGATCGTCGCGATCTTCTCCTTGATCGAGATGTCGAGCGGGTAGAGATGGTGGAGGCCTGCGCCGCCCCCTTTCGGCCACACGCGTACCACGGCCTCCGCCAGCGCCACGCCGCCCGCGCCGCCCCCGGCGAAGACGTCGGCCACGACCGCCTCCTGCGCCCCGGCCGCGAGCGCCGCCTCGCGCACGATCGCCATCTCGGCCTCGCTGTCGTCCGGGAAACGATTGACCGCCACCACGACCGGGATAAGCCGTGCATGCGCACATTCTCGATCTGCTTGATCAGGTTCGGCAGTCCCGCGCGCAGCGCGTCGTGGTCCTCGCCGACCAGCCCGGCTCTACAGCGGCCGACCGGCGATCACGCGAAAGCGCCCGCTGTGCGCCTTCAGCGCGATCGTCGCCACCAGCACGGCGGCGTCCGGGGCCACCCGCTCGCGCGGCACTTGATGTTGCAGAATTTCTCACCGCCCAGGTCGGCCCCGAAGCCCGCCTCGGTGACCAGATACTCGCCGAGCTTGATCCCGATCCGGTCGGCCAGGATCGAGCTGTTGCCATGCGCGATGTTGCCAAACGGCCCGGCGTGGACGATCGCGGGCGTGCCCTCCAGCGTCTGGAGCAGGTTCGGCAGGAGCGCGTCCTTCAGCAGCACCGCCATCATCCCGGCCGTACTGATCGCCCTCGGCGGTGACCGGTTGCCCATCCTCATCCTGCGCCAGCACGATCCGCCCCAGCCGCGCCCGCAGGTCGGCCCGACTCGTCGCCAACGCCAGGATCGCCATCACCTCGAGGCGGTGATGTCGAAGCCGCTCGCGCAATGGCCCGTTCGCCCTCCCCGCCGAGGCCCTGCACGATCTGGCGCAGCGCCCGGTCGTTCACGTCGAGCACGCGCCGCCAGGTGATCGTGTCGGGTGCGATGCGAAGCGAATTGCCCTGGTAGAGGCTGTTGTCGAGGAAGGCGGCGCACTCGTTGTGCGCGGCGGCAACCGCGTGGAAGTCGCCGGTGAGGTGCAGGTTGGAGATCCTCCATCGGCACGACCTTGGCGTAGCCGCCCCCCGCCGCGCCGCCCTTGATCCCGAAGACCGGTCCCTGCGACGCCTGCCGTATTGCGACGATCGCCCGCTTCCCGATGCGGTTGAATGCCTGTCCCAGGCCAACCGCGACGGTCGATTTCCCTTCGCCGAGCGGCGTCGGGCCGATCGCGGTGACGAGATGTACTTCCCGTTCGGCCGATCCTGCAATCGCTCGATCGCCTCCAGCCTGATCTTCGCCTTGTACCGCCCGTATGGCTCCAGGTCAGCGTCGCCAAGCCCGAGGTTCGGCCGCAACGTCCGCGATCGGCCGCAGCGTCGCCGCCTGCGCGATCTCCAAATCCGAGAGCATCGTCCTCCTTATTTCTCTGGCTGATGTGCGGTGGGCGGCGCGATCCGGTTTCGGCCCCCCCCCCCCCCCCCCCCCCCCCCCCCCCCCCCCGTCCTGCGGCCCACCACCCACGGCAATCGGTCCCGTGCCGCCATCCGCACGACACGCAGCGGCATCATATTCGATACCGGGCCAGTGCCGCCCGCAATCAGGGGCAGCATTTCAGCGTCCCCGGCAGAGCGAGATCGTCTCACGCCATGCGGCGTGTCGCATTATCGTGGGAAAAGTAGAACAAGAGGCCAACAGGGAGCTCGGCCGCCAGCGCCGCTTGAGTGAGGGTGGTGGATGACGGATCGGACATCGCGAAGCTGGGCGAGCGGGAGGGACCAACCGCCCCGTGGAGGTCCGGGAGAACGGCACCGACCTCTTCGTGACCGCTGCGGAAGCGACGCCCGCGGCACACGTCGTACGGGTTTGTGCACGAGAACGAGCACGCCCTGCTGGCACCCTTCACGCCGGGCTCGGCGGTCGAGATCGAGTTCACGGCCGCATTCTCGCAGCAGTTCATTCGTGCGGGCGTCTTCGTCAGCGCCGGGCGCGAGAGCGGTGGGTGAAGGCCGGGCTGGAAGTTCGTCGATGGGCAGTTGCAGTTGGGGGCCGTGGTCACCGACCCGAAATCGGATTGGTCGGCGGCCCCCTACCTGGAGTGGGTGAACCGGCGGGTAATCGTGCGGGTGAGTTGGACCGGGATATCGCTGACCGTGCGCGCTGGCCTGTCGGCGAGTCGCCTGTCTGCAGTGCGCCTCGCCCCATTCGCGGCGGACGGGATCGTGGCCACCGGGCCATTCGTGTGCGCGCCCACCAGGTCCGGCTGGTCGTCCCCTTCCACGCCTGGCGTGTCGGCCCACCCGATACATCGCTGCACGCCGAGTAGCCCGCGCCTGCTCAGGCGTCATTGGCGACATGCCGCTTTTCCGCAGCCTGCGGGCGGCATCAGAACCACATTCAACACCTGGCTGAAGGACGACATCCCGCCCGCGCGTGCATAATTGCTGACCGTGCTGGGAGCGTGACGTTCCCTGCCCCCATGTGCGCTGGCTAATCAAGAAGAGATCGGTCGCCTCTTGCGGCCCCAATCGGCAACTGGCGACCGACGGCATTCCGGAAGAGTACATCACTATGGACGAGCAACCGGCAGCGACGCCGCCACCAACCGCCCTCACCGCCCCCAGGAGCGCCATGACCATCCTCGCGCACCCCGACGACGCGGAATTCGGGTGCGGCGGCACCCTCGCGACCTGGGCGCGGCAGGGGACGGAGATCACGATGGTGATCATCACCGACGGCTCGAAGGGGTCCGACGACCGCGCGATCCGACGCGGAGCTGGTCCAGCTGCGCATCGCGGAGCAGGACCGCGCCGCCAGCGCTTCGGCGTCGCGGGTCGTGCGCCTCGGCTACGAGGACGGCGTGCTGCAACCGACCATCGCGCTGCGCCGCGACATCGCGCGCTGCGATCCGGCAGCACCGGCCGGGAGGTCGTCATCGCGGGGGATCTCGACAGCCGCTTCGGCGGCGACCTCTACATCAACCACCCGGACCACATCGCGCGGCGGCGGAGGCGCGGCCCTCTACGGCATCTTCCTGGCGGCGGGGGAACCACCGCTTCTATCCCGAATTGCTGGCGGAAGGGCTGGAGCCGCACAAAGTGACGACGCTGCTGCTGATGTTCGAGGAGAGGCGGCACCTGCTTCGTGGACATAACCGAAGCGATGGACACGAAGATCGCCGCGCTCGCGGAGCACAAGAGCCAGTTCGACATCAAGGATGTCGAGGAGTTCGTCCGGATGTGGTCGTCGGAGGCGGGGAAGAAATACGGCGTGGAGTTCGCGGAGGCGTTCCGCAAGATCACGCTGGAGCGACCAACCGCCGAGGCAACTGCCGAGGCCATCGCCGAAGGGATGGGCGAGCCGGGGCGGTAGGCGGGCGACGGTGATGACCTCGGTCGCCTACGGACCGAGGAACCACCGCGCGCTACGCGCCGCGCCACCGGCGGCACATAGTTTTCCAGCGTCGCGTCCGGCAGTTGCACTGTCTGCCCCAGCTCCGCCGAGCGGTAGAGCGCCATCAGCATCTCGACGACCGCCGCGCCGTCGTGGAAGGTCTCCAGCGGTGGCGTACCCTGCGGGAAGGATTCCTCGACCATGTGCCGGTTCTCCGCCGTGTAGCCGTAGGTCCCGGCCCTCGTCCTCCAGGACCGGCATCAGGCCCTGCTCGGCGCTCTGCTTCTCGACCAGATCCTCGCCCGCCCGCCCGGTGATGTGGCGCGAGAGGAAGATCTTCAGGCCGCTGTTCAGCGAGTTGAACTCCATCGAATACTCGGGACCGAGCAACTCCAGCTGGATGCGCAAGCCGGGTCCGACGTAGGACCAGGAGGTCGTCGCCTGACCATGATCGGCGTGCCCAGCTCGTCCCGAAAAGTGAGCGTCGCGCGGGCGAAATCCTCCGCCGGGTGCCGGGCGTAATCGACGCTCGGCCCCATCTCCTCCCGCAGCCGGGCGACGTACTCCGGCCGGGTCCACCTTGAGGGTCGCGACGGTCGCGTTCGCGCCGTCAAGCGTCAGGCTGTCGCGCTCGCGCCCCGGCTCGGTCAGCAGGAACCGCGCGACCTCCACACTATGGCACATCATGTCCGAGAGGACGCCGCCGCCCTGCTTCTCCCCCTGCCAGAACCAGGGCCTGTGCGGCCCGCTGTGCTCCTCGGCGGCCCGCGCCAGGTAGGGCCGCCCGGCGCTCGGCACGCCGCGCCGCCAGATGATCTCCTTGCCGCGCTGCACCGCCGCCGCGAAGACCTGGTTTTCGAGGTAGCCGTGGTTCAGCCCCGCCTCCTCGGCCAGCCGGACCATCTCCCGCGCCTCGGCGAGATTCCGCCCCAGCGGCTTCTCGCAGGCCACGCCGCGCAGCGTCCCGCGCCCTGCCGTGACGATCCGGTGGATCGCGCGCATGTGCTCGACGCGCGTGTCATTCGGGCCGCAGATCCAGATCGCGTCGATCTCCGGCGACGCCACCAGCCCCTCGACCGAGTCGTAGGGCGTGCAGGGGCCGAGTTCGAGCGCGTTCGCGCGCTCCGCCAGCGCCTCGCGGTGCGCGGCGGTCGGGCTGAAGACGCCGGCGACCTGCGCATTGCGAACGCCCACGAAGGCCTGCAAATGGAAGTTGGCGATGAACCCGCTGCCCAGCAGGCCCACGCGCAGCGGGCCAGAGACAGTCGCACCGGTCATACCACCCTCCTTCCGACAGCACTGCCGCCCACCGACACGTCCGTTGCACCGGGCGGCGAGTCTACCAGAAGCGGCAAGGCGTCGTCGTGAGGGGTGAAGCGCGCAGCCGTTCCAGCCAGCCCTTGTCCGCGTGCCGACGCAAACCTCAGCACTTCGCCCCTATGCTATGCTCATGCCACCGCGCAGCCTCCACCGGCGAGGGGTGCGCTCGGAGAAGGAGAAATGGAGAGAGCATGGCCCCTATCTTCACCACCCGCACCGGCGACGCGACCGACGCCAGCGCCGATGCCCTGATCATCCCCGTCTACGCGGGCGAGGCGGTCCCCGCCGCCCTCGACAGCCGCCTGAACGGCCAGCTGGCGGCCACCCTGGCGAGCACCGGGTTCGGCGGCAAGCCGGGCGACGTCGCCGCCTTCGCCACGCTCGGACTGCTCCCCGCGCGCTGGCTCATCCTCGCCGGCCTCGGCGAGCGCGGCGGCCACGACGAGCGCATCCGGCGCGGCTATGGCGCGGCGGCGCGACGCGCCAGCGAATCGGGCGCAACCAGCATCGCGGCGGCGCTCCCCGACGGTCTGGATGCCACGGCGGTCAGCGCGGCGGTCGAGGGGCTCGCGCTCGCACTCTACCGCTTCCCGAACTACAAATCGACCGGCACGTTGCCGGGCGTCGCCGTCGGCAGGGTCGAACTCTGGTCTGCGGCGGTGCTCCCCGACGGCGCGGTGGCGCACGGCGAAGCGGTCGCCTCCGGGGTCGCCCTGGCGCGCGACCTCGTCAACACCATTTCGGGCGACAAGACGCCGCCGCTGCTCGCCGGGATGGCGCAGCAGATCGCGCGCGACGCCGGGCTCCCCTGCGAGGTGATGGACGAACGCGCGCTGGCGGAAGGGGGCTACAACAGCATCCTCGCCGTCGGCCAGGGCAGCGCCGCGCCGCCCCGCCTGGTCGAATTGCTCTACGAACCGGCCGGGAGGCCGCGCAAGACGATCGCGCTCGTCGGCAAGACGATCACCTTCGACTCGGGCGGGCTCGATCTCAAGAGCCGCGACGGCATGTACACGATGAAGACCGACATGGGCGGCGGCGCAGCGGTTTTGGGCGCGCTGCACGCCATCGCCAAGCTGCGGCCCGCCGTGCGCGTGCTCGGTATCCTCGCGGCGGCCGAGAACATGCCGAGCGGCACCGCCACCCGCCCCAGCGACGTGGTGCGCGCGCTGAACGGCAAGACCTTCGAGAACGGCAACACCGACGCCGAGGGGCGCATGGTCCTCGCCGACGCGGTCACCCACGCCGCCCGCGCCGGGGCCGACGAGATTATCGACATCGCCACCCTCACCGGCGGGGTCCTCGGGCCGCGCGGCACGGTCGCGCTCGGCACCGATCAGGCGCTGGTCGACCGCTTCCTCGGCGCGGCGGGTCGCGCGGGCGAGCGCGTCTGGCAACTACCGCTCTGGGAGGAGTTCCGCGACGACCTGCACAGCGACATCGCCGACATCAAGAGCACCGGCCCGGCAGGCGCGGGCGCGGGCACGATCCTCGGTGCCTACTTCATCAGCGAGTTCACCGAGGGGGTGCCCTGGCTGCACCTCGACATCGCGATGGCCGCGCACACCGAGCGCGGCGGCCCCTATACCCCCGTCGGCGCGACCGGCGTGATGGTCCGCGCCCTTATCCGCTACGTGGAAGACGTGGAATAGTCCCCGCAGTGAAGCATCGCCCCGGCGCGCAGCAGCTGCGCGCCGGGGCGATTGGTCGTGCGTGAATGCCTGGTGGGCATGCGATGATCGTCAATCCGAGGACGACGCCACATCCCGATCTCATCTGGGGCCTGCGCGGCGGCTTTGGCCTCGGCATCGTGGCCTCGACCTCGAGCAGACCTGCCGATCAAGCCCCTTTAGCTTACCGCCTGCTTCATCAATGCGGCGATCCTCTGCTCGTCGGCGGCGGTGATCTCGGTCAGCGCAAAGCCGTTCGGCCACATGGTGCCATCGTCAAGCCGCGCCACGTCGTTGAAGCCGAGGGTCGCGTAGCGCTCGTTGAATTTCGCGGCGTTGCGGGAGAAGCAGAGGACTTTCCCATCCTGGTTGGCATACGCGGGCATCCCGTACCAGGTCCGTGGCAGGAGAGCCGGGGCGTTCTCGGTGATGATGGCATGCAACCGCTCGCCAAGCGCGCGATCCGTCTCGTTCATCCCGGACAGCGCCTCGCGGACGGCCCGTTCGCCTTCTTCCCTGGTTTCCTGGGCCTTCCGCTCCTTGGCCGTTGCCTTCATCGCGGCCTTCTCTTCAGCCGTGAACCCGCCGGATGTCTTCGTCGCCATCTCGTGCCTCCTACTCCTTCGTGAGTGCGGCGATCTTCGCCCTTCACCCTACTGACGTATCTACCTGAGAAAGTGTGACTGAGAGGGTGCGGTGAAGTGAAGGAACCGCCGCATCCGTTCCCCATGCCCTCCACCGTCTCCCTGCCGCGCCCATTCAGGCGCACCATTCTTGGAACTCACCGCCAGTTTCAGCGCCCGGTGACGTCGGCGAACGCTTGCCGGAAGAAGGCGAAGTGGCCGACGCCGAGGCGCTCCAGCTTCTCGTCGTAGCCGTGCCCCGCGCCCGGCACGACCGTATACTCGTTGGCGATCCCCAACTCGCCCAGCAGCGCATGGAGCCGCGCGTTGCGCTCCAGCAGCCCATCCTGGTCGCCGCAGAACAACATGCTGGAGTTCGCCTACGGCGAGGTTGCGCCGTCGTTCGGGCCGAGCCGCAACCCCTGGCACACGGGCATGGCACGAGCGGGTCGAGCAGTGGCTCGCCGCCGCCATCGCGCGGGCTTCGGGTTCGCCCTCGACGGCCTGGACACCGGCGGCTCGATCCGCCTGCCTGCGGCGTACTGCGGCATCGTGGGCCTCAAGCCGACCTATGGCCTGGTCAGCCGCGCGGGGGTGCTGCCGCTCTCCTGGTCGCTCGATCACGTCGGCCCGATGACGCGCACCGTGCGCGACTGCGCGCTCACCCTGGCGGCGATCGCCGGGCACGACCCGGACGACCCCACGACGACGACGCGCCCGGCGCCGTCGTACGGGGTGCTGCTCGACCAGCCGCCGCCCGACTGCGTGATCGGCATCGTCGAATCGGCTGAGGACGACGGCGTGACCCCCGAGGTGCGCGCGGCGGTCGATGCGGCGGCAGAGCGGGCGCGTCAACTCGGCTTCACCTGCCGACCTGGTGGCGCTGCCGCACCCCGAGCTGGCGGCGCGGGCGCTGCTGGGGATCCTCTACCCCGAGGCGAGCGCCTACCACGCGCCCTGGCTGCGCGACCGGGCCGACGAGTACGCGCCGAACACGCGGATCCGCCTGGAGTTGGGCCAACCCTCCCCGCGACGATCTGGCGCGCGCCCAGCAGGTGCGGCGGCTGATCATCCAGGCCTATCGCACCCTCTTCGCGCAGGTCGATCTCCTGCTGCTCCCGGTGGGTCCGTCCGCCGCGTACCGGCTCGATGCACCCGCTGAGCCGACGGGCGATCAGGGCGACCGGATGGCCCCCCGATCCGCTTCTCCGGCCTGTTCGACCTGATCGGCTACCCGGCAATCTCCGTGCCCGCAGGCTTCACCGAGGCCGGGCTCCCGATCGGGGTGCAGCTCGCCGGGCGACCGTTCGAAGAACCCCTCCTCCTGCAAGTGGCGCACGCCCTCGAACAAACCTTTCCCGTCTGGGAGGCGTGACGGCTCCGTCGAGCCATCCGGGGCGCGCTGCCGATCCACGACACACGCATAATCGAATTGTCGCGCGCCTGGCCTCCTGCTAGGATAGCGCGGCGCTCGCGAGACACCGCGCCGCGCGCATCCCTCGCGGCAGCCAGACATCGTCGGGAAGGGGAATCAATGCTGCCCGCACACGCCGATGTGGTGATCGTCGGTGGCGGCACCGCCGGGACCGCGCTCGCCGGCATCCTCGCCCGCGACACCGCGCGCACCGTCCTACTCCTGGAAGCGGGGCCGGACTACGGGCCGCTCACCGGCGGGCGTTGGCCGGCCGATCTGCTCGACGCCCGCCGACTGCCCCCGAGCCACGACTGGGGCCACGCCGGGCTCGCCCGCCCCACGCACGCGCAGCCCACCGCCTTCACCCGCGCCCGCGTCGTCGGCGGCTGCTCGGCGCACAACGGCTGCTTAGCGAAAACCTACGAGCGACGATGGCGATGCGGACAACGATGAGGAGGCGGCGATGAAGTTGCGCACATTGATCGAGCCGGGGAACCCGGAGCTGGTGGCGACGGGCTTCCAGTTCACCGAAGGGCCGGTCTGGCACCCCGACGGCTTCCTGCTCTTCACCGATATCCCCGCCGGGCGCATCTATCGCTGGACACCCGAGACCGGGGCGACCGTCTGGCGGGAGCCGAGCGGCCACGCCAACGGCCTCACCCTGGACCGCGCGGGGCGGCTGATCGTCTGCGAGCACGGCAACCGGCGCGTCTCGCGCGCGAATATCGCGGGCGGGGCGGATGGCGGACCGGAGTCGCTGGCCGATCAATTCGGGGGGCGGCGGCTCAACAGCCCGAACGACGTGGTGGTCCATTCGAGCGGGGCGATCTACTTCACCGATCCGCCCTACGGCATCCGGCCCGACGAACAGGAACAGCCCCACAACGGCGTCTATCGCCTCGCGACGGACGGCGCGCTGACCTTGCTCGCGGGCGATTTCGAGCGACCCAACGGGCTGGCCTTCGCGCCCGACGAGGCGACGCTCTACGTGGACGACTCCGCCCGGCGGCATGTCCGCGCGTTCGATGTGCAAGCCGACGGCACGCTGGCGAATGGGCGGATCATCGCGGACATGGACCACCCGCAGCCGGGCGTCCCGGATGGCATGAAGATCGACAGCGCCGGGCACCTCTACGTCACCGGGGCGACCGGGGTCTGGGTCTTCGAGCCGGACGGGACGCCGCTCGGGGTGATCACGACGCCGGAAGGACCGGCCAACTGCGCCTGGGGCGACGCCGACCGGCAGACCCTCTACATCACCGCCAAGACCTCGCTCTACCGCATCCGCGCGACGCTGCCCGGCCTCGCCCCGGTGGTGACTGGCTAGCCCGGCCCACCGGGTATGATATGCTCCGGACTGGCCACCCTGTGGTGCCGTTGTGTCGGATTTTTCGGGCTGCCCTGCGCGATGTTCGCTCGTGACGGCGAACGCGCCAGCAGCGGGTGATGGAGCAAGATCGTGGCTGATGCTTCCCGTTCTGCGGTCGATCTCTTGCGCGAGGCGCTGGCCTACGTCGATTCCTGGCTCGATTACCGGGTGTGGCGGCTCCGCACCCCCGGCGCGCAGGTCGCGATCTGGTTCGATGGCGCGCTGCAGTTCAGCAAGGCGTACGGCGTCTCGAATCTCGACACCGGCGAACCGCTGACGACCGCGCACCTGTTCCGGATCGCCTCGCACTCCAAGACCTTCACCGCGACGGCCATCATGCAACTCGTCGAGGCGGGCAAACTGCGCCTGGACGACACCGCCGGATCGTGGCTGCCCGCCCTGGCGGAGGCCGGTTCGCCGCTCGCGAACGCGACCGTGCGCCAGCTCGTCTCCCACTCCGCTGGTGTCCGGCGCGACGGCATCGACGCCACCTTCTGGGCGCTCAATCGCCCGTTCCCGGACGAAGCCGCGCTGCTGGAACTGGCCCTGGACGATGGTGCCGTGCGCCAGCCGGACGCGACGTTCAAGTACACGAACATCGGCTTCGGGTTGCTCGGCTTGATCGTCGGCAAGGCGGCGGGCAGCAGCTACGCGGAGTACGTGGAGACGGCGATCATCGGGAAGCTCGGCCTCAGGAATACCGGACCGGAACTCGACGCCGCGCGCCAGTCCGAGTACGCGGGCGGGCACAGCGGCCTGGGCAGCTGGACCGAGCGCCAGGTCATCCCGCACGTCGATACGCAGGCGATGGCCGCCGCGACCGGGTTCTACTCCACCGCCGAGGAGATGGTGCAGTTCGCCTCCGCGCACTTCTTCGGCGACGACCGCCTGATCAGCGATCGGTCGAAGAACGAGATGCAGCGGCCGGTCTGGACGGGACTCTCCCCCGACGCGCCGCAGGATGGGTACGGCTACGGCACCATCGTGCGCCACTACGACGGGCACCGCCTGGTCGGCCACTCGGGTGGCTATCCGGGCCACATCACCCGCACGGTCTGGGACCCGCACGAAGGACTGGCGATCTCCGTGCTGACCAACGCCGTCGATGGACCGGCCGAGGAACTCGCGGCCGGCATCGTGAAGCTGCTCGACAAGGCGCGGGCGGTGCGACCGAAAGTGCCGCTCAGCTCCGGCCTCGTCAACAGCGCGGCCATAGTCCCCCCTGCGGCGTCCGACCGGGAGATCGCGCTCGACAGCTTCACCGGCCGCTTCGCCGGGCTCTGGGGCGTGACCGATGTCTTCATCCTGGGCGGGAAGCTCTTCGCGAGCAGTCCGGCCACCCCGTCGCCGCTGCTCGAGCCCATCGAACTGGCCGTCATCGACGAGGACACGCTGCGCATCATGGGCGGGTCGCCATGCGGCTCGGTCGGCGAGCTCTACCGCTACGAGCGCGACGCAAACGGCAAGGTCGTGAGCCTGTACACCGGTGGCATGCAAGCCTGGCCGATCGAGGAGTATCGCGCCTCGCGGCAACGTGCTGGATACCGGGGCGTAAGCATCAAAGCCGTCGGGCGAACGGCCGGGCACGGCCGGGTGACAGTCACCCGGCCGTGCCGCGCGACGGCGCGACGGCCTGGTCCATCCCGCACGGCACGTCAGTCGCCAGTCAGCGCGCGGCGTCGCTCGCGGCCAGCGCCTCGGCGACCGCCGCCGCCGGGGAGAGCGCCCGCCCAGCTGCCCAGGTCGCCGCGAATTCGTCAGGGGCGAGCGCCGCACGCGCCGCCGCCACCAGCCGCTCGTGGCGGTCGCGCAGCCCAGGTTCGAGCGGCGCACCGATCGCCTCGCGCAGCGCCTCCGCCGCCCCGAAGAGGCGCGCGGCCTGGACCGGCGCTCCACCCCTCGCCGCGATGCCGGCCAGGTCCCCCAGGCACTCGGCCACCCCCTCGCGGTAGCCAAGCCCCCAGACGATCGTCAGACTCTCGCGGTGCGCCGCCGCCGCCTGGGTGTCGTCCCCCTCGTCCAGCGCGGCGATCCCGAGGTTTGCCAGGCAGCAGGCGAGGTCGTAGGGCGCGCCCACCTCGCGCAGCAGGGCCAGCGCTTCCGCGTGGCAATCGCGCGCCCGCGCCGTGTCACCCTGGCGGCGGGCGATCAAGCCGAGCATGTCCAGGGCGGCACCCAGTTCGAGCGGATCGCCCAGCGCACGCCGCAGGGCGACCGCCTCCTCCTGGTGCGCCCCGGCCCGCGCGTAGTCACCCCCCCGCCGCAGCGCCAGCGCGAGGTTGTGGTGCGCGCGGGCGATCCGCTCGCGGTCATCCGACGCCTGCGCGAGATCCAGGTGCTCGCCGAGGAGGGCCGCCGAGCGGGCATGGTCCCCCGCCACCATCGCGAGCACCCCCGCGCCATTGAGCAGCCGCATACGCAGCGCCGCCGGGAGCGCCGTTTCCTGGGCGAGGGCAACCTCCAGCCAGTGCCGACCCTCCCCCACGTCGCTGCGGTAGTACCAGAAACGATAGAGCGCCGCCGCCAGCTGCGCGCCCGCCACGGGCTCCGCCTCCATCAGCCAGCCCAACGCCACCCGCAGGTTGTCGCGTTCCGCCCCCAGCCGGGCGAGCCACTGCGCCTGGTCGGGGCCGATTAGCGCCGCATCGCCCTCTTCCGCCAGCCCCAGGTAGTGGCGGGCATGCCGCCGCCGGGCCGCTTCCGCCTCGCCCGATCCGGCGGGCTCGTGCGCCAGCAGCCCGGCGGCGTACTGGCGCACCGGCTCCAGCAGCCGGTAGCGCCAACCGCCGGTGGCCGCTGCCGACTCGTTACCCGCCTCGACCTGCACCAGCGACTGGTCCACCAGCCGCACCAGGAGCGCGATGATCTCCTCCCGCGCGATCGTCTCGCCGTCCGCGCCGACCACCTCGGCGGCATCGAGGGTCCAGCCGCCCGCGAAGACGGCCAGGCGGCGGAACAGGGCACGCTCCTCCCCGGAGAGCAGGTCGTGGCTCCAGTCAAGCGTGGCGCGCAGCGTCCGCTGCCGATCCGGGAGATCGGCCGGCCCGGCCGCCGGGAACGGCAACTGGCGCGCCAGCCGCTCGGCGAGGGCAACCGGCGGGAAGACCCGCACCTGCGCCGCCGCCAACTCCAGCGCGAGCGGCAGGCCATCCAGGCGCTGGCAGATCGCCGCGACCGCCCCCGCATTGGCGGGCGTGAGCCGGGTGTCGGGGCGCACCGCCCGGGCGCGCTGGAGGAACAGCTGGACGGCCGGATACCGCGCGAGAGTGTCCACCATCGCCGGGCGACTACCCGCATCGTCCGAGAGCGGCGGCACACCCAGCGTACCGAGGGCATATTCCGACTCGGCGCGCACGCGGAGCGGCGCGCGGCTGGTGAGGAGCAGGTGCAGCCGGGGGCAGGCCGCCAGCAGCACGGCCACCAGCGGGGCCGCCGGTATGATTTGCTCGAAGTTGTCCAGCAGGAGCAGCATCTGCCTGGGCCGAAGGTGCGCGATGAGGAGATCGCGCGCCGGTTGCCTGCCGTCCTCGCGCAGATCCAACGCCCGCGCGATCGTAGCCCCGAGCAGCGTCGGCTCGCGCAGCGCATCGAGGCCAACGAAGGCCGCGCCATCGGCGAACATCGGGGCGATCGCAGGTGGGCCACCGCGATCGCCAGCGTAGTCTTGCCGACCCCGCCAGGCCCGGTGAGGGTCACCAGGCGCGCCGCCCCATCGCGCAGCAACCCGACGAGATCGGCCGTCTCCCGCTCCCGACCCACCAGCGGCACCGGCAAGACCGGCAGCGCCGCCACGGGGGCGGCGCGCCGCGTCCGGGGCGGTCGCGGCTGCCCGCCCGCCCGGCGCTCGCAGCCGCACCAGGGGCGCGATCAGCGCGGCGCGATCCTCCCCCACCAGCCCGAGCGCCTCGACGAGCAGGCTGACCGTCTCCGGCCGGGGGACGCGTCGCGCGCCGCGTTCCAGATCGCTGATCGCGCGCACGCTCAACCCGGCGCGCTCGGCGAGCGTCTCCTGGGACAGGCTGGCGGCAAGGCGGAAATACCGCAACAGGGCACCGAAATCCCCCGTGCTTTCCATGGGCCTCCCGTGCGGCCGATGGTGCGCCACTCTGCTCCGGTAACATGGCCGATTATCGCAAATTCCCCGCCACGCCGATCGTTTGCCCGATCTGAGATTGCATCACCATTCGGACAAAGGGCGGCAGGAACGGCTGCGCGCCGGTAGCGGAGACTTCGCGAAAACTGCATCAGTCCTTGCTCAAGCAGGGCACGAATACGCCCCCAGGCATCAGTGCCTGGGGGCGATGTCGGCTCTCTTTTGTTGCCCTGCTTAGGCAAATCGGGGGTGGGCACGACTGGGCTCGAACCAGTGACCTCACGGATGTGAACCGTGCGTCCATGCCTGTCACCCCGTGTCGCCACATGCCAGGAACGGCTTGCCGGAAATGAAAACCGCGATCCCAATGTCAGGCACTGCCGCTTACCGCCACCTCCTGTCAGCCCCTTGGCAGTAACTTTGGTAGTACAGGCAGCCGCGAGGTGGCGCGGGCAGTGCGGTTCTCCTGACATCCCCGTGTCGCAGCGTGCCGCCAGGCGACGCTCGGCCACATCCGCCACAGGCCAGCCTCGCCCTTGGTAGGGCGAGGCCAGGATCGGCGGTGAAGCGTGAGGCCCAGCAGGGACGAGCGAGAGGTCGTCGGAGAGGTCGTCAACTGCTCAAGCGCCAGCCGACGTCGCCGAGCGCAGGCAGCGTGGCCCGCCCACACGCACCGCCCTCAGTAGGGCACGGCCGCCTTGGACAGCGCCACGATCGTCGCCACCACGAGCACCAGGGCGACGGCGGGGAGGACCCAGCCCACCCGCGCCCGCCGCCGCCACAGCGCCCAAATCGCCGGCCGCCGCCGCCGCCGGGCCGAGCGCGAGGCTCCCGAGGTGGGCGACGTCGGTCAGCGGTGCCGCCCTGAGCAGGATGGCGGGCAGTAGACGATCGGGTAGCCGTTGGTCAGCATCGTCCAGCCAAGCGCCAGGATCGCCACGCTCGCCACCCCGCCGGTCGCGCCGCGCGCCCCCGCCGCCAGCGAGACGCCCCACCAGGCGTGGACCAGGGCGATCAGCAGCAGCGCCGCCGCCACCGCCGGCGCCAGGCGGCCCCGCGCCGGGAACAGCCCGACGCTCGCGTCCAGCAGGATGTGCAGCGTCCCGACCGCCATTGCCCCCAGGCCGAGCCAGAGCCACAGCGGCAGCCGCCACGTCTCGCCCGACCACGCCAGGTCATTGCTTCCCATGATTACCTCCGCCGCAGTAGGGCGATGCCGATTACGATCGGGATGGGATGATGGAGCGCCGGGTAGTAGATGTCGGCAGGGGTGATGATCGGCAGGATAATCAGCCAGCCGAGGTGAAAGGCGATTGCCTCCAGCCGATCCACTGCCCCAACGATGAGACCTCATTCTGTCGCGTAGTAGGCGAAGCTGGGTGCTGGCTTGCCCGTCTGCCGCTGCGCGCCCAGAACATCAGTACGCCAATGAGCGATGAGGTGGCACCGAGCAAGAGCAGCCTCCCGGTTAGCTTCCCGGTCGTGAGTGTGTCCCGGCCCTCCACCGTCCCCTCCTGATTGTGCCGGCTGCGCTCTGTCTGCCCCCGCGCCTCGTCCGTGCCGGAACCGGGGGACGAGACAGCGAGTGCCATCCTGCGCCCGTGCACCGCACCGTCACTGCGCTGTACTCCATTGGTGCATTGGTGGCCGGTGGTGGCCCGCCGCGAGCAGCCGGTTACGCCTCCGCCAGTTGCGCCACGCCGAGCAGCAGCCAGCAGACGCCCCAGGCCCCGAGTCCGTAGTGGCATCGCGAGGCCCGGCAGGGCGAACGACGGCAGCAGGACCAGCGGGAGGTAGAGGCCGCAGGCCAGCGGGTGAAGCGTGCCAGCCGCCCCAGCGCCCGGCGCGCAGGGTCGCGACGCCGGTCAGGACCAGGCCAAGCAGCAGCGCCAGGGTCGCGACGGGGTAGAGCACGTCCGCCGCGCCCGACCCGGCCAGCCAGGCGATCTCGGCCACGGTCAGCGTGGCGAACCCGAGGAGCGTCAGGCCCAGGCCGCCGGTGGCGAGGCCGCCCCGCCCTGCCGCTCCCGCCCGCGCCAGGCCGATCACGCCCGCAAGGAGGAAGAGGTGGCCGACGGCGTTGAGGAGAGGAACCCACCAGAGCGTGGGCTCGTGCGCCTGGAAGGAGGCGAGCGGGATGCCGAGCACGATGGTCGTCACGCCGCCGACGATGGTGGACCAGCCCGCCAGCAGGAGCGGCGACTGGACGACGCGCGGTTGGTCGAGGGTCTGTGCGGTCATGGTGTGTCCCCCTTCTGCTCGTGGCAGGCGGTCAATCGCCTGCGGGAGTTGGACGCTACGCCGGAGTCGCCGACGGCGAGGCGGCGCACGGGCACGCCCTGGGCCGGGCCGGGCACATGTGCGCGCGGTCATGCTTCTCCCTCCGCGTCGGCGGCGGGCAGCGCGCCGAGTTGCCGCAGCAGGCCAAAGAGGTCGGGGCTCGACCAGTGCTCGGCGAACTTCCCATCGCGGCCGAGGCGCTGGATCGCCACCAGTTGCCAGGAGACGCGCCGGCCAGTCGCGGGGATGCCGAGGAACGCCCCCCGGTGGGTGCCGCTGAGGGTGAGGCGCTGCACGACGGTGTCGCCCTCGGCGATCTCGTCCTCGACGATGGCGCGGAGGTCGGGGAAGGCCCGCCGGAGCGCCCGCGTCCAGCGCTTCAGCCCCTCGCCGCCGGGGGCGAGCGGGGCAGGAGCGTGGTGGAGACAGTCGGGGGTGAGCACTTCATCCGCGACGGCCAGGTCGCCCTGGGTGAGCAATTCATCGGGGAGGCGGCGGGCGCGGACCTTCAGTTCGTCCGGTGCCATGGCGCAGTCCTTCGCGTTCGCGGTCGCGCGGCTTGTCGGGCGGATTGGCTCAGGACTCCGGTTGCCACCGCTCGCCGCCGCGTGACACGGCGTGCCCCCCGGTCGCCGGGGCGGTCGCGCGGGCCCGCACGAGGAGCACGATGCTGATCGCCAGCATCCAGAGGAGGAACGGCATCCCCCCGCCGAGGTAGCCGAGGTACGACAACGGCCCGTACAGGTCCCCGACGGCCGCCGCGCCGACCAGCAGGCAGAGCGCCGGCGGCAACGCCACCCAGCCGAGCCAACGCAGGGCGATCCCGCTTCGGAGGATGCCGACGGCGGCGGGGGCCAGGAACGCCGCCGTCGGGAGCCCGCTGAGCGGGATCATCATGTAGAAATAGAAGAGGGCCTGCACCGCCCCGGCCTCCCCCGCAGCGGCGACCCGGTAGGCGAGCGCCGCCGCAGCCATGCTACAGGCGAGCAGCACCGCAACATTGCCGACTGCGCCCGCCAGCATCAGGCGGCCGAGGATGCCCAGCGGGTCCGCCCCGCCCCGGTGTACGAGGCCACCGAGGCCGACGGCGAAGGCGAGGAGGCAGAGCATCCCCAGGCCCTGGAGGTATTGGCCCGTGAGCACGCCCATGCGGTTGTCGGCGAAGTGCGCCCGGATGCTCTCCAACGAACTGGTCGGCGACGGGTCCGCGCCCGGGAGGATGAGGCCCACGATGGTGAGCGCCACGCAGGCGATCCCGGCCGCAGCCGTCAGCCGCGCCCATGGTCGGGCCTGTTCAGTTGAGATCGCTGCTGACTGTGCTGGTTGTGCCGCCATCATGCTGTCGCTCCTTCCGCGTTGTGGCCACTGCGAACGAATCGTTGGGCTACGCCCAGTCTGCGCCTTGCGGAGGCAGCGCAACAGGCCGTTCACTCCACGTTCACTCCACGTTTGCTGCGCGTTGGTGCGGGCAGGGTGGCGAACGGCGCGGTATGATTGGGCAGCACCAGGCAGAAGCGTCGGAGGGGAGTGGCGGGATGACCCAGGCGGAGGCAGTGAGCTTCGGGGCGCTGCTCAGGCGGCTGCGCCTGGCGGCGGGGCTAACCCAGGAGGGTCTGGCCGAGCGCGCCGGGGTGAGTGCCGGGGCGGTCAGCGATCTGGAGCGCAACCCCGCGCGCCTGCCGCGCCTGGACAGCGTGGCGCTGCTCGCCGATGCACTGGGCCTCGATGCGGCGGAGCGGGCGCGCTTCGTCGCCGCCGCGCGCCCGGAAGCGACCGCGCCCGCCGCGCCGGTGGTAGCGGCAGCCGCGCCGCAGGCCCTGCCGCGCCCACTGACGCCGCTGCTCGGGCGCGAAGGCGTCGCGGGCGCGGTCACGGAGTTGCTGCGGCGCGGCGAGCCCCGGCTGCTCACGCTGACAGGCCCAGGCGGGGTGGGGACGACGCGGCTGGCGATCGAGGTGGCGGGGCGCGTGGCGGGCGACTTCGCCGATGGGGCGGTATTCGTGGACCTGGTCCCCCTGCGCGATCCCGCGCTGGTGCTCCCCACCGTCGCGCAGCGCCTGGGGCTGGACGAGCGGCACGCGCCTTCCTGGCGCGACCGCCTGCTGGCCCTCCTGCACGGGAAGCACCTGCTGCTCGTCCTCGATAACTTCGAGCACCTGGTCGCGGCGCGCGACGGGGTGCTCGATCTGCTGGGGTCCTGCCCGCGCCTGGCGGTGCTGGCGACGAGCCGCGTGCCGCTGCGCGTGCGCGGCGAGCGCGAGTACCGCGTCGCGCCACTGGAGTTGCCCGCCGAAACCGACCCGCCCGAGGCGCTGGCACACGCGGCGGCGGTGGTGCTCTTCCTGGACCGTGCGCGCGATGTCGGGGCGGCACTCGCCCCGGACGACGCCGTTCCTGGCCGCAGCGGCGCGGATTCGCCGCCGGCTGGACGGCTGCTGCTGGCGACGAGCTGGCGGCGGCGTGGCGCGGCTGCTGTCGCCCGCGGCGTTGCTGGCCCGGCTCGACCGTCGCCTTCCGCTGCTAGTCGGCGGGCCGCAACGACCTGCCGGCCAGGCAACGCACAATGCGCGACGCGATCGCCTGGAGCTACGACCTCCTGATCGCCGACGAGCAGCAACTCTTCCGGTGGCTGGCGGTCTTCGCGGGGGCTGCACCGTGGCGGCAGCGGAAGCGGTCTGCGCCGAGCCGGGGAGGGGCCGGCGACGCTGGCCAGGCTGGCCGCGCTGGTGGACCGGAGCCTGCTGCGGCGGCAGGATGACGCGCCAGCGAGCACCGCAGAGCCGCGCCTGATGCTCCTGGAAACGCTGCGCGAGTACGGCCTGGAGCGCTTGGCCGAGGCCGGGGAGGAAGATGCGGCCCGCAACCGGCATGCCGCGCACTTCCTGGCGCTGGCCGAGGCGGCGGAGTCGGCGTTGCAGCGGCCCGATGGAGCGGACTGGCGGGAGCGGCTGGAGCGGGAGCACGACAACCTGCGGGCCGCGCTGGGGTGGCTGCTCGGGCGGGGCGAGGGGGAGCGGGCGCTGCGGCTGACCGGCGCGCTCTGGCACTTCTGGCTTGGCGCGCGGCCACCTGAGCGAGGGCCACTGGCTGCGCGAGGCGCTGGCCGCCGCCGGGGCGAGCGGTGACAGCCCGCCCGCGCGAGCGAAGGCGCTGGTGGGGGCGGCGACGCTGGCGATCGAGCAGGCGGTACGACGACGCGCGGGCCTCTGCGCCGAGGCGATCGCCCTGGCGCGGGAGCGGGCGCGCGGCGCGAGCTGGTCGCCGCCCTCAACGCCCGGGGCTGCTGGGCCGCGAGCACGGCGGCTATGCCGAGGCGGCGCGCGACCATCGAGGCGCTGGCGCTGGCCGAGGCGCTGGGCGATCAGCCGGGGCGGCGACGGCGCTCACCGGCCTGCTCAGCACCGCGCTGCTCAATGGCGAGGTCGCCCGGCCCGGAGTTGTCCGAGCAGGGCCTGGCCGCCTTCCGCGCACTGGGGGAGACGCACGGCCTGGCCGAGGCACTCCTGGGCGTGGCCTGGCAGTCGAAATCACGCCGGGGAGTACGCCCGGCGGAAGCGCTGGGCACCGAAGCATTGGCGTTGTTTCGTGCCCTGGGCGACACCGGCAAGACGTCCGAGGCGCTGTGGGCGCCTCGGCGTCGCGGCCTTCTTCCAGGGCAGCACGAGCGCGCTGCGGGCTTCCACGAGGAGGGGCTGGCGCTGGCGCGCCGGGCGCGCGGGGACGAGCGCGTGCCATCCAGCCGATGTCGGCCTCGGCCGCGAGCGCGCTTCAGCGAGGCGACTACCGACGCGCGCGGGCGCTCTTCGAGGAGACGCTGGCGATCCTCGCGCGCTACGATGATCGCTGGAGCCGGGCCATGTCGCTGACGCAGCTCGCGCATGTGGAGCTGGCCGAGGGGGACGCGGGACGCGCCGGGGCACTGCTCACCGAAGGTGCGGCGATCTTCGCGCGCTCGGCAACCTGCTCTACGTGCCCTGGTGCCTGGAGGGGCTGGCGGGGGTGGCGGCGGCGCGGGGAGCGGGAGGCGCGGCGCGCTCTGCGGGTGCGCGACGCCCTGCGCGCCAGGCTCTCCGGCCTGCCGCTGCCGCCGGTCCACCCGGCGGGCCACGCCCGCACCCTGGGCGGCGCGCGCGGCACTCGGGGAGGAGGGGTTTGCGGCAGCGCACGCCACGGGGGCGGCCGTCGGCGGAGGAGGCGGTGCTGGGCGAAGGGACAGGCACGTAGCGTGGGTCGATTACCGCGAGCAGGTGGGACGGAGTCGTTGTCTCCCCTTGTTCGGGGTGCCGCCCTGGCGCGAATTTGCGCCGCGAGGGGCGGATGAACGGGCGGTACGGCAGCGGGCGCGAGGGATTTCGGGACGGTGCTGGGCATTCCGATATGCGGCTGACCCTCAACCCCTACCGGCCACCCCTCCAGCCGGAGGGGGTTCGAGCGCGCCGCCGCTGCGATGGAGCGCCGTCTCGCCAAACTCTCCTGCTGCTGCTGGCGTGGTGGTAAAACCGAATGTACTCTTCACCTCGGATCGGCACTCCGGCGCAGCGGTTGCGTCGCCGTGTGCCAGCCGCTGGCTGCATACAACCTGATGCTGGTGCAATTGGCAGGCAAGCGTGCCAGGAGAGCACCGCAGACGGAGTAAACGGCCGACCCAGCGGCCTGCGATCGTCCGCAGCTGGCGTTTGCGAGGGCGAGGCAGCGCCTGCGAATGCGCGCGGAGTCCACCGCGGCGTGGCTCAGGCTCCGGGTGGGAACAGGGTTCAGCTTGGGAGATCGTGCCGACCCCTGGGAACGTCGCGGACCCGAATCTTCATGGTGTAGCCCGGAGGCCGAGCAACATGAACGCGGGTGAAAGAGCTGGTTAAGTCGGAAAGACCGCAATCGGCACGGCCGGGTCCGCGACTGGCGATATGGTCATGCTCGCGGATGCCGGGTTTGACTTCCCGCTCTTTGATACGCAGCATCTACCGGTCGATGTCAAGCAGCTGATCCCGGCGATCGCGTGCTGCGCGGCAAGCGGGCAGCGCCGATCGTCCGCGTGAGTGCGAACCGCGCCGATCTCATCTGCTTCGCCCTGGACGCCGGTGCGCGGGGCATCGTGGTGCCCATGGTCAACACCGCAGAAGAGGCCACAGCGATGGTGCGGGCCTGCAAGTATTACCCCGATGGTGAGCGGAGCAACGCGGGCGTCCCGGTGAGGGTCACCAGGCGCGCCGCCCCATCGCGCAGCAACCCGACGAGATCGGCCGTCTCCCGCTCCCGACCCACCAGCGGCACCGGCAAGACCGGCAGCGCCGCCACGGGGGGCGGCGCGCTCGCGTCCGGGGCGGTCGCGGCTGCCCGCCCGCCCGGCGCTCGCAGCCGCACCAGGGGCGCGATCAGCGCGGCGCGATCCTCCCCCACCAGCCCGAGCGCCTCGACGAGCAGGCTGACCGTCTCCGGCCGGGGGACTCGTCGCGCGCCGCGTTCCAGATCGCTGATCGCGCGCACGCTCAGCCCGGCGCGCTCGGCGAGCGTCTCCTGGGACAGGCTGGCGGCAAGGCGGAAATACCGCAACAGGGCACCGAAATCCCCCGTGCTCTCCATGGGCCCTCCCGTGCGGCCGATGGTGCGCCACTCTGCTCCGGTAACATGGCCGATTATCGCAAATTCCCGCCACGCCGATCGTTTGCCCGATCTGAGATCGCATCACCATTCGGACAAAGGGCGGCAGGAACGGCTGCGCGCCGGTAGCGGAGACTTCGCGAAAACTGCATCAGTCCTTGCCCAAGCAGGACACGAATACGCCCCCAGGCATCAGTGCCTGGGGGCGATGTCGGCTCTCTTTTGTTGCCCTGCTTAGGCAAATCGGGGGTGGGCACGACTGGGCTCGAACCAGTGACCTCACGGATGTGAACCGTGCGCTCTGACCAACTGAGCTACGCGCCCCCGCTAGCCACGCAAGTATAGCAAGCCATCCCCGGAGGCGCAAGCGTTCCAAGCGCATCATCCCAACAAACTCCCCCAACCACTCCGCGCCTGCCATCATCACCAAAGCCGGATTGATCCGGCGCATCTTCGTAGCCCGGAGACTTCATCTCCGGGCGGGTGACGGGCGGGCGACACCTTCGTCATCCCCTCACCCAGCCCCCCAAACACCCCTTCCATCCAGCCCCAAAGCCTCCCCGCAAACCAGCGTTCAGGAAGCCCGAAAACTCATCCCACTTCCCGGTTGACACCGCCCCACATCCAGGCGTATAGTGCCCATGGCGTTATCAGGGTCGCGCGCCGGCGCTGCATCTTGCAGTTGACCTCGCGGACCACGTAGGAGTCTGGCTCGCATGGATAGTCCCTACCCATCTACCGTGCGCCGGGAAGGTGGCAACGGCTGATCGAGTGGTAGCGGCCTCGAGCCGATCTCTCCTCTGTCCGCCCCTCGCCACCCGGTGAGGGGTCTCGTTTTCCCCCTCTCGCCCCTTCCCAGCGCCACAGCCGCTACGGGAAGGAGTTTCGTACCAGCGCCAAAGCAGGTTTGCGGACCACGGCCCACGTCGCCCCGGCGACGCGCCGCCTGGTCCTGCCACCGCGTGCAACGCTGCACACGGCGGGGCGGCACTGTGTGCCGAAAAGGGGGTGGACAATGCTGACCGAACTGACGGTTCGCGATTCCTTGCAGCGGGAACTCTTCGGGCTCCTCTCCATCAACCAGTGGGCCTCGATGGCCCGCAAACTGGGCGACTATCCGCCGCCCGACGTCGCCGATTTCCTCGACCGCCTGCCCGACGGGCAGCGCGGCGTCCTCTTCCGCGCCCTCCCGCGCATCTGGGCCACCGATGTCTTCGCCTACCTGGTTCCCCGAGCGCCAGGAGGCCCTGCTCCACGACCTCACCGGTGCCGAGATGCGCGTGCTCGCTCGCCGCCCCTCTCGCCCGACGACCGCACCGCCCTCCTCGCCGAACATCCCGGCCATCGTCACCCAACGCCTGCTGACGATGCTCACCCCGGAGGATTTGGCCCAGGCCCGGCAACTCCTCGGCTACCCCGAGACCAGCGTCGGCCGCCTGATGACCCCCGACCTCGTCGCCGTCCGCCCCGACTGGTCCGTCGCCCGCGCCCTCGCCCACGTCCGCGCCACCGGCCGCGACGCCGAGACCATCGACGTCGTCGTCTACGTCACCGACGAGCGCGACCTCCTGCTCGACGACCTCCGCCTGCGCGCCCTCGTCCTGGCCGACCCCGAGACCTCCGTCCTCGCGCTGATGGACGGCGGCTTCATCGCCCTCCGCGCCACCGACGACCGCGAGGAAGCCGTCCGCGCGATGGGCCACTACGACCGCACCGCCCTCCCCGTCGTCGATTCCGGCGGCGCGCTCCTCGGCATCGTCACCGTGGACGACGTGCTCGACGTCGCCGAGGAAGAGGCCACCGAAGACTTCCAGAAAATGGGCGGCCTCGAAGCCCTCGACCAGCCCTACATGCAGACCGGCCTCCTGCCGATGATCAAGAAGCGCTCCGGCTGGCTCGCCGCCCTCTTCCTCGGCGAGATGCTCACCGCCACCGCGATGGGCTACTTCCAGGGCGAGATCAGCAAGGCCGTCGTCCTCGCCCTTTCGTCCCGCTGATCATCAGCAGCGGCGGCAACCGGCTCCCAGGCCACCTCCCCGATCATCCGCGCCATGGCCCTCCGCGAGGTCGGCCTGCGCGACTGGTGGCGCATCTTCCTCCGCGAGCTACCAACTGGCCTGCCCTCGGCGCGATCCTCGGCGCGATCGGCGTCATCCGCATCCTTTCCTGGGAGGTCCTGGGCTGGGCCAACTACGGCGCGCACGCCCCCCTGATCGCCGTCACCGTCGGTGCAGCCTCTCGATCGGCGTCGTCCTCTTCGGCACCCCTCGCCGGGTCGCTCCTCCCCTTCCTGCTGCGCCGCGTCGGCTTCGACCCCGCCAGCGCCTCCGCCCCCTTCGTCGCCACCCTGGTCGACGTCTCCGGCCTCGTCATCTACTTCACCGTCGCCAGCATCATCCTCCACGGCACCCTGCTTTGAACAGTGCGTCAGTGGGTCAGTATGTCCGTATGTCCGTAACGAACGGACCCACTGACGCACCGACCCACTGACGCACAACCCACTCAGCACTCAGCACTCAGCACTCAGCACTATCGGACCGGTCCTGCCGAGAAATACTTCGCCTCCGGGTGATGCACCACCACCGCCGCCGTCGATTGCTCCGGGATCAGCTGCCCTCCCTCCGAGACCGCCATCTCCAGCTCATCCGCCGCCGGCAGCAGCCGGAAGAGCGTGTGGTGCTGGTCCGTGTCCGGGCAGGCCGGATAGCCCCACGAATAGCGCTTCCCCCGCTCCGCATCCAGCCCCAGCTCCCGCCGGATGTGCCGGTGCAGATACTCCGCCATCCCCTCGGCCATCGACACGCTCAGCCCGTGGATATAGAGCATATCCCCGTACTGCCCGCTCCCCTGCAACTGCTCGGCGAGGTCGTCCGCCTCCTGCCCCACCGTCACCGCCTGGAACGCCACCACATCCCGCTCGCCCGACTCAATCGGCCGGAAGTAGTCCGCCAGGCACAGAAACTCCCCGCGCGGCTGGCGCGGGAACGGGAAGCGCGCGATCTCCCGGTCGTGATCAACCGGATCGAAGACGACCAGGTCATCCCCCTGCGAATTCGCCGGGAAATAGCCATACACCGCAGCGGGCTTCAGCCAGCCCTGCCGACTCCCCTCCCGTTGCAAGCGGCGCAGCGTCGGCTCGAACTCCTCCGCCACCAGCTTGTCCCATTCCGCGCCCTGCAAACCCCGCCCGCCCCAGTGGAGCCGGTACAGCGTCTTCAAATCGAGCAGCGGATAGATCGCCTCCGGCGCGGTCCGCACCGTCCGCGCGCCCCAGAACGGCGGCGTCGGCACCGGTACCGTCGTCGAAACGCTCGACCGCGCCGGGATCTCGACCGCCGTGGCCCCCGCCCGCGACGCCGCCAGCTGCTCCAGCCGCCCCTGCGCCTCGAACGCCTCGTCGATGATCTGCCGCCGGAACTCGTCCCGCCGCCCCGGCACCGAGAGCGCATCCATGATGTGCAAACCCTCGAACGCATCCTGCGCGTAGTAGACCCCCGGCGAATAGGGCGTCTCCTCATCCACAAACAGAATCCGCCGCCCGAACCCGCGATTGATCGCCGCCCCGCCGATGATCACCGGGAACTCCAGTCCCCGGTGGTGCAACTCCTTCACGCAGGCGGGCATCTGCTTCGACGTCGAGACCAGCAGCGCGCTCAGCCCGATCGCGTCGGCCCCCACCTCCACCGCCTTGTCGATGATCGTGTTCAGCGGCACCTGCTTGCCCAGGTCGAACACCGTATAGCCGTTGTTCGCCAGGATCGTGTTGACCAGGTTCTTGCCGATGTCATGCACATCGCCAAACACGGTCGCCAGGACCACCTTGCCCTTGGTGTAGCCCTCCTGCTTCTCCAGGTAGGTCTCCATCCGCGCGACCGCCCCCTTCATCACCTCCGCCGACTGGAGCACGAAGGGCAGAATCAGCTCGCCCGCGCCGAACTTGTCCCCGACCTCCTTCATCGCGGGCAGCAGCGCGTCGTTCAGCACCGACACCGCCGCCTCCGTCGTCGCCGCCGCGCCATCGTTCGCCAGCGCCTCGACCGCCGACCGCCCGATCCGCTCGCTCACCGCCAGGTCCACCAGCGCGGGCACCCCCTCCTTCTTGCGATGCAGGATCTGGTAGTGGATCTTCTGGTCGGTCGTGAAGCCCGCCGTAGGGTCGGCCGCTTCCTCGGCCTCCTCCGGCGTAAATGCCTCGTAGAACTGGATCACCCGCGCCAGCGCATCCGGCCGCCGGTTGAAGACCAGATCCTCCATCATCTCGCGCTGCTCGGCGTCGATCTCGGCGTACGGCGTCACGTGCGCCGGGTTGATGATCGCCGCGTCCAGCCCCGCCGCCACCGCGTGATACAGAAACACCGAATTGAGCACCCCGCGCGCGTGCTGGTTGATCCCGAACGACAGGTTCGACACGCCCAGGATCGTCAGCACCCCCGGCAACTCGCGCTTGATCGCGCGGATCCCCTCGATCGTCTCCACCGCCGACGGCGCGAACTCCGGGTCCCCCGTCGTCAGCGGGAAGGTCAGCGCATCGAACAGCAGCGCATCCGGCGACAGCCCATACTCCCCCACGACGATGTCGTGGATCTTCCGCGCCACCTCCAGCTTCCGCTCGCGCGTCTTCGCCATCCCGATCTCGTCGATGCAGAGCGCCACCGTCGCCGCCCCGTGCTCGACCAGCAGCGGCGCGACCCGCTCGATCTTGCCGCGCCCATCCTCCATGTTGATCGAGTTGACGATCGCGCGCCCCGGATAAATCTCCAGCGCCGCCTGGATCACGTCCGCCTCGGTCGAGTCGATCATCAGCGGCGTCTCGACCCCCATCGAGAGCTTCTTGACGACCTTGCGCATCTGCTCGACCTCGTCGGCCCGCTCGGTCATCGCCACCGAGATATCGAGCACATGCGCGCCCGCCTCCACCTGCTCCCGCGCCACCGCCAGGATGCCGTCGTAGTCCCCGGACAGCAGCAACCGCTTCACCTTGCGGCTGCCGGTCGCGTTCACCCGCTCCCCCACCAGCAGCGGCGCGGGCTCCTGAATCAGATTGACGGCGCGCACGCCGCTCGAAACGCGCGGCGTGTAAACCACAGTTCGGCTGCTCATTGGACAATCCGCTCCTTCGGTCCCTGCTCCCCCACCGCCGCCACCAGCGCCGCGATGTGCTCCGGTGTCGTGCCGCAGCAACCGCCAACGGCATTCACGCCGAACTCGGCGACAAACTCCTCCAACTGCCGCGCCATATCGTCCGCCCCCAGCGGGAAGACCGCCTTGTCATTCACATTGATCGGAATCCCCGCATTCGGGATCACGCTCAGCTTGCGCCGCGAATTCTCGCTCAGGAACCGCACCGGCTCGCGCATGTGCTCCGGCCCCACGCCGCAATTCAGCCCGATGATATCGACGCCCGGCAGCGCCTCCAGCGTCGCCATCACCGCCTGGATATCGGTCCCCAGCAGCATCCGCCCGCTCGTATCGATGAAAATCTGCGCCTGAATCGGAATGTACTCCCCCCGGTCGCGGTTCAGCCGGTTGATCCCGGTCACCGCCGCCCGCAGTTCCAACATGTCCATCATCGTCTCGACGATGAAGAGATCCACGCCCCCCTCGGCCAGCCCCTTGGCCTGCTCGTAGAAGATATCGGCCAGTTCGGCATACGTAATCAGCGACAGCGCCGGGTCATCCGCCGACGGCAGCATCCCGGTCGGCCCGATCGATCCCGCCACGAACCTCGGCCGCTCCGGCGTGGACCACCGGTCCGCCACCTTCCTGGCGATCACCGCCGCCTTCCGGTTAATCTCCAGCGTATGCTCGGCCAACCCCCACTCGCCCAGCTTCAGCCGACTCCCCTGGAACGTATCGGTCTCGATCACATCCGCCCCAGCCGCGAAATAGGCGTCGTGAATCCGCTCGATCACGTCGGGATTGTGCAGAATCAGCGCCTCGCCGCACCCCTCCAGGTGCGCGCCGCCATAATCCTCCGGGCTCAGCCCCGCCGCATGAATCTGCGTCCCCATCGCGCCATCGAAAAACAACACCCGCTTATCGAGCTCATCCAGATACCTACTCGTTCCAACGGGAGAAACAGCGGTCATGGGGCACCTCCTGGGGTTGAGCGTTCGTGCGTCAGTGCGTTCGAGCATCGGTAATTCGGAGCGTCGGCGCATATCACCGGCCCTCCTCGTCACTCGTCACTCGTTACTCGTTACTGAACTCCCTACATCACACAACGCGCGCAAACAACAAAAATCCCTCTCCACACGGAGAGGGCTAGGACCGTCCACTGGCGTGGGGCCATTGGGACGAAAAAGACCAGCTACGCAAATGACGCGTAGGCAGGAGCCTCTTCTCACCCGCGAGGTTGGGGTGAGCCTATCTCTCCCGATGGTCCGGCGCGGACTCGCGCTCCATCGTCCTCGGGCTGGGGGCACCCGGCGCTCGGGTTGCCGTGGCGGTCAACGGGCCAGTCCCCTCGCGCCACTCTCGATAGTATGCAATTGTTCCCCCAAGCCTATGCACAACCCCCACAAATGTCAAGTGCCACCCCGCCGCACATACAAGAGCGGGAGCTAAAACCGGTGACTTAAGCCAAACAAGAGAAGCCCTGCGAGGCCGCGAAACCATCCATCGGCAGTCGAGGCCCAGTCCGCTGCAGCGGACTTCGTGGCCGCAGCCCCTAGCCGGGACTTCAGTCCCGGTGTGGCCTCAGCGCGCAAAGTCCCAGCGCATCGCCCCCCACGGCTCGGCAGTCGCGACCGCAACCACCCGATCGAAGGCAAACCGGAACACATGCCACGGCGGTCCCCCCGCGCTCGGCGCGCTGAACGGAGCCGTCAGTGCATCCCCCGCAACCTCCGCCGGCCAGCCACCAGCGCGGTAAATCTCAGCGATTCGCTCCAGCGTCGCCGCGTCACCCACCCGCTCGGCCCGCCCCATCAGCGTCAGATCCAGCCCCGTCACCTTCACCGCAATCGTACACGCCGGATTCGCCGCCAGATTCCGCGCCTTCCGCGCCCCAAGATTGCTGGTAAAGTAGAGATCCCCGTCAAACCACGCACCCCCAACCCCCGCCACATACGGCCGGCCATCCGGCCCAACCGTCCCCAGAAAATGCGTCACATCCGGCCCGGTAGACCCCTTCGCCAGCTCAACCCGCGCCCGCTCCCACGGCAATTCCCCATTGCCATAGCGGTCCAAATTCGTCGCCTTCACCGGCATTCGCTCAGCCACAATCCACCTCCAAACCATCCAAAATCATGGCGAACCCACCTCCGCCACTACCATGTAGTCGCACAACCCATTCCCAAATCGACAAAACCACAGATCCACCATCAATCGCACCTCTTCCACAAACGGTGCTATAACTCCCCTCTCGCCACCCGCGTCCCCCGTACCCCCACCCTCTCCTCATCAGGAAGGGTCGCCGCCGCAGCGGCGGGGTGGGTCTACCTCCGCGCGGCACCAACCCGCGCCTTCTCCTCCCTCTCCGGCCAGCTTCCTCCCCTCTCCCAGACGGTGGGAGAGGGGTGCCGCCCGCAGGCGGCGGGTGAGGGCTATTCAGCCCCCACGCTTGACATCCCGCCCCCCATCCCCGAACCTCCCCCCAACACAACCCGAACCTTCGAACCTTCAAACCTTTGAACCGTCAAACCCCGAACACAGGAGCCCCGCCCATGCCCCCCACCCCCGCCCCCCGCGACCCCGCCTGGTTCATCCACGACCGCTTCGGCCTCTTCATCCACTGGGGCCTCTACTCCCTCCCCGCCCGCCACGAATGGATCAAGAACCGCGAACGCCTCGACGACACCCACTACGACCGCTACTTCCGCCACTTCGACCCCGACCTCTACGACCCCGCCGCCTGGGCGCGCGACGCCCGAGCCGCCGGCATGCAATACGTCGTCCTCACCACCAAGCACCACGAAGGCTTCTGCCTCTGGGACTCCGCGCTCACCGACTACAAAGCCACCAACACCCCCGCCGGGCGCGACCTCCTCCGCCCCTTCGTCGATGCCTTCCGCGCGGAAGGCTTCAAGATCGGCTTCTACCACTCACTGATCGACTGGCACCACCCCGACTTCACCGTCGATGCCGTCCACCCCCAGCGCGACGACGATGCCGCCCGCGCCGCCAACGCTGATCGCGACTTCTCCCGCTACCGCGACTACCTCCACGGCCAGGTCCGCGAACTCCTCACCAACTACGGCCCGATCGACATCATCTGGTACGACTTCTCCTACCCCGGACGCCCCGGCGGCGGCAAAGGCCGCGACGACTGGGACTCGGTCGAACTCGCCCGACTCACGCGCGAACTCGCCCCCAACATCCTCATCAACGACCGCCTCGACCTCCCCGGCAGCGCCGATCTCCTCACCCCCGAGCAATACCAGCCCCGCGCCTGGATGGAGCGCGACGGCCAGCGCGTCACCTGGGAAGCCTGCCAGACCCTCAACGGCTCCTGGGGCTACGACCGCGACAACCTCGACTGGAAATCCCCCGAACTCCTCGTCCGCCTCCTGATCGACACCGTCGCCAAAGGCGGCAACCTCCTGCTCAACGTCGGCCCCACCGGGCGCGGCGAATTCGACCCCCGCGCCCGCCAGACCCTCGCCACCATCGGCGAATGGCTCCGCCTCCACGGTCGCGCCATCTACGGTGCCACCGCCAGCGACCTCACCCCACCGCCCGACTGCCGCTTCACCCGGCGCGGCAACCGCCTCTACCTCCACCTCTTCGCCTGGCCCTTCCGCCACGTCCACCTCGACGGCCTCGCCGACCGCGTCGAATACGCCCAACTCCTCAACGACGCCTCCGAAATCAACATGCTCACCCTCGACCCCCACGCCCGCGCCCAGAACACCGACATGTCCGGCACCCCCGGCACCCTCACCCTCGAACTCCCCATCCATCCCCCCGCCGTCACCGTCCCCGTAATCGAACTCTTCTTGAAAGACTGAGGAGAACACCAATGAAAACCTACGGCCTCACGCTCATGCTCCAGGACGACCCCGCCAAGATCGAGGAATACAAGAAGCAACATCTCGCCGTCTGGCCCGCCGTCACTTCGCGCCTCCGCGAGGTCGGCGTCCACGAAATGCGCATCTTCCTGCGCGGCCTCCGCATGTTCATGTACATCGAGACCACCGACGACTTCGACCCCATCGCCGACTTCGCCCGCGTCAACGACCAACCCGAATCCGCCGAATGGAACCGCCTCATGGCCGACCTCCAGGCCCGCGCCCCCGAAGCCACCCCCGACGAATGGTGGGCACCGATGGAACTCGTCTTCGACATGAGCTGGCCCCAGCATCTCAACTCGTGAGACAAGATAGCGTGCAGGAAGTACCCCGCCTGCTCACCACCGCCGATCGAGTGAGTCACCCCTCTCCTCGCGGGAGAGGGGCCGGGGGGTGAGGTCTCCCCTCACCCCCAATCCACGGAGGCCCGAATGTCCACCACCATCCCGCCAATGCCACAAAATCCACTCGGCCCCACCGGCCTATCGGTAAGCCCAATCTGCCTCGGCTGCGCCCCCTGGGCGACATGCCCGACACCTTCGCCTACTCCGTCCCCGAAGACCGCGCCCTCGCAACGCTCCGCGCCGCCTTCACCGGCCCGATCAACTTCATCGACACCGCCGCCTCCTACGGCGACGGCGAAAGCGAGCGCCGCATCGGCCTCGTCCTCAAAGAACTCGGCGGCATCCCCGAGGGCGTCGTCCTCGCCACCAAAGCCGATCGCGACCTCCACACCGGCGACTTCAGCGGCAACCAGATGCGCCGCTCCGTCGAACGCTCCCTGCGGCTGATGGGCCTGGAGAAGCTGCAACTCGTCTACCTCCACGACCCCGAACACTCCACCTTCGAAGCCATCACCGCCCCCGGAGGCGCACTCGAAACCCTCGTCCGCCTCAAAGCAGAAGGCCTGATCGACCACCTCGGCGTCGCCGGTGGCCCCATCGACATGTCCATCGCCTACGTCGAAACCGGCGCGTTCGAAGTCGCGATCACCCACAACCGCTACACCCTCGTCAACCGCTCCGCCGAACCCCTCCTGCAAGCCTGCGCCGAACGCGGCCTCGCCCTCGTCAACGCCGCCCCCTACGGCAGCGGCATCCTCGCCAAAGGCCCCGACACCTACGCCCGCTACGCCTACCAGGACGCCCCACCCGCACTCGTCGAGAAAGTCCGCACCCTCGACGCCATCTGCGGTCGCCACGGCGTCCCCCTCGCCGCCGCCGCCCTCCAATTCTCCACCCGCGACCCGCGCATCCACTCCACCATCGTCGGCATGACCCGCCCCGAGCGCATCGCCCAGACCGTCGAACTCGCCAACCTCCCCATCCCCGACGCCCTCTGGCCCGAACTCCACGCCGCCGCCAATCCCGATCCCACCGACCCCGAAACCACCCGCTGGCGCAACTAACGAGTCGTCAGTCGTCAGTCGTCAGTCGTCAGTTCCGAGCAGCCTGCGTCTTCCGGGTATACTCACGCTCTCAAAGCGAGTCACCCCCTCTCCTCGCGGGAGAGGGGGCCGGGGGGTGAGGTCCGTCCCCTCACGTCTCACGACTCACGTCTCACGACTAGCGAACGGAGTGAGCCATGTTCCGTCTCGACACCAAAGTCGCCCTCATCACCGGCGGCGCATCCGGCATCGGCGCCGCCACCGCCCGCGCCTTCGTCGAACAGGGCGCCAAAGTCGTCATCGGCGACCTCAACGAAGCCGCCGCCCAGGCCCTCGCCAAGGAACTCGGCGACAACGCCATCGCCTACCGCCTCGACGTCACCGACAGCGCCAGCGCCCAGGGCGCGGTCAGCCTCGCCACCTCACGCTTCGGCCGCCTCGACACCCTCGTCAACTGCGCCGGCATCGGCTTCGTCGGCAACATCGAAGAGACCCCCGAGCACGAATGGGCCAAACTCTTCGCCGTCAACGTCACCGGCACCTACCTCTGCTGCGCCGCCGCCGTCCCCGCCATGCTGAGCCAGGAACCGCGCGGCGGGAGTATCATTAACATCGGCTCGGTCGCCGGCCTCGTCGCTGTCAACCGCCGCTTCGCCTACTGCGCGACCAAGGGCGCGGTCATCGCGCTCAGCAAATCGATCGCCAACGACTACGCCGGAACCGGACTGCGCTGCAACTGCATCTGCCCCGGCACCGTCTACTCACCGTTCGTGGAGAGCTACCTCGACCGCTTCCACAAAGACACCAAAGAGGAGACCATCGTCGAACTGCACGCCCGCCAGCCCATCGGCCGCATGGGCCGTCCCGACGAGATCGCCGGCCTCGCCGTCTACCTCGCCGCCGACGAATCTAGCTTCATGACCGGCTCCGCCGTCACCATCGACGGCGGCCTCACCGCCCGCTAACGGCGTGAGGACGTGAGGGCGTAAGGCGTGAGGACGTAGGGCGTAGAACCCAAGAGCAAGCGTCGGAGGTGAAACAAACTCAGCCCGCGCGGGCGGGCTTTGCGGCGAGCCGCAGCGAGCCTTCAGCCCAGGGTTTCAACCCTTGGGGCACGCGCCTCGGGGCAACCACAACGGGGCACGAACCACGGGGCACCGCCATCAGGCAACCGCCCTGCACGCCACCCAAGCCGGATTCATCCGGCGCATCTCGTAGTCCGGAGACTTCATCTCCGGGCGGGCTGCGGAACACCACCCGCCCAACAACGGCAACGAACACACGACTCACACGAGACAGGACCGATGGACAACACCACCACCCTCGACACGCCCCACGCCCCACGCCCCCACACCCCCACGCCCACACAAGCCTGGCTTCTCGCCGCGCGCCCCAAAACCCTCCCCGCCGCCCGTCGTCCCCGTCATCGTCGGCTCGGCCGTCGCCATCGCCGACCACGCCTTCCACCTCGGCGCGGCCATCGCCGCTTCGCCGTCGCCCTCCTCCTGCAAATCGGCGCGAACTTCTCCAACGACCTCTTCGACTTCCGCAGCGGTGCCGACACCCACGAACGCCTCGGCCCCACCCGCGTCACCCAGAGCGGCATCCTCTCCCCGCGCGCCGTCGCCCT
This sequence comes from Chloroflexia bacterium, assembly GCA_046328475.1. Taxonomy (GTDB): domain Bacteria; phylum Chloroflexota; class Chloroflexia; order Thermomicrobiales; family CADCWN01; genus CADCWN01. The sequence continues at coordinate 16,959 of JAXLWN010000005.1, read as the reverse complement.
CGGCACCGTCGTCGTCATGACCCTCGCCGCCGTCGCCGGCATGTACCTCGTCTACCGCGCCGGGTGGGTCCTCCTCCTCCTCGGCATCGCCGCCATCCTCTCCGCCCTCGCCTACACCGGCGGACCCTTCCCGCTCGGCTACAACGGCCTCGGCGAAGTCTTCGTCCTGATCTTCTTCGGCTTCGTCGCCGTCACCGGCACCTACTACACCCAGGCGCGCGACATCAGCGGCCTCTCCCTCGCCGCCGCCATCCCGGTCGGCGCGCTCGTCGTCAACATCCTCGTCGTCAACAACCTCCGCGACATCGACACCGACCGCCGCGCGGGCAAGCGCACCGTCGCCGTCCGCCTCGGCCCGGTCGGCACCCAGCTCGAATACATCCTCCTCCTCGCCGTCGCCTACCTCACCCTCCCCATCCTCTGGGCCATCGGTTGGCTCAACTTCTGGTGGTTCCTCCCCTGGGCCACCTCCCTCGCCTGGCTCCTCGTCCAGCAAATCCGCACCCGCACCGGCCGCGCCCTCAACGCCACCCTCGCCGGGACCGCCCGCCTCGAACTCCTCTTCGGCCTCCTCCTCGCCATCAGCATCATCCTGTGACCCCACCCCTGCCCGCCCCCGCGTCTATCGCGACAGGATTCGCCCTGTCCGGTCACACCACCGCACCGACTGGCACGCGATCTCTCTCGCCCAGGCAGGCATCACCCCCCTCACCGGCGGTGCACGAACACCGTCTACCGCCGCCATTGGAAAGCGACCGCGCACTGCGCCATCAAGCTCATCGCACCGACGACCGCCGCCGCGATGAGCGCGAGTGGCTCGCCCTCCTCACCTGCCACCGACCGCTGCCCCGGCATCGCCCCCCGGCCCCGGACCACGCGCCCGATCCAACCTCCTGCCGATGGTCGCGATGGAATCGCATCCCCGGCAAGCCGCTACGCACACCCGGCCCACGCGACCAACTCGCCGCCCTCGCCGACAGCTTCAATACCGTCAACTCGCCGCCATCACCCCCGCCACCGCCACCGTTCCCCCGCCACGCCCATGGGTCCGACTCGCCCGCGACGAACTACTGGACCACCACCGCCCGCCCGACGCCCCGTCGCACGCTGGCTCGCCAGCACCGACCCGGCCATCCTCCGAACCGCGACACGCCAACCTGCTTCGGCAGTCCAACTGTGGGACGACCACAGCGTCCACAGTCCGCCGCATCGACCTCGAATGGCGGGCTTCGTGGCCGGCGAACCTTCGCCGGGATTTCGAAGGTGCCTGGCACGCCTCCTCCGACCAGTCCGCGCCCACTTCGTCGCCCAACGACATCGCCTCGCCCGCTTCAATGCGCGACCGCGCCCTCTTGTCATCCATCTTCCCCCGCAACATCAAACAGCTACCAGCCAACCGGCCGCGCCACGAAACCGCCACCTCAACCCCAATGACAAGCTAACACAATATCCTCCACACACGGGAGGATCCTAACAGCCGGCAGTGAGGTACGCCTGACCACTCGGAATACCACCACCTTCGCCACCTCCCGGCAGACCTCGCCGACCTGATCGAAGGCGCCGCAGCGCCGGAAAGGGTCTGCACGCCACGCACCCATCGCATCGCTGACCGGCTTGCCTACCCCTCCCCAGCTCCCTCGCAGGGGGCCGCCCACGGCGGCGGGTGAGGTCCACCCCCATCATCGAGCCGCCCGCCACCATCTGTAAACTTCGCAACCAACACCCTCTCCCTTCAGGGTGAGCCGCAGCGCGGGGATGAACAGAGCATTCTCCGATCCAGCCCGCTTCGCGCGCACTCTCCCACCGAGGCCGCCCGCAGGCGGGGTGAGGCATCCTCGACGCGACCGAACTCGCACCGCACGCACCGACCAAGACACAGGAGCAACATGACCCCGCACCGCCCCCACCCCCACCGCCGCCGAGATTGCCGCCAACAAAGCTACCCAGGTCGAGGGCATGTTCGACCGCATCGCCCGCCGCTACGACCTCCTCAACACATCATGACCTTCGGCATGCACCGCCTCTGGAAAGCCGCCGCCCTCAACTCCCTCGGCCCCCGCCGCCACGGCAACGTCCTCGACGTCGCCACCGGCACCGGCGACCCCCGCCCGCCCTCGCGGCCAGTCGGCTCACGCGTCGTCGGCCTCGACTTCAGCGCCGCCATGCTCGTCCAGACCCGCAGCCGCCGCACCGGCCTCCCCGACCCCACCCGCCTCGCCTTCGTGCGCGGCGACGCCCTCCGCCTCCCCTTCGACGACGCCACCTTCTCCGCCGCCACCTCCGGCTTCGCCCTCCGCAACGTCGCCGACCTCGGCACCATGTTCCGCGAACTCGCCCGCGTCCTCGCCCCCGGCGGTCGCGTCGCCCTGCTCGACCTCGTCCCCCTCGCCGCGCCGCCCCTCTGACCCGCGCCGCCCGCCTCCACCTCCGTTATGTCGTCCCGCGCCTCGGCACCCTCCTCGCCGGCGACGCCACCGCCTACACCTACCTCCCCACCTCCGTCGACACCATCCCCCACCTCACCGCCATGAAAGACCTCCTCGCCACCTCCGGCTTCACCAACGTCCGCCACCGCCTCTACGCCCGGCACCACCGCCCTCATCACCGCCACCCGGCTAACCCACCCTCGTCGCAACACCACCCGCCACGCCATCCCCACATCCCACCGCAAACGGGAGGGCGTTCAACGGAACGCCCTCCCCCGGCCCGCCGCTCCTGTCCATCCACCGACCAATTCACCATTCTGTCGCCAGAGGGCACGATCCGCCCCCCACCACGGGTCCGTATAGGCACGGGCGGGAAGAGCCCGCCCTCGTCGGGACGGCACCCGCGCCGCCCCGGCCACCCACCACGCCCACCACCAGGGAGACACCATGACCGCCGCCCAACTCCCAAGCACCACCCCATTAAAGTCCCCTGGGGTGATTGTTGGGGCCAACTCGCCCCAGCCACACACTTTCCCACACGCCACCGCCCTAAAGTCCCCCCAGCATTGGGGGGATGGAGGGGGCCTCCCCGCCCACGCCACCCGCACCCCACCAGGGGAAGGCAGAAAAATGAAAATGCAAAAACAAACCTACTTTTCCCTCACCCCCGAGCCCGCAACACCGCGCCCTCGTCCCTCGTCCCTCGTCCCTCATCCCTCGTTACTCGTTACTCGTCACTCGTCACTCGTCACTCAACCCGATCCGCATCAACGGCAACACCCTCCCGGCAAACACCGTCGAGGGCGACTCCCCCACCCGCACCATCCCCATCGCCCGGTAAAACCCCTCCGCGTGGGGATCGCTCTGCAACACCAGCGACCTGAACCCCCGTGCCCGCGCCAGGAGCACCGCATGACGCCACAATCGCCCGCCCAGGCCCTTCCCGATCGCCACCGGGTCCAGGAAGAGATCGGCCAGCTCCGCCTCCTCCCCTTCCCCCGCACCCGCGAGAACCCCACCACCCGCTCGCCCGCCACCAGCGCATGCACATCCGTCGCCGCGATCTCCTCGGCGCTCAGCGTCAAATCCTCCCGCGCCGCCTCCATGAACGCCGCGTCATACCCCCAGTGCGCCTTCGACCGGAACGCCACCTCGCTGATCACCCCCGCCTCGTCCGGCCGCGCCCGCCGGATCACCACCGCCTCGCCCTCGCCCCCCTCCCGCCGCGCAAAGAGATACGCCCGCCGCGTCGCCGCCTCCACCCTGCACGGCCCGCGCTCAAAGACCTCGCACCGGCCAAACCCGGCCTCGCGCAGCCACCACCATCTCACGGCGCGTAGAGTTGAAGTCGACGCGACCGGCCGCCCCCACCACTCATCGAGGTGCAGCACATGGTCCCCGACGTGGAACGCCGCCAGCAGCACCCCATCCGTCCGCAGCACCCGCCCGATCTCGCGCAGCGCCGTTACCATCCGCTCGCGCTCGATGTGAATCAGCGAGTAGAACGCCGCGACCCCGCCGAATGCCCGGTCAGGCACCCCGGCGAGGTCGCCAATGTCACCCTGCTGGAAGTCGATCCCCGGATGCCGTCGCCGCGCCTCCGCCACCATCGCCGGGGAGAGGTCGATGCCGCACGCCGCCGCGCCCCGCTCGTGCAGATAGCCCGCTACCTGCCCCGGCCCACACCCCAGGTCGCAAATCGTTCCCCGGCCCCCAACCTCGGCCGCCAGTTGATCCAGCAACGCCCGGTCGAACGGCTTCTGCGCCAGCTCATCGGCGATCCGCGCGGCATACTCGCCCGCCACCCGGTCGTACGACGCCCGCAACTCCGCCGACCGCTCGCCCATCACCCCTCGCCGCCGTGCTCCGCCATCCAGCGCCGCGCCTCGGCGGTCGCCCCCTCGACATCGTCCGGGGCCATCGCCCCGTCGATCACCAGTCCGCGCAGGTGGTCCTTCAGCGGGCGAATCCACGGCCCCGGCGGCCGGTCGAACAGCGCCATCAAGGCGACGCCATCGAGCGGGCTTTGCAGCTTCGCCAGCTCCTGCTCATCCAGCAGGCGGGCACAATGCGCCTCCAACCCGTCGATCCGCTCCTGCGCCCGCTTGCGCGTCTGCGCCCGCCCGCTCGTCACGTCGGCCCGCGCCAGGTCGAGCAAATCGTCGCGCCACTCCCCCGTATCGAGCATCAGCCGCCGCACCGCCCCGTCGGTCCAGTCGGGACCATACTGCGTCGGCCGCCCGTGCAGCTCGATCAGGATGCTCACGCCGTCGATCAGGTCGCGCTCCACCTTCAGCCGCGCCAGCGCCTGCCGGGCCAATCTCGCCCCCTGCACCTCGTGGCCAAAGAAATGGACCTCGCCATCCTGCAAGCCATACGTCTGCGGCTTCGCCGCATCGTGCAGCAGCGCCGCCCAGCGCACCGCCCGCCGCTGCGGCGTCGCCGCCACCACCAGCCGCGTGTGCGTCCAGAGATCCTTCGACCCCTCCGCGTCGAACTGCACCAGCGGGAGAATCTCCGGCAGCGTGAATTCCAGCAGCCCCAGCCGCTCCAGCAGCTGCAACCCGCCCGCCACATCCTGCGACAGCAGCAGGCGCGTCAACTCCTGCCCGATCCGCTCGCGGCTCACCCCCGCCAGCGCCGGGGCCGCCGCCACCACCGCCTCGCGCGTCTCCGGTTCGATCGCGCTGTGCAGATCGGCCGCGAAGCGCACCGCCCGCAACACTCGCAGCGGGTCCTCCGCCAGCCGCGCCGCCGGGTCGCCCACGCCCCGGATCGTCCGCCGCACCAGGTCGCCCCGCCCGTCGTACGGGTCGTACAACGCCCCGGTCGGCTCCGGCCCCGCCACCGCCAGCGCCATCGCATTGACCGTGAAGTCGCGCGCTCCCAGATCGCCCACGACCCCGCCCGGACTGCGGAAGGTCGTGATCTCGATCGCCTCCCCCTCCAGCTGGAGGCCAACCGTCGCGAACCGCTCATTCGCCGCGAAGATCGCCGTCGCCCCCGCCGCCTGGGCGGCAGCACGAATCGCCTCGGGCGGTGCATCGCTGGCGAAGTCCAGATCGCCCGCCCCACGGTCAAGCACCCGGGCGCGCACCGACCCACCCACGAGGTAGAGCGTATGCCCCCCGCGCGCAAAGGCGCTCCCCAGCCGCGCCGCCGCGCGCCGCTGCGCCTCGCCAAGCCTGCCAAGCAGATTATCTTCACCGATCCGGGGTACTGGTGCGATCACGGCCCTTGTTCCAGGTTAGCAAGTTCCAGGTTGCAGGTTCGGCAGTCCCAACCTGGAACCTGCAACCTGCAAACCTGCAACCGTCGCCAGCGAGGCCACCCCTCGCCCATCCACGCGGGATGCTACCATAGCGCCCGTTACGGCTGCCCGGTTGCGCGGCACGATCCGCGCCACAATGCATCACGAGGAGGCACCATGACCACCAGCCAACTGCCCACCGCCGAGCAGGATCTCGTCGCTGCGGTCTCGGGCGATACCCTGATGGAGTACACGCGCCGGATCGCCCAGTGGGTGCGGCTCTCCGGCAGCGAGGACGAGGCCAAAGCCTTCGCCTACGTCGCCGACGTCTGCCGCAGCTTCGGCATGCAGGTCGAGCTGCACCAGGCCGACGCCCTCGTCAGCTGGCCCGGCAACGCCACCCTGGAAGTCCTCGCGCCCGAGCGCCGCTCCTTCCCCTGCATCACCCACTCCTTCGCCGTCCCCACCCCGCCCGAGGGGGTCGAGGGCGACGTCGTCGACGAGCGCGGCGCATCCGGCGACGCCCTGCGCGGCAAGATCGTCCTCAGCGACGGCCTGGCGAACCCCGGCAAGGGCATGGGCCACGAGGCGGCGGGCGTCCTCGCCGAGATCAACATCAACGACCGCTACACCCACGAGATGATCATCTCCCCCGTCTGGGGCTCCCCCACGCCCCACACCGCCCACCTGCTCCCCAGGCTCGTCAGCATCTCGGTCAATGAGGTCGACGGTGCCGAGCTACGCCGCCTCGCCGCCGCAGGCACCCTCCGCGTCCGCATCACCACCGAGGTCGACACCCGCTGGCGCAACATCCCCGTCCTCACCGCCGAAATCGGCGGCCAGGAGGACCGCTTCGTCCTCTTCAGCGGCCACATCGACTCCTGGCACTACGGCGCGATGGACAACGGCACCGCCAACGCCACGATGATCGAGGTTGGCCGCCTCCTCAGTGCCCGCCAGGGCCAGTTGCGGCGCGGCCTGCGCCTCGCCTTCTGGTCGGGCCACTCCCACGCGCGCTACAGCGGCTCCACCTGGTACGCCGACCAGTTCTGGCCCGACCTGCACGCCCGCTGCGTCGGCCACGTCAACGTCGATTCCGTCGGCGGCATCGGCGCGACCATCCTCAGCGAGGGGAACGCGATGGCCGAGACGGTCGGCTTCGCCGGTCGCGCGGTCAAGGAAGTCGCCGAGCAGGACCTGGAGTACAAGCGCTTCGGGCGCGCGGGCGACCAGTCCTTCAACGGCATCGGCCTCCCCGCCATGTTCATGTCCCTCTCCGGGCAGCCCGCCGGTGGCCCCTCCGGCGCGGTCGAGGAGCAGATGGCCCGCCTGCTCGGCGGCACGCGCGGGCGCAGCGGCGGCCTCGGCTGGTGGTGGCACACCACCGAGGACACCATGGACAAGATCGACCGCGACTTCCTCGTCCGCGACGCCAGCATCTACGCCCTCACCCTCTGGCGACTCTGCACCGAGGCGATCCTCCCCTTCGACTACGGCGCGACCACCAACGAACTGCTCGGCGTGCTGCGCGACCTCGCCGGGGTCGCGGGCGACCGCCTCGACCTCAGCACCCTCATCGCCGAAGCCGAAGCGCTGCTCGCCGACACCGAGCGCCTGCGCGCTGCCTGCGCCGCTGGCGGCGACGCCGCGCGCATCGCCGCCCTGAACGACTGCATCATGGCGCTCGGTCGCTGCCTGACACCGGTCAACTACACCGTCACCGGCGAGTACGACCACGACCTCGCCCTCCCCGCGCCGCCGATCCCCTCCCTCCAACCGATCCGCCAGCTCGCCACCCTCGACGCCGACAGCGACGAGGCGCACCTCCTGGCGAACCAGCTGCGCCGCGCCCGCAACCGCGTCTGGCACAGCCTCCACCGGGCGCGCGGCGCGATCGCGGCGGTGATCTAGCACTGGGAAACTGAGCAGCTATTGAGCAGTTTCTGAACTGGTGAACAAGGGGGTGACACCGTAGAGTGGGGATAGTCGCGCGGTGACAGCGCGCCCGGATCACGCCTTCGCAGGGAGAAGCAACGCTCGGCCGAGCGACCCTTGCGAATCGATGATCCTAACGGGCAATTCTTTCGTAGCAGCAGGTGAATACCGGCGCGAGAGTGATCGGTGGGAGGAAGCGGCTTGACAGCTGTGATTACCCTAGCCTGCCAGAGCGCGGCGTCGCGCCAGACACGAGCACCGCCGCGATAGGTCGCGCGCCCGAGTCTGGTTCCTCGCGTTCCTATTCGCACGCACATACCAATGAACAGGTGACCAACGCGCGACTCGCTTCAGAGCGCGTGCTGGGTACCTATTGAATCGAGAAGCCAGGAGGACGCAGATGCGTAGGCTAGCGACCATTGCTACCTACCTGTTCGTGGTCATGGCGCTGGTCATCGGGGTCGCGGCCGTGCCGATCGGCGCAGCGGACCACCTCGACGGCCCGATGGTGATGACCGACGGCCTGTTCGACATCAACGACGTATACGCCTTCCAATCGCCCGCCAACGCCAGCAACTTCGTCATCGCCGTCACCGTCGTGCCGGTCGCGGGCGTGCAGAACCCCGCCATGTTCGGCACCGGCGGTGCCTATGAGATCAAGATCGACAACAACGGCGACGCCAAGGAAGACATCACCTGGACCTTCACCTTCGGCGCCCCGGATGCCAGCGGCAAGCAAAGCGTCACCGCCAAGTCCGGCAGCACGACGCTCGGCACCGGCACCACCGGCAGCAGCTTCAACCTGACCGGCGGCGGCAAGGTGGTCGCGGGCCTCTACGACGATCCGTTCTTCTTCGACCTGGCCGCCTTCCGCAACAGCCTGGCCTTCTGCCCGGGCGGCGTGGGCACCAACTTCTTCAAGGGCCTGAACACGATGGCGATCGTCGTCGAAGTGCCGTCGAGCGCCCTCGGTGGCAAGATCGGCGTCTGGGCGCGCACCATGAAGGGCAACGCCCAGTTCGACCGCATGGCCCGCCCGGCGATCAACACCGTCTTCCTGAACCCCGGCTCTCGCAAGGACATGTTCAACAGCACCCAGCCCGCCGATGACCCGGCGAACTACACCGCCGACGTCGTGGGCGTCCTGAAGGCCCTGGGCAATGACGATGCCACCGCGACCAAGCTCGCCGGCATCCTCCTGCCCGATATCCTCACCGTCGACACCGCCTCGAAGGACGGCTTCCTCAACGGCCGCAAGCTCAGCGACGACGTGATCGACGCCGAGCTGGCGCTGATCAGCGGCGGCGCGGTGAAGGGCGACTGCGTCTCGAACGACTCCAACTTCAGCAACGCCTTCCCGTACCTGGCCCCGGCGAATGCGGCCCCGGCCCCGCCGCCGACCGGTACCGGCGGCACTCTGCCCGGTATGCCGAGCACGGGTGGCGGCTATGCCAAGTCGCAGCAGAGCATCTCCTGGTGGGCGATCCTCGCCGCCCTGGCGTGCCTCGGCGCGGCTGGCGTCTCCGCGACCATCGCAGTCCGCAGCAAGAAGTAGGTACGGCTGCTTGAAGGTTGGAAGGTTCGAAAGTTCAAGTACCCAAACCTTTGAACCTTCCAACCTTTGAACCGAAACTCTCTACTCCTCCCCCGCCGAGTAACAATCCCGGCGGGGGAGACAACCCCAGGCAGGCGAGACGATGACGGCGCGACGGGCAATCTTCCTCATCCTCACGGCACTCTTCATCATCGCTGGTTCCTATGTTGTCAAGGTCGGGCGTGTGCCCGCCGCGCAGCAGGAACCGGTGATGGGGAGCGCGCTCGACGACGCACCGGGCGGCTACGGTCAGTTGACCACCGACCAGTTGCTCGTCTTCTGGCGCGAGCGCGTCGAGCGCGATCCGCGCGACTACATCAGCATGACCTTCCTCGGGCAAGCGTTCATGCGGAAGGCGCGGGAAACCGGCGATACCGGCAACTTCGCTCGGGCCGAGGCCGCGCTACAAGCCGCGCAGGCGATCAACCCGAACTACGAGTCAACGCTGGCCTCTCTCGCGTCGCTGCGCTACACCCAGCACGACTTTACCGCCGCGCTCGACCTCGCCACCCAGGCCTATACCCGCGACTCGCGCCTCAGTCAAGCCCTCGCAACGATCGGCGACGCGCAGATCGAGCTCGGGCGCTACGCCGAGGCCGCCGAGACCTACAAGAAGCTGGCTGACAAAGCACCCGGCCCCGCCGTGGACAGCCGCCTTGCCCGTCAGGCCTGGTTGCGCGGCCAACCCGACGAGGCAATCCGCCTCGCGCGGCAGGCGGTCGACGGTGGGCAGGAGATCGGGCTCCAGGGCGAGGCCATCGCCTGGTATCACTTCCAACTTGGTGAGTATTACTTCAACACCGGGCACTATGATGACGCCGCCGGGCAGTACACCGAAGCCGGAAATCGCTTCCCGAACTACTACCTCGCATTCGCCGGTCAAGGCAAGGCGCGGGCGGCGCAAGGGCGCTACCCCGAGGCAATCGCCAGCTACGAGAAGGCGGTCGCGATCGTCCCGCAGCCCGACCTGCTCGCGGCACTGGGCGATCTCTACTCCCTCGTGGGGCGCACCGCAGATGCGGAGCAGCAATATTCGACGGTAGAATTCATCGGCAAGCTCGAGGCGCTGAATCAGGTCATCTACAACCGCCAACTCGTGCTCTTCCGCGCGAACCACGACCGCGAGATTGCTGGCGCGGTGGACACGGCGCGGCGGGAGTACACGGTGCGGCAGGACATTTACGGGGCCGATGCCCTCGCCTGGGCACTCTTCAAAGCGGGGCAGTATGATGAGGCTGCCTCAATGAGCGAACGCGCCCGGGCGCTCGGCACGCGCGACGCGCTCATCCTCTATCACGCGGGGATGATCGCCGCCCACCAGGGGAACGTTGCGCAGGCCAGGCAATACTTGAGCGAAGCGCTGGCGATTAACCCGGGCTTCGACCCGATCCAGGCAGCTGTTGCTCGACAAACGCTGGCAGGGCTGGGGACGCCATGAGCGCGCGACGGGATCGATGGGAGGTCGGGGTGGGACGGCGATTCGGCATCCGGTTCTACGCGGCGCTCGGCGCACTGCTCGCGATTTGCCTGCTCTGGCCGCAGGCAGCTGACGCGCACCCGCTCGGCAACTTCACCGTCAACCACTATAGCCTGCTGTGCTTCGCCGATGGCGGGGTGCGGATCACCTATATCCTCGACCACGCGGAAATCCCCACCTTCCAGCAGATGAAGCAACTCGACACCGACGGTGACAGCCAGCTCTCCACCGCCGAGGCAAATGCCTACCTGGATGCCACGCTGCCCGGACTCCTCGGCAACCTGAGCCTGAAGGTTGGTGGACAGCCTGTGGCGCTGGCGGTCGCGGAACGCTCGGCGGTCTTCGTGGCGGGCCAGGGTGGGCTGCCGACGCTGCGACTGGAAGCGCAACTCACCGGCACGCTCCCCGATGGGTGGCAATCGGGCGGAGGAGCTTCCTACAGCGACAGCAACTTCCCCGATCGGCTCGGCTGGCGCGAGATTATCGTGCAGGGCGGCGCGGGCGTCGGGATTCAGAACTCCAACGTCGCCGACACCGACAAGTCCAACATGCTCCACACCTATCCGGCGGATATGCTGGAAAGCCCGCTGGATGAAAGGACAGCAACCTTCATCCTGGCCCCCGGCGCTGCGGGCGACATCGGCACGCGCGCGGCGAGCGTTCAGCGGCCATCGGCCAGCCTCAACCGCCCGACCGACCGGGTCGCGGCGCTGATCTCGGCGAAAGAGTTGACCCCCCCGGTGATCGCCATCTCGCTCCTGCTCGCCCTCTTCTGGGGCGCGGCGCACGCCCTCTCGCCCGGTCACGGCAAGACGGTGGTCGCGGCCTATCTGGTCGGCTCGCGCGGCACGGCGAAGCACGCCGCCTTCCTGGGGCTGACCGTCACGATCACCCACACCATCGGCGTCTTCGCGCTCGGCGCGATCACGCTCTGGTTGTCGCGCTATCTCCTGCCCGAAAAGCTTTACCCCTGGCTGAATGTCGCCTCTGGCCTGCTGGTCGTCATCATCGGCGCGGCACTCGTCTACCAGCGATTACGAGCCAGCGGTGGACAAGCCGATGCAGACCACGCCCACGACCACGAAGCGAATCTCGGGCCTGACGGCAAATGGCAGGCAGTGACGCACTCCCACGGCGGTCGCGCGCACTCCCACCTGCCACCCGGCGCGATGAATGGGCGCGTGACCTGGCGCAATTTGCTGGTGCTGGGGGTCAGCGGCGGGTTGATCCCCTGCCCCTCGGCGCTGGTGTTGCTGCTCGGGGCAGTCGCCCTCGGCCGGATCGGGTTCGGCATGGTCCTGGTCATCTCGTTCAGCTTCGGGCTGGCGGTGGTGCTCACCGCGATCGGCCTGCTGATGGTCTACGCCCGGCGCTTCTTCGACCGCTTCTCCTTCGAGGCGCGGCTCCCGCGCCTGCTGCCGGTCGCCAGCGCGCTGGTGATGGTCCTCGCCGGGTGCGGGATCGTCCTGGGCGCGCTCAAGCAAGCCGGGGTACTCTAACGGCCGGGGCATCCGCTTGCGGGTCGGCGACGGCAGATCTACGATTGAGCGATGGCATCGGCTGTGGAAGGCAGGCGATGGATCGCTCAATCGCAGCACCCAACGTGAATGAAGCAGCGCCCCGGCACGATTCGCGGGTGCGGCTGAGTCGCCGTGCGCTTGGCCGTACGGCAATCGCGCTCTGCATCGGGGCGATCCTCGGCGCGGATGGTCCGATCCCGCGCCCGGGCCGACAACTGCCGATCGCCGTCGATGACGACGCTGCGCGCTACCTGAATGCCCTCACCGACATCCCAACTCCCGACTGGTCCCTGCTGGCCGTGACGGCGGCGGTGCTCAACCCGGGCAACAACACCGCGCGCGGTCTGCTGGGGCAGTTGCCCGGCAGCAGTCTGCGCAGCACGGCACTCGGCTGGACCTACCGCGCCGAGGCGGGAAGGATGCGCGACCTATTGGCGCAGGCGGTGCGCATCTACCGACAGTATTTGCCGCCCGCGCGGGCAAGCTACTACGCCAATCAGCTGGAGAACGAGCGGGCGCGGCTGGGGGCGGGTGCGCAAGTCGATTACTCCAGCGTCTACCACACCGTGACACTGGTCAATCGCGAGCAAGGGCTGATCGCTCGCGCCGAGATAGACGACCTGCACCTGGTCAAGCAGCATCAACTCGACCCGAGTGCGCAGCCGAAGGATGTGGCGACCTTGCTGCGCGAGCGCGCCGAGCGCCGCGCCCTGGCCGCCGACTTCCGCCGCGAAGCTGCGCGCCTGCTCGGTGGGGCCGCGCAGCGCAGCATCGCCGCTCCGGGCGGGCCGCTGACCCTGCTTGGCGACCTCGGCGAGACGGGTGGTGGTGCGGCGCGAACATATCAGCTAGTCAGGAACCACCTGAGCGACCCGGATGCGGCCACCCTCGCCGCCGAGGCGGTCTACTTCACGGCCGGGGAATATCTGGGCCTGGAACCGGCGACGCCTCCCGACCGCTGGGCCGATCTCCTGCCGACCGAGCAGCGCGCCTATGCCACAGCCAACACGCTCAGCCCCCGGCTCTCCCCGGCGGCAATCCTCGACCCTGCCCACGCCTCGCGCGTCCTCTGGGCGAGCCTAACTGAATGCCGCACATTGGTCGCCGAGTTGCGAGCGCTCTGACCTCCCGCGTGGCAGCTGCCAGCCTGGAGCCACCGGGCGTTCAATCGAACGCCCTTACGGGGCTTTCCAGAGGCCGAGCCACCAGTCGAGGTCGGGCATGCCGCTGGCGCGGGCGTCCGCGAACATGCGGTCGAGGTCGAGCGGGATGCGGCGGAGATCGACGCTGAACCGATCGTTATGGGCGTCGATCACGGCGTACTCGGCCCAGGAGATCTGCCGATTCCGTTCGAGGAGGGGGTGATCGGGGCCGACGCCAGGCAGGCCGACGCTGCCCGGGTTGACGAACATCGTCTCGCCGTCGCGGCGCAGCAGTTGCCGGTGGGTGTGCCCGCCCGCCACGAAGGCAGGACGAGGGTCGGCGATCATGGCGAGCAGGTCGGCAGGCGGCGTCCCGGCGGCGATCACCTCGTAGTAGGAGCGGGGCGAGCCGTGGCAGGCGAGGAGTGTCGTCCCGGCGGCGAGCGGTATTTCGAGGGTCATGGGGCAGGCACCCAGGTAAGCGCGGTCGGCGTCGGAGAGTTGGGCCACGTTCCAGGCGGAGAGGGCGCTGTTCGATTGCTCGACCAGGGTGGCATCGAGCACCCAGGCATCGACATTGCCCAGCACCGAGGGGCAGCCGAGGCTGCGGAGGCGGGCGATCACCTCGGAGGGGCGCGGGCCGAGGAGGGCGATGTCGCCCAGGCAGACGAGGCGATCGACCCCGTCGGCGGCGAGGTCGGCCAGCACGGCATCCAGCGCAAACAGGTTCCCGTGGATATCGGCGATGAGCCCGATCTTCATCGTATCCTCCCGGCGTGCAGGCTGCGGACAAAAACAAAGGGCGGGGCCATCGACCCCGCCCTGATTATTCGATTGGAGTGGCGCTGCGCTTAGATCTCTTCGCGGCGCAGGCTGGTGGAGGAAGCGGCAGTTGCCGCAGCGACCGGCTCGGGCATCGCGGCCGACTTCGCCTTGGCGGCCTCGGCGGCGATCGCGCTCAGGCGGGCCTGCTCGGCGGCCTCGCGGGCCTCTTCCTGGGCCTTGCGGGCTTCCTCTTCGGGGTCAGTCACGCTCGACTTGAACTCGCGCACGCTCTTGCCAAGCGCCCCGCCGACTTGCCCGAGCTTCCCTGCCCCAAAGACGATCACCACGATCGCCAGAATGAGCAGCAGGTGCATCGGTTGCAACGCACCAATACCCATGGTCTCCTCCTCGTGTCCTTAACCGATGCTTCGCGCGACTGCGTTCGCAGTGGGTACTGTCGAGCAAATCCACGCTTCCCCGATTGAGCGAGTATAGCATAGTGTCTGGTGGACTGCCCAATCGCTCACATCTCACAACGCCGGGGGCGGAGGAAAGGTTCCCGAGGCGAGCTGCCGCGCCAGGTCGCCGAGCGCGGCGAAGTCGGCGCATTGCTGGTCGAAGGGGCGGTGGAGTTGCGCGCGTGGTCCGGGGTGGTAGAGCGGGAAGAGGAGTTGCCCTTGCCAGGGGACCGGATGGGCCACGGCGTCGCGCAGGCGCAGGCCGTGGGGCGCGAGCGCGTCGAGGGCGGCCAGGGCGACCGCGCCGAGCGGGGCGACAACCGGGGCGTTGACGAGCGCGAGTTGCCGCGCGAGGAACGGGCGGCAGTTAGCGAGTTCGTCGCGCTGCGGCGGGCGGTTGCGACCGCGCTCGTCCTGGGGGTTGCAGAGGAGGGCGTTGGTGACGAAGACCTGGTCGCGGGCGAGGCCGGCGACGGTGAGCAACGCGGCGAAGTTGCGGCCACTCTGGTCGCCGGAAAAGGGATGGCGGTGCGCTCGGCACCGCGCCGGCCGGGTGCTTCCCCGACGAAGCAGACGAGCGCGCCCGGTCGGCCATTGGCCGCGCTCAGGACGCGCCGCCGACCGGCCATTGCGGGGCAGCGTGTGCAGGCTTGCGCCTCCGCGCAGAGGGCGGCGAAGGTTGTTGGGCGTGGAGCGTGGGGCGTGGAGCGTAGAACGGGGAGGTCGGGGCGAGCGGACGCCTGCCCGGTCAACGGCTCCTGATCTACCGACACGTCAACTCGCTCCACGCTCTACGCTCCACGTTCTACGCTCTACATCGTGCCGCGATGGACGCCGCCATCGACGAGCAGGCTGACGCCGGTGATATAGGAGGCGCGCTCGGAGGCGAGGAAGGCGGCAGCGGCGGCATATTCGTCCACGCGGCCGTAGCGCTTCATCGGGATGTCGGCCTCGGAGGCGGCGCGGATTTCCTCGACGCTGCGGCCGGTGCGCTGGGCGGCGTTGTTGTTCGTCTGGATGATGCGGTCGGTGTAGATCGAGCCGGGGAGCAGGTTGTTGACGGTCACGCCCTCGGCGGCGACCTCGTTGGAGAGGCTCTTGGCGAGGCCGATCACGGCGGTGCGGACGGCGTTGGAGAGGAGGAGTTGGGGGATCGGCTGCTTCACGGCGACGGAGGTGGAGTTGATGATGCGGCCCCAGCGGCGCTCGCGCATTCCGGGCAGGACGGCGCGGATCAGGCGCACGCTGCTGAGCAGCAGGAGATCGACGGCGAACTGCCACTGGTCGTCGGTGAAGTCGGCGAAGAAGCCGGGGGGTGGGCCGCCGGTGTTATTGACCAGGATATCGACGCGGCCGTAGCGGTCCATGACCGTCTGCACGAGGCGGTCGATGTCGGCGGACGAGGTCATGTCGGCGGCGACGAAGAGCGGGGCGCGGCCGGTCTCGTCGGCGATCTCGGCGGCGGCGAGCTGCAGGGAGTCTTCGCTGCGCGAGGCGATGGCGACGTCGGCCCCTTCGCGGGCGAGTTCGAGCGCGATGGCCTTGCCAAGGCCCTTGCTGGCGGCGGTGACGAGGGCGACTTTGCCGGTGAGTCCGAGGTCCATGTTGCATCTCCAGTCGTGAGTCGTGAGTCGTGAGTGGGGTTACCTCACCCTCCCCCTGGCCCCCTCCCTCTCCATTTCCTGCGAGAAATGGAGAGGGAGGGGAACCGTGCTGGTGTGAGTTAGTCGTCGCCTTCGCCGGGTTGGGCGGTGAGGCGAGTGGCGGGGGTGGCGGGGCGGCGCAGCAGGGCCATCGCGCCGACGCCGAGGCCGAGGAGGCCGACGACGATGCCGACGATGCCGATGATGCGGGCGGTGCTGGCGGCCGAGTTGGCGGAATCGAGCTGGGCCTGGAGGTCGGCCGGGACCTGGGCCTGCGCCGCCGGGAACTGGAGCGGGGCGAGGGACTGGATGTCGCTGAAGCGGCCGGGGCCGGATTCGTAGCGCTCATCGAACTGCTCGCCATTGATCGTGCCGTAGACGCGGAAGACGTACTGGCCGGCGGCGGTCGGCTGGAAGTAGGCGGCGTACTTGCCGGGCAGGTTAAAGCGGGACTGGACGGTCAGGTCGAGCGTCTTGCCATCCTTGATCACCTGAGCCTTGATGGTCTTCTCCAGGCCCTCGATCGGCTTGGCGGTGGTGCCATCGGCCAGTTTTTCGGTCTTGCTGGTGACGGTCAGGTCGAGGCCGTTCACCTGGTTATCGTAGGCGGGTTCGGTGAGGAAGCCGACGACGGCCTGGTACTTGCCGCCGACGATGTCGCGCCGTTCGTGCGCGGATGCTGTGCCGGGGAAGAGTGTGCCGATTGCCAGGAGGCCGATGATCGCGGCGCACGTCAGCACGCCGATACG
>JAXLWN010000049.1:0-53941 GCA_046328475.1 Chloroflexia bacterium | reverse complement strand
GACCCGCCTCTGGCAAAGCGACGCCGACGACCTCGCCACCCTGCAATCGCAACTCGCCCCGCTGCAAGAGCCCGCAACCGTCGCGGCGATCGTGGATGAACTGACCGAGCAGGGCTACCTCGAAGTTCGCCTCGGCATCCTCCAGCCGACGCGCGCAGGCTATAACGTGCGCGAAGAGATCGAGTCTGCCACCGACGAGATCTACTTCGACCAGTGGACCGACCTCGACAGCGCCACCATCGCCTGGCTCCACGACACCCTGACCCGCCTGATCGCCGCGCTCCCCGACGCGCCCACGGCGCATTGACGCGCATCGTGGTAGCATCCTCCTTGCATACAGGCAAGCGAGCGATCCGCGCTGAGCGGAGGTGAGATATGGCGACAACGTACACCCTGGTGACCGTCCGCGAGGAGCGCGACGACGATCCGTTCCGCTTCGGCTGGCGCCATGTGCGACACACGCAGCCCGATGGCACGGAGACCTGGGAACGCGTGCCCCTGACGCTGGAAGATGTGCTCCACCCGCAGGAGGAGGACTTCATCGTGCAAACTGCGGCACATGCGCGCAGGCAGCGGTACATGACCAACGTCATCTCGACCCGCCTCGCCGACGATCCATCGGCCGTTGTCCTGGCCGATGTCCGCATCGCCTGGGATGTGCCGGGGATACTCGCACACGGTCCCGACATCGCCGTGATTCTCGGCGTCAGGCGTATCCGCAACTGGAGTACCTTCAACGTTGCCGAGGAAGGGGTGCGCCCGATCCTGATCGTCGAACTCACCTCTCCCTCCACCGCCAGTCTCGATCGCTCGAACAAACTCGAGGAATACGACCTTGTGGGGGTCGAGACCTACGTCATTGTCGACACGGTCAGGCGTCGGGGAATTGAAACCCTGCGTCTCCTCGGCTACACACTGACCCCGGCAGGCTATCAGGTCATGCCACCGAACGAGCGTGGTTGGTTGTGGCTCGAAGTACCGCGCATCTGGCTCGGCATCGCCGACAACGAGGTCGTTTGCTACGACGAAGAGGGACAGCCGCTCGGCGACTATGTCGCAGTGTCGGAAGCACTGCGTGCTGAAACGGCCGCGCGCGTCCTGGCCGAGCAGCAGGCCCGCGCCGAAGCCGAAGCTCGCACGCTCGCCGAGCAACGCGCGGAGGCTGAGGCAACCGCGCGGTCACTTGCCGAGGAGCGGATGCGCCAACTCGAAGCCGAGTTGGCGCGGCTGCGGAGCGAACAATAGCCCACCACGCCCGGAGCAGCGAACAAAGCGGGGCGGGTGGTCTTTCTCCACCCGCCCCGCAGTTCTTCTCCGTTGAGACTCGCGACTACTTTTTCGGCATCTCCTTCAGCGCCGTGTACGACGGGCGCGGCGAGTAATCGGCGTTGAGCACGCTCCAGGGATATTTCTCATCACTCGGCGGCGAGACGGTCGAGAAATTGAGGTTCCAGAGGAACATCACGCCGCACCAGGGCCACTTGTCCTGCGCCCACTTGAACGCATTGACGAGATATTCGGCCTGCTGCTGCTCGCTGACATACTCGCCGTACTCGTACCCCTTCGCCTGATTCTTCGTCGTCCAGCCGAACTCGGTGATCCAGGCCTGCTTCTGGCCGTCACCCGCCTCCTCCATCACCTTCCGCAAGTCCTCGGCGCGGCGAAAATAGAAGGACGCATGGTCGAAGAAACCGGGGCCGGGGCCGGGGTTCTCCGGCCAGTAGGTCTCGGGCGGATTATTCGCGCCGCTGGCGTGGATACCGAGCACATCGAAGTACTGCTTGATCTCGCCATTATTGAACGCATACGTCTGCTTGAGATAGACCGCGTCGTCCACCGCGATCGCCGGATTGTTCACACCAGTCGGCGTCAGGCCGCCATACACGACGAACGCGCCGGGATCGGCCGCCTTAATCGCCGGGAATGCCGCCTTCAGCAGCGCAACGTATTCCGCCGCATTGACCGTTCCCCCGGTCTCGCCGGCCATGTTCTGCTCATTCCAGATCTCGTAGGACGCGACCCGCCCCTTGTAGCGCGCCGCGACGGCCCCGGCATACTTGGCGAAGGTCGTCTTATCCTTCGGGATGCCGCCATTCGGCGCGGCCCACTGCGGCGCACGCAGCAGGATCACGTTCAGCTTGACCTTCTGGCGCTCGGCGGCAGCGACGACATCGTCAAGGATCTTCCACTGGAAATTCCCCTGCGCCGGCTCCACGCTCTCCCAGGAGATCCACTGGCGTGCCCAGTTAAAGCCTGCCGCCGTCATCAGCGTCAGCGCGCGATCGGCGTCCGCCGCCGGCGGCAACCAGACATTCATCCCATAGCCGATGCCGCTCGTCTTCATCGGGAACGCGGTGGACTGCGCCCCCGCCGACGGCCGCGCCGACGTGCTGGCGGGCGTGGTCGTGCCCGTCGTGCCGCCGGGAGTCACCGTGCCAGGGCGTGCCGAAGCCACGGCCGACGCACTCGCCGCCTTCGTCGCGGTCACCGTCGGCGCGCTGCTCGCGCTCGCCGAGGGCTCAGGCGTCTCCGTCGGCGGTGGAGAGGTGGGGGAAGCCCCGCCGCCGCACGCGGCGAGAAAACCAGCTGGGACGGCCGCGGTCAGCATCAGTTGCAACCAACGCCGTCGCCCGAAAACCTGCATCGTGCGCTCCGCTCCTTGTGTCAACCAGACCCACCGGGCGCGGTACCCAGGCATCGCGCCCAGGCGGCGGAATTCTACCACGCCGGGAGGCATTGGAGAGTACGTTCATCGCATCCCCACTCTGATTACAACGGGCGGCACCGGGCGAAGGTTGCTGATCAAGGCACATTCGCTGCCGATCGCTCCCCTGATCGGTGGCTCAATTGCGTATTGTTCGCTCCCGTCACAACCATGCAGTCTGGGAGAACGCTCTGCCGCATCATCGCGCAAGCATCGCCAACCACGCATCGATCAGCGCGGTCAACGTCTTGCCGTAGACCTGCTCATAGTCGGCAATGAAGGGAATGCTGGCACGCCCGGTCTGCACCGAGGTCTTCGACGCCGCAAGCAAGCGCTCGATGCCATAGCGATCGATCAGGAAGCCGACAAACGACGCGCGCTCGTTGTAGATGACATCGCGCCCCGCGATCGTGCAATCGGCGGGCGGATCATCCACCGACACGAAGCGCCCATCGGCCAGATACGTGCGCACCTCATCGTCGAAGCTCGCCAGCCCCTGCCACGCCGACCAGTAGCGCAGACTGGCCCAGTTGGCAAAGCCTTCGACCAGCGTGATATCGAGATCGGGCGCGGTGTACGGCAGATGCAAGGCGTGAGTCGTCTCGTGCGCCAGCACCATCCGCAGCTGCCCCGGCGGTGTCATCGGCGCGATGAAAACGCTGATCCGCAGCCCATCGCGATAAGTAATCCCCCGCGCCGCACAGTCGCTCGCCGCCTGGGTCTGCAGCACAATGGTCAGCGCACCAGGCGCTTGCAGCCCCGTCCGATCCGTGACATAGGCGTAGATGTCCTCGGCTTCGTCCGCGTACAGCGCGATCACCGCCGCGTGCGTCCCCTCAGGGTCATAGAACTGGTAGTGCGCGGTCTGCGCGGCCGGCTGCCCCAACCCGCGCGGCTGCGTCGGGTAGACCGGCGGCCCAGGCCGCGCCGCTGGCACGGTACTGGTCGCCACAGTGGTGGGCGAAGCAGCCCGCGTCGGCGTCGCCGGGGTGGCGCTCTGGGGTAGCACGCGGCGTAGCAGCCGGTGTTGCGGTTGCGCCCGGCACCACCGTCGCCGTCGCCGTCGCCGTAGATGCAGCGGTTGCAGCCGCCACGACCGTCGCGGTCGCGGTCGCTGGCGCGGTCGTCGCCGTCGCCGCAGCGGGAGTTGCAACGGTCACGCCTCGCGTGCAGCCGACCAGCAGCCAAACGAGCAGCAGCGCCAGGCAGATCGGCATTCGTCGTGTCGGCTTCATTCGCCCATCCTCGCCGCCCACAGGCCACACGTCCGTTAAGACGCCGGAACATGGCCGGGCGGTTCCGACGCGCCTGCGCGCTATACTACGCCGCACGACACGTCGCAGGGGCGCGGCAACCCATGCCCCTGCTGCCACATCAACTTGCGCCGCGAGAAGGAGCCCCGATGAGCCAGACGCACACCGACGACGCCATCGCGATCGCGCCGCTCGCCAGCCCGCCCGATGTCACGGTGACGGTGCCCGGCTCGAAGAGCTTCACCAACCGCGCGCTCCTGATCGCGGGACTGGCGCAGGGACGCTCGATCCTCACCGGTGCCCTGCGCAGCGACGACACCCGCCACATGGCGGCGGCGCTGCGGGCGCTCGGCATCCCGATCACCGAGACCGAGGATCACAACGGCACGCGCTTCACCGTGGAAGGCCAGGGGGGCACCTTCCCGGTCGCCGAGGCGACCCTGGACATCGGCGCGTCGGGCACCGCCGCCCGCTTCCTCACCGCCGCGCTCACGCTCGGCCGGGGGCGCTACACCCTCGACGGCACCGCCCGGATGCGCCAGCGCCCGATCTCCCCGCTCCTCGACGCGCTCGCCCAACTCGGCGCGACCGCCCACAGCCGCGAGGGCACCGGCTGCCCGCCGGTCGTCGTGGAGGCGCACGGCCTCCCCGGCGAGTATTGCCGCGTGCGCGGCGACCTCAGCAGCCAGTACCTCAGCGCCCTGCTGATGGTCGCCCCCTACGCCGGGGGCGGCGCGACGATCGAGGTGGAGGGCGAACTCGTCTCGCGCCCCTACATCGGCATGACCGCCGCGATCATGCGCGACTTCGGCGCGGAAGTCGTCGAGGACGGCCCGCGCTACCTCGTGCCGCCCGGTCGCTACCCCGGGCGCGAGTACGCCATCGAGCCCGACGCCAGCTCCGCCTCCTACTTCTTCGCCGCCGCCGCCGTCACCGGCGGCACCGTGCGCGTCGCCGGGCTCGGGCGCAACGCCATCCAGGGCGACCTCGCCTTCCTGGAAGTCTTGGAGCAGATGGGCTGCACCGTCGAACGCGGCGACGACGCGATCACGGTGCGCGGCCCGGTGCAGCTTAACGGCATCGAGATAGACATGCGCGCCATCCCCGACACCGGGCAAACCCTCGCCGCCATCGCCCCCTTCGCCAGCGGCCCGGTGATCATGCACGGCCTCGCCGTGACGCGCCACCACGAGACCGACCGCCTCACCGCCGTCGCCACCGAACTCCGCCGCCTCGGCGGCACCGTCGAGGAACGCGAGGACGGCCTGACGATCGTCCCCACCGCGCTGCACGGTGGCACCGTCGCCACCTACGACGACCACCGCATGGCGATGAGCTTCGCCCTCGTCGGCCTGCGCATCCCCGGCGTGCGCATCGCCGACCCTGGCTGCGTCGCCAAGACCTTCCCCGACTTCTTCGAGCGATTTGGGAGGCTCTACGACTCGACGCGCTCCTGACCGGCAGTCCCGGCGAAGAGTGTCGCGACCGGCGCACGAAAAGGGAGCGTCGGGGAGATCAGCTCACCGTCTATCGGAATACGCTCCACATGGCGATACGCGCGCGTGAGTGGATCGGGGTCGCCGTGGAGGATCATGTCCCGCTCGACGGGTCGGAATGCCCAGTATTCCGGCACCCCGGCACCGGCGTAGATGTCTCGCTTGGTGACGAGATCGTATTCGACCGTTGAGGGCGACAGGATTTCCACGACGAGGGCAGGGATCCCCTCGATCCGCTTCGCACTGACGATATCCGCATCTTCCGTCAGCACAACCACCAGGTCGGGCTGCACCGGCGTGGCACCGAGTATCATCAGGCCAATCAGAGCATAGAACGTCTCGCCAAGTCCACGCCGATCGATTTGATCGAACAGCGTACGATAAATACGACTGTTCGTTCGCTGATGATCCGGGCTTGGCGCGGTGCTCATGTACAGCACCCCGTCGATGATCTCGTATCGGTACTCGTCGTGCGGCAGCTGCTCCCACAACTCGTAGGTCCAGTTCGCATCGGCGGAGCGCATCAGCACTTCCCGATCCTGAAGCAAGATCGTCATGGCTACCTCACTGGGCGGTATGGAATGGCAGATTACGCATCACCACGCCGTAGTCTCGGGTGTTGAACCTAACCGGCGCAGGCCGGTTTCGTGGCGACCGCAGTCGCCCCCAGCAGCGGTTTCAACCGCCCACGCATCCACTTTTGTGGTACACTATACACAAACTCAGTGCCTGGTGGGTGAGTCGATTGCCGCTCGTACGGCCCACGTCGAGCGCACTGAATTTTCGGGTCGGTAATTAGGTTGGGCAGCCATGTAGCACCATGCCTCTGCAACAGCGGAGCACCCCACCCCGCGATTCCCCCGAGCCTGGTTTATTCTCATTGATGGAGTCGCTTCCACTCACGCGGTTGTCACGCGCGGTCGATGTCACACGGGCATGTGATCGTTGCGCGGCGATGCGCGGCGGGGCGCAAACAGGTGCCCGGGGAAGCCCACGGAGGACCACCATGTTGCGCGCACAGGCGCTCTCGGCGATTCGCAACGCCGAAACCTTATTTCAGAACGTCTCCCTCACCATCCGCCCCGGCGACCGCATCGCGCTCGTCGGCCCGAACGGCGCGGGCAAGACGACCCTGCTCCGCTTCCTCTCCGGCGAGGACGACCCCGACGCCGGCCGCGTCATCCGCGACGATGCCGACACGTTGATCGCCCTCCGGCAAGAGGAGCGCGCGGGCAACGGCACCGTCTGGGAGGAAGTCACCAGCGGCATCGGCCCGATCCTCGAACTCGAGCGCGAGATCGAAGACCTCAGCACCCGCCTCGACGATCCCGACGCCTACGACCGCTGGGCCGCCGCCGAGGAAGAATTCGGCCGCATCGGCGGCTACGACTACCGCCACCGCGTCGAAGAAGCCCTCACCGGCCTCGGCCTCCCCGAAGAGACCTGGGAGCGACCCGCCCAGCAGCTCTCCGGCGGGCAGCAGACGCGCGTCGCGCTCGCCCGCGCGCTCGTCGCTCGCCCCGACTTCCTGCTGCTGGACGAGCCGACCAACCACCTCGACGTCGATGCCGTCGCCTGGCTCACCGACCACCTCAGCCGCAGCAACCCGGTGTCGTCATCGTCAGCCACGATCCCGAGTTCCTGGAGGGCGCGACCGAGAACACCGCCATCATCGACGACGGCACCCTGAAGGTCTACCCCGCGCCCTACACCCAGGCGATGGCGCTGCGCCAGGCCGAGAAGGAGCGACTGGCCGCCCTCGCCGCCGCCGCCGTCGAGCGTCGCCAGGCCGACGAGGCCTTCATCCAGCGTTTCCGCGCCGGATCGCGCGCGGCCCAGGCCAAGAGCCGCGAGCGTCAGCTCGCCCGCCGCGAGGCGGAGGATGCCCCGCTGATCGCCCGCGCCGAGGCCGACCGCAAGACCGCCCTGATCGCCATCCGCCTCGGTGCCGGGACGGGCGGCGGCGAGACGCTGGTCCGCACCGGGCCGCTCACCGTCGGCTACGACGAGCCGGTGCTGCGCACCGCGCCGCTCGTGCTCGGCCGCACGCAAAAAGTGGTCGTCGCCGGGCCGAACGGTGCCGGGAAGTCCACCCTACTCAAGACCCTCGCGGGCGAACTCGGCCCCATCGAGGGCCGCGTGCGCTGGGACCACAACACCCGCGCCGCCTACTACGCCCAGGGGCACGAAGGCTCTGATCGCGACCTGACGGTGCTGGAAACGGTCGTGGATGGCCGCACGCTCGACCACACCCGCGTGCGCGCCCTGCTCTCCCGCTTCGGCTTCGGTGCCGATGACATCGACAAGCAGGTCGGCGTCCTCTCCGGCGGCGAGAAGAGCTGCCTGCGCTGGCCCGCCTCGCGCTGGCCGAGGCGAACCTGCTGCTGCTCGACGAGCCGACCAACCACCCGATCCGAGCACCCGCGCCGTGCTGCTCGAAGTGATCACCCGCTTCGGCGGCGCTGATCGACGTCACCACGCACGACGACGAACTGCTTGAACGCCTCGGCGCAACCACCTGGACCATCGAGGACGGCATCCTCGCCGCCGACGGCCGCGTGCCGCGCCCCGAAGATGTCGCCGACCCCGACCTCCTGACCTGGGGCGTCCCGGCCGGCACCCTCCCGCCCCCGCCCGCCGCCGCCCCCGGCAACCGACACCCAGCTCACCATCCGCCGCGATGGCGCGGCCCGGGAAGCCCAGCGCAGTCCTCGCAACGAGCGCGAAGTCCAGCGCGGCAAGCGCGGCAAGACCCACACGACGGTCGGCATGGGCACCACCATCATCGCCCGCGCCCCGGTCGAGGAAGCCGTCGACAAGAAGAAAAAGAAGAAAGTCCGCGCGACCGCTCCTCCGAAGGGCGGCGCCAACCGAGGCGAATGCGAGTACAAGAGCAGGCGCGGCCGATCGGCCGCGCCCCTTGTGTTTCGGGCTTCCCACGACTACCTGCCAGCATCGGCACACCAGCATCGGCACAATGGCAGATCGGCCTCACTCCAGTCAGCAGAGTCCACCCTCCGCCCGCCGCAACGTCAGCACCGCCACTTCCGGCGGACAATTCACGCGAAAGTACGGCGGCACCGCACCCACGCCACGCCCCGTATAAACCGCCGGTTGCAGATGTAAGCCGCGCACATAGCGCCGACCCAGGCGCGGCAACAGCGGCGGCCCGATCTTCGGCAGCACGATCTGCCCACCATGACTGTGCCCCGACAGTTGCAAATCGGCGCGCAGTCCCCGCCCGGCGACCAGATCGGCCACCTCCGGCTCATGCGCCAGCAGCAGCCGGAACCCACGCGGCGGCAAACAGGCGAACGCCTGCTCCAGGTCCGCATGGCCGCGCGACGCCGAATCGGTGCCGACGAGCCACCATGGGCGACCATCGGGCGCTTCCATCCGCTCGGCCTCATTCCGCAGCACCCGAATCCCGGCACTCGCCAGCCGCGCGGCGATATAGTCCCCCCCGGCCCAGTAATCGTGATTCCCCAGCACCGCATACACGCCGAGCGGCGCACGCAGCCGCCCCAGCAGCGCCAGCGGACGCTCAAAGCCCTTCGCGCTGCTGTTCACATAGTCACCGCCCAGCAGCATCAGATCGGGCGCAGCGGCATTCAAGAGTTCCACGCCGCGCTCCAACAACGCCGTCGGTCGATCGGGCTCGAAGTGAACATCCGTCGCAAAGCCGACGCGCAGGCCCTCGAGCCCCGGTGGCAAGGTCGGCAGCGGAATCTCGACCTCATCGAGGTGCAAACGTCGCGGCGCGACGTAGCGCGCGTAGAGCTTCGCGCCGGGCAGCCGCCCCAGCCGATACATCCCCATGCCGAACGTCGCCTTCAGCGGATTGCTCGGCGCGAGCATCATCTGTCGCCCGGCCACCCGGACGTACAACCCCTCCGTCGCGGTCTCTTCGGTCACGCCACCCTCGATAGTTTCAGGTTCTCCCGATTTGCAGCGTTGAAAGTTCAGGTTATAGCCAGCGAACCTTCGAACCTTCGAACCTTCGAACCGTCGCACTCACACATCGCCACACCACAGTCTAGCGAGCGGGCGCATCGTGGCCCACCCGCACCTACTATGACGTTGGTGCCGATTCTTTGGATACAGGAGAGCCGGGTGCCCGCACCTGCGACGCGCTCAGAACTGCCAGCGCCGCAGCGCGTTGCCGATGCAGGCGATCGCCAGTGCCGTCACGTAGAGATACTCCGGCCAGGTATCGGTCGTGAAGCGCAGCCTGCGGACCGGCGGGATCCCGAAGCGCGCCGGGAGCGGCCAGAAAAGCGGAATCCCGGATCGCGTCAGGGCATCGGCAGCCATGTGCCACGCGTAGCCCCAGACGATCAGCCAGCCGAGATTCAGATCGGTCCAGACATAGCGCAACGCTTCCCCCGCCGCGCGCAGCCAGTCGAGGTTCAGCGCCTCCCACGGCAACTGCGAAACCTTGCCCAGCGCGATCAACCCCGCCACCGCCAGCAGCGAATGCGTCACCCCGCGATGCCCAAAAATCTTCCCGATCACCCAGGCAAACGGCAGGAAGATCGGCAACCCGATCACCTTCTCATTGGCGAGACTGCTATCGGGGTGGTCGATATCGGGCAGCAGCGAGCCGAACGCGACGATCGCCAGCGCCACCGGCACCGCCAGCAGCGACCGCGATCCGCCCAGCAACGGCGCGTGGAACGGCCCGAGCGGCTGCACCCACAGCGAGGCATAGGTGACCAACCCGATGGTCATGTGCGACTTCCCGGTCACGCCCCCCCACCCAACTACAAGGCCAACGTGCTGAGCGTCAGCACACGCAATTCCGTCACCCGACGCAGCGCAAGATCATTCGTCAAAAATGCATCGCATCCGGCCACGATAGCGGTCGCAATATGGATTGCATCGGGCGTGCGAAGGTTGTAACGAGCGCGCAAATCAGCAGCACGTTCAGCGATCATCCCGTCAACATCAATCATGCGTAGATTGAGAAACAACGCCCGATATGCCTCAGCTTGTACGTGATCGCCCCGACGTAGGGGATGGGTAAGGGTTTCAGTGCGTATCAAATTTGAGCAATATCCTACGATTGTCCCAATGGAAACTCGATGGAAAATCTCCCGTGCCACGAGACCAAACATCGGGTGAAATTCTATGAAATAGATCAGCGGCGAGGTGTCCAAGCCAATGCTCGTGATACCCCGCAAGGCATCCTCAAGTCGAACTACGGGCGATGGTCCCATTCTTCCCGCAGCTTACGAACATATTCTTGAGCATCCATCCCCACCGGATTCTCGGCCCCAAGCCCTTCCAGTTCCAGGATACTTCGCCCCGGCTTCGCTTCTAGCCTCTTGTTCGCAAGTTGGCCTGCAATAAGAGCGGCTAGCCGCAACTGCTCGGCAACAGGCAACGAAGCAATATGCTCCTCATAGATCTGGTAGATGTTTGCATCGGCCATGATCACACCCCCTTCGCACATCGGTTCTATAGTACCACAGCCTAACCAGCACACTCCATTCTGTGCTACCATGCCGCGCGACGATACGATACCGACCGCTGCGATTGGGTCGTGATGAATGTGCCCCGCTGTGCGTAAGGCAGGGTGGCGATGCGGCGAGGCACGCCGACGCCGACGACTGGCTGGGGGCCACTGATCGACGACGATGGAGTAAGGTGATGAGCACGGGATCGGCGGGGCGCGCGGCACTGGTCACCGGGGGATCGCGCGGGATCGGGCAGGCCATCGCCCTGCGACTGGCGCAGGATGGCATCGGCGTCGCAGTCAACTATCGCGGCAGCGCGGCAGGTGCCGCCGACACGGTGCGTCGCATCGAGGAAGCCGGCGGCAAGGCCATCGCCCTGCCCGGCGACGTGTCGAACGCCGCCGACGCGGCCAAACTCGTCGCCAACACCGTCGCCCACTTCGGGCGGCTCGACATCCTGGTCAACAACGCCGGGATCACCCGCGACAACCTCACCATGCGCATGAGCGAGGAAGACTGGGACGCCGTGCTCACCACGAACCTGAAAGGTGCCTTCCTCTGCTCGAAAGCGGCCCTGCGCCACCTGCTGAAGGCGCGCGACGCCGGGCGCATCATCTCGATCAGCTCGGTCGTTGGCATCCTCGGCAACGCCGGGCAGGCCAACTACGCCGCCGCCAAGGCCGGACTGATCGGCCTGACCAAGAGCCTGGCCAAGGAAATCGCCTCGCGCGGCGTCACCGTCAACGCGGTCGCCCCCGGCTTCATCACCACCGACATGACCAGCGCCCTCTCCGCCGACGTGCTCGACATGGCGAAGAAGGCCATCCCGCTCGGCTCCTTCGGCACCCCGAACGACATCGCCGAAACCGTCGCCTTCCTCGCCTCCCCCGCCGCGCGCTACATCACCGGCCAGGTCCTCAGCGTCGACGGCGGCATGGCGATGTGATAGGGCCTGGGGGTTACGGTTCGAACCTTCGAACTTTCGAACCTTCGAACCGTAACCCCGAACTTTGAACTCTGAACTATGAACCTTGAACCCGACACAGGACAACGTCCATGCTGAAGAAAGTCCTGATCGCGAACCGTGGCGAAATCGCCCTCCGCATCCTGCGCGCCTGCCGGGACATGGAGATCCCGGCGGTCGTGGCGTATAGCGACGCCGATCGCGACTCGCTCCCCGTGCGCCTGGCCGACGAGGCGGTCTGCATCGGCCCCGCGCAGAGTTCGCGCAGCTACAACAACATCCCCGCGATCATCACCGCCGCCCGCCTCACCGGGGCCGACGCCATCCACCCCGGCTACGGCTTCCTCTCCGAGAACGCCTACCTGGCCGACATCTGCGCCCAGGTCGGGATCACCTTCATCGGCCCGCCCAGTTCGGCCATCTCCAAGATGGGCGACAAAGCCCTCGCGCGCAAGCTGATGAAGGAGGCCGGCCTGCCGCTCCTCCCCGGCAGCGAGGAACCGATCGCCAACGCCCGCGTGGTCCAGCAGATCGCGCGCAAACTCGGCTACCCGCTCATCCTCAAGGCGGCGGCGGGCGGCGGCGGGCGCGGCATGCGCGTCATCCGCTCCGACCGGGAATTGCTGACCGCCCTCCCGGTCGCGCAGGCCGAAGCCGAAGCGGCCTTCGGGAACAGCGACATTTATGTCGAGAAGTTCCTCGAAGAACCCCGCCACGTCGAGGTGCAGATCATCGCCGACGGCAAGGGGCACGTCGTCGCGGTCGGCGAGCGCGAGTGCTCGCTCCAGCGTCGCCACCAGAAGGTGATGGAGGAAGCACCCGCCCCCGGCCTGCCCGCCAACGTGCGCCAGAACCTCTACCGCGCGGCGATTCGCGGCGCGAAGGCGATCGGCTACGCTTCGGTCGGCACCTTCGAATTCCTGCTCGCCCGCGATGGCCACTTCTACTTCATGGAGATGAACACCCGCATCCAGGTCGAGCACCCGATCACCGAGATCACCACCGGGATCGACCTCGTGAAGTGGCAACTCCGCCTCGCGGCGGGCGAGCCGCTCACGCTGGACCAGCGCCAGATCGTCACCACCGGCCACGCCATCGAATGCCGCATCACCGCCGAAGACTCGACCCGCAACTTCGAGCCGAACGCGGGCAACGTCACCAGCTTCGTCGCGCCGGGCGGACCCGGCATCCGCGTGGACACCCACCTCTTCCCCGGCTACGCCATGCCCCCCTACTACGACTCTCTCCTCGCCAAGCTCGTCTGCTGGGGGCAAGACCGCACCGAAGCCATCGCCCGCGCCGAGCGCGCCCTGCAAGAGTTCGTCATCGGCGGCATCAAAACCACCGTCCCCTTCCACCAGGGCATCCTGCGCGACCCCGCCTTCCGCCGCGCCGAACTCAGCACCAACTTCATCCCCCAATACCTGGAGCGGATCACGCCGCACGAGTAGTCAGTAGTCAGTAGTCAGTAGTCAGGAAGTACGGAAGCACAGACGCACTGACACACTGACACACGAACTCACTGACTACTGACTACTGACTACTGACTACTGGAGGCACCCATGACCGAACCCGAAGAAGCCCCCTCCGAACTGGTGATGGAGCAAGAGCCCAAGCTCGGTCGGGTACTGATCGCTCCGACCGTCCTGGGGCAGATCGTCGAACGCTCCGCCCTCGGCGTGCCCGGGGTCGCCGCGATCGCCCCGCGCCACCCGCGCTATGACCGCCTGCGCTCCAGCGCAGGCGGCGTCCACGTCCGCGTCACCGACAACACCGTCAGCGCCGACATCGCGCTCGTCGCCCGCGCCAACAGCAACATCCTCGAACTCGGCCAGCGCGTGCAGGCGGAAGTGACCGTGGCCTTGCGGCAGATGGTCGGCATGGAGGTCGGCGAAATCAACGTCTACGTGGACGACGTGCAATGACGCGCCCGAGGTGATGCTACAATTGCCCACACTGCGTTAAAGGGATAGGGCAAGCGCCCTGTGGCCTTTGGACTGTCTGGCAGCGGACTATCTTAAGCATGGTGGGCATGAGCGGTAGCACAGCAGCAGTGATCTCCGGGCGACGGCACGAGGCGCGCATCACCGCCCTCCAGGCCCTCTACGAGATCGACACGGCGACCCACGACACGGACGAGGTGCTGCAACGCTACCTCGGCAACACCCAGATGCCGACGAACACGCGCACCTTCATCGAGCGACTGGTGCGCGGCGTCCTGGCCGAGCAGGAACAACTGGACGCGATCATCGCCAAGACCGCCCCGGCCTGGCCCGTGCCGCAACTCCCGGCGGTGGATCGCACCGTCCTGCGCATGGCCCTCTGGGAACTGGTCATCGAGCGCGACGTGCCGGTGAAGGCGGCGATTAACGAGGCCGTCGAGCTGGCGAAGCGCTTCGGCAGCGACAATTCGAGCCGTTTCGTCAACGGTGTCCTCGGCACCGTCGTCAGCGAGCACAAGCTCGAAGCGCACGGAACAGCGTAGTTGGTTGCACGTATCCTTGCATGCGGGCATGGACTCGCTATACTACCCCACTAGGGGAGGTGCCACCGGGACGTCCGGTTGGCGATACCTGCAGGCAGCAAATAAAGGAGGACTGGGCATGTCGGCGAACGCCGGGGAAGTCAGCGAGAAGCTCCGCAAGATCATCGCCGATCAACTCGGAGTCGAGGAAGAGCGCGTCACGTTCGAAGCGCACTTCATCGAGGATCTCAACGCCGACTCGCTCGACCTGGTCGAGTTGATCATGGCGCTTGAGGAAGAGTTCGGCGTCGAAATCTCCGACGAGGAAGCGAACCAGCTTACCACCGTCGGCGCGGCGCAGGATTACATTAGCGAGCACATGAGCTAGGCTGCCGCGCGATCTCCGGGGGTAGGAGTATCGCGCGGGAACGTCGCAAGACGCAGCAGCGAGATGGGGCGGGGGAACTGGATCCGTCGGCAGCCGGATGGTTGCTGCGGCATTCCCCTCGCCCCATCTGTGAGTTACACTGTTCCAGGTTGGCAGGTTACAAGTTCCAAGTTCCACGAACCTGCAACCTGCCAACGTGAAACCTGTAACCATCCGAAGGGCAACCAATGGCGACAGTCGACGAAGAGCAGCGCACCGCCACCAGCGCCTGGCCGCTGAATGGCAACGGCAACGGCGCGATCACGCCGTCCGGCCCGAACGGTGCCGGGCTGCCCTCTGACCCGGACGAAGATTTCGAAGACCAGCCGATGACCCTCACGGAGCACCTCAAGGAGCTCCGCGACCGCTTGATTCGCATGGTCCTCGGCATCGTCGTCGGGATGATCGGCGGCTTTTTCCTGACGCCCCATGTGATCGACTACTTCAAGTCGGTGGTCAAGCGCGGCGATCCAGCCGCCGAACTGGTGCAACTCGACCCCACCGAGTACGTCGTCACCTTCCTCAAGATCACCTTCTATATCGGCATCGGCCTCGCCATGCCAATCCTCGTCTACCAGCTCATCCGCTTCCTCGCGCCCGGCCTCACCAAACGCGAGCGGCGCTACGTCTACGGCACCCTGCCGTTCGTCCTCCTCTGTTTCGCCGGGGGCGTCTTCTTCTCCTCGCTGGTCGCCATCCCGAACATGTTCAAATTCCTGCTCGAAGTCAGCGCCGGCAAGGTGCGGAACGACCTGCGGATCGAATCGGTCCTCGGCTTCTTCACCAGCCTCTCCCTCTGGACCGGCGTCTTCTTCGAGATGCCCGTGGTCATGTTCGTCCTGGCCTCGCTGAACATCGTCACCTACCAGACCTTGCGCCGCATCCGGCGCTACGCCGCCGTGGGCCTGATGATCGTCGCCGCCGTCATCACCCCCACCCCCGACGCCCTCAGCATGGTCATCGTCTGGGCCCCGATGTACATCCTCTTCGAAATCGGCCTCATCCTCGCCTGGTTCGCCGGCCGCTGGCGCCGCCCTCGCACCGAGGCCACAACAGCGGAATGAACTGAAGGGAGAAGGGAGGAGATCCTCTTCGCGGCGAATGCTCGTGTCCCGATACCTGCCCTCACCCTTCACCCTTCTCCCTTCTTCCTTCACCCCTCGTCAACAGGAGGTTCGCGTGTCCGCCGACATCACCACCATCTTGCAGGAAGTTGGGGCGCTGAAGGAAGGGCACTTCCTCCTCTCCTCCGGGCGGCACGGCGACCGCTACATCGAAAAATTCGAACTGCTCGCCGTCCCCCAGGCGACCGAGGCCGTCTGCCGTGGCTTCACCGAACGCTTCGCCAACGACGGCATCACCGTCGTCGCCGGGCCGACCACCGGCGGCATCCTGCTCGCCTTCGAAGTCGCCCGCCAGCTCGGCGTCCGCGCCGCCTACGCCGAGCGCGCCGACTCCGGCCAGGGCCGCGCCTTCCGTCGCGGCTACGCCCCCACCCCCGCCGACCGCGTCCTCGTCGTGGACGACATCCTCACCACCGGCGGCTCCGTCCGCGACACCCTCGCCGCCCTGGAAACCCTCGGCGTCCGCGCCCACGCCATCGCCATCCTCGTCGATCGCAGCGGCGGTCGCGTCGACTTCGGCGTCCCCCTCGCCCCCCTCCTGCAAGTCGACATCGCCACCTTCGCCCCCGATGACTGCCCACTCTGCCGCGACAACATCCCCCTGATCAAACCCGGCACCACCGCCAACCCCGCCCCCCGCTAGCTGCCACACACCACCGCCACCCGCGCTCCCCGCAACCCCACCCTCTCCCTTCAGAGGGAGGGTCGCCGCCCGCAGGCGGCGGGGAGGGGTCCGTCTCTTCGTCGTTCGTACTTCGTATTTCGTACTTTCTCTCACGACTCACGACTCACGACTCACGACTGGAGCGCTCCCCTGCCCCCCCCCCCCCCCCCCCCCCCCCCCCCCCACCCCCCCCCCCCCCCCCCCCCCCCCCCCCCCCATAGACTTGGCCGAGATCAGCGAAGCCGGCAACGCCCTCAACGAACTCCGCATCGAGTGGCAAGACCTCGACCTCACCGCCGACGCCTGGGTGATCGCCGCGCCGAATGGCGAGATCGTCGCCTACGCCACCCTCGCCCACGACAATCCCAACAAACTCACCGCCGACGTCTTCACCCACCCCGAGCACCTCGGTCGCGGCCTCGGCACCACCATCAACCGCGCCATCGAGCCCGCGCCGCCGAACTCATCCCGCACGCCGCTCCAGATGCCCCCGTCATCCTCGCCACCTACATCAACGGCACCAGCACCGCCGCCCCCCCGCTCCTCACCCACGAGGGCTACCAGATCGTCCGCCACTACTGGCGCATGTCTATCAACCTCGACGCCCCACCCCCCGCCCCCATCTGGCCCGCAGGCATCACCCCGCACACCTTTGTCCCCGGCCAGGACGACGCCCGCACCCACGCCACCATCGAAGACGCCTTCGCCGACATGTGGAACGCCAGCCCGGTCCCCTTTGCCGACTGGCACGCCCACATGATCGACCGCCCCGACTTCAACCCCACCCTCTGGACCCTCGCCCTCGATGGCGACGAAGTCGCCGGGCATGCCTCTGCTACCACTTCCCCGAGCGCGGCTGGATCCGCAACCTCGGCATCCGCCGCCCCTGGCGCAGGCGCGGCCTCGCGCTCGCCCTGCTCCACCACACCTTCGGCCTCTTCTGGGCGCGCGGCGAGCGCACATCGGCCTCGGCGTCGATGCCGCCAGCCCCACCGGTGCCACCCACCTCTACGAACGCGCCGACATGCGCCCCACCGCACCTACCTCCGCTGGGAGAAAACCCTCCGCAACCCCTGACCCGCCCCACAACCCATCCACCCCCCGCCACCCGCGCCACCCAGCATCTTCAACCCTCTCCTCATCAGGGGAGGGTCGCCGCCCAGCGGCGGGGAGGGGTCGTCTCTCCCCCACGCCCCACGCCCCCACATCCACATCCTCCCCCTCCTCGCGGCCGGGTCCCCACCGCAGCGGGTGTCGGGTGCCGCCGCAGCGGCGGGGTGAGGTCCGTCCCCGCTATCGCCTATCGCTTATCGCCTATCGCCCGACCCACTCAGCACTCAGCACTCGCACTCAGCACTCCCCCACCCCGTTGCGCCCACCGCCCCACACCCTATGATGCGCCCACCGCTCCACCGGCGAGCGGCACATGTCGCGAGCGAAAGGCAAACGCGCGATGCCGCAAGTCCCCCGCACACTCCCTCCCGATCGCCGTCGTCGGCCTCGGCGGCTACGCCGACACCATCAGCCGCCTGCTGGAGCGCGAATCGCGCGAACCCAACCCCGCCGTGCGCCTCGTCGGCATCTACGAACCCGACATCGCCACCCACGCCGCCCGCATGGACGAACTCCGCGCCTCCGGCGTCGCCATCGCCGACAGCTACGACGCCCTCCTCGCCGGACCCGCCGAGGCCATCTGGCTCCCGATCCCCATCGAACTCCACCGCGACTTCACCGAGCGCGCCCTCGCCGCCGGCAAAGCCGTCATGTGCGAGAAGCCGGTCGCCGGCAGCATCGACGACCTCGCCGCCATGCGCGCCGCTCGCGACCGCGCCAATCGCCCGGTCGCCATCGGCTTCCAGGACCTCTACGACCCCGCCACCCACGCCGCCAAGCAACGCCTCGTCAACGGCGCAATCGGCGAACTCCGCTCCGCCACCCTCGTCGCCTGCTGGCCGCGCGAACAGAGCTACTACGACCGCAACACCTGGGCCGGGGCCTTCCGCCGCCGCGACACCTGGGTCATGGATAGCCCGCTCAGCAACGCCATCAGCCACTACGCCAATCTCGTCCTCTTCTGGCTCGGCGATACCCTCCACGCCACCGCCCACCCGCTCACCGTCGAAGCCGAACTCTATCGCGCCAATCCCATCGAGAACTATGACACTGCGCCCTCCGCGTCCACTTCCCCGGCGACATCACCGCCCTGATCTCCTTCACCCACGCCTGCCAGCGCCAGATCGACCCCCAGATCACCATCACCGGCACGCGCGGCACCCTCACCACCGGCCAGGGCCGCGACATCATCCTCCGCGACGCATCGGGCACCGAACTCGAACGCCTCGCCTTCACCGAAGCGCGCCACTCCCTGATGGCCCGCCAGTTCGCCGCACCAGGTGCAAGGCGTCGCCAACGTCGCCGTCACCGCCACCCTCGAACAAGCCGAACCCCACCTTCTCATCTGCAACGGCGCATCAGCGGCCACCACCATCCACCATCCCCTGACCGACATCGCCACCGTCACCGGGCGCGGCGGCACCCCACTCCGCACCATCCGCAACATCGAAGACACCTCTCTCACCTGCGCCCGCAACCACCAACTCCCCCACGAATCCAATCTCCTCCCCTGGACCCAACCACCCGGCCACCAGGACCTCCGCAACTACCACCACTTCACCGGCCCCGAGGCTAACGACGCTTGCGCACTCCCAGCCCGCGTAGGCGGGCTTCGCGGCGGCCCGCAGGCCACGCCCCAGCCCAGGGCTTCAGCCCTTGGGCCTCCCCGCAAGCAAAACCGAGGGGCCAGCGGAGTCATCCCGCTAGCCTCAGCCTCATCCTCCACACAGCCCCCATCCGCTCCCGCGCAAGGCGGGATGCCCCAGGAGGGTGCGGTCGCCGCCGCAGCGGCGGGGCGGGGTCCGTCCCCACTCTCCTCTCTCTTCTCTCCACTCTCCTCACTCCTTGTCCACTCACGACTCACGACTCACGTCTCACAACTCGCCTCACTTCAACCGCGCCACCGCCCCCGCAAACCCCTGCCTGAGAATCGCCACATCCGAGCTATAAGCGATGATCTTCGCCCCCGCCTGGATCCACTTCTCGGCTTCCTCGACCGTCTGGCAGAGCATCGCCACGTCCTTGCCGTGTCGCCCCGCCGACTCGATCAGCCGCTCGCGGTGCTCGTCGATCACCCGCGCCTGGTCGGGCGTCCCCATCACCCCCAACTCCTGCGCCAGATCGGACGGCCCCAGCGTCACCGCATCGATCCCCGGCGTCGCCAGAATCTCCTCCAGATTGCGGAACGATTCGGCCGACTCGAACATGATCGTGATGTGGACCTGCTCATTCATCGCCGCATAGCTGACGCCAGGCGCGAAATCGTTGTGCGGCCCCACCCCCGACTGCCCGCGCAAGCCAATCGGCGCATAGCGCGCCGCCGCGACCACCTCGCGCGCGATCTCCGGCGTATCGACCTGCGGGATGTGCAGCCCCATCACTCCCACATCGAGCAACCGCGTGATCCACTCCCGATTCCCGGCCGGCGGGCGCACGATGATCGGAAACCCCAGCGCCCGCCCCAGCACCGCCATATCGGCCACCGTCTCGATCGACGGCGACGAATGCTCCATGTCCACCCGCGCATAATCCAGCCCCGCCGCCTGCAACAGCGTCAGGATCGCCGGATTCCGCACCAGATTGATCCACGTCCCAACCTGCACCCGTCCTTCCGCCAGCGCCACCTTCAGCGGATTCGCCGCGACCGCCATGGCATACCTCCTCAGTAACGAGTAACGAGCGGGCAAGCACCCACTCGTTACTCATCACTCATTACTCGTTACTCGTTACTAGCCGTTGATCGCCTTCCACAACTGCTCCGCCGTGATCGGAATCCCGGTCGGCCGCACCCCCGTCGCATCGTGGATCGCATTCGCGATCGCCGCCGCCACCGGGATGATCGGCGGCTCGCCCACGCCGCGCGCCCCGAACGGCCCATCCGGCGACGGAATCTCCAGCAGCACCGTCTCCACCGGCGGCACGTCCTCCGCCTTCGGCATCGCATAGTCCATCAGCGTCCCGGTGACGAGTTGGCCATGCTCGTCGTGCATCATCCGCTCGTAGAGGCCCCAGCCGATCCCCTGCGCCACCGCGCCGAGAATCTGCCCATCCACCGCCGCCGGATTGATCGCCCGCCCGACATCCTGCGTCGCGATATAGTCCACCAGCTCGACCACGCCCGTATCGAGATCGACCCGCACGCGCGCCAGGTGCGCCGAGAAACCGGGCGCATTCGCCGTCTGCGCCCCCAGCCCGCGCCCCGAGATCGGCGCGAAGCGCGCCCCGAAGCCGCTCGTCAGCGACCCCAGCTTCGCCAATGTGATCTGGAATTGCGGCTCGTCCGGTGTGCCCTTCACGCGCACCCGGTCGCCTGCCATCTCCAGGTCCTCCGGCGCGGCCTCCAACTGCTGGGCCGCCAGTGCGATGATTTGCTCCCTGGTATCGGTCGCCGCGCGCTGCACCGCCTGCCCGACCGTGTAGATGATCTTGCTGCCGCCGCTACCGCCCGCGTATGGCGCATTGCTGCTGTCGGCCGAGACCACCCGCACCAGCTCGTAGTCCACGCCCAGCACCTCGGCCGCGATCAGCCGGAAGCTCGTGTAGGTGCCGCTCAGATCGACCGCGCCGACGACCACAGTTCACCGTCCCGGCCGGATCGAGGTGGCACATCGCCGCCGC
Source organism: Chloroflexia bacterium (assembly GCA_046328475.1). GTDB lineage: Bacteria > Chloroflexota > Chloroflexia > Thermomicrobiales > CADCWN01 > CADCWN01. The sequence goes on along the minus strand of JAXLWN010000049.1, from coordinate 32,655 downwards.
AGGCTCCAGCCCGCCGCGCCAGCCCCCGACACCAACGCCGACCCCTCGCGCACGCGACCATTGCTCCGCGCGCCATTCGTCGCGCGATCTTTCCAGCGCGGGTGCTCGGCCAGGTACTCCAGGCACTCCCGCAGCCCGATGCGCGGCCACGGCTTGCCGTCCGGGCGGGAATCCCCCTCGACCGGCACATTCTTCAGCCGGAAGGCGATCGGGTCCATCCCTAGTTTCCCGGCCAGATCGTCCAGCACCGACTCGACCGCAAAGCTGGCCTGCGGGTTGCCCGGTGCCCGGTACGCCCCCGGCCCGAGCCGGTTGGTCAGCACCTCGTAACCCTTGATGTCGAGGTTGGGAATCCGGTAGCACCCGGCGATGGCGAACGCGGTGCCCCCCATCGGCGAATTCGGATACGCCCCGGTATCGACCACCAGCCGCGCCTGGAGCGCCGTGATCGTCCCGTCGCGCTTCGCCCCGATCTTCACCGAGATCGTGTGCGCCGGGGTCGGGTTCGCGGTCAGCAGATCCTCGCTGCGCGTGAACGCGAGGCGCACCGGGCGGCGCACCGCCAGCGCCGCGCCGGCCGTCAGCGGCTCGATCAGCCCGAACTTGCCGCCGAAACCGCCCCCCACCGGCATCGGCACGATCCGCACCTGATGGTCCTGCAAACCCAGTGTCTGCGCCACCACCTGCCGCGTGCGGAAGATCCCCTGCGTGCTGGCGTGGAGCGTCACCCCGCCCATGTAGTCGGGCGCGGCCACGCACGTCTGCGGCTCGATGTAGCTCTGGTGGACCCACTCCGTGGAGTACGTCCCTTCCGCCGTCACCTCGGCCTCGGCAAAGCCCTGCGCGATGTCGCCCAGCGTCATGTGCGTCTGGCCGCTCACGTTCGAGGAAACCCGCTCCTGCGGCTCCTCCTGCGCGGCCCCGCCGCCGATGCCGTGCATCGCCGCCTCGGCCGCGTCCTCGCCGACCTTGGTGAGCACGCGCGTCTTGGGGCTATCGAGCTTCATCGCCGCTTCCCGGTCGAGCACCGCCGGCAGCACCTCGTAGCCAATCTCCACCAGCGCCGCCGCCGTCTCCGCCGCCGCCTCGTTCTCGGCGATCACCAGCGCCACCGGCTGCCCGACATACACCGCCTCCACGCTCGCCAAAGATTCTGCCGCGCGCGGCGGCGCCCCACTCGGCGCGAAGGGCAGATCGGCCGCCGTCAGCACCGCCACCACGCCCGGCACCTGCTTCGCGGCGGTCGCGTCGATCCCGGTCAGCTTCGCGTGCGCGTGCGCACTCAGCACCGGCCGCGCATGCAGCAACCCCGGAATCTCCAGATCGCCCGCATAGCGCTCCTGCCCGGTCAACTTCGCCGGGGCATCCGTCCGCTTCGTCGCGTGTCCAACCAATCGCTCCGGGCTCGCAACCATGATCAGATCTCCTTGTTCCAGGTTACAAGTTAGCAGGTTGGCAAGTTCCTTCCTGTAACTTGCTAACCCCGCATCACCACCAAACAATCCACCGCCCGCACCCCCTGCCCCGTCGGCAGGACCACCAGCGGATTGATGTCGATCTCCGCGACCTCGTCCTTCACGTCAAGGCACAGCTGCGAGAAGGCGCACAGCGTCTCCACCACCGCATCCACGTCGAGGTGCGCCAGACCGCCGCGCACCCGCCAGCAGCGGATAGCCCTTCAACCACGATATCACCATCTCGCGCGCGTCATCCGGTGTCAGCGGCCGGAATGCCAGCGCACTATCGCTTCATGATCTCCACGAAGATGCCGCCCAGCCCCACCACCACCGCCGGGCCGAACTGCGGGTCGTTGTTCATCCCCACAATCAGCTCGCGCCCACCCTGCACCATCTCCTGCACCGAGACGCCCTGGATCTCCGCCCCGGCGTTGTAGCGCCGCGCGCTCGCCACGATCTGCGCGTAGCCCGCCGCCACCGCCGCCTCGTCGGCGACGTTCAGCAGCACGCCCCCCGCCTCCGTCTTGTGCTGAATCTGCGGCGACACAATCTTCAGCACCACCGGGAAGCCGATCTCTCGCGCCGCTGCAACGGCATCAGCGGCGCTCGTCGCCAACCGCTCCCCCGGCGTCTTAATCCCGTAGAGCGCCAGCAGCGCCTTCCCCTCAGCCTCCGTCGGCCCGCCCGCGCCCGCACCACGCAGCAACGCCAGCGCCCGCCCTTTCCGCTCTTGTTCTCCTGTTCCTCCGCTCTCCTGTTCTTTGCCCCGCGCCGCCTGCCACCGCTCCTGGAACTCGCCATAGCGGATCAGCGCCGCGACCGCGCGCAGCCCATTCTCGAAGCCTTGCAGGAAGGGCACCCCCTCCAGCGTCTCGAACGGCTCGACCAGTTCGGGCGAGTTCAGCGGCTGCTCGCGATAGTTCCCCGCGACGATCGCCATGCGGATCCAGACCTTCTCCGGATACTTCGCCATCGCGTTCAGCAGCACCTTGCCCGCCGGACTCTGCGCGTCCATCCGCCCGTTCCCCCCGGCGGCGGCGTGCAGCACGATGTGCATATTCGGGTCGCTACCGAGCGCATCGAGCGCCGCCGCGTGGACCGGCGAGTCCCCGGTGATGCCCGGCCCCGTGATGTCGAGCAGATTCGTCGTCGCCACGTAGTCGTAGAGCACGTCGCGAATGATCTTCTGGCTCTCGGGCACGAAGGCCGGAAATCGAAGTGACCCCGCATCGGCCGCCAGATCCAGCATCTCGCCGTTCGCCCCACCCGAAACGGTCAGCGCCCCGACCCCGCGCCCCGTCGGCATCTTCTTCGAGTGCAGGACCGCCACCGCCTCGGTCATCTCCTCCAGGCTGTTCACGCGCGTCACGCCATACTTCGCCAGCATCGCCCCGACCACCCGGTCCGGCCGCCAGCAGACGTGTGCGCCTGCGCCGACTTCTGCCCCGCCTCGAGCGCCCGACCTTCAGCATCACGATCAGCTTGCGCAGGTCCGCGCAGCGCGCCGCCGCCTTCAGGAACCGCTCCGGCTTGCGAATCTGCTCCACGAAGCAGGCGACGATCTGCGTCGCGTCGTCCTCGTGGTATTCAGGCACTCGGCAACGTCCAGGTCGCACTCGTTCCCGAACGTCACGCAGTGCGTCATCGATATTCCGGTCAGCAAAGCCGGTCAGAGCGCCAGATCGCCATGCCGCCGCTCTGGGAAGAAACATGCCCACCTTGCCGGGACTGGGCATCGCCCGCAACGCCCCCGGCATCCGCCAAAGCGGTGGATCGCGCTGAAATTGCCATAGGTGTTCGGCCCGGAAGCGATCCGCGCCCCGTCCGCGCGACGAAATCGGTCAGCATCTTATGCCGCCGCGCCCCTCCTCGCCGCCAGTCTCCTCGAATCCGCTGGTGATGATGTTGACCGCGCGCACACTTCGCCTCGCACTGGTCCAGCGCGTCCGGCACCAGCCGGCTCGGCACCGCGATCAGCGCCAGCTCGACATCGCCAGGAACATCGGTCAAGCGAGGAAAATACTGAGCAACCCCGCCACTTCGGGGTAATTGGGATTGATCGGATAAACATGTTCAGGCCTTGAGAACGTGATTTGCTGCAAGATCGAGTTGACGTAGCTCCAGTTCGGCGACACCTTCACGATCGCCACCGACCGGGGTGCCAGGAAGGATGGAGTGGGTGACTCTCCAGCGCCATATCACCTCCGCCACACGCGCGGCGTACTCGTGACTCTCGCCCCGCCGCGCACTCATCAGACCCGCCCACGGACTGCGCCCGCAGTATCACGCCATTCGCGAAAGCGTGGAGCATGTGGTGATTTGTGAGAACAGCTATGGGAAGGGAAGCTAGGCGATCAGGTGATGTGGAAATTCTCATCGGCAAGAAATCGCAGCACAGCCAGACCCGCTACGCATCGCGCCGCGCGAGGCGCTGACGCAACCCGGCAGCCGGAAACCGCGCCTCCGCATCATCGCGCGCGGCAGCCTCGGCCGCCGCCTGCTCTCGCGCAAATACCCCTCAACTTCATCCTGATTGCGCAAGTAATACGCCAATACGGCATAGACTTCGGCCAGACTGACCGCAGGATAGTGCTCCTCAATCGCTTCGGCAGACGAACCCGCCTTAAAATCGGCGATCACGCTATCGAGCGTCACCCGCGTCTTGCCTACGCGCGCCACCTGATGGTCGTCAAGCCGCAATGGTGGAGCAACCGCGAGCAATGTCAGCGCCATCTCACCACCGTATTTCGTCAAGGAACTCGTCGCAAGCCAGTCTGCCTGAAACGAGTATAGCAGGGCCGCATTCATCCGAACGATCAACTGGCACCGCTGCAACAATTCACACTCTCAACAGATAGTACCCTTGAATGATCGTTTTCGGACGAGGGGTACGATGCAGCAATCTACGACTACTCCAAATACGCGTCCCATCCCCAGTTTCCAGTTCCGCTTCGGAAGCACAACCGTCATCTCATCGCTGCTCACGCTCTGGCTCGCCTCGCCCTCACCGCCTGCGGCAACGCCAGCGCCGCCAGCAACAGCGGCGCAACAATCGCTACCAACCACTGGCAACTCGCGGTCACCTCCGCCAATCGCCAATCTGCACTCTACTGGAACCTTCTGGCGGCAAACAAAGCGCAATCGGCGAATGGCTCCTGGTCACCATCACCCTCACCAACATCGGCAAAGAAAACTTCGGCGTCAACACCTGGGACTTCGCCATCCGCGACAGCGCAGGCAACACCTACAAACACAGCAACGAATGGATCGCCCTCTCCCAACCCGAGCGCCTGGGCTACGCCTCCGCCAACAATCGCCAGATCCCCCCGGCCTCACCAACTCCGTCCTGCTCATCTTCGACATCAACCCCACCGCCACCAACCTCGAACTCCGTCTCTTCCAATAGGACCGCCACCCGCACATCCCCCTACCCACCCCAACAGAATCCTCTCCCCCTCTCCCTCGCGGGAGAGGGGTGCCGCAGCGGCGGGGGTGAGGTCTCTCCTCGTTACTCGTTACTCGTTACTCGTTACTCATTCCGCAACCGCGCCACCACCGGCGCAAGCTCCACCATGTGCCGCTCCGGCACCGTGAAATACGAAATCCCCCACCGCTCGCACATCCCGCGCACCCGCTCGACAATCCCTTCAACCGAACCGATCAACACATGCGGCGAATCGAGCAGCGTCGCCTCCGGCAACTGATAGCGCTCCACGAACGGACCAAGCGCCGCGCGCGGCGAGTCCGTCACCGCCGCCCCCACCACCACCAGATTCACCTCCAGATCCTCCCACCGCAGCCCCGCCGCCTCGCGCACCCACCCCGCCTTCTCGGCCACCGACTCAGCCGCGATATCCGCGCGATCCAGCCCCCCCTCACGCCGCGCACGCGGATTGATGCTGACAATATCCGCCTCGCGCGCCGCCAGCGTCAGCAACCGCCGCCCCCCACCCCCGACCAGGATCGGCAGGCGCGGCTCCTGCGACGGGCGCGGCTCCCCGACCAGGTTCGACACCCGATAGTGCTGCCCCGCAAAGTTCGTCGGCCCCGGCCCGAACAGCCCCTTCACCACCGCTAGCGCCTCGGCCAGCCGGTCGATCCGCGTCCCCGGCGCATCGAACGGCAGCCCCGCCGCGTCATACTCATCCTTCAGCCACCCCGCCCCCAAACCCAACTCAAACCGTCCGCCCGACAGCACATCGAGCGTCGCCGCCTCCTTCGCCAGCACCACCGGGTGATGATAATCAACTGCATTCACGAACGTCCCCACCCGCAAACTCAGCGTCGCCTCCGCCGCCACCGCCAGCGCCGGGAACGGCGCATATTGCGCCCCAAAGTGGTCCGGCAGCAGCAAAATATCGTACCCCAGCGACTCCGCCCGGTACGCCCGCGCCACCCACTCATCCCGCGACGCCACCCCCGCCGCCTGCACCCCGAATCGGAACGGCCTCCGCTCGCCCATCGCCCCTCTCTCGCCTACGTATCGCCCCGCAGCCAGCGAGACGTTCGGAAACATGCAATATGCCGCACCCGATCAGCCCGACACGAGTTCCGCAATCGCGATGCCATGCTCTCCAGCAACAGCGTAGAGCAGCCAGGTCCGACCATCTTCCTCGAAGATGCACGGATCGCGCAGTTGGTGCGCTGGCTCGTGAATCGATCCACGCTCAGACGGCACAAGCGGCCGATTCACCCCCTCGTACTCCAGTTCAGGTGCGAGGAGCGTCACCGGCGGCGTCGCTGTCCACGCGAGCCAATCGTCACCAAGGGCAATCTCGCTCACGAAGATGCGCTCGGGACAGTCGCCCGCGTTGGTGTAGAAGACCCGCAGCGTATCCCCAACCAGCTGCACCGCCGAGTGCCGCATCTCCGGCGTGAAGAGCGTCGGCCCCTGCTCATAGCCACCGAGCGGGTCGCGCGAGCGATAGAGGATCCCCGGCATCGCCAACCCGTAGTGCCAGCCGCGCCAGACAAAGCCACGCCAGTAGGAAACGCCAAGAATCTCCTCGCGCGCCGTGAAATGCAGACCGTCGGTCGAGAGTGCAACGCGCGTAAACTGGTGCGGCGGCTCCGGCAAACAGCAGCCGTGATAGTACATCCGAATCACGCGCCTCTCATTGTCGATGTGGATATCGGGCGAGGCGAGGTGCTCGCTGAAGTAGGAATCGGCCAGATCCAGTACGCCGGGTGAGTAGACCTTCCACGGCCCTGCCAGTTCGTCGGCGTAGGCCAGGCGGATAAACGTCCCCTGGTGGTGCGCGAAATAGAGGTAGTAGCGCCCGAGCCGATTCGGCACCCAATCTGGCACACGGATCAGCGATGGTCCGTTGATATTCCCGCCGATCCGTGCATCCTGGTCAGGTCGGATAATCGGGTTCACTGGCAGCCGCTGCGCCCGCACGAGCTCGCCCACCATCGCGTCGCCTCCCAATTCGCCCCACACACGGCACAACCGACCGCCCAAAGATACCATCCCCAGGCATCGGTCGTGCCACTTGTAGAACTTTCTCCCCTCGCGCGCATTACTCCACGTAGAACCGGTTCACCATTGCAACTTTCAACAGCAGACCGCTGCTGCAAGACGATAAGGAGGACCCCAATGTTCAAACGCCTTTATTTGCTCGCCGCGCCACTCCTGCTGGCACTCCTCCTCGCCGCCTGCGGCACCCCCAACACCACACCAACCGGCAACACCGGCGGCACAGCCCCATCCAGCAGCGCCCCCTCGTCCGGCACCCCCGTGCCCAACGCGCCGGCCACCCCCACGCTCCCGGCCGGGCAGAAGCCCCCGCGCCCCCGCCCCAGGCCAGGATCGCCGTCGGCGCTCCCCTACGCGCCACCCGCCGCAGATCCGACCGATATGCCGCTGAAGTCGCGAAGTGCCAAAGCGTCGGCACCCCGATCGTCAGCTGCAACGTCACCGGTTTTGAAGCCGTGCGCCCGAACAGCCCCGAACTCACGGCCTACATGAGCTGGTACAGCTTCATCAAGCAGTGCTCCAGCGACGGCAAGGGCGGCTACATCGCCACCATGATGTTCGTCTACTCCTCGCCCGACGAGCTGCGCGACCCGGCCTGCTCGACGTCTACGTCTCCGGCACCCCCTGGTGCGGCCAGACCCGCCCCGGTTCCCCCTCGGCGGCCCCGTCACACGCCCCGCCACCCCCGAACGCCACCCCCACCTCGCCATCGGGCCAGCGCCCGCCGCGCCCCATCCCGATCCTGCCGCCGCCGCCGCCGGAGCCACCCTCCGCGCCACCCTCCTGGCGCAAATCGCCGCCGCCGAGCAGCGCTGCAGCCGCCACGCCCACACCCGCATCAACCGGCTGCTACATCTGCCCGCTCTCCGCAGTAAACGGCCCCGAACTGAATACCTACGCCTACTGGTATATTCATCGCGCAGTGCTCCAGCGATGGCAAAGGCGGCTACAGCTTCACCGCAGCGTCCTCACTCCTCTACCGAGCAGCTGCGCGACCCCGGCATGCTCGATGTCTACGTCGCCAACACGCCGTGGTGCGCCTCACCGGCAGCACCACCCCCCCCCGCCACCCTGACCAGCGCGTCCCCGCCTCCCTCGCCCGATCCCGCCGCTGTCGCCGCCGGTGCGCCGATGCGCGCCACCCTACTCCCTCAGATCGACGCCTACGACCGCGAAATGTCGGCCTGCGATACCAGCACCACCGATTGCCGCCGCGTCCGCCCTGGACAAACTGCGACCAACCATGCCCGAACTCACCGCCTACGCCAGCTGGTTCAACAGCGTTGAGCAATGCATCAGCGACGGCAAAGGCGGCTACTACTTCCAGGCCGCAGTCAAACTCCCAACCCCCGCAGAACTGCGCGAAACCTGGCGCCTCGACCTCTACGTCGCCAACACCCCCTGGTGCGGCTACACCGGCAGCGCCACACCGCGCCCCTCCCCCAGCCCGTCGGGCAGCACCCCTCCGCGATCCCGCCGGTCAGTCGACGCAAACCATCACCGACGCCGCCACCGCCAAATCGGTCAGCCGCGACGGCCGTCCCGGCGAACGCGCCACCAACTTCGCACTCCGCGAGATGATCTACATCACCTACACCGCGCAGAACGTCGGCCCCGGCGACTTCATCGACCTGAAGATCTACCGCGACGGCCTCCCGGTCGCCCTCCAGGACACGCAGACCACGTTCAGCAAGACCTCCACCTACTACGGCTACTACTCCTACCAGCCGACCGAGCCAGGCGAATACCGCGTCGAGTTCTACGCCAACGGCAAGCCCATCCCCGAACAAACCATCACCTTCACCGTGCGCTAAAGCAAAGCCGCCCAAGCAACGCCTCGCCGAGCCCGCGCAGGCCGCTTCGCGGTGCGCCGCAGCACACCCCGCAGCCCAGGGCTTCAGCCCTCGGGCCTCTCCCACCAGGCAACCAATCCACCACTCTGATGCTCAATCATCACCATGGAAACAACACCAACATGAAATCGGCCAATCCCCGAGCCACCAGCCTGACGCAACCCCACCTGACCATGCGACCATCAACGCTACCAGCGCGGTAGCCACCGAGCCAATCGCAGGAGCCGCCCGATGCCGCCGCTGGCCCCAGATCGCCTCAACCGCCATCGTCCTCCCTGCTCGCCCTCGTCATCCTGCTCGTCAACAACCAGCGCGGCACAAACACCCAACCCAGCCCCACCACCGCCCGGCCACCGCCATCGCCGCCGCCGCCACCGCCACCACAGAACCTGCCACGCCCCAATCAAGCAGCACAACCGCCACGACCACACGACAAGCCACCACCACCCACCCCCTCCCCCGGCGTGCAGCAACCACAACACCAACTGCGCCTCCCACCCCATCCGCAATCCGCAATCCGCAATCCGCAATCCCCCCCACCCCCACCCCCGACGGCAAACTCCCCGCGATCCCCATCGCCCAACTCCCCCCCGAAGCCCGGAGACCATCCGCCTGATCGACCAGGGCGGTCCCTTCCCCTACGACCGCGACGGCATCGTCTTCGGCAATCGCGAACGCCCCTCCCCCTCAAAGCCGATGGCTACTACCACGAATACACCGTGATCACCCCCGGCTCATCCGATCGCGGCGAGCGTCGCATCATCTCCGGCCAAAGCGGCGAACTCTACTACACCGACGACCACTACGAATCGTTCAAGCGCGTCATCCGCTAGGGCACCCGAGGTTACAGATGCAACCAACCACCAGCCCCACCCTATTTCTCAATTCTTCATTCTCCATTCTCCATTCGTGACCGCCATGCCTACCCTCCCACGCCGCCCTCACCGACCCCGCCGCTGCCGGACTACCGCCTCAGCAGCCGCATCGCACCCGCAACCGTGCAGCGCGCGGCCGACACCGCCGCGCGCCTCTACCTCCCCATCGACGGCACCGACCTCACCAGCAAACCCCGCCTTCCTCGACGCCTGCGCCGCCGCCCTGCACGCCCGGACCTACGTCGGCCGCAACTGGGACGCCCTCCGAAGAAGCCCTCCGCGACCTTTCCTGGCTCGCCCCACCACCCCGCCCGATCACCGGGGATATGTCGTACTCCTCGACCCCACCGCCCCTTCATCCGCCACGCCCCCACCGATTGGCTGATCGCCCGCTCCATCCTCCAGACCGCCATCGACTTCTGGCGCGACACCCCCACCCTCACCATCCCCTCCGCCGCCCCAACGGCTGCTCGGCAAGCTCCCCCTGATCGCCGAACGCGGCGATCTCAGCGCATGATCACAGGCGATCTGTCAATGAACAACCTTGCTATCGCGCTCGACTTTTCCCGCAATAGAACGCCAATTTCGAGTGTACGGACAGTAAGGTTGATCTGTTACGAGCCCTTAAGAACTGCGTTCCGCCATCACCTGTGAAGTTCGAGAGGGAACTCCACCCTCTCCTCATCAGAGGGTCGCGCCGCAGCGCGGGGAGGTGAAACCTACGCCCGCCGCTGCGTCACCCTGACCACCCGCTCACCCCAGCAGCTCCACCCTCTCCCGCGCACCGGGAGGGTCGCCGCCGCAGCGGCGGGGAGGGGTCCGTCCACTCACGACTCACGACTCACGACCCACGACTCGTCACCACCCCACCTCAAATCATGCCTACCCTACACACAACATCCGAGACGTGGGAGGGATCCAGCAATGCCAGGCCGACTCGCGGGCAAGGTCGCCATTCATCACCGGCGCGGCAGGCGGCATCGGCACCGCCAGCGCCCGCCTCTTCGCCGCCGAAGGTGCCTCGCTCGCCCTCGCCGACCTCGACGCCGACCGACTCCCCGCCCTTGCCACCGAACTCACTTCCTCCGGCGCGCAAGCCCTCGCCCACCCCACCGACGTCAGCAACAGCGCCTCCGTCGCCGCACTCGTCGCCGCCACCATCGCCCGCTTCGGCCACCTCGACATCTGCTTCGCCAACGGCATCGGCGGCGGCGGCCCTCGTCGCCGACCTCCCGAGGAAACCTCGACCGCGTCATCGGCGTCAACCTGAAAGGTGCCTTCCCTCTGCGCCAAGCACACCGTCCCGCACCTCCCGGCGGGGCGGCTCATCTTCACCGCCTCCGAACTCGCCCCGCCGGCTCCCCCGGCGGCGCGGCCTACTGCGCCTCAAGCCGGCCTGATCGCATGGCCCGCGCCCTCGCCGTCGATCACGGTGCCCAGGGCCTGCGCGTCCCTGCCTCTGCCCCGGCGCGACCGGACACCCCCATGCTCTGCGCGGCGTGGACGACCGCGCCGCCGAAGAAGCCAGCCTCGCCGCCCGCATGCCCCTCGGCCGCATCGGCCGCGCCCCGACGAAATCGCCCGCGCCGCCCTTTCCTCGCCTCCGACGACGCCTCCTTCGTCACCGGCACCGCCCTCGTCGTCGACGGCGGCTGGACGACACGATAGACGTGAGTCGTGGAGTCGTGAGTCGTGAGTGGACTTCGCAGAGCTGGCGTCTGCACCATCAGCCACCAGCCAGAAGGAACTCACGACCCACGACACGACTCACGACTCGCAGAAGAGGCGCCATGTGCCGCGCCGACAACCTCGGCTCCTTCCTCCGCCCCGACTACCTCCTCGCCGCCCGCCGCCAGGGCCTCCCCGCTGCCGAAGTGCGCGCCCTGGAAGATCGCGCCATCGCCGAGATCGTCCGCATGCAGGAAGAAGTCGGCCTGCCCGTCGTCACCGACGGCGAATTCCGGCGCAAACTCTTCTTCTCCACTGTCCTCGCAGTCGCCGACGGCTTCGACCCCGAAGGCAACACCCGCTTCCACCGCGACGAGGCAGGCCACGAACTCCACTTCGGCGTCCCCGCCCCCTACGCCCGCCTCCGCCGCAAAGCCAGCCTCGTCGATGCCGAATACGCCCACACCCGCGCCCTGACCAACCGCCCGATCAAAGTCACCATGCCCGCCCCTTCTCTCCTGCGCCTGTATTGGAAAGAAGGGCGCTCCGACGCCGCCTACCCCGGCCCGCACGGCAAAGACCAGTTCATGGACGACCTGATCACCTTGATGAACGAAGACGCCCACGCCCTCGCCGCCGCCGGAGCCGCCTACCTCCAGATCGACGCTCCCCACTACACCTACATCACCGACCCGCGCATCCGCCCCGACATCGCCGATCCCCTCGCCGCCCTCCGCGAGATGATCGCCCTCGACAACCGCGTCTTCGTCGGCGTCAAAGCCGCACACCCCAACATCACCCTCGGCATCCACCTCTGCCGGGGCAACTACCGCAGCCTCTTCACCGGCACCAGGCCCTACGACGACTACGCCGAGGTCGTCTTCACCGAACCCGCCGTCGATCGCCTCCTCCTCGAATACGACGACTACCGCTCCGGCGACTTCACCCCCCTGCGCCACGTCCCCGCCGACCGCACCGTCGTCCTCGGCCTCGTCACCACCAAGCACTCCACCCTCGAAGCCCAGGACGACCTCATCCGCCGCATCGACCAGGCCACCCGGCACATCCCCCTCGACCGCCTCGCCCTCTCCACCCAATGCGGCTTCGCCTCCACCGAAGAAGGCAACGCCATCACCCCCGACGCCCAACGCGCCAAACTCGCCCTCATCGTCGCCACCGCCCACCGCATCTGGGGCGAAATCTAAACCACCCGCTCACCTCAACTCCCCACCCTCTCCCTTCAGGGGGAGGGTCGCCGCCCGCAGGCAGCGGGGAGGGGTCCCCCCTCGCCCCCCACCCAAAACTATGCTTCAATCACCCGCAGCGCCGCCGCCCACCCGGCAGCCACGGCCATCAGCACGTTCGCCCACCGAGGAAGCACCATGCGCACCCCGCCCACCCTCACCACCCTCCCCGCCAACGACACCACCATCGCCGTCTGGGACTGGGCCGGGCCGGGCCAAACCCTCCTCTTCACCCACGCCAACGGCTTCCACGGCCGCTGCTGGGACCAGGTGATCGCCCACTTCCCCGAAAACCGCTGCCTCGCCGTGGATCTGCGCGGCCACGGCCACAGCGCCAAGCCCGCCCCGCCCGCCAACTGGCGCGCATTCGGCGCAGACCTCGCCGCCGTCGCCCGCGCCTTCGACCTGCACGGAGCCATCGGCATCGGCCACTCCATCGGCGGCCACGCCACCGCCCTCGCCGCCGCCCTCGCCCCCGACGCCTTCGCCCGCCTCGTCCTGATCGACCCCGTCGCCTTCGCCCCCGAACGTTACACCGGCGCACGCACCGGCGAACACTTCGTCGCCCAGCGCCGCAACCACTGGCCCTCACCCGACGCCATGATCGCCCGCTTCGCCGACCGCCCCCCCTTCAGCCGCTGGGCACCCGGCGTCCTGCGCGACTACTGCACCTACGGCCTCCTCCCCGCCCCCGATGGCGACGGTTACATCCTCGCCTGCCCCCCACCTTCGAGGCCGGCGCGTCTACCAGGTCAGCAGCGCCGCAGCATCCAACATCTACCCCGAGATCGCCCGCCTGCATCAGCACACCCTCGTCGTCCGCGCCATCGCCGCCCAGCGCACCAGCGGCCCCGACTTCTCCGTCTCCCCCACCGACCCCGCCTTCGCCAGCCACTTCCCCACGGCCACGAACTCATCGACCCCGACCACACCCACTTCCTCCCCATGGAATCCCCCACCCAAACCGCCACCTACATCCGCACCATACTCCCCAACCCACCACCCCAAAGCCCCAAATCCTGTCCCTCCACCCAACAATTCAGGACTTTCCCGCCAACATGGCATTAAATTGCCTCCTCAACGGGTCCGAATAAGTAGAGGCGTTCGATTGAATGCCCAGCGCCGGGGGCACCCGCTCCCACCCTCGCCACCCTGGTAGGGGCGTCGTGACGCGCCCCATGGGCATCAACTTAAGCTGGCGGCACTGGAGATAGGTGCGTCATGACTACATCGGTACTCATCGTGCCTATCCATTGCCTGCTCGAAGGCGCGCTCGGCGGGCAGAAGGCGGCCCAGTTAATCGTGTGCGTCTCGGCGCCATGGTACACCGCCGCAGACCACCCATCCGCTCACCAGAACTTTGATGCTCATGGGGCGCGTCGTGACGCGCCCGCGTGGGAACAGCACCCACGCCACCAACAAGCCACACGCCGCACCTGACCACGGAGGCACCATGATTACCGAAATCTTCGGCTGCCATCGCATGAAGTCCTCCATTCATGGGGGATTTAGGGGCCAACCCCGCCCAACCACACACACCGCCATTCGCCACCAACGCAAGTCCCCCCAGCATTGGGGGGGTGCAGGGGGCCTCCCCGCACGCCCACACCACCCGCATCACTCCCACCTGGGGAAGAAAGAAAGAAAGTAAAAACCGCCAAACAAACTTACTTTCCCCGGCGTAATCGCGCATTGTCACGTACACGTAACTCACATACATCCCCCAACCCGCTATAATCCCCCAAACGTGCGCTATGTACGGAGAGGCACCACATGGACATCCTCGAACGCCTGCTCGGCCACGACGCCTGGACCACCCGCGAAGTCCTCCTCCTCTGCCAGGGCCTCACCCCCGAGCAGCTCGACCGGGACTTCGACATCGGCCACCGCACCCTGCGCGCCACCCTCGTCCACCACATCGGCAACATCCGGGTCTGGACCGACCTCATGGCCGAGCGCCCGGTCCCCCGCACCGGCAAAGCCCCCGCCTGGGCCGCCACCCCCGCCACCCTGCTCGCCACCTGGGAAGCCGCCATGGCCGACTTCACCCAGCTCGCCCGCGACCTCGCCGCCGCCGATCGCCTCGACGACACCTACACCGACACCCTCGACAACCCACCCCGGCGCAAAACCTTCGGCGGCACCATCGCCCACCTCCTCACCCACGACATGCACCACCGGGGCGAAGTCCTCCACATCCTCCAGCGCCTCGGCGTCCCCGACCTCCCCGAAGGCGACGTCCTCACCTGGGAAGCCACCACCCGCCCCGTCCTGTCACCGACGCCCTCACGCCCTCACGCCCCCACGCCCTCACGCCCTCACGCCCCCACACGGAGCCCACATGCCACTCACCATCCGCCAGGTCCCCACCGAAGGCCCCGACTTCGACCGCTACATCGCCATCTGCGCCAACGCCTACCCCGGCTTCACCACCCCCGCTGCCCTCCAGAGCTTCGCGGAGAACACGCGCGACTCGATCCGCGAGCCCGCGATCACCCTCTGGGGGGCCTACCGCGACGGCGAGGTCGTCGGTGCCATGCGCTACTTCGACTTCGCGATGCGCATTCGCTCGGTGGAAGGCTTCGTCGGCGGCGTCGGCATGATCGCCACCGACCTCACCCAGAAGAAGACCGGCGTCGCCGCCGCCATGGTCCGCGACTTCCTCGCCCACTACCGGGCGCGCGGCGCGACCATGGCGATCCTCCACCCCTTCCGCCACGACTTCTACCGCCGCATGGGTTGGGGCTACGGCACTCCCCTCAGTCAGTACCACCTGCGCCCCGCCGACCTCCCCGCCCGCCCCGCACCCGGCAGCGTCCGCCTGCTCGGCCCTGCCGATCTCGACGCCTTCCTGGCCTGCCACGACCGCCTCTGCGCCCGCACCAACGGCCTCATCCGCATGTATCGCTCGACCGCCGAGTCCATCCTCGCCAGCGCCGCCGTGCGCGCCATCGGCTACGAAGAGGCCGGCACGCTGCGCGGCTACCTGCTCACCCGCTTCGTCCCTCGCGAGCGCGGCCGTCAGGCCGACCTGCACGTCGACGACTGCCTCACCGAGACCCCCGCCGCCTTCAACGGCCTGCTCGCCTTCCTGCGCGCCCAGGCCGACCAGTGCCCGGTCGTCGTCTTCAACACCCAGGAGGATGGCTTCTACCTGCTCCCCGCCGATCCCACCGATGGCAGCGAGGTCATCCTCAAGACCCCCGCCTATCACCGGACGCACGCCCAGGGCCTCGGCATGATGTACCGCGTGCTCGACACCCCCGGCATCTTCGCCCTCCTGCGCGACCACGACTTCGGCGGCCAGAGTCTCACCCTCCGCCTGACCGTGCGCGACTCCTTCTTCCCGCCCAATGACGGCACCACCACCATCCGCTTCGCCAACGGTCGCCCCACCGTCGCCCCGGACGACGAGCCCGACATCACCCTCGCCCTCGACATCGCCGACTTCTCGTCGCTCCTGATCGGCAGCGTCAGCTTCCGCACCCTCCACCGCCTCGGCCTCGCCGAGATCGGCGATCCCGGGCACGCCACAGCGCTCGACCGCCTCTTCGCGGCCGAGCAACCGCCGTTCAGCACGACGCGCTTCTGAGTTGTCAGCAGAATGTTCGTCGGGTCAGCGCCGCCCCAGCAGCGCGATCTGCCGCTTCGTCGCGGTCATCCGGTAGGCATCCTCGACGAGGTCCGCAACCTCGCCCCAGTCGACCTCGCCCTCCAGCCGCACCCCGATCCAGCCATGATGCCCGACATACGGCGGCACGAAGAAGCGCGCCGGGTCCGCACCAACCAGCAAATCCTGCGCCCCGTCCGGGGCCTTGCACCACATCGCCACCCGCCCGTCGCCGTGGTGATTGTCGAGGAACATCGCGAAAATCTTGTCCCGCACCCGGAAAGTGTGGTCGACCACGCCCCCCTTCTCGACCGCCTCCGGCAACGCCAGGCACACCTCGCGCAGCCGCCCCAACACCTCCTCGACCATCACGCCCCCGCCACGTCGCGCAGCATCTCCCGCACCACCACGGCCGCGCGCTTGCCAAGTTGGCCGCTCGTCTCGATGTCGAAGTCATCCCCGCTCGTCAGCCGCAGCAGCTCATTGTTGGAGATATCCTTCACCGACAGGAACGGCACGTCGTGGCTGGCGCACACCAGCGCGATCGCCGCCGCCTCCATATCCTCGCAGTGCGACCCGTGCCGCGCCACCAGCGACGCGATCCGCTCAGCCGAGCGGTTCCAGCGGTCGGCCGAAGCCACAGTGCCGAACACAACGCGCGGCCCACGGTGCGTCACCTGCACCGGCCAGCCCGAGGTCGGCGGCCACGCCTCGTGCCGCTCCCTCCAATCGCGTAATCGCGCTGCGCCACCGCCAGCAGCTCCGGGTCACCGGCGAAATGCTCCGTCCGTTGTTGCTGCCCCGCGCGCAGGCAATACATCGGTTTAAACTCCTCGCCCCATCCGGCGCGACCTTCACGCTGTCATAAGCCACCGTCCGCTCCCCCACGACGATGTCCCCCGGCAGCAGATCGTCCCGGTGCGCCCCCGTACAGCCATAGTTCAACACAAGCTCAGGCTGCCAGCGCCCGATCACCCTCCGCCACCGCCGCCGCGCTCAACATCCCGATCCCGCACCGCGCCAGCACAATCGTGCGCCCCCCAAGCCCCGTCACCTCATGGAAACGTCCCGCGTGCCATTCACCCCGCCCGGTCGGCAACGCCGCCCGCAAGTGGCACAACTCCTCCTCCAGCGCACAAACCACCGCAATCACGCCCTGAGCATCCGCCATCCCCGTCCCATCCTTCTCGTTACTCGTTACTCGTTACTCGTTACTCGTCCTCGGTATTCCCCCCGATAGCTTCCGGCAAGGTTCCGCCACCCGCCGCATCACCGCATCGGCGACCTCCTGATGGTTCGGACGCCCCCGGAGAAGTCGGGCTGGAAGGGCTTGCCGATCACCATGCGCACGCGCGGACGCTGGAAGCGCGCCCCGACGAAGCGCCCGGCCGCCTCCAGCCGCTCGGTCCCGCTGATGCCGATCGGCAGGATCGGCGCGCTGAGCGATACGCCAGGGCGATCCGGATTGGCCCGCAGCAGCCCCGGCGTGATGTTGCGGCCCCCTTCGGGGAAGATTGCCACCGCCTCGCCATGCTTCAGCAGTTCTAGCGCCGCCTTGATCGCATCCAGGTCGCGCGCCCCGCCCCGCTTCACCGCCAGCGCCGACATCGCGCGCAGCACGATCGCCAGCCACCGGATCTCGAACAGCTCGTGCAGCGCCAGAAAGGTGATCCGGCGCGGGATGACCGTCCTGATCAGCGGCGGCTCCAGAAACGAGATGGTTCGCCACGACGAGCAGCGGCCCCTCGCGCGGTACATGCTCCAACCCCACCACGCGCGGCCCCACGCAGGCCTCAACAGCCTGCCGGACGAACTGCGCCAGCGCATAGGTGCGCGCACGGGCGGCCCGCCTCGCGCTTGCGTTCCTCCGCCTCCGCCAGTGTCCGCCTTCAATCAATGATCCACCCGGCTTCGGCGACTTCGCCTCCGCGACGGGTGCTAACTCGCTATCACCGCTCGACTGCGTCATCGATCCTCCGTTGGACCATCCTCCCCGTCGCCGGGGAAGGCTGCCGTGCTTCGGCACAGCGGCGAGCAATCATCCCATAGTGTCCCAACTGCACCCCGCGCGCCGCCAACAAGCCGGGCAGGCGCGGATCGGTCAGCAGCGCAACCCGGCCGCGCCGCGCGTCGCGCTGCGGTTCCGCCGGGTGCGCCATCACCCACACCGCTGCCCGGCGTCGCACCGACGGCATCCGCCAGCGCCAGCGCTGGGTCGGGTGCCGCCAGGAAATGCGCCGCGTCGAACAGCCCCGCCCGCACAACCGCCGCCGCATCGAGTAACGCCTCGCGCGGAGCATCGGAATAGACCCGCTGCGCTGTCCCGATCACGCGCCGCCCGGTCAACACGCCCATCGCCCGCGCATGCAATGCCGCCCCCACCGACAATCGCCCTCGTCCACCTGGTCGCCAGAGAGGGGCGACCGCGCCCTCTGTTTGCGCCCGGCTCCGCAGTGCTACCCTCGCTCTGCTGCAGGTGCCAACCACGCCCCCAGCAGCGGCGACCGCATCGCTCCGCACTCGAACTCGGCCATCAGCCGCACGATAATCTCCAGCACCTGGGAAGGCGTGCGCGTGCAGGTGCCCATCCACATGAGTCGGCTGGATGCCCGCATCGAGCAGGATGGCGAACTGCGCCCGCAACTCGCGCTCCACCTCGCCAGGATTCGTCCGCCCGCGCAGCCCGCCCAAGTAATTGCGGCGCGAGCGACCGGAACCGCCTGCGCCGGTCCACCAACGACGGCACTGCGCGGCGGCAGCACCGGCACCCCTTCCGTCAGATTGACATGCAGGCCTTCAGCCCCAGGCCAGGTCGACCGCGCCAGCGCGAACGCTGACCGCGTCGCCCGGCAATTCACCAGCACACCTGCTGCGCAGCACCCCTTCGTCGTAGCAGCGCACGATCGCTTGTTAATCGCCTCCGAGTAGCCAAAGTCATCGCTGCTGATAACAAGGGGTCGAGGTACGCAGGGCAACGGGGCAGAAGGGGTGATCAGATCACCACCCGCGTCGCCTTGCCCCCTGTCAAACACCATCACGCCCCACGCCCGCAGGCCACACATCACCCCAGTCCCCAGACTTCCGAGGGCGCAGGCGGGAAGAGCGCCTGGAGGAAGGCCCCGTGCGCTATGCTCGGACCAGACCTCCACGAAGGCGTGGCTGAGTCTGGCGCATGAGCGGAGGCCAAAAGGAGTTGGAGGAACGTCCGATCGGGGAAGGCGCAGTCGCCCTCCTCTTCGACCGTCGGCTGCCAGGACTCGGCGGCGACGAGTTTGCCGCGCTCAAAACCAGTCGCAGCCCTCGCGGTAGAAGCTGATTCGCACCCGCCGCTGTGGCCCGCCAGGGGCGAGGCAGCCAGCCGCCCAGCGCGGGGGCAATGTGGCGGATAAAAGCGAAAGATTCGGCACGCGCACGTACCACGCGGCCGCCGGGCGTACTTCGGGCATCCGAACGTCTGTAACCTGATAGATGGGTGCTGCGACCCCAGCAGGAAGATCACCGACTCCAGGCGCTTCCTCGCCTGCCCCGGCGATGATCGCCTCACCCGCCGCGCGCAGGCGGCGCAGCAGGCTCGGTGCCACCGCCAGCCACGACTCGCCCGCGACCAATTCGCAGGCCGTTGCCACGACGCTATTGCCCTGCCAGAGCCAGGCTGCGCGATCAGTATCCCCACCGCGCCGTCGGACCGCTCGATCACGCTCAGGGTCCGCGCGACCACGTTGATCGGGTCGTGCGCCGTCAACTCAGCGCGCCAGGCGGCCCCGTCGCGCACCGCCACGGCGCGATAGCGCGCCATCCCTTCGTCGTAGGTGCGACGGACAAAGGCGAGGTCGCCGTCGACGCGGGGCGCACGGTGTAGGGCTGGCTCGCGTCGTCGGCCAGCGAAGGACGCGCGCGATCGGGCCAACGCGACCTGCGCCGATCTCGATCGCGGGTTCATAGCCAAACTGCCGGTAGTAGTACGATCCCGCCGATCCCCGCACCACCCGCTGCGCGCGGCACCCCAGGCGTGATCGTCGCGAACATCTCGCGAATCACGCCGCGCCGCCGGTATTCCGGCAGCGTCCCCACGAGTTCGGGCTGCCCTACCGTGAAGGATACATCATAGGCCCAGGTCTGGGTGAGCAGGGCAGAGGTGGAGACGAGCCGCTTCGTGGCTGTCTCCTTCGACCACGAGGAAGTCGCCGGGTCCGGAGGCGGGGTGGTCGCCGCGCAACAGATCGCGCGTCCAGGCCGCCACCTGGCGATTCGGGAATGTCGGGTGCGGCCAGCGGTGCAGGCTCTCGTTATGCGGCTAATTCTCGGTGTCCGCCGCTGTTGCCCGGCGCAGGAGCAAGCCACCACCCAGCGGGCGCGGCAGGATTGTCGGATCGGACATCGTGTCCCTTCGCCTCTCGCCACCGGCAGATGCAGATCGCCGGGAGGGCAATCCTCCCGGCGATGAATGATAAAGCATTTGGTGGCGGGGATACCCGACCTTACCCGGCAGCCGCAACTGGCTGGAGGCCGTCCAGCCGCCCCGCCAGCAGCGTCCGCAGCCGACTCCGCGCCCGGCTGAGGCGCGACTTCACCGTGCCGTAGGGGACGCCGGTGATGGCCGCGATCTCGACGTAGTCGTAACCCTGGACATCGCTCAGGACGACCGCTACGCGCTGATCGTTCGGCAGCTTGGCCAGGGCGTCTTCCAGCACCTGCGCCAGTTCCAGCCGCTCGGCCCGCGCGTCGGGGTCTTCCACGCTGGTCAGCGTGCTCCACTCGACTTCCGGCTCGTAGGTCAACTCCTCGAAGGAGCCGGGGGCGCGCTTGCGACGCCGCAGTTCGTCGTAGGCGCGGTTGGTGGCGATGCGCAGCAGCCAGGGGCGGAAATCGCCGCCACGGAAGCGTTCGAGCGCCCCGTAGGCGCGCATGAAGGTGTCTTGCGTCACCTCCTCGGCCGCCATCGCCGTCCCGACCAGGCGCAGGGCCACGTTGTAGACCGCGCGCTCGTGGCGACGCACCAGGCGGTTGAAGGCGTCGAGCGAGCCGCGCTGGGCTTCGAGGATCAGCGCTTCGTCGCCGCCCGCGTCGAGCGCCGCTGCGGTCGCGGGCGAATCGCGGCGCGGGGCGAGCAGCGCCATCGTCACCTCAGCGGCTACCATGGCCCATCTCCTTGCGAAGCGTGGTGAGACCGGCGGGGCCGGGGAACGCGCCGGTGGCTGACCAACGACCGCCGTCTTCGCTCGCCCGGCCCGACGCCAGGGGTACCCTCGGCAGCGATGCGGGCAGAGGTGGGAGTGGCAGGCGGATCGACGGCTTCGTCGGGACTTCGCTCGGATCAAGGAGCCGTCGTTCGCCAGTATCCATCTTCCACCTCCGGCCCAACCGATCGGTCAACCAGCGACCGACCTGCATCGACCTACAATCGACCTACAGTGGAGGATAGGCGAGGATGATTAAGCCCCTATAAAGACTCCCTGAGAAACCGCTGATGATTGCCTGAGCGTTCTCTGAACGGAAGCTAAGAAATGAGTAAGAATGGCAGCGGGGCGAGCGACCTTGCGGTGTGTCGCTCCGCACGCTGCGGGGGTCCGTCGCGAGGCCGGGCGTCGGCGGCCAGGAGAAAAAGTAGGTTTGTTTTTGCATTTTTACTTTTTCTCCTTCTCCTTCTCCGGGGGCGGGGTGGGGCGAGGAGAGTGGAGCGTGGAGAGAAGAGGGAAGAGAGAAGAGAGAGGAGAGAGGAGAGAGGAGAGAAGGGGGACGAAGACCGCAGAGACGCAGAGACGCGGAGAACGACGCAGAGACGACGAAGAGAGAACGGACTAACCGCAGAGGACGCAGAGGACGCGGAGACGAAGAGGAGACAAGAGAGTAGTGAGTGGACGGCTACAGAGGGCACGGAGATGCAGGGGAAGGGGGAAGGGAGAAGGACGGATGCGGCGCTGGGCTCAGCGTGACACAACAAGGGGTACGCACCGCGGGGCGGCGGGGTGGGTGGGGTGGGTGTTGATGATCATGGTGATGGCTCTTCGTTGATTGGACAAGCGCGCGGCCCGCCCGCGCGGCGTGGGGGCCGGGCGGGTGGGCGCGAAGTCCGCCTCACTATACACCCGTTGAAAGGGGAAAATTATGCCACTTTGGCAGAGAATTGGCGATGTGTTTGATGGGAGATCATGAATCACCGCAGGGTGGGGCGGTGATGGCGATTGGGGGTGGGTGAGGGGGTGGGTGATCGCGGTCGGTGGCCCAGGAGGGTGGGTGGCGCGTGGAAGTGAGCAGGAAATGAGCAGTTTTCGATCTGGAGTTTGGGAACAAATATGCGCAAAATGTGGTCAATAGAACGTTGATCGTGTATCATGTCGCGGCTTCCCGACCAGAGCGGGCCGCGACCATCCTTACACCGGAGCAGTTCTTGCTCGCGGCGCAGGGCATCTACGTGTGTTGCCGTCGCGAGCGGCGAAGAGAGGACCGATGAGCACCCTGGTTATGGTAGACCCGACGGTCGAAACCGATACCGATGCGGATCTGGACAACTTTTTTCTCGGCAGGCTGGCGACACTGGTCGCGGCTGGCGGCGACGAGCAGCCCTCGAGCGGGTGATGCTGTCGCAGGCCGCGTTCTCGATTTTGCTCGACTGCCGGATCTCGGCCTGACGAGCAGGCGGGCGATCCTCGCGCAGTTCCGCGCCGAGCCGCTGCTGCTTGGGTGCGGCTGGCGTAGTCCGGCGCGATTCGCGCCACCCGGTCAGGCTCATTCCACTGGGGGATTCAGCCCGCGAGAATCCAGTGTCGCCTCACCGTAAGCGCAAGCGGGTCATCGTTGAGCGTAGGGATACGCGGGGCAAGGTCGGCGAGGCTCCAGAACAATCGCGAAAGATCGGTTCAGGAGCCCCAAGGGCTGAAGCCCTGGGCTGAGGGTGCCTGCGGCACCACGAAGCCCGCCTGCGCGGGCTCGGTAGGCCATCATTCCGCAGGCCGCGCTAGTGTTGGCTTATTGGTGGCTGAAGTCCGCGCGCGACCGCCTCGTGCAACGCCCTGGCCTTCGCCAGCAAGCCCTGCTCGTAACATTCCATCAACTGATCTAAACGAGCGCGAGAGGCGGGTGTGAGTTGCCTTTCGCGCTGATCTGCGAGTAGATCGCTCAGTTCAGCCTGCTGATCTGCGGGAAACCGGGCATCGCGCAGCGCCAAAATCTGCTCATCGGAGAGCATTTCAAGGGGCAAATCAGGCTGCATGTCGTCACGCTTCGTCATCGTGGTGTACCAATGCCTTGCGCCGCGCGTGGTGTTCGAGGTATTCCGCGAGGCAGCGGCGGGTGGTGATCCAGGTGTGGCCGACTTTGCGCGCCCGCAGTTTGCCCTTCTCGGCCTGCTGGAGAGGGTGTGCGGGGAGAGGCCGCAGAGGGTGCCCGCTTCGACGAGCGTGATGATGTCGGCCAGTTCGTCGTGCTGCGATTCTTCTGTATTCACCGGTAGCTCCAGTGTTGGCGGTGCGTTCAGTGCGTCGCGTCAGTCGGGCAGTCGGGCAGTCGGATAGTCGGGTAGAAGAGACGGACCTCACCCCGCCGCTGGAGGCACCCCTCTCCCGCGAGGAGAGGGGGAGACGCGCAACCACCGAGCTGCTCCGCCGCGCTGTGTTCGCCATATTATGCTGGCAGTGGCGTGGCGGAGTCGAGCGGCGACCTGACGCGGGGGGCAGTAACTCCACATGTTGCCGGAGATCGAGCAGGTCTCCGGGCGGCGTCGTCGGGCACGCCGCAGCGGCGCAGGGCGTGGTCGGCCATCTCCAGGGCGAGTTCCAGTTCGCCCATGATCACGGTCTCGACCCCGGCCTTGCGCAAGGCTTGCAGCTCGTCCCAGCTATGGGTGCGCGCGATGATCGGGAGGTCCGGGCGGTCGTGGCGCGCGTGCTCGACGATCTGGCGCGTGACCAGGGCTTCGTCGGTGGCGACGACCAGCACGCTGGCACCGCCGAGGTTCGCGTGCTCCAGCAGTGCGGGGGTGGCGGCGTCGCCGTAGATGGCGTCGATGTCCCTGGCGCGCAGTTCTTCGACGCGCCGGTGGTCCTGCTCGATCACGATGAAGGGGCGGTTGTGGCGCTCCAGCGCCATGCCGACGACGCTGCCGACGCGGCCATAGCCGCAGATGATCGTGTGGTCGTGCGCGGCGTGCGCGATCTCGGTCGGGAGTGCGACCAGGGCGCTCGCCTCGCGCTCCAGCAGCGACACAAGGCGCGGGTGGGGCGCAGCCACTGCTCCACCGGATCGATCAGCCGGAAGAGGAGCGGGTTGAGCGTGATCGAGATGATCGCTCCGGCGAGGATGAGTTGCTGGCCCGACGTGGGCAAGAGGCCGAGCGAGGGCCGAGGTCGGCGAGGTGAAGGAGAATCGCCGACCTGCGCCAGCCCGGCCGCAACGACGAGTCCGGTGCGCAGCGGATAGCCGACCGCCAGCACGATCACCGAGGCGGCCAGCGCCTTGCCGACCACGATCACGCCGACCACGGCGAGAATCTTCAGCGGCTCGGCGAGCAGGAACGACGGGTCGAAGAGCATCCCCACCGAGACGAAGAAGAGGACGGCGAAGGCGTCGCGGAAGGGGAGCGCGTCGTTCGCCGCGCGGTGGCTGAGGTCGGATTCGCTGACGACCAGCCCGGCCACGAAGGCACCGAGGGCGAAGGAGACGCCGAAGAGGCGAGACGCGCCGAAGGCGATGCCGAGCGCCAGCGCCAGGACGGCGAGCGTGAAGAGTTCGCTCGAACCATGGCGGGCGACCTGGACGAGGAGCCAGGGGATCAGGCGCGTGCCGACGAAATACATCAGCGCGCCGAAGAGGGCGAGCTTGCCGAGCGCCAGGCCGAGCGTCAGCAGGACCGGGCCATTCGCCGCGTGGTCGGCGGCGTGGCCGCCGAGCGGCACGGCGAGGATCGGTAGGAGGATGAGGACGAGGATGGTGAATAAATCCTCGACGATCAGCCAGCCGACCGCGATGCGGCCGTGGATGGCATCGAGCAGGTCGCCGTCGAGCAGGGCACGGAGGAGCACGACCGTGCTGGCGACGGAGAGCGAGAGGCCGAGCACCAGGCCCGAGCCGAGGCTCCAGCCCCAGAGGGTGGTGAGTCCGATGCCGAGCAAGGTGGCGACGGCGATCTGGCCGACCGCGCCGGGGAGGGCGATGCGGCGCACCGAGAGGAGGTCGCGGATGGAGAAGTGCATACCGACGCCGAACATCAGCAGGATGACGCCGAGTTCGGCCAGTTGGGGCGCGATCTCGGCGTCGCCGACGAAGCCGGGGGTGAAGGGTCCGACGGCGATACCGGCCAGGAGATAGCCGACGATGGGTGGGAGGCGCAATCGCGAGGCGATGAAGCCACCGATGAAGGCGGCGACTAAACCGACGCTGATGGTGGCGATCAAGGCGGTGTTGTGGGGCATCGTCCCTCCAGACGTGTGCGCTGGCGAGCGCCAGCGCGGGGTGTGAGACCGGGGATTGAAGCGGGGAGGTGTGGTGCGGGCGGCGGGGGGCCGGGGGACCGCAGGAGGATTGTAGACGATATCGGCTATAGTGTCGAGGACGGAATTGAGAATGACGAATGACGAATGACGAATGACGAATCGCGGGGAGGATTTCCCCTCGTGGGGGATTTCGGCTAGGATGCGGGGTATCTTGGGGTTAAGTTGAGGGTTGTTAAAGAGGAGGGGATGGCGATGCTGAAGGTCGGGCTGATCGGCGCGGGGAGTATTGTGCGCAATCGGCACGCGCCGGGCTGGAAGAAGCTGGCGGGGCGGGCGATGGTCACGGCGGTCTCGGATGTGGTCGAGGAGGCGGCAAGCGGCGTGGCGCAGCAGTTGGCGGATGGTGAGGGGAATGCCCCGGCTATCTATGCCGACTACCACGCGCTGATTCGCGAGGCCGACATTGACGCGGTGGATATCTGCCTGCCGCACCATCTCCACGCGGATGCGATTCTCGCGGCGATTGCGGCGGGGAAGCACATTCTGTGCGAGAAGCCGATGTGCATCTCCCTGGCCGAGGCCGATCGGATCGTGGAGGGGGTCGAGCGCGCGGGCATTGTCTACATGAGCGGGCACAATGAGCTCTTCTACCCGGCGGTTGCGGGCGCGAAGGAGGCGCTGGATCGCGGGGTGATCGGCAGGCCCTACATCCTCCGCTCGCACGAGTTCCCGGGGAGCTACCCGGCGGCGGCGATCCCGGGTCGCCCGGCGGACCAGACGGCGATGGTCGGCTGGCGGGCGAGTCGCGAGACGATGGGCGGCGGCGTGCTGATCGACAAGGGGTATCACCCGACCTACATCTTGCTGCACCTGGCCGGGAGCGAGCCGGTGGAGGTGACGGCGATGGCGAATACCTACGTGGCGCAGATGGATGGCGAGGATACGGCGCTGGTGATGGTGAAGTTCGCCAATGGGGCGATCGGCCAGATTTTCACCGGCGAGGGGTTCGCGTTCCCGGCCAACGACGCCAAGTTCCACGTCATCGGCGAGCGCGGCGAGGTCTTTGGCATGCGCTACGACCTCTACGCCAAGCCGCGCGGCATGGGCGAGCCGTCGCGTCGGGTCTACCCGACCGATCCGAATGGCAACCAGATGACGTTCGATGCGACGATTCTGCACTTCTACGACAGCATCGTCACCGGCCGGGCACCGATCCAGACGCATATCGACGGTCGGCGCGTGCTCGAAGTCATCCAGGCGGCGTACCGCTCGATCGAGGAGAAGCGGACGGTGACGCTGCCGTTGGCGCGGTGATGCACCGCCGCCCTCATCGTGGTACGCTCGTGGAGAAACAGTGCGCGCTCCGATGCGTGGCGGGAGGTAGATGGCGATGACGACCTCGGCGCAAGAGTATCGAGAAGTTCTCCTCGAAGTGCTACCCGATCAAGGGGAGTTGGACGAGAAAGAATATCTCTGGTTGACCGACCGCACCACTCGTTTGCTCGAATTCACCGATGGCTACGTCGAGGTGTTACCCATGCCGACGAGTGCGCACCAGGGGATCGTGCTGCTGTTCATCCGACTGCTGTTACCATACCTCGATGCGCGCGGCGGGATCCTGCGCTTCGCACCGATGCGCCTGCGCCTGCGCGCGGGCAAGTTCCGCGAGCCCGATCTGATGCTGCTGCTCGATGCCAGCGACCAACGCAACGAGGATCGCCACTGGCTCGGCGCAGACCTGGTGTTGGAAGTGGTGAGTCCCGACAATCCGGCGCGCGATCTCGTCGAGAAGCGCCGGGATTATGCGATAGCGGGTATCCCGGAGTACTGGATCGTGAATCCGCTCAACCGGACCATCACTGTGTTGGAACTCCGCGATGGACAATATGCTGAGCATGGGGTCTTCGCGGAGCGGTCGCAGGCGACATCGGTGGTCCTGGCTGGATTCTCGATCAGTGTGGACGAGGTCTTCGCCGCAGCCTAGCGCAAAGTCGATGCAAATATCACTGCATCCCTAGCTTGATGGGAGAAATGAGGTTGCCCAATGCCACTCTTTGGCGCGAAGAATCCGCCGGTGCCGCTGGCGATTGTTGGCTGCGCGCATATCCACACGCCGAACTTCGTGAAGCGCTTGCAGGCGCGGCGGGATGTGCGCGTGGTGGCGGTGTGGGATCACGATGCGACGCGCGGGCGGCGCACGGCGGAGGCGCTTGGTGCGCAGACCTATGGGTTGGATGCGATCTGGCGCGAGGGGACGATTCGCGGGGCGATCATCTGCGCGGAGACCGACCGGCACCCGGAGTTGGTCGCGGCGGCGGCGGGGGCGGGGAAGGATCTCTTCGTGGAGAAGCCGCTGGGGATCGCGGGTCGGGATGCGTGGGCGATGGCCGAGGCGATCGAGCGCGCGGGGGTGCGCTTCCAGACTGGCTACTTCATGCGCGGGCAACCGGTCAATCTCGTCCTGCGCGACCACATTCGGCGCGGCAGTTTCGGCACGATCACGCGCGTGCGGCTGACGAATTGCCACAGCGGGGTGCAGCGGGGCCTGTTCGATAGCGAGTGGCGCTGGATGGCCGACCCGGCGATTGCGGGGTTCGGGGGCTTTGGCGATCTGGGGAGCCACGCGCTCGATCTGCTGCTCTGGTTGCTGGGCGATGGCGCGGCGTTGGGCGAAGTAACCGCGAGGATCGGCAATGCGACCCGGCGCTACGGCGATTGCGACGAGTATGGCGAGGGGATGCTCGCGTTCACGAATGGGCTGATCGCGACGATCGCCGCCGGGTGGGTCAGCCCGTCGAGTCCGATCACGCACGAGATTTCGGGGACGGGTGGATCGGCGGTGGTGGTCAATGGGGATCTCTATCTCCAGAGCGAGCAAATCCCCGGGGCGGATGGTAAGAAGGTCTGGCGCGATCTGCCCGAACAACAGCCGCACGCATTCGAATTGTTCCTCGATGCGCTGGTGGGCAAGGAAGGTGTGCCGCTGATCGGGGTGCGCGAGGCGGCGCGGAGTAGCGCGGTGATGGAGGCGCTGTACGCGGCGGCGCGGGGTGGGGGGTGGGTTGGGATAGACGGTTGAACCGCCAAGACGCCAAGAAGGACGCCAAGGACGCCAAGAGGGGAGACGGTTTAACCGCAGAGGACGCGGAGGACGCAGAGACGAGGGGAGAAGAGAGGAGAGTGGAGAGTGGAGAGTGGAGAGAAGAGAGAAGAGAGAAGAGAGTGGAGAGAGCGTGATGCCCTGCGGGCCGACGATAGATGAAAATCGGCCGAGCTGCCGCCCGACTCGCGGCTAGCGAGGGCTATTTTTCGGGAAAGAGAGAGGAGAGAATCGGGAAGACGCGGAGCGGAGACGCAGAACGACGGGAGGACTGTGCGAGAGGGGACAGGCCGCCGCGTCAGGCATGACAGGGGGGAGAGGGTGCCTGACCTGCGTGTGATGCTGCGCGAAGTGTTTGCGAGCGGGAGGGTTGGTCGGTTTTTGGGTTTGAGGCGGTAGCAGCAGAGGTGGTCGCCGTCGATGACGCGCTGCTCGCGCTCGATGGCAACGTCGTCGAGGAGGCGGCGGAAGAGGTCGAGTTCGCAGGCGCAGACTTCGGGGGCGCATTGGGCGACGCCGTAGATGGCGCAGTTGTGCTCTTTGAGGAGGTAGTCGCCGTCGGGGTTTGCCCCCACTGGCGAGGTAGCCCTGGCAATCGAGATAATCGGCCAGGATCGCCAGACGCTCGGGAGCGCGCAGCCCTGCATCTCGGGCGAGAGCTGATCGAAGAGGCGCTCGGCGCGGCGTTCGAAGAGGAGCGCGACCTTCTTGCCACCGTCGATCGCGCGGAGATCGTCGATCAGGTCGGTGGTGAGTTCCTGGTATTGCTGGGGGAAGAGGTCGCGCGGTTAGTCGGGGCGAGGGCGTAGAGGTAGACCGGGCGACCGATCGGGCGGCGCTCGATCTGCGCCGTCAGCAACTCCTCCGACTGCAACGCGGCGAGATGTTTGCGGATCGCCATCGCGGTGACGCCGAGGGTTTCGGCCAATTGATCGGCCGTCAGCCCCGCCGAGCGTCGCAGTGTTTCGAGGATTTCGCGCCGCGTTTCCCCGTGTCGCCGCTCGATTGTCGCGCCTTTGCCAGCGCCGCCGTTGCTCATGCACCCCGCCAACTAGACATAGAGGTTGGTACTTTCTCAACGAAAGTATAGCAGAAAGCGAGTAGTCAGTAGTCAGTAGTCAGTAGTCAGAATCTCACTCGAAGCGCATGTGCTGCACTCGCAGGCACGCACTTCGTGCAAGGAACTGACTACTGACTACTGACTATTGACTACTTCGTCACACCTCCACGTCGCGCTGGCCGAGGCGGCAGCGTTCGGCGGTGAGAATGGCGATGATCTCGGTGACGGTGTCGTCCTCGCGGTCGGATTCGTTGAAGGCGACGTAGTCGAAGCTCTCGATGGTCAGCAGTTCGCGCTGGGCGGTGCGCAGGCGGCGCATCACGGCGTCGGGGTCGTCGGTCTTGCGCGAGCGGAGGCGCTGGGCGAGCTCGTCGATTGAGGGGGGGGCGATGAAGATGAAGATGCCGCCCCTGGTGATCTGGCGGATCGTCTGCACGCCCTGCGTGTCCACTTTCAGGACGACATCCTGGCCGCGCAGCAGGGCCTGGCGGATGGGCGTCCTGGGCACACCGTAGTGATGGCCGTAGACCTCGGCGTGCTCCAGGAACTCTTCGAGGGCGATCTTCTGAAGGAATTCGTCTTTGCTGTAGAAGTGGTAATGGATGCCGTCGATCTCGCCGCCGCGCCGCTCCCTGGTCGTGGCGGTGACGGCGAAGTACATGTCGGGGCAACGCAGGCGCAGGCGGTCGATAATCGTATCTTTGCCCACGCCGGATGGCCCGGAGATGACGATCAAGCGCGGCTTGGGCACCGCGCGCAGGTTCGTGATGATCTCATCGGCGCGGGCGTCGGTGAACTCGTCCAATATCTCCACGGGGCGGCCCACCCTCCACGTTCCCTTTCCCTCCCAGTGCCACCGGCGCGACCATCGTGCGGCGCGGCGGAAGGCAACGCTGATTTTACCACGCCGCACGGTTAGCGCACGGTGGCGTGGCGGTGGTGACACGGTTGCGACGGCGGGAAAGGGAGGGCCGTGCGCTGTGCGCGGATGCGCTATACTCCGCACGAAGGGATCGTTTGCTCCGCAACGTGATACGCCGCGAAACGGAGGAAAGACCGATGACCAAGGGCATGCAGTACACGATCATCGTCGGCCTGTGTGTCGTTTTGTTCTTCGCCGCGATCATCGGCGTCGCGGTGTGGGCCGGGGAGATGGCCCGACAACCGATCACGTAATTCGGGAAAGTACGAAGTACGAAGTTTGAAGTACGAAGTACGAGGTGGGGACGCGGATAGCGGCCCGCTTCGTACTTCGCTGTTTGTGCGCCGCGCAATGGCGGCGCGGCGCGAGCGAACGACTGGAGACCGAGTGCCGGAGAGAGCGGTCAATCGTTTGTTCCCGCCTTCCCCAGCGTGATAGCATCGCGGCGGTGTGAGGGTTCAACGTTCTGGCTGCCCAACCTTGAATCTTGAACGTTGAACGTTGAACCCCGAGACACCCCTGCAACGACGAAGGAGGGCGCGATGGCGATCGATTGGGACGCTGTGTTTGCGGCGGTGGAGGCGAAGGAAGGGGCGCTGCTGGAGCGGTTGCGCGCGATTATTCGCGTGGACAACTGTATCCCGCCCGGGCGCAACTACGATACGCTGGTGGACCTGCTGGAACCGCAGTTCCAGGGGTATGGCTTTGCGACCGAGCGCGTGGTGATCCCCGAGGAGTTGTGGCGGGCGATCCCGCTGCCGCTGGAGGGGGAGCGGGTCAATCTGGTCGCGACGAAGAAGAGCGGGAAGCCGCCGCTGACGATCTACGCCCACATGGACACGGTGCCGATCGAAGAGGGGTGGGATTACGACCCGTTCGGCGCGGAGCTGCACGATGGGCGGGTCTACGGGCGCGGCGTCGCGGACATGAAGGGGACGATCGCCTCGCTGCTGACGGCGGCCGAGATCATGCAGGAGCTGGGGCTGGAGCCGGTCTGGGACCTGACCGCCTGCCTCTGCACCGATGAGGAGATCGGGGTCTATCCGGGGGTCTGGCACCTCGCGAAGCATGGCTACGTGACCGCGCCGGTGCTCTGCATGGAGGGGAGCCAGGACCCGGTGCTGCGCCTCGGCTCGAATGGCGCGGTGGATGTGACGATCACGGTCAAGGGGCGCTCCTGCCACTCGGGCGCGAACTACCTCGGCGTGAACGCGATCGAGGAGATGGTGCCGATCATGGTCGAGTTGCTGGCGCTGAAGCAGGTGGTCGAGGCGCGGCGTTCGGCGCTGCCGCTCGCGCCCGCGCCGGGTGCGCCGGACCACCTGCGCCCGATGTTCAACCTCGACATCATCAATGCCGGGGTGAAGTCGAACATCGTCCCGGCGACCTGCACGCTGGTCGTGAACCGCCGCTTCATCCCGGAGGAGCGCTACGAGGATGTCGAGCGCGAGATCCGCGAGGCGGTGGAGCGTGGCGCGGAGAAGAGTCGCGCGCTGGAAGTCGATGTGCAGTTCATGAAGGCGTATCCGGCCTATCGGCAGAGCCCCGATCACCCGCTGGCGCACAAGTTGGTCCACATCATGAAGCAGCTCCACGGCTACAAGGACGAGGATTTCGTGCGCACCGGCTCGGGCGGCTCGACCGACATGGCGAACATCTCGGAGACGATCAACACCGACCAGATCGCGACGGTCGGGCTGGGGCGCATGCGCGAGAGCAAGGCGCACGGCGCGAACGAGAGCGTGCGGTTGAGCGATGCGAAGGCGCATGTGAAGGAGTTGCTGTACATCTTCTGCGCGCCGGAGATTGCACCAGAGTAAGTACGAAGTACGAAGTACGAACGACGAAGTACGGAGGGCGGAGTGCAGGAGCAGAGTAGAGAAGGCGAGGATCTGAGGACGCGTACCAAGGCGTTTGCGTTACGCGCGATTCGTCTGGTCCAGGCTCTACCGGAAAATC
>JAXLWN010000048.1:0-54941 GCA_046328475.1 Chloroflexia bacterium | reverse complement strand
GCGATGCCCCCGGTGGCGAGGCCCAGGAGGCCGTAACTGACGATCAGTTGCCAGGGTTCGCGCACCAGTGCCGGTGGGATGTAGAGTACACCGATCGCCAACCCGGTGGCGGTCAGCACCAGCCGGTGCCCGAGGCGGTCCGCCGCGCGCCCGAGCGTCAGCCCCGCGATCGCGCTGCCGAGACCCGAGATGCCGAACGTCAGGCCGGTGAGCGAGGCGAGCGGCGCGCCCGGCCGGGCCAGGGTCTCGACGAAGAGCGGCAGGATCGGCGAGATCGCGCTATTCGTCAGCCGCAGGGCGAACATCATCGCGATCGAGGCGGGGATCGCCCCCGCCAGCAGCAGCGCCAGCAGCGCTGCGCCGCGCCCGGCCCGTCCGGGTGCGGTCGTGTCGCGCGGCGCGCGGACGAAGTGCTCGCGGATCGCGACCAGCACGAGCAGCGCGGAGCCGAAGAGCAGCACGAAGCCGACGCCGAAGACCGGCCGGTAGCCGAAGTGGTCGGCCACCAGGCCACCGACGAATGGCCCGGCCGACGAGCCGGTGAAAATCCCCGTTTGCAGCAGCCCGAGCGCGTACCCGAGGTGTTTGTTCGGGGTGGTGCTGGCCACCAGCGTCATCGCCGCCGTCACCGTGCCCGAGAGCGCGCCGTCGATCATGAAGAGGATCAGCAATTGCCAGGGGGCGACGACCAGCCCCATCAGCCCGGTCGCGAGCGCGCCGCCGAGCATCGCGCGCACGATCATCGGCTTGCGCCCGTAGCGATCGGCGGTCATGCCCCAGAACGGCGCGGCGAGCGCCATGACCCCGGCGCTGCTCGCCGTCAACGCCCCGGTCCAGAGCGCGCGGCTGTCAAATGACTTCACGCCGAGTTCGGTCAGAAAAAATGGCAGGAAGGGATAGCACATGGAAAAGCCGAGGATCGTCAGCGTCTCGGCGACCCAGAGCACGTAGAGATTGCGTCGCCATCCATTGTCTTGGGCGCTTTCGTCCGCCACGCGACGCTGCTCCTCGGTCGTGTTCCCCTGCCATCGTCGGCCAATGGTCACACGGCCCGCGCGCGGCGTCAACGTGACCCGGAATCTCGCAACGGGGCGGCTCGCGCGATCTGGTCGTTGTCTTGCTGATGCGCCAAATGGGTAGCCCCCAGCCCCTCTGCTATACTCCGACCATGCCAGCAGACGATCCATTGCCGACCCCGATCGCCCAGGTGCGCAATGGCCGACCCGATGGCCCCGGCAAACTCCACAGAACCGCTCCTCGCCGGGCGCGAGCGCGAGCTGGGCGTGCTGCGCGCGTCGCTGGAAACGGCGCTCGACGGGCATGGGACGCTGGTGCTGATCGGCGGCGAGGCCGGGATCGGCAAGACCACCCTCGCCGAGGCGCTTTGCGCCGAAGCCGTCGAGCAGGGCGTGCGAGTGCTGGTCGGGCGGTGCTACGACCTGAGCGAGACTCCCCCCTACGGGCCGTGGACCGAGGCGCTGGCCCGCACCTCCGGCGGCATGGGGCTGCCCGCGCTGCCGGCCGCCCTGCTGCCGCCCGAACGGAGCGACGGCGAGGCCCTGGTCGGCCAGGACGCGATCGTCCGGCGCGTGCAAAACTACCTGACCGCGCTCGCCAACCGCCGTCCGCTCGTCTTGCTGCTGGAAGACCTGCACTGGGCCGATCCCGCCTCGCTCGACCTGCTGCGCGTCGTCGCGCGCGAACTCGGTGTCGTCTCCCTGCTCATCCTCGCCACCTATCGCGCGGACGAATTGACCGGTCGCCACCCGCTCGCCCAACTCCTGCCCCTGCTCGTGCGCGAGGCCCGCGCCGAACGGCTCGACCTGCGCCCGCTCGCCGCCGCCGCCATCGGCGCGCTCGTGGCGTCGCGCTACGCCCTCGGCGCGGCCGATGCCGCTCGCCTCGTGGTCTACCTCGCCGCGCATGCCGACGGGAACCCACTCTTCCTGGGCGAATTGCTGCGGACGCTCGAAGGCGAAGGGTTAATCTCGCGCGCTGGTACTGCCTGGACCCTCGGGAACCTCGATCGCGTGCCGGTGCCGGAATTGCTGCAACAGCTGATCGCCGGTCGGCTGGCGCGGCTGGACGAGGCGACCCAGCACCTCCTGGCGCTCGCCGCGACCATCGGCCAGGAGGTGCCGCTCGACCTCTGGGCGGCGCTCGGCGATCTGCCCGAGGAGGCGCTGCTGCCCCACATTGAGCGGGCGGTCGGGGCGCGGCTCCTGACCGAGACGCCCGACGGGACCGCCGTGCGCTTCGTCCATGCGCTTGTCCGCGAGGCGCTCTACCGGGGTGCCCCGGCGATCCATCGCCGCGCCTGGCACCGCCGGGTGGGCGAGGCGCTGGCGGTGCGGCCCGCGCCCGATCCCGACGCGGTGGCCTACCACCTCCGCCAGGCAGGCGACGAACGCGCGGTCGAGTGGCTGGTGCGCGCCAGCGAGCGCGCCCAGCGCGCCTACGCCTTCAGCGTCGCCGCCGACCGCGTCGAGGCGGCGCTCGCGCTGCTGGAGCGGCGCAGGGGGGATCTCGCCGAGCGTGGCTGGCTCTGCGTCCAACTGTCGCGGCTCCTGCGCCACGCCGATCAGCGGCGTGCCCTGGCCTTCGCCGAACAAGGGCTGGCGCTCGCGGCCGAGAGCGGCGACCGCGCCCTGGCCGCCTACACGCGAGGCCACCTGTCGCTCCTGCGCTGCCGCGCCGGGCAGCTCCGCGACGGGCTGGCGATGATAGTGGTCGCGCTGGAAGCCAGGGAATCGCTGCGGCCCGACGAGCGGGAGCGACTCGCGGCGCGACGGGCCGCGCTCGGCGAATCGCTCCCCACCACGTTCTTCATGGGGTCGCTCGCGAACTGGCTCGCCATCGCCGGGCGCTACGCCGAGGCGGAGGCGCTGGCCGCCGCCCTGGTGGCCGCCGACACCAGCGTTCGCGATGCGGACCACGCGCTGGCCTGCTTCACGCTTGGCCTGGCGACGACCAACCTTGGCCGCGTCGACGAGGGTGCCCGCTGGTTCGCCGAGTCGCGGGCAATTTGCCGCGCCGTGGGCGAATACTTCGGGATCGGGCAGTATGCGTTCATGCAAAACCTGCACTTCCATCGCCCCTACCGCGCCGATCAACCCGACGAGCGCGAACACCTCGCGCTCGAAGCGGCGGCGGGCTTCCGTCTGGCGGCGGGGGCCGTGCGCGCCGATGCGCCTCCGGGCCTCGAACGCCTCCCGCTCATGGTTCTGGCGGGGGAGTGGGGCAGCGCCTGGAACCTCGCGCAGACGGTGCGCGCGAGCGAAGGATTGAATGTGCCGAACGCGCTGCTCCTGCTGGGGCCGCTGGCGCTGGCGCGCGGGGAGACTGCCTTCGCCTGGGAACTGGTGCTCGAGACCCTCCCCGCTGGCCCGGCGACGGAACCGGGCGACTGTTGGTTCCGCACCGGGGTGGCCCTCCAGCTGGTGGCGGCGGCGCGGCGCTCGACGCGGGCGACTTGCCGAAGTCGCGCGCCTGGCTGGCGGCGCACGACCGCTGGCTGACCTGGAGCGGTGCAATCCCCGGCCGGGCAGAGGGGCAACTCGGTTGGGCTTCCTACCACCGCGCGGCGGGTGACCTCCCCGCCGCGCGCCGCGCCGCCGCGCAAGCCCTCGCCTGCGCCAAGGACCCGCGCCAGCCACTCGCGCTCCTCGCGGCGCACCGCGCCCTCGGCGAACTCGACACGCTCGCCGATCGCCACGGCGACGCGCAGGTACACCTGGACGCGCGCTGGTGCTGGCCGAGGCCTGCAACACGCCATGCGAGCGCGCCCTGACCCACCTGGCCCTGGCCGAACTCCGCGCCCAGGAGGTGAAGCCCGACGAGGCGCGGGCGGCGCTGGACCATGCCCGCGCCCTGCTCGCGCCGCTGGGTGCCGCGCCCGCGCTCGCCCGCGCCGACGCCAACGCCCAGCGCCTCGCCACCCCGCCGCCCGCCGCGCGGGCCGACGCCGCCGCCCCGCTCGAGGCTGACCGCGCGCGAGGCCGAGGTGCTGCGCCTCGTGGCGCAGGGCCTGACCGACCCGCAGATCGCCGCGCGCCTCTTCCTCAGCCGCCACACCGTCAACAGCCACCTCAAGGCGATCTACGCCAAGCTCGGTGTGAACACCCGCGCCGCCGCCACCCGCCTCGCCGCCGACCACGGCCTCGCCTGATCGTCACGCCTCGGCTCCGCGCGGATACTCCCCCATGTGTGCCTCAACCGATTCTCAACCGGGCGCAACCAAATCTCCACCGCCCTATGCGAGGCTATGTCCAGGCGGCGAGCGCCGCCACCATGCAGTGGAGGTGTGCGATGGACGAGGGGCGCGGTGGCGGTGGCTTTGAAGACCGGCTGCGCGCGATCGGTTGGTTGCTCGATCAGCGCAAGCAGCGCCTGATCTCGCTCACGCTGATGACCGAGCGGACCGAGTTGCAGGTCGCAACGGCCGCTGGCGAGGTGGAAGATGTGGCGCTGAGCCCGAGCGAGTTGGCCGTGCTGCGGTGCGCCGCGCGCATGCGGCGAGGACCGCGCAACGCGGCGGCACCGCAGGAGGGCTATCAGGGCACCATGCGGGCCTTGGGCCGGATGATCGACGAGCGGGAGGCGAGCGCCTGCCAGGTGCGCCAGCAAGGCGACGGCTTCGTCGTGCAACTCCTCGATGGGGAGGAGGAGGCTGCCTGGCGCACCCTCCAATTCGACAGCGTCTTCGCCTGAGCGGCCTTTGCCGTTGCACAGCGGACCTGGCGCGACAGCAGCTCGACGCGCACCGCACCTGTAGCGACATATCCCTGTGGCTGTTGATCTCGTTCGCTCTCTAGCAGCAGCGAGATGGTGCAGGGAGCTTCGGCCTGGGTTGGCGCGAAATTCCCGTCGCGCTCGTATCTACTGCAACAGCGTCCCTGGCGGGCGAACCTGGCAGCGTGTTGCCCCCGCCGTGCGGCGCGACAGGAGGATCCGGCCGATGGCGCACTGGGTGACAGTCCCGAGCGGGTGGGCGATCAACCTCGACCAGGTGGTGATCGCCGAGGCGATGCGATGGACCACGGGCACGTCGGGAGAACCCCTCGCGGAACTCACCCTGATCGTCCCCGGCGGCGGATTGCAGTCGGAATACAGCGAGACGGTCATCCCCGCCACCTACACGCTCAGGGGCGACGATGCATTGGCCGTCTGGTGGTGGTCGCGCGATCTCCCGGCGCTCACCGTGCCGGATGCGGCCCGCGAGGCGGCCTACGGGCTGCGACCGGGGCAACTTCGCGAGGCAGTTGCCGAACCAGTCCAGCTCGACGATGACGACGCCCCCGATAGCATGCTGCTCTATCCGCTCGGCTAGCTCGGGAGGCCACCCTCCATCGGCCACACCGCCCGGGGGGCGTCTACCCCACAATGCTGAAGCCTGAGCCTACAGAGTCATCGACCCGGCCGAAACCAGGGATCCGGCGACAAAAAGGGGCGGTTGCCAGGCGTGTGAGCGAAGGCGGCCCTGTTGCCTCCTCACCGGCCGAAAGGCGTCGGCGTGACCGTTTCCGCCGTGCGCTCATCCGTCGCTCGGGCGCGGTCGATCGCCTTTGCTGTCTGGTCCGGCGACCCGCTACCACTGCGCACCCAGCGCCAGAAGGTAACTCCGAACAGGTAGGCGAGGGTGAACGGCAGCCTTTGCCCGGATCGTCGCGACCAGTAGCCACCCCGTCCCGCGCCTCCCAGTCCGCGCAGGCGGACTTCGCGGCGACCGCAGTCGCCTTCAGCCGGGACTTCAGTCCACCGGCCCCCTCCCACGCCCCACGCCCCCACACCCTCACACCGCCACGCCGCACCAGTCGATCAGCAGGTGCGCGATCGTCCGCGTCGCCGTCAGCAAATCGGGGATATTGATGTACTCGTCGGCGCGGTGCGCGTGGTTCACATCCCCCGCGCCGTACATCACGCACGGCATCCCGCCGATCCGGCTAAAGAGGCGCATGTCCGCGCCGTAGGTGACGCCCTCCACCTCCGGCTCCGAACCAGTCGCCCGCGCGTGCGCCGCGATCACCGCCCGGCAGATCGGCGCGTCCACCGGCACTTCCGCCGGGGCGAACTGCCCGCCGAACCACTCGATCGTCGGCGGGTGCTCGCGCAGCCAGGGGTCCCGGTTCGCCACCGCCATGATCCGGTCGCGGATGAACTCGCGGAACGGCTCGACCTCCTCCCCGGCGATCAGCCCGATCCGCCCCTCCGCGACCAGCGATTCCGGCACCGTCGAGGCCCAGTTCCCGGCGCGCACCACGCCGAAATTGATCGGGATCTTGTTGGCGATGTGGCGATAGAGCGGGTGATCGATCGCCGCGTTGCGCTCCCGCTCCAGCGCCATCAGGTCGTTGAAGATCGGCAGGAACTTCTCGAACGCCGACACCCCCTCGTCCCGCACGCAGGCGTGCGCCGCGCTCCCCGGCACCGTGATCCGGCAGACCAGCGAGCCCCCCTGCGCCGGGACCAGCGCCAGCCGCGTCGGTTCGGTGATCAGCGCCGCGTCGGCCCGGTAGCCCGAGAGTACCACCGTCAGCGCCCCGACCCCGCCATCCTCCTCGCCGACCGTCGCCGCGACGTAGACATCCCCCTTCAGGCGCACACCGACCCGGTCGAGCGCCGCCAGCGCCGCCAGGTGCGTCACCAGCCCGCCCTTCATGTCGCACGACCCACGTCCATAGAGCCGGTCACCGACGACCTCGCCCTCGTTCGGGTCCCGCGTCCAGGTCGCCCGGTCGCCGTTCTCCACCGTGTCGATGTGCGCGTTCAGCAGGATCGAGCGCCCGCCGCCCGCCCCGCGTCGGATCCCCACCACGTTCGGCCGATTCGCGAACCGTGTCTCGTCCCCCACATCGTCCCGGTACGGCGCGATCAATTCCGGCGTCGCCGAAACCTGCTCGACCACCAGCCCCGACTCGGCGAAGGCCGCCGCCGCGACCGCCGCCATCGCCCCTTCCTCGCCCGTCACCGACGGCACGCGCACGAAATCCTGCAACAGCCGCACCGCGTCATTTCGCCCCGCCCTCACCGCCCGCGCGATGGCGAGATTCAACGCATCCTGCTCGGTCAACCTGCCCATGCCACCCTCTCACAAATGTCCGTACACTCTGTCCTGGGACTCCTGACGCTCCTACCCGAGCAGCATTGCCGCGCGCTCCTCAAGTTCCACGACCAGCGCGGGATGATCGCGCACGAGGTCGTCGCGCGCCGCCTCGATCATCGCGAGCAGGGCGGGGTCGAGGTCGGGGGGCAGTTCGTCCTCGTCCAGCACGAGGCACTGCCCATCCGGCATGACCAGCAGATCGACGATCAGATCGCGCCAGTGGATCGTCTCCGGCGTGATCACCGTGCGGTCGCTCAGGTTGATGTAGAAGAGGATCGCCCGCCCCAACTCATCGACCGCGTGGTAGACGTTGTAGGGCCGGTCTGCCCAGAAGTGGCCCAGGCAGCGCGTCCCGGCCACCAGCGGGATGCCGCCGAGCTGCCCGTCGCGCGGGAGCGTGTAGAGCGAGACCGCCTCGTCCGTCGCCAGCGCGAGCAGCGCGCTGGCAAACTCGTGCCGCTCCCCGCTCAGTTTTTCCTTCACCTCAAGGATCGTCGCCTCCGTCATCCTCTCCCCTCGCACAACAGTCTGCTCACCCATGCCATCGCAATCGCTTTGGCGATTGTACCCCGCCGACCACCCGCCGCTCAGACGACCAGCGCGATCCCCACCACCGTCACCGCCGTCCCGACAATGGCGCGCGTGCCGGGGCGCTCGTGCAGGAAGAGGACCGAGCCGATCAGGCCGAAGATCGGGGCCGCCGCGCCAAGGACCGCCGTCTTCCCGGCCCCGGCGCGCTCGATCGCGGTCAGGTAGAGGAAGCCGCCCCCCGCCGTGCCGACGATCCCGCAGAGGATCAGCAGCGCCAGGCTCTGCGCGCCGAACTTGCGCAGCGGCACCCGGCCGCCCCGGACATTCAACAGCAGGGACACCGCCGCCCCGAAGGGCATGCGCAGCGTATTCGCCGTGATCACGTCGATCTCCCGCAGCGCCACGCGCGAGAGCGTTGTGGAGCAGGACCAGCAGATCGCCGCCGTCAGCGCCATCCCCACGCCGAGCCAGTAGCTCGCCGTCGCCGCCGCTCCTCCGCCGGTTGCTCCTCCACGCCCGCCCGGCGCGGCAGCGCCACCAGCACCACCCCGCCGACCACCAGCGCCGCGCCCACGGCGGTCCGCACGGTGACCGGCTCATCCAGCAGGACGGCGGCGATCGCGATCGTGAAGAGCGGGAAGCAGGAACTGATCGGCATGGCCCGCGCCAGCCGATCCGCGTCATCGCGACGAATTGCAGCGTGTCGCCGATCACCATCCCGATCACCACCCCGGCCAGCAGCGCCAGCGCGCCCCACAGCGGCAGGCTGGTCAGCGCACTCAGCGGCCGGGTCAGCGCGAAGATGATCACGAAGCAGATCGCCGCGAAGACGGCCCGCCAGGCGTTGACCGTCATCGCCCCCAGCCGCACCGACAGCCCGCGCAGCACGATATTCGTCGTCGCCCAGACCACCGCCGCCGCCAGCCCGGCCAGTTCCCCCACGCGCCCAACCCCCACAATGAATGAAGAATGAAGAATGACGAATGACGAATGACGAATGGCGCTCCCGTTCGCCGTCTACTGCCTACCGCCTGTCACGCTCCATCACTTCGTCGTTCGTCCTTCGTCCTCCACTCACGACTCGACTCACGACTTCTCCTCAGCACCCGCGCCAGCGACGCCCCGTACACCGCCGAGCCGCCGACGGCGATCGCCGTCAGCGTGCCCCAGGTGGCCAGCGGCAGCGTGCGCAACGTGGGTCGTTGCTGCTCGAACGCCCGCAATTGCCGCTGCGGGTGGCGGAGCGAACGCCAGGGCGTGATCCGTTCCAAGAGTCACCTCCAGACCACCAGGATGAGGCCGCTCCCGGCGAAGTCTGCCCGCGGTGGAACTGTACCGTGAATGCATCGCGCCGCAGCTCACCCGCGCACCGTTGCCCCCGCCCCATTCGCAAACACCCCCGCGCCGATCCGCCGCACGGATCGGCGCGAGGGGCAAGCATCGGCATCTTCGCCTACAACCGCCCCTCTTCCGGCGGTCGGGCTACTTCCGACTTCCCACTTCCGACTTCCTACTTACCCCAGGAACGCCCCCTCCGACGGCCCCGCCGCGATCCTGCCGTAGAGCGACAGGATGCCCTTCGTGTGGCGCGGCGACGGGCGCTCCCAGCGGCTGCGGCGCTCGGCCAGTAATGCCTCCACTTGCTCAGGTGTCAGCCGCCCGTCGCGCGTCCCCACGATCGCCAGCCGCCGCGCCGGGATGTCGATCTCGATCAGATCGCCCTCCTCCACCAGCGCGATCGGCCCGCCCTCCATCGCCTCCGGCGTCACATGCCCGATCGCCGGACCCTTCGCCGCGCCCGAGTAGCGCCCGTCGGTGATCACCGCCGTCGTCGCCGCCAGCTCCTTCGTCGCCGCGATGATCGCCGTCGCGTAGTACATCTCCGGCATCCCGTTCGCGCGCGGCCCCTCGTAGCGGATCACCACGTTGTCGCCGGGACGAATGTCGCGGTCGATCAGCGCCTTCACCGCATCGTCCTCGGTGTTGAAGACGCGCGCCGGGCCGACGTGCCGGTGCATCTCGTCCGGCACCGAGAAGAATTTCACCGCCGCCCCGCCCGGGGCCAGGTTGCCGTAGAGGACCGCGATGCCCCCCTCCGGCCCGAACGCCTCCTCGCGCGTTCGCAAAATCTCGCGCAGCGGCACCTTCACGTTGTTCAGGTAGCCGCGCGTCTCGTAGAAGAAGCCCCCCTTCTTGATCTCCTCCAGGTTCTCGCCCAGCGTCTTCCCCGTCACCGTCATCACGTCGAGGTGCAGCAGATCCTGGATCTCCAGCATCACCGCCGGGACGCCACCCGCGTACCAGAGGTATTCCACCGGGTACTTGCCGGTCGTCTTCGCGTTCGCCAGCACCGGCACCCGGCGGTGGATGCGGTCGAAATCGTCGATCGTCACGTCCACGCCGACCTCGCGCGCGATCGCGGGCAGGTGCAGCAGGCTGTTGGTCGAGCCGCCGACCGCCGCGTGCAGCGCGATCGCGTTCTCGAACGCCTTGCGCGTCAGGATCTTGCTCGGCCGGATATCCTGCTCCACCAGCTTCAGGATCTGCTTCCCGGCCTGCCGCGACACCCGCATCAGCCGCGTCAACGGTGCCGGGATCAGCGCGCTCCCCGGCAACGCCATCCCCAGCGCCTCGGAGAGCACCTGGCCCGTGCTGGCGCTCCCCATGAACTGGCAGGCCCCGCAGGTCGGGCAGGCGCTGTGCTGGTCCCGCTCCATATCCTCGCGCGACAACTCGCCGCGCTCGACCGCCGCGCCCATCCCCCACATCTGGTCAGACGTGACATAATTCGGCGCGTTCATCTGCGTGCCGCCCGGCACATGGATCGCCGGCAGGTCGCAGCGCGCGATCGCCACCAGGTGCGCGGGCACCGACTTGTCGTTCCCCGAGATCAGCACCATCCCGTCGTGCGGGTGCCCGAGCGCGTGGATCTCGATCATCGCCGCCTGGATATCGCGCGACACCAGCGAATAGCTCATCCCGCTGTGCGCCTGCGCCACCCCGTCGCAGATATCCGAGACGTAGAAGACTCCCGGCTTCCCGCCCGCCTCGAACACGCCGTTCGAGACCTCCTCGATCAGCGGCCGGAAGTGGAACGTCCCCGGGTGCCCCATCCCATACGCACTCTCGACCAGAATCTGTGGCTTCCCCAGATCCTCCTCGGTCCAGTTCATCCCCATCCGCAGCGCATCGCCCTGATGGTTCACCTGGCGCAACTGCTGGCTTCGTAGCTGGCGCTTCGTCATCCCATTCCTCTCCCTATCCATGATTCTCCCCACCTGGGAGGGAGACACTGCCCGAGTATCCGCCACAATGAATCGTAGCGCAGCGCGTAGCTCCAACGTAGCGCGAACCGCCACCCTTGTCAAAAACCAGCGCCGGTGCTACCTTCAGGAGTGTAATTTGTGTAATACAACGACTACAGAGCGGCAATGCAAGGAAGATCGTCCATGGTCAAGTCGAAACCGTTCACGCTCCGCCTCTCCGAAGGGACCGACGCCTGGGTCGAGCACGAATCGCGTCGCACAAAGCGCTCGAAGGGCGCGGTGGTGGAAGCCCTCACCGAAGAAGCGGTTCGCATGCGCCGTTTCCCCGGCATCGCCTTTCGCGGACCGGAGCACGACCGCCGCGCCTGGGTGATCGGCACCGCCTTCGATGTCTGGGAGATCGTCAGCGGCTACCGCGATTCCGGCTCGCTCGAACGCCTGCTCGCGGCGAGCCATCTCAAAGAGCGCCCCGCGCGATTGGCCCTGCGCTACGCCGAAGCCTACCCGGACGAAATCGAGCAGGCGCTCAAGGCGAACGAGCTGACCCCCGATCAGGCCGCATTCCTCTACCCCACGCTCTTCACCGAGCGATGATGCGATGGTCAGGCTCTTCCTCGATGCCCACCTCTCCAGCCACGCAATCGCCGCGCCGTTGCGTGCCCAGGGGCACGACATACGCTGCGTCGATGAAGAGATCGACCGGGAAGGTCTCGACGACGAACCGCTGCTGGCGCTCGCCACGGCCGATGGCCGCATCCTGGTGACCGCGAACGTCAAGGACTTCGTCCCGATCCTTGCCGCCTGGGCCGGGGACCAACGTTCCCACGCTGGCTGCATCCTGATCCCGCGCAGCATCCCGCACGGTCAATTCGGCGCGATCATCGAAGGCGTGCGAAGATTGCTCGTAGAAGTTCCCGAGCAGGATGCTTGGCGAAACCGAGCGACGTGGCTCTCCCGGTAGTCTCAAACGAGGTCAGGAGCACGACAATGGCCGCACCGGTGAGTGTGCAGTTGCCCGAGACGGTAGAAGCGAAAGTACGGCAGATCGCGACGGAGGAGCATCGCTCGCTCGCCGAAACGATCGAATTGCTCGCAGTGGAAGCGCTCAAGGCGCGCGAATTTCCCGGTGTGTATTTTTTGGCCGGGCCGACCGGCCGCCGTGCGCGTCTGCACGGCGGCCCCGATGTCTGGGAAGTGATCGAACCCTACTTGCACAACGGCAAGGATTGGCAGATCCTCCGGGAGTGTTACCCGCACGTAGCGGAGCAGGTGCTGCAAACGGCGCTGCGTTACTACGAAGCCTATCCCGAGGAGATCGAGGCACGAATCGCCCGGAATAACCATGCTTGATTGCGCCAACCGCTGCCAAATTGCCCTTCCAGCCGGATTGATCCGGCGCATCTCGTAGCCCAGAGACTCC
Source organism: Chloroflexia bacterium (assembly GCA_046328475.1). Classification (GTDB taxonomy): domain Bacteria; phylum Chloroflexota; class Chloroflexia; order Thermomicrobiales; family CADCWN01; genus CADCWN01. The sequence goes on along the minus strand of JAXLWN010000048.1, from coordinate 42,622 downwards.
ATCCCCGGGCGCTCTCCGCAACACCCCCTCTCCACCATCCCCCTCACCGCCCCCACCTTGCCAAAACCCCCACCACCAACTACCCTTACCCAACGTCCCCAACATGAGCCGCAGGAGGGAGCCTGATGAAAGTCATCGTGGACCCGGATCGCTGCGAAGGCCACGCGCGCTGCGTCGAATTGGCCCCGGAAGTCTTCGCCCTCGACGACGATGGCTATAGCAAGGTGATCCTCGAACACCCCGACGAGTCGCTGCGCGCCAAAGTCGAGGCCGCCGTGCGCCTCTGCCCACGCCAGGCCATCCTCCTGATCGAAGACCAGCCGACCGGCGCGTCGGCGCGCTGACCGACCGCCATCGCTCGGCCGCACCCACGCAGAAGGAGGACCACCGATGACCGCCACCGCTCCCCGCCCCGGCACCGACGACCGCGAATTCGACCTGACCTACGGCGAACTCTTCATCCGCGACGAGGCGCACGACGTCTGGCGACGCCTGCGCGCCGAGTCCCCGGTCTCCTGGCAGGAAGGTCGGCTCTGGTTCCCCGGCTTCTGGTCGATCACCAAGCACGCCGACATCCTCGCCATCTCGCGCGATCCCCACACCTTCATCTCCTCCAAGGGGATCTCGATGGGGACCGACCCCAATCCGCCGCGCGAGGAGCGCGAATCGACGCCCAGCATGATCACCACCGACCCGCCCCGGCACGTCCGCTTGCGGCGGCTGGTGAACAAAGGCTTCACCCCGCGCATGATCGCGCTGATGGAGCCCGGCATCCGCGACATGACCCACCGCATCATCGACGGCATCCTGCCGCGCGGCGAATGCGACTTCGTCACCGATGTCGCGGCGCAACTGCCGCTCGCCGTCATCTGCACCATGCTCGGCGCGCCCGAGGCGGACTGGCCGCTCCTCTTCTCCCTCACCAACCAGGTGCTCGGCCCCGACGACCCCGAGTACCAGACCGAGGGGCGCGACCGCCGCGAGACCGCCGCGCACGGCAGCCGCCAGATGTTCGCCTACTACGCCAAGACCGTCGCCGCCCGCCGTCGCGAGCCGCAGGAGGACCTGGTCACCCACCTGACCCAGGCCGAGATCGACGGCGAAGTCCTCTCCGAGAGCGAAATCCTCGCCTTCTGCCAACTCCTCGTCCTCGCCGGCAACGAGACCACCCGCAACGCCATCTCCGGCGGCCTGCTCGCCTTCCTGGAGCACCCCGACCAGTGGGAGCGCCTGCGCGCCGACCGCTCCCTGATGCCGACCGCCGTCGAAGAAATCCTCCGCTGGTCCTCGCCCCTGGCCCACATGATGCGCACCGCCACGCGCGACGTCGAGATTCGCGGCCAGCAGATCAAGGCGGGCGAGCGCGTCATCCTCTGGTATCCCTCGGCCAACCGCGACGAGGAGATCTTCGCCGATCCCTACCGTTTCGACATCGGCCGCACCCCGAACGAGCACCTCGCCTTCGGCTACGGCGAGCACTTCTGCCTCGGCTCCGGCCTCGCCCGCCTCGAAATCCGCGTCATGTTCGAAGTCTTGCTCGACCGCCTGACCAACATCGAGCAGGTCGGCGCAGTCGAACGCCTCCGCTCCACCTTCCTCCACGGCATCAAGCACCTGCCGATCCGCTTCGGGGCGAGTCGTGAGTCGTGAGTCGTGAGTCGTGAGAAGAACAGCGGCCCGGAGAGCACATCGCTTTCCGGGCCAACCTGTTTTTATCGCCTATCGCCTATCGCCTATCGCCCACTCTTGTCCACTCACGACTCACGACTCACGACTCACGACTATCGTACCGCCAACCGCTCCGACGCCACCACCGTATCGATCGCCCCGTACTCCTTCGCCTCCTCCGCCGTCATGTAGTAGTCCCGCTCCGTGTCGCGCTTCACTCGCTCGTACGTCTGCCCGGAATGCTTCGCCATCACCTCGATCATCGTCTGCGTCAAGCGCAGCGTCTCGCGCGCCTGCACCTCGATATCGGGAATCGCCCCCTGAAAGCCGATCGACCCCTGGTGGATCAGCACGCGCGAATGCGGCAACGCCGCGCGCTTCCCCGGCGTCCCCGCCATCAGCAACACCGCCGCCATCGACGCCGCCAACCCGACGCACCACGTCGAGACATCGCACTTGAGGGTCTGCATCGTGTCGTAGATCGCCATGCCAGCGTAGACCTGCCCGCCCGGGCTGTTGATATAGATACTGATATCCTTCTTCGGGTCCTCCCCACTCAGATAGAGCAACTGCGCGACGACCACATTCGCCACCTGGTCGTCGATCGGCGTCCCGAGAAAGATGATCCGATCCTTCACCAGCCGCGAATAGACATCGTAGACCCGTTCCCCCCGATATGTATCCTCGACCACATTCGGCACGATCAACTGCGGCCGACTCGCCGCCACCAGCCCCGAACGCTCCACCATCGCACCCTTCCTTCGCTCACTCATCCCGCGCACCCCTCGTGCGCACAGCCGCACGCGCACCCTCACCCCACCCGGGTAGGGCAATGCCTCGCAACGCACCCTTTCGGACGAACAGAACCCGGCGGCAGCCCGATCAGGCCCCGCCCCCAACAATCCGCTACGAATGATCCACCGGAACTGCCCGCCTACACTCCTTGCAAGTCATCTTACATGTAAGCAAGAATGCTGTCAAGAAAAGAACCCCTGCCCTCAACGCCCTACCCACGAAAGACAGCCACCAACCTCACCACCCTCACCAGAGCCGGATTCATCCGGCGCATCTCGTAGCCCGGAGACTTCATCCCCGGGCGATCTCCGGGCGCTCTCCACCCGCCAATGATCACATCGCCGCCCCCTCCCGCTCAGCTATACTCCCCCTCAGCACCCACGCCACCCACCCCCGAACCTTCGAACCTTCGAACCTTCGAACCGTGAACTTCGAACTTTGAACCTTGAACTTTGAACCCCGCGAGCCCCCCATGGACCACCCCGACCACCTCGCCCTCATCCGCAACGGCATCCCCGCCCCCGGCGGCATCTGGGCCGACTTCGGCTCGGGGCGCGGTGCCTTCACCCTCGCCCTCGCCGATCTCCTCGGCCCCGCCGCCAGCATCTGGTCCGTGGACCGCGACGCCCGCGCCCTCCGCGATCAGCAGGCCACCTTCCGGGCGCGCTTCCCCGCCACCCAGCTCCACCCCCTCGTCGCCGACTTCAGCCGCCCGCTCGACCTCCCCCCGCTCGACGGCGCACTCCTGGCCAACTCCCTCCACTTCCTGCGCGACGCCGAGAAAGACACCGCCCTCGGCCTGATTCGCGGCTACCTCCGCCCCGGTGGCCACCTGATCATCGTCGAGTACAACACCGATCGCGGCAACCCCTGGGTCCCCCACCCCTTCTCCTACCCCACCTGGCAAACCATCGCCCACCGCAACGGCCTCACCGCCACCCGCCTCCTCGCGGAGCGCCACAGCCGCTCCTCCGACATCTACGCCGCCCTCAGCCTCCGCCCGCCAGCAACCACATCGCCACCCCGCAAAGAAAAAGCGGCCGGATAACCCAATCGCCGCACCACCCCCAAGCCGGGTTTCATCCGGCGCACTCTCATAGCCCGGAGACTTCATCTCCGGGCGCTCTCCGCACGTCACCCACCTCCACCACCGCCTCCCGCGTCCCCCCGCAACCCAAACCCTCTCCCTCGCAAGGGGGAGGGTCGCGCCGCAGCGCGGGGAGGGGTCTGCCTCACACACACCACCTACCCACACCAACCCCTCGATCCCTTCCCCTTCACGGGAGGGTCGCCGCCCGCAGGCGGCGGGGAGGGATTAAAAAGCAAGCCCGGAGAGCACACACTCCCCAGGCCACCCACGACCTCCGACTTCCGACTTCCGACTTCCGACTTCACCTCACGCCGGATTGATCGGCCTGATCATCCCCGCCTCACTCTGCCCACTCCGATTCACCGCCGTCGACACCGGCCAGCGCCGCAGCTTCCCCGCGTCCGGGTGCGCCAGCAGCGGCAGCACCGCGCCCGGCTCCGTCAGCCCCGGATCGAGCCAGATCGCCTCCGCCGTGCGCGGCAGCACCTACCGGCATCCGCTCGTGCAGCGCCCGCAGATCGTCGGTCGCCGCCGCCGTCGTCACGATCGCGCAGGCCGCGCGCGGCGTCCCATCCGCCTCCTCCCAGCGGTCGATCAGCCCCGCCAGCCCCAGCAAATCCTTCCCCTCGGGATCGGTGATGAACCACGGCTGCTTCGCCTTGCTCCCCGGCACCGCCGTCCACTCGTACCACCCCGACGCCGGCACCACACAGCGCGCCCGCGACACCAATCCCCGGAACATCGGCCGCTCCGTCAGCGACTCCGCCCGCGCATTAAAACGCCAGCACCGGCTTCGCCCCGCGCCAGCGCGGCGAAATCCCCCACGACGCCAACTCCACCCGCCGCTCCCCCGCAGCCTCCTCGACCACCACCGGCACCACCTCGGTCGGCGCGATGTTATACCGGTCCCCCATCGCCGCCCGCACCCCGCTATCCATCGTCGCCCCGAACCGCAACGGAATCTGCCCCGTGTTCTGCAACACATACCGCCCGCACATCGCCCGCACTCCTTTCACAGCAGCGACGCCATTATCCTCCCAAATTATAGTACAAATGTTCTAAAAGCCCCAGTCGCTATCTGCACTTGCGGCCCTTCGATCGCCGCCGCAACTGCCCACTCCCGCTCTCTCAACTCGGCCACTCCAGCCGCTCCGCCCACGCCCACACCTCGGCCGCAATCGGCCCAGTGCTCCGCCGCCAGCCGCACCTCCATCCGCTCGATCCGCTGCGCCTGGAGATACCGCCGCAACGCCACATTCACCAACCGCGAAAACCACGCCGCCCCGCCACCGCCATCGCCGCCGGTTCCTTCCTCTTCATCTCACCCCTCAAACTCCCCACACCCCTGATGCTCGAACGTCAGTAACCCACACCGATGCGATGCCAGATTCATTTGCACCCAATCGAACCCCAACTCACCCTCCAACTCGATGTACCACTTGCAGCCACACGAACAATCGGGATAGTCCCGATCCGGATCTGCCCACCGCACCACCTTCCCAAAAGGCTCATAATCCCGCTCCCGCACCGGCACAACTCGCAGCAAATGCTCGTGACTCTCGATCTCCTCGCGCCGCATCGCAACCTCCAACAACCCCAAATTGCCATCCCATCTTCCACATCACCAATATTCAGCCAAGCTGTCATGATTTGCCTCGTCCAAAGGGTCCGTAAAGATAGCGGCAAAGGATCACCCCGGCAGCGCGCCCCTCACACCGCGCCCTGCCCACACCACGGAGGCACCACCATGACCACCACTCCCCACCCCAGCCACCCGCACAAAGTCCCCCCAGCATTGGGGGGATGTAGGGGGGCCTTACGCCCCAAATGGAGAGGAAGAGGAAAAGTCAAAACCGCAAAACAAACCTACTTTTCCCCTGCTCCCCCACTCGCCTCCCATCCTTCGTCCTTGGCGCTCTTGGCGTCTTGGCGGTTCACCGTCCCTTCATCCTTCGTCCTCCACTCACGACTCACGACTCACGACTCACGACTCAGCACTCGCACCGTCCCATCCCCCACCCACCCCGCGATCTCCGCCTCCCCGAACCCCGCCTCCGCCAGCACCTCCACCGTGTGCTCCCCCAGCAGCGGCGGGTGGCGATACGGCTGCGGCGCACCCGCCGCGAACCGCACCGGCGACGCCACCAGCGGCACCTCCCCCGCCGTCGGGTGCGCGATCCGCGTCACCGACCCGCGCGCCGCCACCTGCGGATCGTCGAACGCCTGCGCGATATCCCGCACCGGCCCCACCGGCACCCCCGCCTCCCAGCAGAGGTCGTTCCACTCCGCCGCCGTCTTCGCCGCCAGCGCCCCCTCGATGAGCGGCAGCAGTTCCTCCCGGTGGACCACCCGCTGCCGGTTCGTGCGGAACCGCTCCTCCCCCGGCAGCCCCGGCAGCCCGATCACCTCGCAGAAGCGCGCGAACTGCCGGTCGTTCGCCGTCGCCACCATCAGCGGCCCCGCCGCCGTCGGGAAGGTCTGGTACGGCACGATCGTCGGGTGCGCGTTGCCGTACCGCTTCGGCACATTCCCCCCGATCAGGAAGCTGCTCGCCTGGTTGATCAGCAGCGACAGCGCGCTATCGAGCAGCGACAGCTCCACCCGCCGCCCTCGCCCCGTGCGCGCCCGCTCCGCCAGCGCCGCGCTGATCCCCCACGCCGCCAGGCAGCCCGTCACGATATCGACGATCGCCACCCCCACCTTCACCGGCTCCCCCTCCGGCTCCCCGGTGATGCTCATCAGCCCGCCCATCGCCTCCATCACCGTGTCATACCCCGGCAGCTGCGCATACGGCCCGGTGCTGCCGAACCCGGTGATGCTCGCGTAGATCAGCCCCGGATTCTCCGCGCGCAGCACCTCCTCATACCCCAGCCCCCAGCGCTCCATCGTCCCGTGCTTATAATTCTCGATCAGCACATCCGACTGGCTCGCCAGCCGCCGCAGGATCGTCAGCCCGCCCGGCTTCGCCAGGTCGAGCGCGATGCTCCGCTTGTTGCGGTTGATGCAGAGATAATAGGCGCTCTCGCCCCCCGCCCAGGGCGGACCCCACTGGCGCGTCTCGTCCCCCTGCGGCGGCTCCACCTTCACCACTTCGGCCCCCGCGTCCCCCAGCAGCATCGTCGCGTACGGCCCCGCCAGCACCCGCGTCAGATCGAGCACCCGCACCCCCGCCAGCGGCCCATCGCCGGTGGTGTCATCCTCGCGAACGTTCGCCTCTGGGCTAATGGTCACGCCACCCTCCTCATCGGGAGGATCGTCCCCCCGCAACCAGACACAATTCCTACTGCGGCCCGGCCCCGCGCCTGCTACCCTCGATACTAGCAGACCCTCGCACCCCCCGGCGCGCAACGTCGCAGGGGCGACGCGGTGCGTCGCCCGTGTCGGGACGGCAACCGCGCGGCCAACACTCTCCCGCGCCGGGCGAGCCGCCAGGCCGGATTGATCCGGCGCATCACCCACCGCGGTGGGTACCCGGCAGCCCGAGATTCATCCCCGGGCGGGCGACGGGACAGCTACGACTTGAAAAGGCTGCCGTGGCGCTGACCGCCGAGCGACTCGACCTGCACCCCCTGCTCCCCTCCCCGCGCCCGCACTGACGCCGCCCGGCAGGATCGCCGTCACCTTCGCCCTGCTCGGCTACGCCTACGTCGCCGCGCTGCTCGCGCTCGTCCTCCTCGTCGGTGCGGGGCCGGGCTGCGCCGTCCGCTGGGAACTGAGCATCTGGTTCCTCATCCCCGTCCTCGGCGTCGCCGGACTCCTGCAATCGCTCTGGGTCAGCCTCCCGCGCCCGAGGGATCATCCTCTCGCGCAACGACGCCGGGACCCCTTCGCCACCGTCGACGCTGCGCCTCGCCCTGCGCGCCCCCGCGATCTACACGATCATGCTCACCGACGACCTCGCGTGCGCGCGGTGCAGCAGCCCGACCTCGGCCTCTTCGGGCGCTACCGCAACACCCTGCTCGTCGGCCTCCCGCTCCTCCAGTCCCTCTCCTGGGATCAGCTCCGCGCCGTCCTCGCCCGCGAACTGGCCCTCATGGCCGGCACCCCCGGCTGGTCCGACGGCTGGCTGCGCCGCCGCCGCCTCCTCTGGGGCCGCCTGCTGGAGCAGCTGGAGGGCGAGCAGCGCTGGTGGCGCGTCGCCGTGCGCCCCTTCTTCCGCTGGTACGTCCCCCGCTTCCTCGCCTACTCCGCCCCGCTCGTCGGCGTGCAGGAACTCGCGGCCGACCACGCCGCCGCCGCCGCCACCAGCCCGCGCCACGCCGCCGACGCCCTGCTCGCGCTCGCCGTCGCCCGCCGCTTCCTCGACCACGAATTCTGGCCGGGTGTCTACCGCCAGCTCCCCACCCGCCGCGATCCCCGCCCCCTTCGCCAGCCTGCAAGCCGCGCTGACGACGCGCTGCACTCCGCCGCCTCCGACAATCTGGCTCGCCGCCGCCCTCCACGATCCCGCTGACGCTGCCGGGCCGACCCCCGCCCCCGCCGAGCGCTCCGCCGCGCTTGGGCAGGAGCCGCGCCTGCCACCCCCGCCACCCCCGCTGCCGGGCAGATCTTCATCTCCCGCCCGACCTCGCCGTGCGCGATATCGACATTCGCTGGCAGGCCGGCATCGCCCGCGCCTGGCGCGAGCAGTACTTTACGCCCGCGAGACGACGACGCCCTGCGCGCCCTCGACACCGCCGCGCGCACCCGTCCCCTCAGCCCGACGAAGCCCTCCAGCGCGCCCGCTGGACCGAGGAGTTCGGCAGCACCGATGAAGTCCTCGCCCGCTACCGCGAAGCCCCGCCGCCGACCCCGAGCGCCCCGAAGTCCGTTCGCCGTCGGTCGCCTCCTCCCCGCGCGCGGCGATGACACCGGCCTCGCCACGCTCGACCACGCCATGACCCACGACCCTGACCGCATCCTCGCCGCCTGCGCCCTGGCTGTCCCCTTCCTCGCCGCCCGTGGCCGCGCCGCCGACGCCGACCGGGCTACCGCCTGCGTGCCCAGCGCCGCGTCCAGCTCCTGCAAGCCGCCCGCGCCGAGCGCACCGACATCGCCCGCGACGACCGCCTCAGCCCCCACACCCTCACCGCCGACCAGCTCGCCTGGGTCACCGGCAACCTCGCGACCTTCCCCGACCTCCGCGTCGCCTACCTCGCCCGCAAAGACGCCCTCTACCTCCCCGAGCGCCCCATCCACATCCTCGGCATCGTCGCCGACCGCACCACCCCGGAAGCCCTCGCCCACATCTTCGACCCGATCAAAGCCGAAGGCGACACCTTCCTGATCGTCCCCCTCGACCCCCGCCGCGCCTGGCCCGCCGCCCTCGAACAAACCCCGATGCCACCATCCATCGCCGCCAAATGGCACACACAACCGGGTAGGGGCGGTCACCGACCCGCCCCTCGTCGCTCGCCTCATTTTGTCCATCCAAAGATCACTTCGTGGGAGACAACCCCGCCGCATCGGCAACGCCAACCCCGGAATCACCGTCGATGCCCGGTGTCCCCACCCGCACCGCCCCATCGCGCGGTAAACCCCTCCGCGTGCAGGTCGCCTGCACGATCAACTCCCGGCAGCCCCGCTCCCCGGTCGTTGCCACCGCGTGCTCCCACAGCGCCCGCCCATGCCCCCGCCCGATTGCGCCCGACTCCACCCAGAGGTCATTCAGCTTCGCCATCTCCCACAACACGCAGCTGATAGAACCCGCAACCACCATCGCGCACCGCCACAAACCGTGTGCGCGGCCACATCCATCGGCGTCACCGCCAGCTCGTCGCGATACGCCGCCAAAAACGCCTCGGCGGCCCCAGTGCGCCTTCGCGCGCAACGCCAGCAGGTCGAGGAGTCCCGCCTCCTCGGCCTGCGCCGCTCGATCACCACGCCTCGCCTCAGTCGCCATACCGCTCCGGCGCGAACCGCTCCGCCCCCAGCGCGATTCGCCGCCGCCCGCAGGTCGAGGTCCGCCACCACCAGCGCGCCTCCTCGCCGTAGGGAATCTGCTCGACGCAGCGCCCATCCGGCCCGATCAGGCAGGTCGTTGCCCCGGTCGCGTGCCAGCGCAACTGGAACTCGCGAAGTAGATCAGCATTCCTCCGCCGCCGCCCGCGCGACCATCGTCTTCTCGTACACTGCCCCTCCGGGTCGCCGGGGCGCGGCACCCTGCCATTCCATCCCCGCCCGTCACATGCGGGTGGAACACCACCGGCGCACCGCCGCGCCGCCCAGCGCACTGTCTCCGGGTAGCGCCACCCCTCGCGGCAGATCGCGATGCCGAACGGCACCCCCGCCACCCGAACATCCGCCGTCGCCGCAGACGCAGGCCTCCTCCTGCGCGTCGGCATCTGGTTCTTCGTCTGATACCCTGCACCGTCCCGTCCGCATCCACCACGAACGCCAGACTGAGCAGCCCCCGGGCTCGCCCACTCCATCGGCACGATCGCCGCGATCCCGTGCCGCTTCGCCAGCGCGCAAACCCCCGCCAACGCCCGCCCTGCGCCGCCTGACGGGCGGCGGCATCCGGGAACTCGTGCCCGCGATACCCCGGCAGATACGTCTCCGGGAAGCAGACACCGCCAGCCCCCGCGCCGCCCCCCTCCGCCAGGGAACCGCCCCACGATCGCGACCCTCTCGCGCGTCGCCGCCACCCCGGCGACGCCACCCCGATCCGCAACGTCTCCGCCATCATCCCCCCGCTCCTCCGGCCTATTCACCACGCCCAATCCCCGCCATTCTAGCACCCACCCCATCCCCCGCCATCGTGCAACTGTCACAAATGAACGTCCGCTCCCACGCCCCCACGCCCCCACGCCCCTTCCCCTCCTCGCGGGAGAGGGGTGCCGCCGCAGGCGGTGTAAGTGAGGTCCGTCGCCCCACCGACTACCGACTACTGGCTACTCGATCACTCGCCCACTCAGCACTCAGCACTCAGCACCGAGAAATCTGCTATCCCTCCCCACGGAGCGCCACCCCAACCCTCTCCCCCGCAGGGGAGGGTCGCTGCCGCAGCAGCGGGAGGGGCTCACCCCACCGCAAGAGGAGGCACACCCATGAACATCTCCACCGGCCTCGGCGCATCCTTCACCGACGACTGGCACGCGCTCGCCGACTACGTCGCCGCCGCCGAACAGGTTGGCGTCGATAGCATCTGGTCGATCGAAACCTGGACCTACGACGCCGTCTCCCCGCTCGGCTATCTCGCCGCGCGCACCGAGCGCATCAAGCTCGGCACCGGCATCATGCAGATCGACGCCCGCACCCCCGCGATGGTTGCCATGACCGCCAACACCCTCGCCAGCATGTCGGGCGGGCGCTTCATCCTCGGCCTCGGCGTCAGCGGCCCCCAGGTGATCGAAGGCTGGCACGGCGTCCCCTTCGCCCGCCCGCTCCAGCGCACCCGCGAGACGGTCGAGATCATCCGCAAAGCCCTCTCCGGTGAGCGCCTCGTCTACGACGGCGAGATCTACCACCTGCCGCGCCCCGGCGGCGAGGGCAAAGCCCTCAGCATCGGCCCCCGCCCCGCCAACCCGGTCCCGATCTACCTCGCCACCCTCGGCCCCAAGAATCTCGAACTGACCGGCGAACTTGCCGACGGCTGGATCGGCACCATGTTCATCCCCGAGCACGCCGACAACTTCTTCGGCCACATCGCCGCCGGTGCCGCCCGCGCCGGGCGCTCCCTCGCCGACATCGACCTCGGCGTCGGTGCCGGCTCGGTCGCCTTCGTCGCGGATGATGCCGACATGCCGCGCCTCCTCGCCGCGCGCAAGCCCGGTCTCGCCTTCTACATCGGCGCGATGGGCTCGGCCCAGAGCAATTTCTACAACGACACCTGGCGGCGCGCGGGCTACACCGAGATGGCCCGCGAGGTGCAGCGCCTCTGGCTCGGTGGGCAGCGCGCCGAGGCGACCGCCCTCATCCCCGACGATCTCGCCTTCAAGAGCAACCTGATCGGCACCGAGGATCAGGTCCGCGAGCGCCTGCGCCGCTACCGCGCGGTCGGCGTCAACACGCTCCGCATCTCGCCCGAAGGGGCCACGCCCGACGCCCGCCTCGCGACCCTCGAACGCCTCGTCGCACTCGTTCGCGAGGTGGACGCCGAAGCCGCGCCCGCCGCATCCACGGCCCAATGAGCACCACGACCAACCTGGAGGAAGCCACCTCCGCACCAGCCGAGCAGGAAGTCGCAGTGCCGCCCGACGAGACGGGCGGCACCTTCGCCTCGCTGCGCCTGCGCGACTTCCGCCTGCTGCTGACCGGCACCACCCTCTCCAACGCGGGCCAGTGGATCCAGCAGGTCACGCTCAGCTGGCTTGTCTACGACCTCACCGCCTCCGGCGCGATGCTCGGCACGATCAATCTCGTCCGCTCGGTCGCCACGCTCGGCCTCGCCCCCGTCTCCGGCGTCGCCATCGACCGCTTCCCGCGCCGCACCCTCATGCTCGCCGTCAACGCCTGGCTCTTCGTCATCAGCCTCGGGCTCGGCCTGCTCCTCCTCACCGGGCGCGTGGGGATCGCCCACCTCCTCGTCTTCACCTTCCTGGGCGGCATCGCCCAGGCGCTCGACATCCCCCTGCGCCAGACCGCCGTCTTCACGCTCGTCCCGCGCGCCCTCGCCCCCAATGCCGTCGCCCTGATCCAGACCGGCTGGGCGCTGATGCGCTCGCTCGGCCCCGCCCTCGGCGGCTTCCTCATCCTCTGGTTCGGCCCGGGCGGCAACTTCCTGATCCAGGCCACCGCCTACGCCCTGATCGCCCTCACCACCGTGCGGATCGTCTGGCCCGCCGTCAAAGCCGACAGCAAAGGCTCGGCCTCGCTCCGCAATCTCGGCGACGGCCTGCGCTACATCGCCCGCGAGCCCGGCACGCGCGCCTTCGTCCTGATGGGCTGGGTCCTGCCCCTCTTCATCATCCCGAACTTCGCCGCGCTCCCGCCGATCTACGCCAAGGACGTCTTTGGCGGCGGCCCCGAGATCCTCGGCCTGCTCCTCTCCTCCGTCGGCGTCGGCGGCATCGTCGGCGGCATCGTCAGCGCCTCGCTCGGCCGCTTCGAGCGTCGCGGCCTCATCCAACTCGTCGCGCTCGCCCTCACCAGCGCCGCCCTGATCGGCTTCGCCTTCAGCACCACCCTCTGGGTCGCCCTCCCCCTCCTCGCCTGCTCCGGCTTCTGCGAAATGCTCTACCTCACCACCAACCAGACCCTCCTGCAACTCTCCATCCCCGAGGAGATGCGCGGGCGCGTCACCGGCATCGTCAGCCTCAACGCCGGACTCTCCCCGCTCGGCAGCTTCCTCGCCGGCCTCGGTGCCGACCTCGTCGGCCCGCGCACCGTCACCATCACCCTCTGCACCATCGCCGCCCTGATCGCCGCCCTCGCCCTCCTCACCTCCCCCACCATCCGCGACTACCGCCTCAGCCGCGCCCTGCAAAACTAAAGGCGGGTCACCGACCCGCCCGCGTCACACTGCTATCGCCCCCACCATCGCCACTTGCGCCCCCCAGCGTCTTCAACCCTCTCCTCATCAGGGGAAAGTCGTCGCCCGCAGGCGGCGGGGTGGGGTCTGGCCTGTCGTCAGGTATCCAGGTCTGCTATCCCCTCACACTCCGGTCGGCACTTCCCCCTCTCCTCGCGGGAGAGGGGGTGCCGCCGCAGCGGCGGGGGTGAGGTCCCTCTCGTTACTCGTTACTCAACTCAGCACTCAGCACTCAGCACTCAGCACTCGTCCTCACACCATCACCGGATTGACCAGCAGCACCCCATCGCGCACCGTGCAGAGATTGAACCCACTCCCCTGCACCACCCGCATCCCCCCCTCGCCCTCGGCCACCAGTTGGAACACCACCGCCGGGGCGCTGCTGGCGATCGTCCCCGCAAACATCGTCGCGCCCGCGAGGTGGACATGCCCGGCCAGCACCCCCAACACCCGCCGCCCCTCCAGCACTCCGCGCAACGCCTCCGCATCCCGCAGGTGCCCCTCCCCCAGCCCGGTAAACGCGGGCGGGTGGTGCAGCACCACGATCGTCTCCGCCTCGCTCTCCTGGCCCAACTGCTCCGCCAGCCAGCCAAGCTGCTCCTCTCCCACCATCCCTTCAATCGCGCCAGGGATCAGCGTATCCAGCATCAAAATCCGCACCCCGCCGAGCGTCGCCGCATGAAAATAGGGCCGCTCGTCACCCCCCGCCTCACCCAAAAAACCTTCTCGAAACGCCGCCCGCTGATCGTGGTTCCCCATCCCCACCAGTATCGGAATCCCCCGCTCCACCAACGGCTCCAGCAACCCCTTCAGAAAGCGATACCCCTCCACCCCGCTCTCCTGCGCCAGATCCCCACTGATCAGGCAGAACTCCGGCACCACCGGCAACTCCCCGATCCGCGCCACCACCCGCCGCAAGTTCTCCGCTGGTCGCGCCCCCAGCAACTCCCCCTCGCCTTCCAGAATATGCACATCGCTCAACTGCACAAACACCGTCACCCACCACCCCCTCTCACCAGCCCACACCCGGCGGGGGGGGGGGGGGGGCGGGGGGCGCGCGGGGGGGGGGGGGGCGGGGGGGGCGGCCCCCCCCATGGCGTGAGCTCCTGTGTTCGGGGATCCCCCACTCGCCCCACAGCCTCCAACCCTCTCCTCGCAAGGGAGGGTCCGCCGCAGCGGCGGGGAGGTTAAACCCCGCTCCCAGACCGGTGGGAGCGTGCCGCCCGCAGGCGGCGGGGTGCGGTCTGTCTCCTCTATCGCTATCGCCTATCGCCTATCGCCTATCGCCCGACCCACTCAGCACTCAGCACTCAGCACTCAGCACTATCCGCCCATCACCTGGATCGCATTCAACAGCCCCTGCATATACCCGATCGCGTGCGCCCGCCCCCGGTGCTGCCACGAGCTATCGTCGATCATGTGCGGCACATGGTCGTCCAGCAAGAAGCCCGTGAACCCATTCCGCTTCAGCCGCAGCATCGTCGCGGCCGGGTCATAATTCCCCTCGCCGATGAAGCACTCCGCGAAGCTCGGCACCGTCCCCTTCACATCCCGGAAGTGGATGTAGAGGATGCGCCCGCGCGGCCCGAAGTGCTCGATCATCGCCGCCACATTCTCCTGCCCGCCCGGCATCTCCGAGCAGCACCCCAGGCAGAGGTCCAGCCCCCAGGCTTCGCCGCCCGGCGTATCGAGCGCGATCTGCTCCGCGCGCTTGAATCCCTCCACATTGCGGAAGAGCCGCGCCACGCCCCCGAGCATCGGCACCGGCGGATCGTCCGGGTGCAGCGCCAGCTTCACGCCCGCTTCGGCCGCCGCAGGCAGCACCGCGCGCATGAAGTACTCATAATTGGCCCACATCTGCTCCTCGGAGAACGTCTCGCCGCCGACTTCCTCCTCCACCCAGAGCGCCTCGATCTTCTCGTCGCGCTTCGCCACGAAGGTCGTCTGCTTCCCCTCGGCCGAGCCGACCAGCGCCATGTCGAACGACGTCACGTGCGCCCCGCCGCGCCCCGGCGACGTGCTCGACGTGCGCCAGACCGAATTCGGCATGAAGTGATAGCCGAGGATCGGGATCCCCGCCTTCGCCACGTTCCGCAGCGTGTAGATATAGTTCTCGATCTGCTCGTCCCGCCCCGGCAGCCCCAGCATCGCCTTGTCGTAGAAGTGGATCGGCACGTTCTCGATCGCCTCGAAGCGCAGCCCGTACTCCTCCGTCTTCTGCCGGATTTGCAGCAGATCCTCATACTCCCAGCGCGCGTCACCCGGCAGCCGGGGCGTGTTCATCTGCACCCCCGGCACCCCCAGCTGCTGCGCGAAGATCAGCTTCTCCTCCGTCAACTCATTGAACTGCCCGATCGCGATCCGCATCCCCAACTCGCCACTCATGCGCCCCTCCAATCTTCGTCAAATATCACCGCGCTCCAGCGGCCGGGTGATGTCCGTCCCTCTACCCGACTACCCGACTACCCGCCTACCCGACTGACGCACCGACACACCGACGCACTGCCCCCGAACCGGCCCGCAGTATATCACCGCCCTACCACCTTTCCCGGCGCGTTCACCCATCCCCCCGCGCCTCTTCCTGGGTGCAACGTATCGTGGCCCCATAGTACTGTCTGGCGATATGCAGCCCCCCACCCCTGGGCTACACTGGTGGCATAAGGAGAGCTTGCCGTATTCGCGTCGCAGCCTGGCCCGGCGTGCCCGGGAGTGCGTATTTTGAGACCTGCATTGAACCCGGAAATCCGGCCAGGGGGGCGAACCGTTATGCCACCAGCCCGGCAAAGAGCCGCCAGCACCGCGAGCGACATCGCCATGCCCGCACCGCCGGAGGTCCCCCCGGCACCCACCCTTGCCGAGGCGCAACACCGCCTGCTCGCCCTCTCGCCCGACCTCCTCTCGATCATCAGCCTCGCAGGCGAGTTTCGCTGGCTCAATCCCGCCTGGGAAACGCTCCTCGGCCGCTCGCTCGCAACCCTGATCGGCCAGTCCTGCTTCGACTACATCCACCCCGACGACCACGAGGCGACCATCGCCGAGGCGCGCAGGCTCGCCAGCGGCGGCCCGACCATCACCTTCGAGAACCGCTTTCGCACCGCCGACGGCTCCTATCGCTGGCTCGCCTGGAACGCCGCCGCCGCCGTCGACAACCTCGTCTACGCCGTCGCGCGCGACATCACCGACCAGCGCCGCACCGAAACCGCCCTGCAAGAGAGCGAGCGCCTCTACCGCACCGTCATCGCCTCCCTGGAAGAAGGCATCATCGTCCAGGACGCCGACGGCCGGATGATCACCGCCAATCCCGCCGTCGCGCGCATCTTTGGCCTCCCCTCCAGCGATTTGCGCGACCGCCGCTCGACCGAATTTGCCTGGACCGCGATCAATGAGGACGGTACGCCCCTCCCCATCGACCAGATGCCCGCGCGGCTCGCCCTGGCCACCGGCCAGCCGCAGTCCAACACGCTCGTCGGCATCCAGCGCGCCGACCGTCCCCTGATCTGGCTCGCGGTCAGCGCCCAGCCGCTGATCCGCGAAGGCGAGTCCGCACCCTACGGCGTCGTCACCTCCCTCTTCGACATCACCGCGCGCAAGCAAGCCGAGGACGAACTACGCCGGAGCGAGGAGCGCGCCCGCGCCCTCTGGGCCGAGGCAGATCGTCAGGCCCGCGAACTCGCCCTGCTCGACCAGGTCCGCACCGCCCTGGCGCACGAACTCGACCCCGCGACGACCTACCGCACCGTCGTCGAAGCGACCGCCCGCACCTTCGGCTACGGCCACGTCGGCCTCTACCTGCGCGTCGGGAATGAACTCGTCCCTCCAGCACCAGCTCGGCTACGACGACGCCCTGACGCGCCTCCCCATCATCGGCGGCGTCTGCGGTCGCGTCGCGCGCACCGGGCAAGCAGTCCTGCTGGAGGACGTCAGGTCCGATCCCGACTTCTTCGGCACCCCCGGCGAAACCACGTCCGAAGTCTGCGTCCCCCCCCCCCCCCCCCCCCCCCCCCCCCCCCCCCCCCCCCCCCCCCCCCCCCCCTCCCGGGTTGACGGGAGGTGATCGGCGTCCTGAATGTCGAGAGCACCCACGGCGCGCTGCTCGGCCCGGCCGATCTCCGGTTGATGGAGGCCCCGCCACGCAAATCGGCATCACCATCGGCCGCCGCGCCCGGCTCTACCAGGCCCTCGGCGAGAGCGAGCGCGACTATCGCCTCCTCCTCGATCAGGCCGCCGACGGCATCTTCATCTCCGACCCGGCCTCTACAACTACCTTCACCGTCAACGCGCAAGCCTGCGCCCTCAGCGGCTACAGCCGCGACGAATTGCTCGCGCTCGGCGTGGCCGACCTGATCGGCATGGACGAACTCGCCGCCACCGTGCGCCACTGGGGGAACCTCAAGGCCACCCCTCCCCGCGTGATCGTCGCCGAGCGCCGCCTGCTGCGCAAAGACGGCACCGCCACCCCGGTCGAGGTCAGCACCCGCCTTCTCCCCGACGGGCGGTTGCAGGAGATCGCGCGCGACATCACCGAGCGCAAGCGGACCGAGGAGGAGTTGCGTCGCCGCGCCTTCCACGACCCGCTCACCGGCCTGCCCAACCGCGACCTCTTCCACTGACCGCCTCCGGCAAGCCCTCGCCCGCGCCCGGCGCTACCCCCGACCACACCTTCGCGCTCCTCTGCCTCGATCTCGACCGCTTCAAGCAGATCAACGACAGCCTCGGCCACCCCGCCGGGCGACGCCCTGCTCATCGAGACCGCCCGCCGCCTGCAACATTGCGTGCGCGAGGGTGACACCGTCGCCCGCCTCGGCGGCGACGAATTCGCCATCCTGCTCGAAGACCTCCCGCCCGGCCACGCCATCGAGATCGCCGGGCGCATCCAGCAGGCCATCACCCGCCCCTTCACCCTCGGCGAGCACGAAGTGGCCGTCTCCGCCAGCATCGGCATCGCCCCCGGCGCGGCGCGCTACGCCGAACCCGCCGAACTCCTGCGCGACGCCGACATCGCGCTCTACCGCTCCAAAGAACTGGGCCGCTCGCCACATCGTCTTCGACGAAGGGATGCACACCGAAGCCGTCGCCCTCCTCCAACTGGAGAACGACCTGCGCCGGGCGGTCGAGCGGCAGCACCTCCTGCACTACCAGCCGGTCGTCTCCTCACCGGCATCCCGATCGGCTTCGAAGCGCTGGTCCGCTGGCAGCATCCCCGGCACGGCCTCGTCGCCCCCGCCGAATTCATCGCCCTCGCCGAGGAGACCGGCCCGAGATCGTCCCCCGGGCGCTGGGTGCTCAACGAAGCCTGCCGCCAACTCGCCGCCTGGCGTCCCTCCCTGCCGCCTGGCCTCGATCTGACGATCTCGGCGTCAACCTCTCCACGCGCCAGTTCGCCCTGCCCGACCTCGCCGATCAGGTCGCCGCCGCTCCTCGCCGACTCCGGCCTCCCCGCCCGCTGCCTGCGCCTGGAACTGACCGAGAGCACGCTGATGGAGCACCCCACCGCCGCCCTCCGCCACCCTCACCGCCTCCGCGCGCTCGGCGTGCAGGTGCAGGTCGACGACTTCGGCACCGGCTACTCCTCGCTCAGCTATCTCCAGCGCTTCCTGCTCGACGCGCTCAAGATCGACCGCAGTTTCGTCGGCAATCTCGGCACGGCCAGCGAATCGACCGCCATCGTGCGCGCCGTTGTCTCCCTGGCCCAGATCCTCGGCCTGCAAGTCATCGCCGAAGGCGTGGAAACCGCCGACCAGCGCGCCGACCTCCGCATCCTCAACTGCGCCTACGGTCAGGGCTACCACTTCGCCCCCGCCCTCCCCTCCCGACGAAGCCTTCACCTTCATCACCGAATCCCTCAAGTTCCACCCTTGCCGTCGCCGACTGACCGGAAGTGGGAAGTCGGAAGTCGGAAGTGTGAAGTATTGCGCTCGTGAGGCGGTGCCTATCGTGATAGGCTTGTGCCCCGAGGGAGTTACTTCCGACTTCCGACTTCCGACTTCCCACTTCCCTCGAAGGAGTGCGCAATGCAGGTCTACCTGGAAACCGAGCGCCTGATCCTCCGCCGCTTCACCCCCGCCGACGCCGACCTCATCGTCGAACTCGATAGCGATCCCGAAGTCATGCGCTACCTCAGCGGCGGCCCCGCCACCCCTCGCGAAACAATCGAGCAGGAGATCCTCCCCGCCTGGCTCCGCTACTACGAGCGCGGCGACCGCTACGGCTTCTGGGCTGCCATCGAGAAGGCCAGCGGCGACTTCATCGGCTGGTTCCACTTCCGCCCCCACCCCGGCGACCCCGACGACCAGCCCGAACTCGGCTACCGCTTCCGCCGCGCCGCCTGGGGCAAGGGGTACGGCACCGAAGGCTCCCGCGCCCTCATCCGCAAAGGCTTCACCGAACTTGGTGCCCGCCGCGTCATCGCCTCCACCTACCAGGACAACATCGGCTCCCGCCGCGTCATGGAAAAGAGCGGCCTCACCTTCGTCCGCACCTTCAAATACAACGGCGACGACTCCGCCGACATCTGGGCAGGCGACGACGTCGAATACGCCATCACCCGCGACGAATGGGAGCAGCAGCAGGCGGCGGCAGGCTAGCCTCCCACCACGCCGTCACCCCGTTGTGCGCGCCCTGTCTGGCACAGGATATGCATCCCGTCACGAGATGGTGTCCGCCGAGCGGCGGCGGACGATGCATCAGCGCCAGGGGGTGTCACAATGACCGATCGTATTTCCACGTTTGTCTGGGGGTTGGCGACCGCGCTCCTTGTCGCCTTCTTCGCCTTCACCGTCGGGGTCGATCAACTCTCAGAAGGCATCGCGCCCTTCTTCCTGATGTGCCTCCTGCTCCTCTTCGCTTTCGTCGCCTTCGCGACGGTCATCGGGCGCGTGCGCGGCGGCGAGCCGCTGCACCCCGACCGAGCGGCCACGATCGGCGAGCCCGGTCCGGCACATTTCCTCTTCCACGATCTGCGCTCCGCGCCGCTCTGGCTGGTGGTCCGCCTCTACGTCGGCTTCGCCTGGCTGGAGGCCGGCTACCACAAGGCCAGCGGCACCGGTTGGTTCGATGGCGGCAACGCCCTCAAGGGCTACTGGACCAAGGCCGTCGCCGTCGATCCCAAGACCGGCACGGGGCCGATTTCCTACGACTGGTACCGCACCTTCCTCCAGTTCATGCTCGACCACCAGTGGTACACCTGGTTCGCCAAGATCATCGTCGCGGGCGAATTCCTGGTCGGCCTGGGCCTGATCTTCGGCATACTGACCGGCTGGGCCGCCTTCTTCGGGCTGCTGATGAACATGAGCTTCATGCTGGCCGGATCCGCCTCCACCAACCCGGTCCTCTTCTCGCTCTCCATCCTGCTCATCCTCGCCTGGCGCGTGGCCGGCTACCTCGGCGGCGACCGCTACGTCCTCCCGGCGCTCGGCGTGCCCGGCCTCGGGCGACCCGCCTCGCGTTCCTGGGGCGGCGTGGTGCAGGATGTTCCTCAGCCCACCGGCGACTGACCGATACCAGGCCGCCACCAGCCGGCATGCGCCGCCGGGGCAACAAGACCCGCCTCGGCGGCGCGCATGTGCAGACATCAACGCGCTCGCTTCGGCTATCCTTTGGTAGGTCGGTGGCCGCGACTCGCCGCTGGGCGCGCTCGCGTCAGTGCAGCCGCGTGCCTGCGGAATGGAACCGTGCCGCCCGGAGGAACCAATGGCCATCGCCACCATCCAATTCCTGAGCGCCGCCCTCTGGCGCACGGTCACCTACACCGTGCTGCTGCCGGAAGGTGACGCCGCTCGTCCCGGACCCTACCCCGTGCTCTACCAACTCCACGGCGGCAACGAGAATCACACCGCCTGGCTCCACAACGCCACGCTCGCCCGCCGCGTCCGCGACCTCCCCCTGATCGTCGTCCTCCCCGATGGCGCGCAGAGCCGCTGGGCCAACGGCGGCCAGCCCTTCACCCACTACGAAGACTTCCTGGTCCACGACCTCGCCGACCACCTCCGCCGCACCTTCCACGCCACCACCGGACCCTGGGCCATCGGCGGCAACTCCATGGGCGGCCTCGGCGCGATGCGGCTCGGCCTGAAATACCCGCACCTCTTCGCCTCCGTCTGGGCACACTCCGGCGTCTACCCCACCGCCGCAACGCTGCCCGACCACTGGCATTGGACCGGCTCAGCCGACGACCTCGACTGTTACCAACTCGTCGCCCGCGCCGATCCCCAAACCCTCCCCCGCCTCTCCTTCGACTGCGGCCTGCGCGACCACCTGCTGACCTGGAATCGCGACTTCCACGCCTTCCTCGAACAGCGCGCCATCCCGCACACCTACCGCGAGCACCCCGGCAGCCACAACTGGGACTATTGGGAAGCCCACTTCGCCGACGCATTGGAAAAGCACATCGACGTGCTCAAGCTCCGCTAATCGCCCAACAGCAAGGCGTTGCCCCTCCCGCATGACCGCGCCTCGCGACGATCGAATCGCTGGTACGTGCGGCACCGATGCGGTATAGTACCGCTCACGTTGAGCGGTGCCCCGCACACTCAACCTCTCGACAACAGCATACGGGCCACCTGTCCCATTGTTACAGGTATGGTGGAGGCAGTCACAGACTGCCTCTTTTTGCGTTTGTGCGAATAGTTGGACCTGGGGGGATGAGGTATGGGACGCACCAGGCCGGCACTATCGCGCTGGCGACCCGGCGCATTGGCGACCCTCATGTGCCTCACGCTCGCAGCACTCATGCTTGCCCGCTCCATGACTGAGGATCGCGCCTTCCACCATGGTCGTGTCGAAGATGGAGCCGTCACGGACGGGAGCACGCTCCGGATGGAACTGCGCGCCGTCGAATATCAGCGCGCAGTGAAGCGCGTGAGCGGTGGCCGGACCACGCTGCAATTCCCGCGCTCGCCCGCTACCAAACTCGACCTCTGGCTCCGGAACGATGGCGACATGCCCATCGCGCTCCCCTTCCCGGTCAATGCCATGCGCCCCATCCACCAGCGCCGGGCCATATCTGATCGACGAGCACGGTCGACGCTATCCGGCGCGGGTGATCCAGTGGCACCAGCGTCCCGGTGAGCCAGCAAGTGCCATCGGTCGCGTATTCCCCGGCTGGGGCGTCGGTCTGACCTTCCCATTTTCCCGGCATCCCCGCCGATGTTCGCGACCTCACGCTGGTCGTGGGGCTGATCGAACACGGCAGCCCCACGATCCCACGGCGATGCGGCTCACCGTGCCGCTCCCCTGAACGCACAGCGTAGATACTGGAGGATTGCTCAGATGGCGGTGCGAACAAACCAGGCGACGCGGACCGGGCCTCCGCTTCAGAAACTCCTCTATCCCATCATCGCTTTCATGCAGGCGGAAGTCTCGGGCGGCGTTGTGCTCATTGCCGCCGCAGTCATGGCGCTGGCCTGGGCCAACTCCCCCTGGTCCGGCTCGTACGATGCCCTCTGGGCAACGAAGATCACCATCGGCCCGACGGGATTCCAGCTCAGCGAGACGTTGCTCCATTGGGTGAACGACGGGCTGATGGCCATCTTCTTCTTTGTCGTCGGCCTGGAGATCAAGCGCGAGGTCCTGATCGGCGAACTCGCCTCGCCGCGACAGGCTGCCTTGCCGATCGCCGCCGCGCTCGGCGGCATGGTCGTGCCCGCCCTGCTCTACGCCGCGCTCACAGTGGGCCGGGAGGGCACCGCTGGCTGGGGCATCCCGATGGCTACCGACATCGCCTTTGCCCTGGGCGTCCTCGCCTTGCTCGGTTCGCGAGTCCCGATCGGCCTGCGCATTTTCCTTACCGCACTCGCCATCGTGGACGACCTGGGGGCGGTTCTGGTCATCGCTCTCTTCTACACCGCGCAGATTTCCTGGGCCGCGCTCGCTGTCGCCCTGCTCTTCCTCCTCGCACTCGTGGCCATCAACCGGCTCGGCGTGCGCCACCCGCCGATCTACCTGCTCCTCGGTCTTGGCCTCTGGGTCGCGTTCCTGAAATCAGGTATCCATGCCACCATCGCGGGCGTGCTCCTCGCGCTCACTATCCCGGCTCGCACCCGCTGCGACACCGCCGAGTTCTTCGATCGCGCCCATGCCGCGCTCCGCGATTTCGATCAGGCAGGCGAAGAGGGACGGCATATCCTCACCAATGCCGGGCAGCAGGCTGCGGTGCAGGAATTGGAAGCCCTCGCCGCGAGCGTGCAGACCCCTTTGCAGCGGCTGGAGCATGCCCTGCACCCCTGGGTTGCCTTCGCCGTCGTACCGATCTTCGCCCTGGCAAACGCCGGGGTAGCCCTGGGCAACGGCGCGAGTCTCGCCCACCCCGTGACACTCGGCGTCGCGGTCGGTCTGGTTTTCGGCAAGCAGATCGGCATCATCGGAGCCTCCTGGCTGATCGTTCGCGCCGGACGTGCCGAGTTGCCGGACGGAGTGACCTGGCGACACATCTACGGCGCATCCCTGTTGGGTGGTATCGGCTTCACCATGGCCCTCTTCATCGCAAGTCTCGCCTTCGGCGGTGGCCCATTGCTCGACGCCGCGAAACTCGGTACGTTCGGTGCCTCGCTCCTCGCAGGGCTCGCGGGCTGGGCGATCCTGCGCACAATCCCCGCGACGACGCGGCGCGATCCCCTTGCCGCGCACGCGCCCTGAGTACTGTATTGGTCCGATCCCTGGCCGAACGGACAGCCCCACCTTGTACCGTTCGGCCAGTGCTGACCGCCATCGCGCCCCATACAGTCGCGGTGGGACCAACTCCCACCGCGACACCGCCTGTGTGTGACCCAAGGAGGGTAGCGCGATGTCGGCACCCAAGCCGCCTACCATCGCCAAGGCTTCGCCCGCGCCGCGATCCTGGAGCGCTTCCGCCGCCTGCAAGCGCGCGACATGAACCGCGTCGTCATCTCGACCAGCGAATCGAATACACCCGCACGCCGACTCTACGAATCGCTCGGCCTCACCGCCGCCAGCGCCTATCACGACTACGCCAAACCGTAACCAACCCCCTGCCCCGGCGCGTCACCAGACGCGCCGGGGTGGCATCTCATCCCGCGCTTTGATCGACCCCATTGATCGACGAGAGGCAGTGATGTCAATACACATCCGTCGCGCCGCCGCCACCGACACCGCCGCAATCACCGACCTCGCCGTGCTCGCCTGGGCACCCGTCTTCGCCTCCTTCCAGCGCATCTTCGGCCCCACCGCCTACGCCATCCTCTACCCCGACTGGCAAGCCCAGCAGCGCGAGGTCGTCGCCCGCGCCTGCCGCGACGACCAGACCACCACCCTGCTCGCCGAACACGATGGCACGATCGCCGGTTTCCTTTCCTACACCCTCAACCACACCGACCTCGTCGGCACCGTCGAACTCCTCGCCGTCCACCCCGACCACCAGCAGCTCGGCGTCGCTACCGCCCTCAACCACGCCGCCCTCGACCAGATGCGCGCCAGCGGCATGAAACTCGCCGGCGTCAGCACCGGCGGCGACCCCGGCCACGCCCCCGCCCGCCGCGCCTACGAAAAAGCCGGCTACACCCCCTTCCCCAACGTCTGGTACTATCAACCCCTGTAGCCCGTGCCCTCCTAACCGACGCCGGGTACCCACCGCAGTGGGCGGGGTTTCGTGGCGATCGCAGTCGCCTGCAGGCGCGGTTTCAACCGCCGATGTTCCGGTTTCAACCGCCAACGTTTTCCCCACCCCACAACAGGAGTAGGAGATGACCGCACAGCTTATCCGCAACGGCACCCTGATCGACGGCAACGGCGGTGACCCCATCCCCGGCGGCGCGCTGCTGATCGAAAACGACCGGATCAGCGCGGTGGGCCGCGAAGGCACCTTCACCGTCCCCGCTGGCGCGGTCGAGATCGACGCCGGCGGCGGCACCATCCTCCCCGGCCTGATCGACACCCACGTCCACATCATGATGGAAGGGCTCAACCTCCAGAAAACCCTGACCACCCCCTTCTCGCTCAACTTCTACCAGGCGATCGAATACATGCGCCGCACCCTCGACGCCGGGATCACCACCGTGCGCGACGCGGGCGGTGCCGACTTCGGCGTGAAGCAGGCCGTGGAGCGCGGCCTGATCGTCGGCCCGCGCATGCAGATCAGCATCAGCGTCCTCTCGATCACCGGTGGTCACGGCGACGGCTGGATGCTCTCCGGCAACGAAATCTCCCTCTTCCAGCCCTACCCCGGCAACCCCGACGGCCGCTGCGACGGCCCCGAGGAGGTGCGGCGCAAGGTGCGCGAGATCCTGCGCGCCGGTGCCGAGGTGATCAAGGTCTGCTCCACCGGCGGCGTCGGCAGCCCCACCGATCACCCCGACTTCACCCAGTTCTCGCCCGAGGAACTGGCGATCATGGTCCAGGAAGGGCGCTACCGGCGCGGCATCAAGGTGATGGCGCACGCGCAAGGCTCCGAAGGGATCAAGAACGCCGTGCGCGCGGGCATCCACCTCGATCGAGCACGGCTTCTCGCTCGACGAAGAGGCGATCAGCCTGATGCTGGAGCACGGCACCTTCCTCGTCCCCACCCTCGTCGCGCCGCTCGGCGTGCTCGAATCGGCCGAGCAATCGAACGCCGCGCCCGAATATGCCCTGCAAAAGGCCCGCGCCTCCCTGGAAGAGCACAGCGCCAGCATCGCCTGCGCCTACCGCGCGGGTGTGAAGATCGCCATGGGCACCGACGCCGCCGTCGTGCCGCACGGCACCAACCTGCGCGAACTCGGCCTGATGTGCGACCTCGGCCTGACCCCGATGGAATCGCTCGTCGCCACCACCAAAGTCGCCGCCGAATGCCTCGGCTGGCAGGATCGCATCGGTACCTCGCATCGGGCAAACTCGCCGACGCCGTCATCACCCGCACCGACCCCCTGGCCGACATCCGCTCCCTCGAACAGACCAGCAACATCGCCCTCGTCATGAAAGGCGGCCAGCTCGTCAAAGACATCCGCCACGCCTGACCCTCGCCCACAGCCTTGCAACAACCGTGGGAATGCGCGAGGGCCGGGAGCAAACGCTCCCGGCCCTCGCGTGCGTCAACACCCCATAATTGCGCTCTACAGAGCTGCTGCACAACTCGACGCGAACGCTGACCGTCGCCCGCCTCATCCCCGGGTAGCTACCCGGCCTCAGCCGAAACCCAGTCCGCGGAGGCGGACTTCGTGGCCGCAGCCCCTAGCCGGGACTTCAGTCCCGGTGTGGCTCATCCCCGCTTCGCAATCTCCCGCACCCGCGCATTCGGCAGCGACGCGAGAAACGCCCCAGGCACGAGCAATTTCGACGCCCGCACCCCACTCCCGATCACCACCCAGTCGGCCGCTGCCACCGCCTCATCAACAAGGATCTCCCAGTCTGTCGGCAACCCGATCGGCGTGATCCCGCCATACTCCATACCGGTCAGCGCCACCGCCGTATC
This sequence comes from Chloroflexia bacterium, assembly GCA_046328475.1. Lineage (GTDB taxonomy): Bacteria > Chloroflexota > Chloroflexia > Thermomicrobiales > CADCWN01 > CADCWN01. The sequence continues at coordinate 16,219 of JAXLWN010000048.1, read as the reverse complement.
CATCGGCGCAAACGAAATCCTCCGCGCATCGAGCAGCTTCTTGACCGCGCTGTTCACATCGATGCGCTCTGACCCCAGGATCATGCAGGCCGCATACCAGACCCGCTCCCCACGCTTCGCTTCCACGACGACGCAGTTCGCGCCCTGCTCCATCCCGATCTGTACGCGCAAAATGCGGCCGTATCCGCCAACGACGCATCAATCCCACTCACATAGACCTGCGATGCATCGATTGCACCGAGCAGATTCCGCACCGGCGCAGCGACCAACTCCGCATGCTCAGCAGCGGGCAGAAACGTCAACGTGCCAAAATTCATCTACCGCCTCACCAGATCCGTTATCCCCGCGCCATCGCGATGATGGTCACGCGCCCGAATCTCCTCACGCCGAAGCCCCTCGCCCCGGCCAGCCCCCGCAGGCTGGACTGCAATCCAACGCCACCCGCCCCCGTCGGAACGGCACCCAACACCGTAAACGCCACCCGCGCCCCACCGTAGCCCGCGCAGGCGGGCTTCGCGGCGAGCGTGAGCGAGCCCCCAGCCCAGGGTTTCAACCCTTGGGCCTCTCGCACCCGCCACGGAGCACCCACCTTGGGCCACGCAATCCCCACCCACCCCAATTACCCCGCTACTTCCCTCAAGAACCCCACCACCGCATCCCGGTACGGCGCACAATTGTCCCGCCGAACATTATGCCCCGCATTCGGGATCCGCACCGTCCGCCCATCGCGCAGCAAGCGCATCGCCTCCGCCGCGCTCTCCGGCGTCACGATCCCACCCCGCTCCGGGTCGCCCGCGATCAGCAGCACCGGGCACCTAATCTTCGCGGCAACCTCCCGCCAGGGAGTGCGCCCCCAATCCCCCGCCTTCTCCACGACATCCAGGTTAAACAGCGCCTTCATCTCGGCCCAATGGGTGCGGTCCGCAGGGTCCCAATTCGCCCGCTCCACGTCCCCCATCGCGCGCAACTCCTCCGGCGTCATCGTCTTCAGCGAGCGGATCCACGCCACCCAGGCCGGACTGCGCAGCGGCGCGCGACTCCCCGTGGCATCCGGAGCCAGCCCGAGCGTCGGCCGCCCATCGGTCCACCCCGGATCCTCCAGCGCCACCCCGCGCAACCCCTCCGACATCGCAACGGCTACCCCAGCCGCCGTCCCCGCCCCCATCGAGTGCCCCACCAGCACCGGGCGCTCCAAACCAAGCTGCTCGATCGCCGCGATCACATCGCCGACCGCGCGCTCGGAACCCAAATTCCACCCCGCCCGAACGCCCATGCCCCGCCGCATCGAGCATGATCAGGTCATAATCCGCCGCCAGATCTCGCCAACCGCGTCCAGGCCAGCCCCCATCGCTGAACCCATGCAGCAACACCACCGGCGGCTTGCCCCGCGCCCCCATCCGGGTAGTAATGCACATTGATCCCCTGAACCGGCAAATCCCCCTCAACCCACTCAGCCATCACAGCACTCCCTCAATTTACCGCCGACCATCGCTGCCCAGGCATCCCATCCCTCCCACCCCCCACCCGCAAGCCATGCCACCCAACCCCACCGCCCGGCCAAGCCCCTCCAGACTCCCAATCCCCTCCCCTCCCAGCGGAGGGTCGTCTCCTCGACCAGCAGGGCGATCGGCGCCTCCCAATACCGGGTACCCGCGTGCGGGTGGCGGTCGCCGCCGCAGCGGCGGGGAGAGGTCAGCTCGTCCCCACGCCCTCACGCCCCCACGCCCTCACGTCCCCTCTCCTCGCGGGGAGAGGGGGTGCCGCCCGCAGGCGGCGGGGGTGAGGTCCGTCTCTCGTTACTCGTTACTCGTTACTCGTTACTCGTTACTGACTCAGCACTCAGTACCGACAACCGTTCACTTTCCCCACAACATGGCATGATTTCCCCTCCCGCGATGGGTACGATTATATGACGGCCCTTCTTCGTCACTGCTACCCACCAGGAGGCACCATGCACCCCGCCCGCCGCACCCATTCCCTCACCACCCGCACAAAGTCCCCCGCATGTAGGGGATTGAAAGGGCCATCCCTGCCCCACTCCCACCGCTTCCACGCAGCCCCCCACCCTCTTGTACCGCTGCGCGCAGCGCAGCATCCGTCCCTCTTTCGTTCGTCTCTGTCGTTCTCTGCGTCTCCGCGCCTCTGCGGTCTTCGTCCCCTCTCCCTTCTCCCTCACCCCTCTCCCTTCTCTCTTCTCTCCACTCTCCACTCTCCACGCCCCCGTTCGCGCCCGGAGAAGGAGCAGGAAAAAGTGAAAATGCAAAAACAAACCTACTTTTCCGCCTGTGGCATAATCGCCGCGCGACCATCCCCTACCACGGTCGCACCAAGGAGGCACCATGACCATCGACTGAACGCTGTGCGGGACGAGGTAACCCACCACCTCCAGGCCCTGCTCCGCATCAACACCGTCAACCCGCCCGGCAACGAGACCGAGGCCGCCCAACACCAAGCCAGCGTCGCCCGCGAGGCCGGCGATCTCTATGAGATCGCCGAAGGCATCGCCCGGCGCGGCAACTTCGTCGCCCGCATCAAGGGCAACGGCACCGCCCGCCCGCTCATCCTGATGGGCCACACCGACGTCGTCAGCGTCGAGCCCCGACAAGTGGACCCACGACCCCTTCGGCGGCGAGATCGAGCCGACGGCTACATCTGGGGACGCGGCGCGATCGACATGAAGAACCAGGTCGCCGCCAACCCCGATGACCATGCCCTTCCTCCAGCGCGAAGGCACCCCGCTCACCCGCGACATCATCATGGCCGCCGTCGCCGACGAGGAGGTCGGCGAGGCGTTCGGGGCGCGAAGTGGCTCTGGAGCACCGTCGCGACCTGATCGATGCGCCGAGTACGGCCTCAACGAGGCCAGCCAACTGGTCCAGGTCAACGGCCACCGCTTCTACACCGTCCAGGTCGGTGAGAAAGCCTACGCCCGCATGCGCCTCACCGCGCGGGCCGCAGCCCGGCCACGCCTCTATCCCGCGCGACGACACCGCCATGTACCGCCTCGGCAAGGCCCTCGTCCGCCTCCACGAGTTCGAGCGCCCGATCGTCATCACCGACTCGATCGCCCTGGATGCTCCGCACCCTCGCCCCCGCCTGGGGCGGCGAGTACATCCGGCGCGTCGAGCAGATCTCGCCCAACCCGCTGGGACGACATCGCCGATCTGCTGCTCAGCGAGGGATGCGCCCCAGCCTGCGCGCCACCACCCGACAACACCGCCGTCCCCACCATCGTCCACGGCGCTCACCGCATCAACGTCATCCCCTCCGAGATCGCCCTCGACATCGACGGCCGCGTCCTCCCCGGCCAGGACGCCGCCGACTGGGCGAAGCTTATCCAGGAAGTCGTCGGCGACGAGGTCACCGTCGAACTCACCCAAAGCGGCTCCGGCATCGCCGCCGACCCCGCCTCCCCTTCTATGCGGCGATGGAGGCCACCATGGGCGACCTCGACCCCGGTGCCAAGCTCCTCCCCTTCCTCGTCTCCGGCGGCACCGACGCCCGCGCCGTCCCCGGCATCAAGGTCTACGGCTTCATGCCCGGCCAGAGCGGCGAAGAATCGCTCGCCCTCGCCCACGGCCACGACGAGCGCGCCCACATCGACGACCTCCTCTTCGCCGTCAAAGCTTTCCACGGCCTCATCACCCGCTTCGCCGCCGTCTAACCACACCCCTCTCGCCCCGGCCTACCCACCACAGGTAGGCCGGGGCTATCGCCCCACGCTCTTCTCTTCTCTCTTTCTCCACTCTCCTCACGCCCTTCTCCCTTCACCCCCTCTCCCCTTCACCCCGTCTCAACCACACCTCTACCCCCCGCTGCCACGCCCCCACAGTCACCAACCGCGCCGCACCGCGCAGCGGTCGCGACGGAACACCTACCGGATCGAGGGAAGGGGAGTGAAGATGGTCTCGTCGCACACCGGAATCGCCACGCCGGGAGGCCGCGCTGCGCGCCACCTCGCGCCTGCATCCCGCCGACCGCCCTGTCATCACCGCCCTCTTCGCCGCCCAGGCCAGTCGCACCCCGGACGCCCCGGCAGTCGTCGCCGCATGACGCCAGCCTCACCTACGCCGAACTCGACGCCCGCGCCAACCAGTTGGCGAACTTCCTCCGCGCGTCCGGCGTCGGCACCGAGATCTGCGTCGCCCTTTGCCTCGACCGCTCGGCCACCCACATCGTCGCCACGCTTGGCGTCCTCGCGGCGGCGGCTTCTACCTGCCGCTCGACCCTGCCACCCCCGCCGATCGTCTTCGCCTTCTCCAACTGCGCGACGCCGCCGCGCCCGTCCTCTGACCACGCAGCGCCCGCCGCCCACCTCCCAGTCGGCCCCTGGCGCACCGTCCTGCTCGACGCCGACTGGGCCGAAATCGCCGCCTACCCGACGCACGCCCCCGACGCCAGGCAGGTCGCGCCCGCCGACCTCGCCTACGTCATCTACACCTCCGGCTCGACCGGCCAGCCCAAGGGCGTCGAGATCACCCACAGCGCCCTGCTCAACCTCGTCTACTGGCACCAGGACGAGTTCACCGTCACCGCCGCCGACCGCGCCACCCAGATCGCCAGCGTCGCGTTCGACGCCGCCGTCTGGGAGGTCTGGCCATATCTGACGCGCGGTGCCGCGATCCACGTCCCCTCCGACGAGGTCAAGGCCGAGCCCGCCCGCCTGCGCGACTGGCTGATCGCCAGCGAGATCACCGTCACCTTCGTCCCGACGCCGCTGGCCGAATTGCTGCTCGCCCATCCCTGGCCGTTGCGGACCTCGCTGCGCTACCTGCTCACCGGCGGCGACATGCTTCACAACTACCCCTCGGCCGATCTCCCCTTCGCCCTGGTCAACAACTACGGGCCGACCGAGAACACCGTCGTCGCGACCTCCGGCCTGGTCGCGCCGGAGAGCCACCCCGAGCACCCGCCGACCATCGGCCGCCCGATCGCCAACGTCATCGCTTACCTGCTGGACGACCAGTTGCAGCTTGTGCCCGACGGCACCCCCGGCGAACTCTGCGTCGGCGGCCCCAGCCTGGCGCGCGGCTACCGCAACCGCCCCGACCTCACCGCCGCCCGCTTCATCGCCGATCCCTTCAGCGCCGACCCGACCGCGCGTCTCTACCGCACCGGCGACCTGGTGAAGTACCTCCCCTCCGGCGAGATCGCTTTCCTGGGTCGCGCCGACGAGCAGGTGAAAATTCGCGGCTATCGCATCGAACTGGCCGAGATCGCCACGGTGCTGAACAACCACCCCGAGATCCAGGCGAGCATCGTCGTCGCCCGCGAGGAGACCCCGGGCGAGAAGCGGCTCGTCGCCTACCTCATCCCGGCGGCTGGCGCAAACCTCACGGTCGGCGCCCTGCGCGACTTCCTCGGTCGCCAACTCCCCGACTACATGGTGCCCGCCGCCTTCGTTGCGCTCGCCGCGCTCCCCGAGACCACCAACGGCAAGGTGGATCGCAACGCGCTCCCCGCGCCCGACGCCGCGAACATGCTCGGCGACGACACCTTCGTCGCCCCGCGCTCGACCCTGGAGGAATCGGTGGCCGCGATCCTCTGCGAACTGCTCAACCTCGACCGGATCAGCGTCGTGGAGAACTTCTTCATGCTCGGTGGGCACTCGCTCCTCGGCCTGCAAGTCATCGCCCGCCTCCGCGATGCCTTCGCCGTCGAACTCCCGCTGCGCACCCTCTTCGACGCCCCGACCGCCGCCGGTCTCGCCGCCGAAGTCGAAGCCCTCATCCTCGCACGCCTCGACACCATGACCGAGGAAGAGATCGCGCAACTGCTGGGCTAGCGGCGAGTCGTCAGTCACCAGTCGTCAGTAACCTGCCTCGTCTCCTTCGGACTTCGTCGTTCGTACTTCGTACTTCACTCGTCACTCGTTACTCGTTACTCGTCACTCACTATTGGAGCGAAGCGATGACCGCCACCCTCACCCGACCCGCCGCACCCACGCTCAGCCTCTACCAGTTGCTCGACCCGGCAGTGCTGGCGAACCCGTATCCGCTCTACCACCGCCTGCGCTCCGAGGCCCCGGTCCACTGGGATCCCTACCTGCACGCCTGGGTGGTCACGCGCTATGCGGACGTGGTGTCGGTCTTCCAGCGCTTCTCATCCGATCGCACCCCCTCGCCCGAGCAACTGGCGGCGATGGGCCTCTCCGCCCTCACACCGATTGCGCGGGTGATGGTCAAGCAGATGCTCTTCATGGACGCGCCCAGCCACGGCCGCATCCGGGGGATCGCCTCGCGCGCCTTCACCCCGCGCCGCATCGAGGGATTGCGCTCGCACATCGGCGACATCGTCAACGGACTGCTCGATGCCGTTGAGCCCAACGGGCGAATGGACGTGATCGAGGACCTCGCTTACCCGCTCCCGGCGATTGTCACCGCCGAACTCCTCGGCGTGCCCCCGTCTGACCGCGACCAGCTGAAGATCTGGTCGGAAGGTTTTGCCGAGATTCTGGGCAACTTCCAGCATAACCCCGACCGCATCCCGGTCGTGCTCGAAGCGGTCGAGGGGATGACCGCCTACTTCCGCGAGGCGATCCGCGAGCACCGCGACCACCCAAAGGACGACCTGATCTCCGCATTCATCGATGCCGAGGTCGGCGGCGACCGCCTGACCGACGAGGAGATGATCGCCAACCTGATGGTCACGATGGTGGGCGGCCAGGAGACGACGACCAATCTGATCGGCAACGGCATGCTCACGCTGCTGCGCCACCCCGACCAGCTGGCGATGCTCCAGGCCGACCTCTCGCTCGTCCCCTCGGCGGTGGAGGAGCTGCTGCGCTTCGAGAGCCCGAGCCAGCACACCGCGCGCATCGCACCGGAGGACACGGAACTCGGCGGTAAGCTGATTCGCAAGCGCCAGGCGGTCATCGCCGTGATGGGTGCGGCCAATCGCGACCCGGAGCGCTTCCAGGAGCCCGATCGCCTCGACATTCGCCGCGAGGAGAATCGGCACCTTGCCTTTGCCTGGGCCAGCCACTTCTGCTTCGGGGCACCGCTGGCTCGCATGGAAGCCCAGATCGCCTTCGATGCCCTGCTACGTCGCTTCCCGAACATCGCCTTGGATACCGACCAGGTTACCTGGCGTGGCAACCTCGGCCTGCGCGGTCTCACCGCGCTGCCGGTGCGATTCGAGCAATAAGTGCTGAGTGCTGAGTGCTGAGTGGAGTACGAAGGAACGAGTAACGAGTAACGAGTGACGAGGGGTGCCCTCTATCCGACTGCCCGACCATCCGACTACCCGACTCACTCAGCGCTCCCCGGAGGACCCATGTCGGCCGCGAACCCATCTGCTGAAGCGAAGCGCGCCCTGCTGGAAAAGTATCTGCGGAATGCCGCGCAGCGCCCGGCCGCGCCCACCGCGACGATCCCTCCGCGCCCCGCCGACCAGCCAATCCCGCTCTCGATCGGGCAGCAGCAACTCTGGTTCCTGTCCCAGTTGCTCGGCGATGCCCCGGCGTACAACGAGAGCGCGACCGTCCACATCCCCGGCCCGCTCGATGTGCCGACGCTGGAAGCGAGCTTCGCGGAGGTGCTGCGGCGGCACGAGGCGTGGCGGACGATCTTCGCGCTGGTGGATGGTCAGCCGGTGCAGCGCGTGCTGCCGCCTGTCCCTGTCTCGCTGCCCGTGGTGGACCTCACGCACCTGCCCGCCGCCGAGCGGGAGGCCGAGGCGCTGCGGTTGGCGCGCGAGGAGGTCGTCAGGCCCTTCGACATCACCGCCGCGCCGCCCTGGCGCGCGACGCTGGTGCGGCTGGCGGAGGACTCGCACCGGCTCTACCTGGCGATCCACCACATCATCTTCGACGGCGTCGCCGTCTTCCAGGTGCTGCTCCCCGAACTGAGCGCGATCTATGCGTCACTTCGCGCGGGCGATGCCCCGTCGCTGCCGCCGCTGCCGATCACCTATGGCGACTATGCCCACTGGCAACAGAGCCCGGAGCAGATGACCGAGCGCGCCCGCCGCATGGCGCACTGGCGCACGCAGCTGGCGACCCCGCCGAGCGCCCTCGACCTGCCGACCGATCGCCCGCGCCCCCCGCTTCAGACCTTCAGGGGAGCGGTGCGGAAGTTCGAGGTACCGCCCGAGTTGGTCGGTAGGCTGCGGACGCTCGGGCAGCGGGAGGGGGCGACCCTCTACATGGTCATGCTCGCCGCGCTGAAGGTGTTGCTCTACCGGCAGACCGGGCAGACCGACCTCGCCATCGGCACCGCCTCGTCGGGGCGCGACCGCTCGGAGTTGCAGGGGCTGCTCGGGCTCTTCCTCAACACGCTGGTGCTGCGGACCGACCTGGGTGGCGATCCCTCCTTCCTCGATCTGTTGCGCCGCGTGCGCGAGACGACGATCGCCGCGACCGCCAACGAGGTGCCGTTCGAGTCGCTGGTGCAGGAACTCCGCCCGGAGCGCGACCTCGGCCGCAACCCGTACTTCCAGGTGCTGATCACGCTGGAGCCGGATGTCCCGGCCCTGCCGTCCGGTTGGTCGCTGACCACGCTGGATGTGACGACGGGCACCGCAAAGTTTGACCTGTCGCTCAAGCTTGATGATCGACCGAGTGGGCTGATCGGGCGCTTCGAGTACAACACCGACCTCTTCGACGCCGCTACGATTGACCGCCTGGTCGGCCAGTTTGCGACCCTGCTCGCGGGCATTGCGGAGCGTCCGGCGCAAGCGGTGGCGACCTTGCCGCTGCTCCCGAAAGAGCAGTGGGCCGAGTTGCGCGCCTGGAACGCCACGGATGCTCCGTTCGATGCGCACTGTATCCATGAGCTGGTCGCGGCGCAGGCCGCGCGCACCCCCGGTGCCGTCGCGGTCGTACACAACGGCCGTACTTTGACGTACGCCGCGCTGGAGGCTCGCGCAAACCAGATGGCACGCTATCTCCGCGCGGCGGGGTGGTGCCTGGCACATTGGTGGCGCTCGCCACCGACCGGTCGGTCGAGATGATGGTGGGGCTGCTCGGCATCCTCAAAGCGGGCGGGGCCTATGTGCCGCTCGATCCGGCGTTCCCCGCCGACCGACTCGCCTTCATGCTGGAGGATGCGGCGGTCCCGGTGCTGGTGACGCAGCGGCCGGTGCTCGATCGCCTGCCACCGACCGGGGGGCGCGTTGTCTGCCTCGACGCGGACTGGCCTGCCATTGTCCGCGAAGATGCCAGCTATTTCGACGGCGGTGCCACGCCCGATGACCTCGCCTACACCATCTATACCTCCGGCTCGACCGGGAAGCCGAAGGGGGTGCTGATTCCCCACCGGGCGGTCGTCAACTTCCTGGGGGCGATGGGGCGCGAGCCGGGACTGACGGCCGCCGATACGCTGGTGGCGGTGACGACGCTCTCGTTCGACATCCACGTGCTCGAACTCTGGTTGCCGCTGGTGGTCGGGGCGCGGGTGGTGATCGCTGGCCGCGATACCGCCACTGACGGCCCGCGCCTGGCCACGCTCATTCGCGATGCGGGGGCGACGGCGGTGCAGGCGACGCCCGCGACCTGGCGGATGCTGATCGCGGCCGGGTGGCAGGGGAACCGCCGCTTGAAGCTGCTCTGCGGCGGCGAGGCGCTGCCGCGTGCGCTGGCCGATCAGTTGCTTGACCGCTGCGGCGAACTCTGGAACATGTATGGCCCGACCGAGACGACGGTCTGGTCCTCGGTGCTGCGGGTGGGGCGGGGCGATGGCCCGGTGACGGTCGGTGGCCCGATGGCCAACACGGCCTTCTGGGTGCTCGACGAGCGGGGGCAGCTTCTGCCGGTGGGCATCTTCGGGGAACTCTTCATCGGCGGGGCGGGGGTGGCGGCTGGCTACCTCAATCGCCCGGAGCTGACGGCCGAGCGCTTCATCGCGGATCCTTTCGGGCAGGAGCGCGGTGAGCGGCTGTATCGCACCGGCGACCGGGTGCGCTGGCGGCCCGATGGGACGCTGGAGTTCAGCGGGCGGCTCGACTTCCAGGTGAAGGTGCGGGGTTACCGGATCGAGTTGGGGGAGATCGAGGCGGCGCTCCTGGGGCAAGCGGCCGTGCGCGCGGCGGTCGTCGTGGTGCGGGAGGATGCGCCGGGGGAGGCGCGGCTGGTGGCCTACGTTACCCCGCGCGAGGGGCAGGCGGCCGACCCTGCGGCCCTGCGCGTCGCGTTGCGGGCACAGCTGCCGGACTACATGGTGCCTGCGGCCTTCGTCGTCCTCGAGGCGCTGCCGCTGACGCCGAACGGGAAGGTCGATCGCCGGGCGCTGCCAGCGCCGGAGGAGGCGGCTCCGGGTGAGGGCCAGGGTTTCTTGGGGCCGCGCGACGCGACGGAGTTGCGGCTGGCGCGGATCTGGGAGGAAGTGCTGGGGGTGCGGCCGATCGGCGTGACCGCGAACTTCTTCGACCTGGGGGGGCACTCGCTGCTGGCGGTGCGCCTCTTCGCGCGGATCGCGGCCGAGTTCGGGCATGACCTGCCGCTGGCGACGCTCTTCCGGGCACCGACGATCGCCGACCTGGCGGGGTTCCTGCGGGATGGCGCGGAGGCAACCTCGTGGTCGTCGCTGGTGCCGTTGCAGCCGCATGGCGCGCTGCCGCCGTTCTTCTGCATCCACCCGATCGGCGGCAATGTGCTCTCCTTCCACGACCTCGCGAAGCACATCGGGCCGGATCAGCCGATCTATGGCTTGCAGGCGCGCGGGTTGAGCGGGCATGAGGCACCGCACACCCATGTCGAGGAGATGGCCGCGCACTACATCGCCGAGATGCGGCGGTTGCAGCCGGAGGGGCCGTACTACGTCGGCGGTCAGTGCTTCGGGGGCATGGTCGCGCTGGAGGTGGCGCAGCAGCTCCAGGCGGCGGGCGAGACGGTTGGCCTGCTGGCGATGTTCGACAACTACGCCCCGGGCTATACCAAGCTGCTGTCCCGCAGCGCGAATGTGCGGCTGGGGCTGCGCTGGTTGCGGCAGCGGGCCGGGCTCCACCTCGACGTGATGCGCCAGATCGGACCTCGGGAGGTGCCGGGCTACCTGGCGCGGCGGGCGCGTACCGTGGTGCTGCGGGCGCGCAACCGGATCTGGCAGGGGGCGCTGCAGGTCTACGAGCGGTTTGGACGTCCGCTGCCGGAGCGGCTGCAGAATGTGCGGCAGGCGTGCATGCTGGCGCAGCGTGCTTACGTGCCGCACCTCTACCACGGTCAGCCGCTGCTCTTCGTGGTGCAGGAGCGGCAGGAGGCGATCGACCCCGATCCGCAGTTCGGGTGGGGGGACCTCGCGACCGATGGGGTGGCGGTCTACGAGGTGCCGGGCGACCACAAGACGATGTGGCGCGAGCCGAACGTGCAGACGCTGGCGGCGACGCTCAATCGCTGTCTGGGCGAGGCGCGCGAGCGACTGGCTGCTCGTCCGCAGGGTGATCCGGTCGTTGGGGAGGATGCGCTCGCGGTGCATGACTGAGGGCGCAGGGAGCGTCGTGATGGGTAGCTGGGGGGCCATCGGGGGCGATGGCTCCCCGGCGCGTTGGTGTGGTGTAAGTGAGTTACGTGTAAGCGGATTACGTGGTGAAAAGTAGGTTTGTCTTTCCATTTTTAACTTCCTTCCTTCCTTTCCAGGGTGTGGTTTGGCGCTGTGGGAGCGAAGGGCGAAGGCGGTGCGGGCCTGCATGGTTGGTCTCCTTGGGGTGGGTGGTTAAACACAACGCGGGTGCCGTCCCCGCGCGGGCGGGTCGGTGACCCGCCCCTACCGGGATGGGTGGTGTCGGTATGTGGGCGACCTGGCGAGTCGTCCTTACATATACGGACCCGTCGAGGGGGGCAGATCATGCCACATGGAGTGCATTTTTGTTTGGGGTGGGGTGAGGTTGGGTGATGGTTGACTGATGGGTGGGGTGTTGGCTTTGGTTGCGGGGGTAACGTGAGGGCGGCGCGGGGAGATCCCCGCGCCGCCCTGGTTGGTTCGTTGGTGGGTGAGGTTACTTGGTCCAGAAGGCGTACTTCGCGCGGGGCACGCCGCCGAGGATGGCCGGGTGGTACTGGCCCTGGAGGCCCGGCTTGATCACGAAGAAGTTCTGGCCGTGGTAGACGGGGATGCGCGGCATGTCATTCATCATGAGCTGCTCGGCATCCTGGTAGGCCTTCTCGCGGGCGGCCTTGTCGGGCATGCCGGCGGCCTTGTCGATCAGGGCGTTGTACTCGTCGTTCTTCCAGTGGGTCTTGTAGAAGTCGGTCTTGGTGTGGAAGAGGAAGTTGTGCCAGTTGCTCGGGTCGCCGTAGTCGGAGCCCCAGGAGCCCATGTGGGCGTTGAAGGGCTGGTCGACGCGGGACACGCGCCACTCGACATACGCCTTCGACTCCTTGGCATCGAGGGCGACGTCGATGCCGAGGTTCTTCTTCCACTCCTGCTGGAGGAACTCGAGGATGATCTTGCTGGTCGCGGAGGCCGAGTAGACGATGGTGAAGCCGGCCGGCCAGCCCGCGCCGTTCGCGAAGCCCGCTTCGGCCAGCAGCGACTTGGCCTTGTCGATGCCGCCGGTCGGCGCGGACTTCTGGTTGTTGCCGGGGATATCGGACGGCACGACGGTCGGGGCGTCGGCGTAGTAGCCCTTCAGCACGACGTCGATCAGCGCCTTGCGGTCGTAGCCGAGGTAGAGGGCCGTGCGCACCTTGGCGTTATCGGTCGGCTTGTTGGTGCAGTCGAAGTGGATCATCTGCGTGCTGGAGCCGGCGTAGGCCTTCAGTTCCTTCGAGAGGGTCGCGTTGGCCTTCACGCGGTCGTAGTCGGCGGCGGCGACGAGGGCGGTGTCCTGCTCGTTGTTCTCGTAGGCCGCCAGACCCTTCTGGAGATAGGTGGTCTGATCGTAGATCAGGCATTCGGCGCGGGTGATGATCGGCTTGGGACCCCAGTAGTTCGGGTTGATCTCGAAGGCCTGGATCTGGTCGTGCTTCCATTCCTTCATGATGTAGGGGCCGTTGGAGATGATGTTCGCCGCCTCGACCCACTTGTCCCCGACTTTGTCGATCACGGTCTTCGGCACCGGGTAGCAGGTCCAAGTCGCCATGATCAGCGGGAAGAAGGGGGTGGCGGTGTCGAGCGTGACTACGAGGGTCCGGTCATCGGTGGCCTTCACGCCGAGATCATCGACGGGCTTCTTGCCGCCCGCCACGTCGAGGCCGTTCTTGACCATCTGCAGCGCGGCGGTGTACTTCGAGGCGGTCTTCGGGTCCATGACCCGCTTCATCGTGTACTCGAAGTCCTTGGCGGTCAGCGGGGAGCCGTCGGACCACTTCATGTTCGGCTTGACCTTGAAGGTCCAGACGGTGGCGTCGGCGTTGGCGGAGTAGCTTTCGCCCATCAGCAGTTCGAAGCTGTTGTCGATCCAGCTCACGCCGATGACGCTCTCGAAGATCTGCGGCATGTTGTAGGGGCTGCTGCCGACGCTCGGGTCGAAGGTCGGCGGCTCGACATCGCTGTAGCGGAAGATCTGCTTGTCGGCCAGATTGGCCGGCTTGGTCGCCTGCGCCTGCGCCGACGCGGCGGCCGAGGCGGACGCGGCGGCCGAGGCCGGTGCGGCGCTGGCGGCACCCGCGCTGGCGGCAGCCGAAGCCGGGGCGGCCGAGGCCGGGGCGGCCGAGGCACCACCGACCGACCGGGGAATCTCGGTCGCGGTCGGCGCGGGGCCGACGGATGGGGCGGCTGACGGGGCCACGCTTGCTGGCGCGGTCGTCGCCGTTGGTGTGGTGGTGCCGCAGGCCGCGAGGATCGCCACGCCAGCACCGGCCGCCGACACTGTCAGCAACCGCCGCCGCGTGACCCGGAAGCGTTTCCCTAGACTGGTCAGTTCGTCTCCCACTGCTCCAACCTCCTTGTCGAGTCGTGAGTCGTGAGTCGTGAGTCGTGAGAATCTCGCTTCAAGCTAGTGCTGCCCGTGCAGCCACCAGCCTTGCATAGCCCTCTCACGACTCACGACTCACGACTCACGACTCACTTCTTCATCCACGGATCGAGCGCGTCGCGCAATCCGTCGCCCACAAAGTTGAATGAAAGGACCGTTAGCGAGAGTGCGATCGCTGGCGAGATGAGCATGTGCGGGTAGTTGCGAATCTGCTGGACGCCATCGGAGATCATCGACCCCCAGGAGGGGGTCGGCGGGTTGACGCCGAGGCCGATGAAGCTGATGCCGGCCTCCGTGAGAATTGCGCTGGGGATGCCGAGCGTCGTCGCCACGATGATGACGGCGAGGGTATTCGGCAGGAGATGGCGGCTGATGATTTGCCGATCGTTCGCGCCGATGCAGTGCGCCGCCTCGATGAATTCCTTCTTCTTCAGGGAGAGGACCTGGCCGCGCACCAGGCGCGAGACGGTGAGCCAGGAGACCAGCCCCAGGCCGATGAAGACACCGAGCAGGCCGCCGGTGCCGTCGTTAATCGCCTTCAGCGGCACCCACAGACCCCCGGCGTTGGACTGGAACTTGGCCTTCAGGAAGGTCATGACGATGATGATGAAGAGCAGATTGGGCTTGGCGTAAAGAACATCGACGAGGCGCATCAGGAAGGTGTCGATCTTGCCGCCGAAATAGCCCGCCACCAGGCCGACCGGCACGCCGATCAGGACGATGATCGCCTGGACGACGATGCCGACCAGTAGCGACACGCGTGCGCCATAGATGAGGCGGCTGAGCATGTCGCGGCCGAGTGTGTCGGTGCCCAGGATGTAGTTGCCGCCCGGCTTCTGCGATACCGCGCGAATATCGATCGCGGCGTAGTGATAGGGCGCAATGAGCGGCGCGAAGATCGCGATCAGTGCCACCGCGACGATGAAGACGAGCCCGGCGATTGCCGCCTTATTCCGCTTGAAACGCCGCCAGGCGTCCAGTGTCAGCGATGATTGTTTGGTGGCGGCAGCTGCCCCACCCTGTCCGAGTCCCGCGACGATTGGCTTGCCTGTGCTTACCGACATCTTTTCTACTCCTCTCGCCCGCCGTGTGTTGAAAACGAGGATGCAGTCCCTACTCGGCGTTCAGCACTGATCACTCGTAGGCGATGCGCGGATCGAGCGCGCCGTACAAGATGTCTACCACCAGATTCATCACCGTGATCACGAGCGCATAGAGGAGGGTTGCCGCGAGGAGGACCGAATAGTCGCGCCCGCTGACGCTGTTCACGAAGGCCTGCCCCAACCCCGGAACGCCGCAGACCGCTTCGATGAAGAATGAGCCGGTCATCACGTTGGCGAACGAGATGCCCATCACCGTGGCGACCGGGATCAGGGCGTTGCGCAGCCCGTGGCGGATGATGACCAGGCGCTCGCTGACCCCTTTGGCCCGCGCGGTGCGGACGTAGTCCTGCCGCAGCACATCGAGCAGGCTGGAGCGGGTGTAGCGGGCCAGGATCGCCGCCGGGGCGAAGGCCAGGGCGATGGCCGGGATGATTGCCCGCTTGTCGAGCATGCCAGACCAGCCGGAGGTTGGCAGGAGGTGGAGTTGGTTCGCCAGGACGAGGATGAGCAGCGAGGCCACCACATAGGAGGGCGTCGAGATGCCGAGAATCGAGCCGAAGGTGGCGAGATAATCGAGTGGTGTATTCTGCTTCACCGCGCTGACCGTCCCCGCGAGGAGCCCGATCACGGCGGCCAGGATCATGGCCAGGATGCCGAGTTGGATCGAGACCGGGAACTTCTCGCGGATGATTTCGGCAACGTCGCGACTGCGCTGCACGAAGGATGGTCCGAAGTCGCCGTGGAGGGCATCCCAGAGGTAGTTGGTGTATTGCTGCCAGATCGGCTTATCGAGCCCGTAGGCTTTATTCAGGGCCGCTTTCGCCTCGGCGGTCAGGGGCTTGTCGCTGTCCCAGGGGCCGCCGGGGGTGGCGTGGATCAGCAGGAAGGTGATGGTGTAGACGGCGAGAATCGTCGGGATGATGCCGATCAAGCGGCGTATAACAAAGCGGCCCATGCCTTCCCCCTCTCCAGACGCACACTGCGACGGCCCGCCCGCCGAATCGATCGTCGGGCACCGAGCATCGCGCGGTCGTAAGATCGCCCCACACGGAATCTTACGGCTTCTCCCGGCGAATGTCCATCACCCGGATGACCGATTCCGCACGCCCTCGTTGGGCGATCTGCCTGGAATCCCCCATCCCGCCAATGCATTGAGGCGAGTGTTACCGAGAAGAACGAAGCGGAGTCGAAAAAAGTTCCCGGTGGTGTTCGATGACTTTTGGATAGACAATCCTTGTTGCAGCATACACTCCGATGGTATCCCTGAA
>JAXLWN010000047.1:0-55841 GCA_046328475.1 Chloroflexia bacterium | reverse complement strand
ACCGCGTCGCGGCCTTCCGGCGCGTCTTCGAGTGCCCCGAATACGCCACGATGCTCGACCGCCTGCGCACCTTCACCGCCATGCCGCAGCATCGCACCATCTACCTCGTCGGCAACCACGACTCCGAGTCGGGTTGGAACGACCCGCTTCGCGCCTACCTCGTCGATACCGGGCTCGTCTCCGAGATCGGCCTCTCCTATCGCCACACCTTCGGCGACGGCGCGGGCAACGGCTGCCTCGTCTACAGCGAGCACGGCAACGACTACGACGGCGTCAACACCATCGGCGACTACCGCAACCCGGCGATCACCCCGCTCGGCTCGCACATCGTCACCGACCTCGTCAACTACCTGGAACCGCTCGGCCGCCACGCCGCGACCGACGCGCCGACCTCGATCGCCGACATCGACAACATCCACCCGCTCGGGCTCATCCCCTGGTGGTTCATCTCCAACTACTTCTACCAGCAGGTCCGGCGCGTGGTGAAATACATCGTCGCGCCCCTCGCCGCCATCTACCTGATCTTCCACCTCGTGCCGCTCTATCTGCTCTACGAACAATTCAGCGGCACCATCATCGCGCATGGCCTGCCTGGCCTGGAAGTGATCGCCCTGGCCCTCTTCATCATGTTCGACAGCTCGGTCCTCGTCATCGCGCTGATCGCGCTGCTGATCCGCTTCGATTTTGGCCGCACCCGCGAGCGCTACGGGCTGCGCGACCCCGACGACGTCTTGCGGCGCGGCGCGCGGCACTACCGTCGCACCTGCGAAGAATTGGTGCGCGGCGATCTCCGCCCATTCCACTGGCCCGCCGACGAGCCGTGGGAAGGGACCGACCTCTTCGTCTACGGCCATACCCATTCGCAAGAATTGGTCTCGATCGACGTTGGCGACGCACCGCGCGCTTTCGCCAACACCGGCACCTGGACGCGCAAGGTGATCCGCATCAAGACCAACCTGAAGCTGCCCCCGGTCTTCGTGCCAACCTACGAACTGACCTACGTGACCGTGGACCGCGCCGCCAACGGCATCGTCGCCCGCCTCTGGGAGCGCCCGAAGGCCCTCGACTATCGCCTCCCCTGGACCGAGCGCCTCGCGACCCTCGGGCGCAGCCGGCCACCGCGCCGTCCCGCCGATACCGCGCCGCGCATCGTGCAGGAAGCCACGATCCCCTTCCACCCCGGCGTCGGCACCGCGCACGATGCTCCCCTGGCCCAGACCCGCCCCCGCGCCGACCAGCGGCACACCTAATAGCTGCACCGCGTATTATTGGAGCTTCGGATGAGTAGGGCAGCACGAGTGACTGTAGTGCTTGACGAGGATCTATCGGCTGCTGTTGAGCGTGCCCGTAAGCACACAGGGCAAAGCCGCAGCGCCTTTATTCGCGACGCCGTTGCAACCGCTGTCGAGCAGGGCCATAGCCAGGAGGAGGTTGAACGCTACCTGCATGGTTATCGTGCGATGCCCGAAAGCGATGAGGACATCAAAGAGGCAACAGCACTCGGGTATGCTGCGCTTGCCGAGGAGCCCTGGGAGTGAGACGGGGAGAAATCTGGTGGGCCGATCTCCCGGCTCCCGGCGGCACGCGCCCGATTGTCTTGCTCTCACGCGACGAGGCGTATGCCGCGCGTGCGCTCGTTATCGTTGCAGTAGTAACAACGCGCATCCGCGATCTTCCGACTGAAGTTGCTTTGAACGAGGACGACGGTCTCGCTCGTCCGAGCGTCATCAACCTCGACGTCATCCAGACCATCGAAAAGTCGCTGTTGCGCGAGCGCATCAGTCTCCTACGGCCACACAAGCTGAAGCAACTCGACGATGCGCTTCAATTTGCGCTCGGTCTTCGTTAGCTATATGGGAATCTGCACACATCACTTCGCCGCAGGCAACATCTCCAGCCCATACTGCGGCGCGACCAGCAGCAGCTTCTCCAGCGCCGCCATCTCCACCGCGCCATCCGGCAGCACCCGCACCTGGGCCGGATCGCCCGCAGCGACGCAGAACCGCTCGAACCCGGCCGGCGTGGTCACGATCACCAGGCGCGCGGGGCACTCCCCCACAGCCCGCCAGACGTGCGCCACCCCGCGCGGCAGGAAGAGTGTGCCGCCCGCCCCGGCCCGCAATGGCTGCGCGCCGCACTGCCCGGCGATCTCCCCTTCGAGGACGTACAGAATCTCGTCCTCGACGTGGTGGATGTGGGGCGGCAGGCCACCACCGACCGGCACCAGGTGCTCGGTCACCGCGAGGGCGTTGCCGGTCAACTCCCCGGCGACCTTGATCGTCACCAGCGTGCCAAGCAGCCAGAATGCCCCTCCCTCGCCCGGAGCCAGGGCCTGGGACAGGTCGAGCGCGGGAAACATCGCGGTTACTCCTTCATGCTGGCGGCCTCCACGTCGCGGGCCGATTCCATGCCCCTAGTGTGCGCCATTCGGTGGCCGTGCAACACCCACAGGCCCCCCACGCCTTCCACACAGCTGCGGTCCCGCGAGCGAGCGGTGCGGTGTGCTACCATTGGTTCGCCCATCGCCGCACCACTTCGACGATGAGGGGGCGAGTGCGGGGGAGTGTGCATGGAGCAGCGGGTCTCGTTCGCGGAATTACTCCGCCGCCATCGCGAGGCGGCCGGTCTGAGTCAAGAGGCGCTGGCGGAGCGCGCCGGGTTAACCGCCAAGGCGATCGGCGCACTGGAACGCGGCGAGCGCCAGTACCCCTATCCACAAACGCTGCGCCTGCTGGCCGACGCCCTGGAACTGAACGAAGCCCGGCGGGCCGACTTCATCGCCGCCGTGCCGCGCCGTGGCCGCACCGCCGAGAGCCGCGCGCCCGAGGCCGAGACGCCGCCGCCATCGCCCCCGACCGAAGCGCCACCCCAGCCGCTCCGCCTGCCCGGCGCGCTCACCGCGCTGATCGGCCGCAACGAGGAGACCGGCGTCGCCCTCCGGCTGCTCGCGCGCCCGGACGTGCGGTTGTTGACCCTCACCGGCCCCGGCGGCGTCGGCAAGACCCGACTCGCGCTGCGCGTGGCCGAGGAAGCGGCCCCCGACTTCCCGGGCGGGGTGGTCTTCGTGCCGCTCGCCCCGCTGCGCGATCCGGCGCTGGTCCCGCCCACGATCGCCCAGGCGCTCGGCCTCGGCGACACCGACGCCGCCAGCCTGCCGCACGCCATCGCGCGCTCCCTGGACGACCGGCACCTCCTGCTGGTCCTCGACAACTTCGAGCAGGTGATCGCCGCCGCGCCCGAGGTCGCCGCGCTGCTGCGCCACGCCCCCGGCCTGAAGGCGCTGGTCACCAGTCGCGCCGCCCTGCGCGTCCAGGGCGAGCAGGAGTACCCCATCCCGCCGCTCGCCGTGCCCGACACGACGGTGCTGAGCCAGGCCGAGCGCACCCCGGCGGTGCGCCTCTTCGTCGCGCGGGCCCAGGCCGCCCAGCCCGAGTTCGCCCTCAGCACCACGAACATCGCCGCCGTCGCCGCGATCTGCCGCCGCCTCGACGGCCTGCCCCTGGCGATCGAGCTCGCCGCCGCGCGCAGCGCCATCCTGCCGCCCACCGCCCTGCTCGCGCGGCTGGAGCGCGGCCTCAGCGTCCTCGGCGGCGGTGCGCGCGACCTCCCCGCGCGCCAGCGCACGCTGCGCGACACCATCGCCTGGAGCTACGACCTCCTCACCCCCGCCGAGCAGGCGCTCCTGCGCCAGCTCGCCCTCTTCGCCGGGGGCTGGACTCTCGACGCCGCCGAGGAGGTCTGCGCCCCGGCGGGCGACGACCCCGACGCGCCGAGCGTCCTGGAAGGGCTGGCGGCGCTCCTCAACCACAACCTGGTCGTGCGCCAGGTGATGCGCCTGGAGGACACCAGCGGCTTCGACGACCCGTCGCGCCACGCCCCTCCCACCGAGCCGCGCTTCGGCATGTTGGAGACGATTCGCGGCTTCGCGCTGGAGCAACTGGCCGAGCACGACGCCAGCGGCGAAGGGGCACGATGCCGCGACCGCTTCGTCGCCCACTACCTGCGGCTGGCGGAGACAGGGGGGCCGGAATTGCGCGGCCCGCAGCAGGTCACCTGGCTGGCGCGACTGGAACGCGAACTGCCCAACCTGCGCGCCGCGCTCGGCTGGGCCTTCAACGATGGCGAAGGCGGCAACCCCGAGTCCGGGCTGCGCCTCGCGGTCGCGCTCGACCGCTTCTGGCAATACCACTTCTATCTGCGCGAGGGCATCGCCTGGATCGAGCGCGGCCTCGCGGCTCCCGCCGTCCCGGCCCCCTTGCGCGCCCGGGCGCTCGCCCTGGCCGGGTGGCTCGCGCGCAACGCGGGCGATCTGCCGATGGCGACCGCGTTGCTGGAAGAAAGCCTCACCCTCTACCGCCAGCTCGGCGACCTCGCGGGCCTGACCGACGCGCTCGACAGCCTGGGCGACGCCGCCTACTTCGGCGGCGACCACGAGCGCGCCTGGGCGCTCCACGCCGAGAACCTCGCCATCCGCCGCTCCCTCAACGACCGCTGGGGCGTGGCGATGTCGCTCAACAGCCTCGGCTGGGCCGCGCTGGCGGGCGGCGACCACGACAAGGCCGAATCGCTGCTGGAAGAGGGCCTGGCCCTGGTGCGCGACCTCGGCGATCAGCGCGGCATCGCCATGATCCTCGGCAGCCGGGGGCTGGTCGCCCTCGACCGGTGCGATGGCGCGGCGGCGCTCGCCGACCTCACCGCCAGCCTGCAACTCTTCGTCGAACTGAACAACCGGCTCGACATCATGCTCTCGCTGCTCGGACTCGCCGCCGCCGCCGCCCTGCTCGGGCACGACGCCGAGGCCGCGCGCTTCCACGGTGCCGCCGAGCAGCAGGCCAACGTGGACGACATCGACCTCCCCACCCTCTTCTGGCAGCGCTACTACGCCCCCCACCTCGCCGCCGCCCGCGAACGCCTCGGCACCGCCACCTGGGCCGCCAACCTCGCCACCGGCCGCGCCCTCACCCCCGACGAAGCCACCATCGAAGCCCTCACCCTCACCATCATGAGTTGACCCCTCCCCGCCGCCTGCGGGCGGCGGGGAGGGGTCCGTCCCCTCTCACGACTCACGACTCACGACTCGCGGAGCCCTATCGCTCCATCCCATCGTAAATCTGCCGCCCGAACTGCCCGAGCAGGATATTGTTCGGCGCGGCATACTCCGGGTGGTACTCGAAGCGCGCCCGCTCGAACCACTGCACCGTGTACTGCCGCCCATCCTCCAGCGTCTCCGTCACCTCGTCGGTGATCGGGTAGCCGAACTGCGCCAGGCCGCCGTTCTTCTCCCAGTAGTCCTTGAAACCGCCCGCGATGTTGTGCCCCGTCTCCGTGAAATAGGTCCCGCAGCGGCAATCCGGCACCGCCGGGTAGAGCGGGTGCAGTTGCCGACCGAACTGCCCCAACAGCACCTGATAGGCCGCAGGATTCTCCGGGTGCCACTCGAAGCGCGCCCGCTCGAAGTACTGCACCGTGTACGGCTTGCCGTCCGACAGCACCTCCACGAACTCATCGCTGAGCGGGAAGCCGTAGATCGCCAGTCCGCCGCGCGTCTCCCACTGCGTCAGGAACGGCCCGCGCACCGTCTTGCCCGTCTCGGCGAAGGTGCGCGACTGCCCGCCCGGCAGGCTGCTCGACGCCCCGCCCGGCGCGTGGACCACATAGACCGGGTCGGCACCGACCTGCACCTTCACCAGGCCGCCCTGCTGCGCCACCACGCTGCGCTTCCCGAAGAGGTCGTAGACCTCCGCGTCGCCGCCGCTCAGGATCGACGCCGTGCCGCCATTGGGCGCCCAGACCACCTCGGTCTGCTTCCCGCCGCGCACGTAGCGGAAGGCGAAGATGCCGGGGCCGAGGTTCGCGACGCGCCCGACGCCCTCCGCGCCATCCAGCCGCTCGACCATCGTGCGATAGGCGTGGAACGCGGGCTTCGGCTGCGCCCAGTCGCGGACGAACTCGAAGCCATCGTGGTTGTTGAAGACGTAGGGCATGATCCGCTCGATGTTCAGCCCGCCGTACGCCAGCGTCTGCGCCGCGTGCTGCACCAGATAGCGCGACTGCGCCTGCTCGTCGCCCACGAACCACGACTCCGCGCCGCCCTGCGACGAATAGCCGAACTCGGTGATCCAGATCGGCTTGTTGCCGTGCCGCTTGACCACCCGCTCCAGATTCGGCAGCCCCTGGTCGTAGTAGCTGTAGCCCTGATCGTTCAGCGTCGTCGGCGGCACGTAGATGTGGATGGCGAGCACGTCGAACTTGTCCCACGGCATCGCATCGAGCCACGCCTCGTCCACGCCGGTGATCGTCGGCCCCAGCACCGTCGCCGACGGGTCGACCCGCTTGATCGTGTCGTACGTCACCGCCAGCAGCGCCGCGAACTGCTCCTTGCTGCCACTCCAGAAGACCGGCATGTTCGGCTCGTTCCAGACCTCCCAGGCGTGGACGCGATCCTTGTAGCGCGACACCGTCTGCGCCACGTAGTTCGCCCAGAGATCGTGCGGCGGCGGCGCGATCGAGACCGGCTGCCCGTCGCCCACCGCCCACCCGGCGGTGTAGTCGAGTAGCCCCAGAACCTCCAGGCCGCGCGCCTTCTCCTCGTTCACCGCCGCGTCCATGAAATCCCAGGTCCAGCGGTCGCGCGCGGGCTGCACCGTCTCCCAACGGAACTCTTCCTTCACCCACTTCGCCCCGGACGCCGCGAGCATGTCGGCGGGCTTGCCGAACTGCCCCCGGACGCCGTAGCGCGTGCCCAGATCGGCCACCACGCCGAAGCGCGAGGGGCTGCCGATGGTGTTGCTGCTGTTGGCAAGTCCTGCGGCGCTGGTCGCTTGCACCGGGCCGATAACAATGCTGCTCACCGAGATACTGACTGCGAAGACGATGGCAAAAACGCGAGCCAGAAAAGCAAAACGCGCTTGGGTTGTAAGACTGTCCATTGCCTCGTACTTCTGCTGGTGCTCCCCACGATTCCGGTTCAGCTAGCTGTGCTCATAGTGTAGGGGGACGCCCCCGCAATACCCATAGGAAGATGGTCGGCCACGCCGCAAGGACCAGCAGACGGATGGGCCAGTACATCGAGGGATGGGGGGTCCAGGACCATGACAGATTGCCGGAACGGCGCATTTCGTCCCTCCTGCAAGCGTCAAGCGAGATTCTTTCGACTTACGACTCCCCTCTTCTCTCTTCTCTCTTCTCTCCTCACTCCTCAGCCCGATGGCCGCTATGCTGGTGTCGTCAGCGGATACTCAATGGGCGACTCGCCGCCGAACCGCATGAGAGTCGCCCCTAACGGAGGAATTGTGTCAACAGGCCCTATGTCCGAGAAACAGGTCAGCCAACAAACCACCGGAGGCCACCGTGCTCGGTTGCATCGGTTCTGGTATGCCGTTGCCGCCGCTGTTGGCTTGATAGTCCTGCTGCGCGTCGCCGAGCCGCGTTGGCGCTGGTCGCCACCATCGGACAGCAGTGCAATCACCAGGAGCAGCGACCTGGCGAAGCTGCCAGAGGCCCAGTTGTTCTACCCAGGGTCCACACTACTCGGGTCGGGTGGCACCGACTACGAATCGGGCATTTGGGGGAGCAACCCAGCAGTGTGGGGCAACAGGCTTGGACCGATGCCAGTAAGATGACGTGTTCGCATTCTATGACCGCGAACTCGTCGCGCGCGGCAAGCGTCGGGGGCGGCGGTAGGCACAGCCGAAGTAGAAGGGCGCGGATGGCAAAAGGTCGCGTCGAGATACAGGTTGTGATCCTCCGCAAGAGTGACCCTCAGAATCCAACGGCGATCAATACCAGTCGCCGTACCGACAACGTTGATCGCTCCCCGCCCATAGTCACGCCCACACATGTAGCCTCACCGGAGACTACAAGCTTCAGAAAGATTCTCACGACTCACGACTCACGACTCCCTCGCCCCCACCCCGCCCTCTTCATGAAAACTTCCCACCCCATATCTGATCCTCAGCGATGGCGCTGGCACCGACAGCCGCCCGCCCCGCTGGCCGGGCGGGAGAATCGAGCGGCGGACGTTCGCCCTTGCGGGGCGTCCGCCGGTGTGCCTGGAAGACCAGGCGAGGAGGATGCGGACATGCGCTTGCTCACGCGATCGTTCCTGCTCGGCGCGTTGCTCCTGGGGACCATGGTCGCCCTGCCCGGCGTGGCCGCCGATACCGGCTGGGCGCACCTCACCATCAACGGCACCCGCATCACCGCCCCGGCCGGCAGCTTCGAACCCTCCGACTCGATCCTCTTCTGGTTCAACACGCCCAACGGCGGCGCGGCCCCCTTCGTCACCGACGCCACCGGCACCGTCACCGCCACCACCGACGGCGGCCTGGATGTGACGGTCGCCGCCAGCGACTGGGCGCGGATCCCCGCCTCGGCCACCAGCATCGTCGCCTTCGGTCGCGCCAGCGGCAACTACGCCGTCGCCACCCTCGCGACCGCCGGGCAGCAAGACCTGACCCTGCACATCGACGCCAGCCACCGCATCTACAGCGACAAAGTCTTCTCCCCGGGCGAGCGGATCGTCTTCTGGTACAACCTGTCGGACGGCAGCGCCGCCTCCTTCGCGCCCGACGGCCTGGAGTACTACGCCCGCGCCGACGGCTCGATCGACCTGACCTTCACCGACGCCCAGTGGTCCGGCATCCCCGCGAACGCCACCAGCCTCGTCGCCGCCGGCTCTACAGCAAAGTCGCCATCGGCGGCGTGATCCCACGATAGGGCCGAAGTCGTCAGTCGTCAGTCGTCAGTGAGGACGAAACCCATGCGAGCGGGTGGCTTCGATTGAAGCTACCCGCTTTTTCGGCGTTATCTCTCCGCCGTAGACACAACCTCCTCACAAACGAATCCAGAAGCTCACACTGCGCACCACGAACACAAGGGCGCACAACTCGGGACGAGCTACGCCCCAGCCCGCGCAGGCGGGCTTCGCGGCGAGCCGCAGCGAGCCCTCAGCCCAGGTCCAGACCGCCTTGGGGCACGCATCTTGGGGCACGTATCCTGGGGCACGCCACCACAACCTCGGGCCTCTCCCACGCAACCGATCCCCCACACCGGCCAATCCCCGCCCCACGCCCTCACGCCCCCACGCCCTCACGCCCCCACTCCCCCACACCCCCGCCCCCGCGCCACACCCGCCGCACCCCGCACACAGAAACGTCACACACCCCTGCTACAATCGCCGCAGCGCGGGCGGACTGGCACGCACTTTGCACCCCGTGCGTAAGTACTACCAGCGGCGCGACCTGTCCGGCAGAGCGAGGAGCGAGCGATGGCCGACGACGGCAACCGGGACGACCCCAACCGGGACCGCGAGCCGAGAATATCTTCGACGCCGGGCTGCGCGGCCCGCGCGCGGCCTGGAAGGGCTGCGCGGCTTCATGACGCAGATCGCCGACCCCACCGCCCCGCCGCGCCCCCAACCCGTCAGCGGACCCGGCCGCCGCCCGCCCCGCCAGGGGCGCGGCGTCGCCAGCAACAACGCCGGCGTGCGCGAGCCGACCGTCGATGTCTTCGATGAAGGCTGATGATCCGCGTCGTCGCCGACATGCCCGGGGCCGACCCCGCCACGCTCCGCGTGCGCGGCAACGGCGACCGGTTGGCGATCGGTGCGAACGGTGCCGCCCGCCGCTACGAGCGGATCGTCGCCCTCCCCGCGCCCGTCCGCGCCGAGCAGGCCGCGCCGCCGACCTTCATCAATGGCATCATGGAAATCCTCTTGCCGGTCGATCGCACCCCGGTCGCGCCACCCGCGCCCGCTGCCACCGACCGCGCACCCGAGCCGATCGCGCTACCGGAGGACACAGGAACGAGCCGATGATCGAACCGCTCAGCCACCAGGAAGCCTACCCCGCCGACCGCTCCGGGTCGCTGCGCGTCGCCGAGGCGCAGGCGCGCGACGCCGATCGCGGCATCGTCCGCCTCGACCCCGCCGACCTCGCCGCGCTCGGTGCGCGCACCGGCGATTATCGCTGATCAGCGGCAAGCGCACCACCGTCGCCAAGGCGCTCCTCTTCATGCCCGACCGGGGCCAGGGGTTCGTCCAGCTCGACGGCGTCACGCGCGACAACGCCCGCGCCATCCTCGGCGAGCGCGTCGTGGTGCGCACCACCAGCGGCGCGACTGCGAAGCGGCTGGTCCTCCAGCCGATCGGCGGCTCCGCCCAGCTCTCCGGCGAGGACGCGCGCTACCTGGCCCACCTGCTCGAAGGCCACCCGTCGTCCCCGGCGACCGTGTGCGCGTCGCCCTCTTCGGCCCCCGCCCGCAGGACTTCCAGGTACTTGAGGCGCAGCCCGACGGCCCGGTGCTGGTCGGCGCGCAGACCTCCATCCGCATCGCGGGCAACCGCGCCGCCGACGGCCAGGCCGCGATCACCTACGAGGACATCGGCGGGCTGGCGCAGGAGGTGCGCCGCATCCGCGAGATGATCGAGCTGCCGCTGCGCTACCCGGTCCTCTTCGAGCGCCTCGGCATCGACCCGCCGAAGGGCGTGCTGCTCCACGGCCCGCCCGGCACCGGCAAGACCCTGATCGCCCGCGCGGTCGCCTACGAGACGGCGGCGCACTTCTACCACATCAACGGCCCGGAGATTATCAACAAGTTCTACGGGCAGAGCGAGGCCAACCTCCGCTCGGTCTTCGAGGAGGCCAGCCGCACCACCCCGAGCGTCATCTTCATCGACGAGATCGACGCCATCGCCCCCAAGCGCACCGACGTGGCGGGCGACGTGGAGAAGCGCGTCGTCGCCCAACTGCTCGGCCTGCTCGACGGCTTGCAGGCGCGCGGCCAGGTGATCGTCATCGGCGCAACCAACATCCCCGACGCGCTCGACCCCGCGCTGCGCCGCCCCGGTCGCTTCGACCGCGAGCTGACCATCGCCGTCCCCGACCGCCCCGGCCGCCTCGAAATCCTCCACATCCACACGCGCGGCATGCCGCTCGCGTCCGATGTGGACCTGGAGCGCCTGGCCGGGCTGACCCACGGCTTCGTCGGTGCCGATCTCGCCGCGCTCTGCCGCGAGGCGGCGATGGTCGCCCTGCGCGGCCTGCTGCCGTCCATCGACTTTGGCCTCGCGACCGTCCCCTACGACCAACTCGCCGGGCTGGAGGTCCACCAGGCCGATTTCCTCGACGCCCTGCGCGAGGTCTCCCCCTCCGCCCTGCGCGAAGTCTTCACTGAGACGCCCGACGTGACCTGGGACGACATCGGCGGCCTGGACGACGTGAAGGCCGCGCTGATCGAGGCGGTCGAGTGGCCCCTGCGCTACGGCGACCTCTTCGACCGCCTGAACGCCTCCCCGCCGCGCGGCATCCTGCTGGATGGTCCCCCCGGCACCGGCAAGACCCTGCTGGCGAAGGCGGTCGCGCACGAGAGCGAGGCGAACTTCATCTCGATCAAGGGGCCGGAATTGCTCTCCAAGTGGGTCGGCGAGTCGGAGCGCGGCATCCGCGAGATCTTCAAGAAGGCCCGCGCCGCCGCCCCCTGCGTGGTCTTCTTCGACGAGATCGACGCGATGGTGCCGTCGCGCGACGACCTCGCCTCCGAGGTCAGCTCGCGGCTGCTCGGGCAATTCCTGACCGAACTCGACGGCCTGGACGACATGCACGGCGTCATCGTTCTCGGCGCGACCAACCGCGCCGACCTGCTCGACCCCGCCCTGCTCCGCCCCGGCCGCTTCGACCTGACGATCGAGCTCCCCTTGCCCGACTTCGCCACGCGCGAGGCGATCGTCGCGGTCCACCTGCGCGACCGCCCGCTGGCCAACGACGTCGATTTCCGCCTGATCGCCCGCGAGACCGAGGGGCGCAGCGGTGCCGACATCGCCGGACTCTGCCGCCAGGCGACGGTGCTCGCCATCCGCGAGGCGATCGTCGCCGACCGCATCGACGAGGCCGACGACCTGCGCGTCGCCCTGCGCCACGTCGCCGAAGCCGCCGAGCAACTCGGCTACGACGACTTCAACGACTCGCCCTACTTGCCTCCCAGCGAGGAACCCCGCCGCCGTTCCTGGTGGCAATAAAAACAGGCGGCGGTCGGGAAGTTCCCCGACCGCCGCCTGTTTTGCGCAACGCCTGCCCGAACTACGCCAGATTGACGATCGCCTGGGCGCGCAGCACATACTTGTTCGTCGCCAGGTCGCGGATGGTCTTGATGTTCAGCGCCGCCTTCAGCGCCGCCGCATCCCCCGCCGAGAGCCCCTGCAACGCATCCACCGGAGCGTCCGCAAGCGCCGAGAACTCGGAACCCTCATGTGCCTTGTCCACGATCTTGCTGATGTCCGCCATGAGATCCCCCTTTCCTGAGAACATACCAACCAGCCGCGAGCGACACGAATTGTACGAACGGCTGATTCCCCGCGCGATTGTACCACACGCCGCCGCAAAACAAGGCTTCCCGACTCAACAATTGTTGTATAGACAACGATCATCATCGCCAAATTCACCCTAAACCAGCTCACCACGCGATTCAGCGCGGCGAGCGCCGGTCGCGCAGCGCCCGCAAGCGACCGCGCAAGGTCGGCTCATTCGTGCTCGCCGAGTTGGCTGGTTCCGCCTCCACATCCTGAGCGCGCACCATCGGCACCAGCACCCCCTGCTCCCTGGCGATCTCGGCATTAATCTCCGCCCCCACCAGGACGATCACGCTCGCCACGCGCACCAGGAAGAGGAAGAGCACGATCCCGCCGATCGTGCCGTAAGTTCGGTTGAAATTCTCCACCGCGAAGAGTCGGAGGTAGGTGCTGAAGAGGTAGCCCAGCGCGAGCAAGCCGACCGTGGCGACGCCCACGCCGGGGAAGACCCAGCGGAAGGGCTGCCGCAAGTTCGGCCCCTTCCAGAAGAGCAGCGCGAAGCCGAGCACGATCCCGACCAGGCCGCCGCCGAGCCGCAGCCAGGTCAGTCCCATCGACGCATTCGCACCAAGGCGGAAGAGGCGCACGAGGTGCCCCCCGAACGAGAGCAGCAGCGTGCCCCCGATCAGCGAGACCGTCAGCAGCACCGTGAACGCGAGCGCCCGCACTTTCTGCGCCGCGAAGTTGCGCGTCTCCCTGACCCCATACGCCCGGTTGCACGCCTTCATCGCCGTGCCCATCGCACCCGACGCGGTATTCAGCGCGAACAGCGCGCTCACGCCCGCGCTCACCGAGAGCGCGCCGCCATTCGGCGACAGCACCTCGTTCAGCGGCTTGCGCAGCGTCTCGGCGGTGGAGAAATCGAGCGAGCTGTAGAGATTATTCATGATGTTGGCGAGCAGATCGTCCGACCCGACGATGCGCCCGACAATCCCGGTGAGGGCCGCCAGGAAGATGAAGAACGGGAAGAGCGAGAAGACGACCCAGTAGGCCATCTCCGCCGCCAGGCCGAAGATATCGTCGTCCCGGCACTCCCTTACAAGCCTCCGCAAGAAGGCGAATGCCCTCACGACGCACCCCGGCGCGACAGTTGCAGGTTGCAGGTTGGCAGGTTCCAGGTTTCTCGAACTTGCAACTTGCCAACCTGCAACCTGCAACTACGTCACAAACTGCGGCCGATCCTGCAACTGCCCGTCCGCCTGCTCCACGAAACTGCCGTCGAAGATCGACTCCACCGGCGACGCCTCGTCGAACCAGGAAGGCGGCGCGGTGTGCCCCCAGAAGGTCTGGCGGCGCGGGTCGTTGATGCTCCAGCGGATCGGCTCGAGGTCGGGATCGACCGTCAGGTAATCGCTCGAATAGAACTCCAGCCGGTTGCCATCGGGATCGCGCAGGTAGAGGAACAGGGCGTTGGAAATCCCGTGCCGCCCCGGCCCCCGCTCGATCGCCTCGTGCATCCGCGCCCCCGCCAGGATGTCGCAGGTGCGCAGCACCGCCAGCGCATCCGGCAGCCAGAACGCGACGTGGTGCAGGCGTGGCCCCCGCCCATTCATCAGCGCGAGGTCGTGGACGTTCCCCTTGCGGTGCAGCCAGGTCGCCCACTTGCGCGGCTCGGCCTCCTCCGTCTCCGTATACTCGGTCAGCCGGAAGCCCAATTCCCGCGTGTAGAAGTCGAAGATCGGCTCAATCTGCGAGACCTGGCAGTTGAAATGATCGAGCCGCATGATGTGCGACCCGCGATAGAGATCGAACCGCTGCAACAGCCGCTCCGCCGGGGCCATCGCGTGATAGAACTCGACCGGCAACCCGGCCGGGTCCTGCACCCGCAACGCCCGCCCCTGCGCCAGCTCCTCCCCATCCTCGACCCACCGCTGCGGCAGCCCCAACGCCGCGAAGCGGTCGCTCAGCCGGTCCAGATCGCCCGGATCGGCCACGCGATACGCCATGTGCGTCAGCCCCGGCGACGCCGCCTTGCGCAGAATCAGGCTATGGTGCTCCCGCTCCTCCAGCCCCCGCAAATAGAGCGCATCCGCCGTGCGCTCCGTCTCGACAAACCCCAGCAGATCCACATAGAAATGCCGCGCCGCCCCCAGATCCGTCACCCGGAACTCCGCGTGCGCCGACCGCAGCACATTCGCCCCGGCCTGCCCATAGAGGTTGATAGTAGCCATCCCCACTCTCCCCAATTGTGCTGTCGATCAAGCTACGCTGCTGTCGTCGCCAAAGGCAAGGCGGTTGCTTCCAGGCTGGACAGGTCAAGTCGCTGCGAAGCGCCATCGATATCGATACCAACCGGGTTCCCATCGGCATCAATGTCCAACACAATACCGTCGGCGACCTCGCGCGAATCGACACTTGGATCGGGCTTCAACGCAATGTGGAGGGAGTCAGTTTCAGGATAATAGTGCAGCTTCATGCCTGCTCCACTCTACGCCCATCCAAGCGAGAATCCACGACTCAGCCAAGCGCAAGCGTCACCCGAGTGCTTTGGAGATGATCCCGGATATGGCCGCAGAGGGTGCGATCGATCCATTGCTCGACTGTCCTCGTCGGCCCCCCTTGGACACACATCCCTACCTGCAAGAATTGTTCGTCGTCCCACTGGCGAATCTCGGCCGCTGCCGCTGCCGCGTAACTATGCAAGAGCGGCAGCACCTCATCCTTCGTACAATTCGCCCACTCGTCCGCATCGGCCGCATTCTGCGCATGGAGATCCGCAAGGGTGATGAGCGCGGGCTGATGTCCTGCGGCGAATTTGCGGAAGTATGCCATCTCAAACGGAATGCTCGCAGCGACGTGACGCGCGAGCACCCCCACCGTGCGCCCCTCATCCGGGCAAAGCGTTACCCACTGCTCGACGGACAAGCCCTCGACCACTTCAGTGATTCCGCTACCACCTGCTCAAACTGCCCCGCCATCGCGGCCCCTGCCCCACCATGTTGGCCTCCTCATCGCACATCGCACTCTTCAACCGCTGAGGAACAAGCCACCGACTTTCGCTTGACTTCCCCCTCTCTCGCGGGAGAGGGGGTGCGCCCGCAGGCGGCGGGGGTGAGGCTCCACCTCCCGCCGCATCTCCCCCACGCCGCCAGAAACGCCTCCGCCGACAGCTCGCCAAGCGCCTCCCCAAGCGCCCCGATCCGCGCCCAGTTCGGCGGGCTGACCAGCTCCAACAGCGGCGGCTCACTCCGGAACCCCGTGATCGCCACCTTCAGCCGCCCCGGCGGCATCGCCCCCGGCGCCTCCGCCAACCCCGCATAGATCCCATCGTACAGCCGGTCATCCAGCCGCACCGCCACATCATCCGGCAATGGCGGGTCATAGCTGAACGCCAGCGTCGAAGCAACGTCGGCGCAACACTCCCCCGGCGTCTCCAGCCGCACCGTCAGCCCAACCGCCACCGCAACCCCACCCGGCAGCGCCACCACCCGCCCCACCGAGTGCTCAAACACCCGCACCTGCGCCAGTTCCGCCAGCATCTCACCCCCAGGGACCAATCCCCTCGTTACTCGTTACTCGTTACTCGTTACTCGTCACTCGCTTCAGACCGCCCCCTCCGCGTGCAGCTCCGCAATCTCCTCCGCGCTATACCCCAACTCCGCCAGCACCTCATCCGTGTGCTCGCCGAGCAGCGGCGGTGGCATCCGCACCTCGCACGGCGTGCCCCCCAGCCGATAGGGGAAGCCCGGGTATGCAGATCGTGTACCGTCGGGTGCTGCATCGGCAGCTTCAGCCCCAGGTGCAGCGTCTGCGGATTCGCGAAGACCTGATCGACCGTGCTGATCGGCCCGGCCGGCACGCCGAGCGCATCCAGCTTCGCCATCACCTCGGCGGTCGTGAACTGGCTCAATGCCCCGTTCATCACCTCGTAGAGCGGCACCATGTTCGCCATGCGCGACGCATTCGACGCGAAGCGCGGATCGCTCGCCGCCTCGGCCAGCCCGAACGCCTCGCAGAAGCGCCCCCAGAGCCGGTCATTCCCGATCGCCAGGTTCACGTAGCCATCGCCCGTCTTGAACGTATCGTAGGGCACCACCGTCTGGTGCCGGTTCCCCTGGCGCGTCGCCGCCTGCCCGGTCGCGAAATAGCCGACCGCGTAATAGACCAGCAACGCCACCTGGCTCCCGAGCATCGAGTTGTCGATGTACTGCCCCTCGCCGGTCCGCTCGCGGTGCAGCAGCATTGACCACCGCGAAGGCCGCGAACATCCCGGCCGTCATGTCGGCGATCGGCACGCCCATCTTCGTCGGCATGCCCCCTTCCGGCCCGGTGATGCTCATCATGCCCGACATCCCCTGCACGATGATGTCGTAGGCGGTGCGGTCAAACCCCGGGCCATCCTGCCCGAACCCGGAGATCGAGCAATAGACCACATCCGGCTTCAGCGCCTTGATCGCCTCGTAACCAACCCCGAGGCGCGCGGCGACGCCCGGCGCGAAGTTCTCCACCACCACATCGGCGGACGCGGCCAGCCGCTCCACGATCTTCCGGCCGCGCTCATCCTTCATATTGACGTGATGCTGCGCTTGTTGCGGTTGATGCTGAGAAAATAGGCGCTCTCACCCGACGCGTCGTACTGGTCAACGCCGCCCATGAACGGCGGCCCCCACGGCCGGGTATCGTCCCCCTTGCCCGGAATCTCGACCTTCACGATGTCGGCCCCCATGTCGCCGAGCATCATCGTGCAATACGGCCCGGTCATCACCCGCGTCAGATCGAGCACCCGGATCCCCGACAATGGCTGCTGCGCCATGCTGCTCCCATCCCCTCCACATCCATCCCCTGGCAAGCCGACGATTGTAACACCTGGACACCCAACGCGGCCCAGTCCCAACCCCTCAACCTACAACAACCCTGCCCGATCAATCTTCCCCAACCGGCAGATTTCCCTCGTCGGGTCCGTATCTGGGGCGATCAAATGAACGCCCCATACGCGTCAAGCGAAGCGCGGCCTCGCCGGGGGTGGAAAGGGGGCCACGGCAGACTGGTGGGTGTTGGGACCACCGGCTACCGCAGGGTGCCCCCGATGGTGAGTGTCGCATCGCTGGCCGCACCGTGCAACCGCTGCTGACCACCGTCGCCGCGCAGGCGCGCGACAGCGCTTCGTCCAGCGCCGCAGCAAGTTGACCGGCCCCGGTTCGTGCAGATCTGCGCCCTGGGCGGCTGGGGCAGCCCGACGCCAGCCGAGCGCGCTGCCCAACCGGGGCCTTGTGCGGGGTCGGGATCAGCCGCCAGGGGCTGGCCTTCACCCCGGCGGCGGCCGACTGCCTCAAGCGGGTGCTCGACGCGGCGCTGCCGCGAGGCGCTGGCCGCGCGCCCAGTCGCCGTGCCGCTGCTGCCGGTTCCGCGTCTACGCCTGGGACAGCACCACCATCGCCCTGCCCGACGCGCTGGCGGCGGCCGCCGGCTGCGGGGGCCGGGTGGCGACCAACACGCAGGCGGCGCTGAAGGTGCAGGCGCGCTGGGACCTGACCACCGGCGCGCTGGACCTGGTGCGTGCGCGGGCGGGAGAGCGACGCGGCGGCGCCGCCGCCCGCCCCGCCGGGGCGCTGCTGCTGTGCGACCTCGGCTATGTCAGCATGGGTCGCCTGCGCACCCTGGCGCGGCGGGCGTGCTGATCCCCGCCATCTTCGACCGCTTCCACCGCACCAACACCGACACCATCCCCGCCGACGACTTCCGCCACGGCATGGGCCTCGGCCTCTACATCTCCCGCGAAATCGTCGAACGCCACGGCGGCCACCTCTGGGCCACCTCCCCCGGCCCCACCCATGGCTCCACCTTCACCTTCACCCTCCCCCTCACCCCAACCGCGACAGCCCCGGTCGCCAGCGCAGCCGAAAACGCGCCCACCGCCGTCAGCCGTTGAAGTTCGCGCCGAAATTGGTGTTGGTGTCGGATCTCGGTAGAAAACGCAACCGAATTGTCAGAATCGAGCGTCAGCCTTCGTTGCCGACCACTCTGCCTTGACGGCTTGCGCGTTCGATCTTTGCCAGTGCTCGTTTCGCTTCCGTTCGGACCCAGGCTTTGGGGTGAGCCAGGACTGCCTCGACGGCACCTCGCGCCTCCTGCGCCCGGAGCTTGCCGAGCGCGATAACCGCGTGCCCAGCCACCTCCTCATCACCCAGCAATTCCAGCAGTAGTGTCACTGCCCTATCATCATGCATGTTGCCCAGGGCGACGACGACCATTTCGCGCGCCTTCCCGTACCGCCTATGCTTGGCCAGCGCCGCAATCTCCTCGAAATGATGCTCATCCGCGACTCTGGAAAGCGCATCGCCGAGCATCCACTGGAGTGTAGGATCGCCAGCGGCAAGACGATACTCATCGACCAGCGCACCCACAGGCGATGGTCGCGCCCAGCGGACGGCGACTGCCTGCACAATGTCCAGCTTACTATTGGAGTCGGCTATTTTGGGGAGCCAATGCAGCAGGACCGGGATAGCTTCCGTATAGCGCCGGTGTCGTTGGGGCAACTCTGCTACAGTGCCCACTAGGAATCCTCGCCCGCCGAGATCGGCAAGTAGTTGCCCTATGTCGTCCGCGTTTCCACTGCTGCTCATCTGTCTTCTCCAAGCAAGCTCGGTGAATGTGGCACGGTTCACCCCCCTCGACGGGTCCGTAGAGATAGCGGCCATTCACCGCAAAGGCAGCACCGCCCAGCCCACACCTTACTCTTCGACCGGAGGTATCATGATGACCGCCCACGCTCCCCGCCACCGCCCAAAGTCCCCCCAGGATTGGGGGGATATAGGGGGGCCTCGCTCCACACCCCACCTCACACCCGGAGAAGGAGAAGGAGAAAGTTAAAAACGGAAAAACAAACCTACTTTCCCCCCACACTCAACACATGTACGTCAAGTAGAGCCACGCCAATGAAGCGTCGCCAGGTTCTGCATATTCCATTGTCAGCAATGGAGAGCTTGGTGGAGAAGGGAGAAGACCGGAGGGTCGGCATTGGGATGCGCCAGGGGAACCGATCACATTCAGTTGTTGCCGACCCTCCGGTACTGACGACAGTGTAGCAGCCTCGCACAGCATTGTCAAGGTTATGCAATCTATTTGCACCACTATTGCCCATCGAAGAGCAGGCACCACGCGCCCGCACCATCCGGACAGACCGCCGAAGATGGGAGTTTCGTCGTATTGACAGCGGTTATCGTCGCAACATAGGATTGACCGTGACGATCGTACCTTGTCCGAACGTCTATTTCCTCATCCAGCGGGCTGGAGAGGCAGGAGGATCATGCAATCACGCGACGAGATCCGGCTGACAACGCTGGCCTCTTGCGCTGGTTGAGCGGCCAAGATGGGTCCCGGGACCCTGGCGCAGGTTCTGCGCCCCTTAGCCGCAATCGGACATCCCAATCTGCTGGTCGGGCTCCAGACGAGCGACGACGCGGCCGTCTTCAAGCTACGCGACGACCTGGCCCTCATCCAGACCGTCGACTTCTTCCCGCCGGTCGTGGATGACCCCTACACCTACGGGGCCATCGCGGCGGCGAACGCCATGAGCGATGTCTACGCGATGGGCGGCGAGGTCACCCTCGGCCTCAACATCGCCGCCTGGCCCGAGGATCTGCCCGCCGAGCTGCTCGGCCGCATCTTCGCGGGTGGTGCCGCCAAGATGGCCGAGGTCGGCGCGGTGATCGCGGGCGGCCACACCGTCACCGACCCCGAGCCGAAGTACGGCGTCTGCGTCACCGGCACCATCCACCCCGACCGCATCCTGACCAAGGCGGGCGCGCAGGTCGGCGACCGCATCTACCTGACCAAGCCGATCGGCACCGGCATCGTCCTCACCGCCCTCAAGCGCGAAGCCGTTGCCGAGGAGCACCTGGCCGAGGCGGTCGCCTCGATGCTCAAGCTGAACCGCCAGGCCGCGCAGCTGGCCCAGGAAGTCGGCGTGAACGCCTGCACCGACGTGACCGGCTTCGCGCTGGTCGGCCACGCGGCGGAGATGGCCGAGAAGAGCGGCGTCTGCCTGCGCATCTCGGTCGAGGCGATCCCCTTCCTCTCCGGTGCGCACGAATACGCCGAACTCGGCTTCGTCCCCGGCGGCGTGGGGCGCAACCGCAGCCACTTCGCCTCCCTCGGCGCGCACGGCGTGCGCCTCCACACCGGCCTGCGCCAGTCGCTCAACGACCTGCTGCACGACCCGCAAACCTCCGGCGGCCTCCTGCTCAGCCTCCCCGCCAGCCGCGCCGCCGCCCTGGAAGCCGC
Organism: Chloroflexia bacterium; assembly: GCA_046328475.1. Classification (GTDB taxonomy): domain Bacteria; phylum Chloroflexota; class Chloroflexia; order Thermomicrobiales; family CADCWN01; genus CADCWN01. Next base: position 35,272 of record JAXLWN010000047.1, on the reverse strand, counting down.
CTTCTCCCGCGAGAAAGTCGCGCTCTGGCCCATCGGCGACGTGACCGCAGGCAGCGGCGTCGAGGTGACGGAGTAGCCAGCACCAGCAACGCCACACACAGTGCGGCCCCGGCGCGTCTCGCGCCGGGGCCGCACTTCTTTCTAACGGCTGCTCCTTATCGCGACAGCGCAGGCCCGGCCATCCGCCAGGGATTGTCGCGCCCGAACGGCACCGCCCCCAGCCCCGGCGCGGGCAACCAGGAGACATAGCGATTCCCCGCCGCCCCCGCGCTGGCAAAGTCGCACAGCGCGATGCTCCCACCACCCACCGTCGCAAAGCGCCGCAGCAGCAGCGGGCGCGGCGCGGGCGAATCCACCTCCAGCGCCTCCGGCGCACATGCCAGGTCAAGCGCAGGCAGCTCGGTCGGGTCATACGCATCGAAGCGTGGGTCATACGCCAGCAGGATCGGCCCCTGGTAGAGCGCCACCTTCCCCGCCGCCTCGCGCTCCCCCGGCCACAGCCAGACCGCCTCGTCAAGCGCGATCTCCAGCGTATCCCCCGCCCGCCACTCGCGCTCCAGCATTAGATAGGTCCCCGGCCACACCCCAGCCTGCCGCTCACCATTCAGCGCGACCGCCGTGGCGCGCGACCAGCCCGGTATCCGCAGCCGCAAGGCAAATCGCTCAGCCCTGTCAGGCGTCACCCGCAACACGATCCGCCCGGCGAGCGGGTACGCCGTCTCCTGCTCCAGCCGCACCACGTTGCCCGAGGCGAGCGGCACGGCAAGCGTCCCCGGACCATAGTAGTTCAGCGCGAGGCCATCACCGGCCACCATCACCGCCCATTCCGACAGCATCCCCAGCCCGCGCGGCCCATTCACCGAGCAGCAGTTCAACTCCGGGCTCCCCGCCCGCGCCTGGAAGACGATGTCGTGCGCCGACGCCCGCCGCTCGCCATCCATCGGCGTGTTGTAGGTCCACCAGCGCCCATCCGCATTCTGCGCCCCGAGCACCGCGTTCCAGGTGGCGATCTCCAGCTCATCTGCCGCCCGCGAATCACCCGTCAGCCGCAACTGGTCGATCGTCATCGCCATCCAGGCGATCGTGCAGCAGGTCTCGATCGCGCCCGGATCGTACGGGTTGCCCGTCGCCTGCTCGCCCGACGTAAAGCCCCCGGTCGAATGGCGGTCGAACTCCGCGATGCTCCACCACATCTGCTCGAACGCCCGCCGGTACCGCTCCTCACCGGTGATCAGGTCCACATCGGCGATCGCCTGGATACTGTGCAAACTTTCCCAGCGCGGCTTCGGCGTCTGGTAGAACGCCCGCCCGGCCAGCGCCGCGCGCACGTAATCGCCGGAAGGTGGCTCCTCCCAGTCGCGCTCAATCGCGCGCAGCAACTCCAGGTAGCGCGCCTCCCCCGTCTCCTGGTAGAGCAGCGCAAAAATGTGCGCCGACGACTCGTTCATCTCCTCCGAGCCAGCCTCCAGCACCCGCCGCCCGCCATCGAGGAAGTAGGCGCAGAAGTAGTCGGCGCAGCGACGGCAAGCGGCCAACGCCCGCTTATCACCAGTCTCCCGATACCAGAGCAGCAACCCGAGCATGCAGTGATACTGCCCCCAGAGATCCCACAGCTTCGGCCCCACCATCCGCCGGTCGCGCGGGAATGGCCCGAGATAGCCATCCTCGTCCTGGCAGGCGATCAGGTCGGCCACGAAGGCGCGCAAAGTCGCCCGGAGCCGCCGCTCAGGCGTGATCCGCAGCGCCTGCACCCCCGATATCAGGTACTTGCCCGCGAACTCCCCCGCCCACGGCACCAACTCCCGCGCCGGGGTGCGGTCGCGGTCGCGCAACATCTGCAGCATCGCCGGATTCGCCGCCGGGGCCACCAGCAACCAGTTGCGCACATTCGCCGCCAGCCGCTCGCCGATTGGCCCCCCGAACGAGAATCGCGCCCCCTTCGGCGCTCCCAGCACCGCCACGCCGTGCCGCTCGCTCACGCTCGCCTCCGTTTGCCCGTGCGTCCGTGCGTTCGTGCGTCCGTGCTTCCGTTCTGATCTACCTACATACTGATGCACTGACGCACCGACCCACCGCCCTACGTCGCCAAAAACCCGCCATCAACCGGCAACATCACCCCGTGGATCATGTCGGCCTGGTCACTGAGGAGGTAGGCGACTGCGTGCGCCACGTCGCGCGGGAAGGCGAAGCGCCCGAGCGGGATCTTGGCCTTCATCGGGTCCCCTTTCACCGGATCGCCCCAGGCCAGCGCGCCCATCGGCGTCAGCGTCACCGTCGGGTTGACCGCGTTCACCCGGATCTGGTGCGGCCCCAACTCCAGCGCCATCACCCGCGTCAGCTGGTCGAGCGCCCCCTTCGAGGCGCAATAGGCCGCGTGATCGGCCAGCGCCACCTGCGACGCCTGCGACGACAGGTTGACGATCGCCCCACCCCGCCCGCGCGCGATCATCCCGCGCGCTACTACCTGCGACATCACCAGCACCGCACGCACATTGACCGCCATGATCGCGTCGAACGCCTCGGTCGTCACATCGAGGAAGGGCTGCAGGATCGTGATCCCGGCGTTGTTGACGAGCAGATCGATCGGTCCGGCCCGTTCCGCCGCCTCGCGCGCCGCGACTGGATCGGCCAGCTCCACCACAATTGTCTCCGCCCCGGTCTCCGCCGCCAGCGTCGCCAGATCGTCCGCCGTACGCCCGACCGCCACCACCTGCGCCCCGCACTCCGCCAGCAATGTCGCGATCTCGCGCCCGATCCCCTTGCCCGCCCCGGTGACAAGCGCCCGCTTGCCGTCGAAACGTATCTCCACGACGCCCCTCCCTCGCAATGTGCTCGTTTGTGCCGGGTTATCGCGGGTATGCCACCACCGGGCCATTCACGCTGACCGCCACCACCTCACCGGCGGTCGGCAGCGCGTGGCCGGGGATGCGCGCGGTGATTATCGCATCGGCATCGACCAACCGGAGGCGGAGCGCGGCATCCTTCCCGTAGTAGGTGCAACCGAGCAACTCCGCCGCGACGCCACTCGACCCGGCGGGCGCAACGGCGATCTGCTCCGGGCGCAGCATGACCTCGGCCGGCCCGTCCGCAATGGGCGTGCGGAGCGCAAAAAGGCCAAGGGCACAGCTTGCCCGACCGCCGCGCACGGTCGCAGGCAGCAGCACCGCGTCGCCGAGGAAGGTTGCCATCTCGCGATCGACCGGGTCGGAGTAGAGCGTCGCCGGGGGTCCGACCTGCGCCAACCGCCCGCCGCGCATCACCGCGACCTGCGTGCCGAGCGACAGCGCCTCCCCCTGGTCGTGCGTCACCAGCACGGCGGTCGTCCCGGCGGCGGTGAGCGCCTCCGCCACCGCGATTCGTGTCCCCTCGCGCAGTCCGGCATCGAGCGCGGAAAACGGCTCATCCAGCAGCACCACGCGCGGCTCCGGCGCGAGCGCGCGGGCGAGTGCGACCCGCTGCTGCTGCCCGCCCGAAACCTGGTGCGGCTGGCGCTTCGCCAGGTCGGGATCGAGTCCCACCAGGGCGAGCAACTCGGCGATCCGCGCCCGGTTCCGGCTCGCGCCACCCTTCAGCCCGAACCCGATGTTCTCCGCCACCGAAAGATGCGGGAAGAGCGCCCCCTCCTGCGCAACATAGCCAATCCGGCGGCGCTCCGGGGGGCGGTAGGTGCGCGCATCGCACACCATCTGGCCATCGATGGCGATCGTGCCCCGATCCGGGCGGTCGAATCCGGCGATCAGGCGCAGGAGGGTCGTCTTGCCGCACCCGGACGGGCCGAGGATGACCGTCAGGCTTCCCGTAGGAATGCGCAGGTCAACGCCGTCCAGCACGGTGACCGCGCCGAAGGCCTTGCCCAACCCCTCGATCAGCACCGCGCTCATTGCGCCCTCCGCGCATCGCGCGTCAGCAGCAACGTCGTCGGAGCGGAGAGGACAATCATCAGTAAAGCATAGGGCGCGGCGGCACCATAGGCGATGTCATTGGTGCGGCTCCAGAAACGCGACGCCAGCGTCACGGTGCCCGTGGGCGCGAGCAGTAGCGTCGCCGTCAACTCGGTGATGACGGCCAGGAAGACGAGCGTCCCCCCCGCGCCAAGGCCCCGCGCCAGCAGCGGCAGCGTCACGCGCCAGAAGACGGCCAGCGGACGCGCCCCGAGCGCCCGCGCCGCCTCATCGAGCGACGGCGGTACCTGCACCAACGCGGCCCGAATACTGACGACCGCCAGCGGCATGAAGAGGATCGCGTAGGCGATCAGGAGCAGCGCGGTTGTCTGGTAGATCGGGCGCGCGTAGCGAATCCCGAACGTCACCAGCGCCAGCGCCACCACGATCCCCGGCAACGTGTGCCCGAGATAGGTGCTGCGCTCGACCAGGAAAGCCAGCCAACCGCCGCGCCGCACCGCCACCCAGACCACCGGCAGCGCCAGCGCGGTTGTAACCAGCGCCCCCAGCAACCCCAACCCGATCGACCGCATGGTCACGGAAGCCAGTTCGCCAAGCGGGAACGCGGTCGTGCGGCTGATCACCAGCCAGCGCCCCAGGCTGACGAGCGGCACCCCGAGCGCCAATCCGAGCAGCGCCGCCAGCGCCAGCAGCGCGAACGGCGTGGCGAGCCCGAGCCGAACCGGCGTCACCTGCCGCGTCACCCCCGCGCCGATGCGCGCGTAGCGCACCCGCCCGCGCAAGAGCACTTCCAGCAGCAGCAAGAGCAGACAACTGAGCACCAGCACGCCCGCCAGGGACGTTGCGGCAGGACCATTGAACGTCGATTGGTAGCTCTCGAAGATCGCCACGGTGAAGGTCGGGAAGCGCAGCAGTTCCAGCGCGCCGAACTCCGCCAACAGGTGGAGTGCAACGAGGAGGAGCCCACCAAAGAGGGCCGGTCGCAACTGCGGCAACGTCACGCGCAGGAAGGTTCGCCCGGGACCATGCCCCAGGGCACGCGCGCTCTCCTCCAGCGCCTGGTCGAGGCCGCGCAGCGCGGCGGCGACGGGGAGGTAGACGAGCGGGAAATAGGAGAGCGTGACGATCACGACCGCCCCGCCATACCCCTCCACTTTCTCCCCAAACCAGGTGACCCAGCCAAAGCTGTTGACAAACGCCGGCACGGCGAGCGGCGCAACCAGCAGGAAGTTCCAGACGCGCCGCCCGGGCAGCATCGTCCGCTGGGTGAGCCAGGCCGCCCCGACGCCGATGATCGCGCACAGCGGCAGCGATGCGGCGATCAGGCGCACCGTATTGCTGGCGAGCTCTCCCATGCGCGGCCGGAAGAGCAGCCGCGACATCGTAGCCCAATCGGTCTGAATGCTCTCGGCGACGATGAAGAAGAAGGGGATGAGGGCAAGGAGGGCGACAAGGATGCCCGCCACCAACGCCAGTGAGGGTGGTGCGGGGCGTCGCCACCCCGCACCACCCTTCGGAAACCTGGACACTGCGTCGGCGGCATGCTGCGCGCCTCGCCCGCCGAGACTGGTCGTGTTCAGAGTAGGCCAGCCTGCTGCATCAGATCGATCACCTGCGGTCCATTGAGCTTGGCGATGTCCACATCGGGGATGCTCAGCTCATTCATCGGCTTCAGCTTCGGATTCAGCGGCACGTCGGGATTCAACGTGTACTCCAGCGAGTAATTGCCATTCGCCAGGGTCTGCTGGCCAGCCTTACCGGTGATGTAGCGCAAGAGTGCCTGCGTCTCGTTCGGGTACTTGCTCGACTTCAGCATGCCCAGCCCGGAGATGCTGAAGAAACCGCCCGGGTCCTGATTCTTGAAGAAGTGCAACTCGACATTCTTGCTGTTGGCCCCGGTGTCGGCCCGATCCTGGTACCAGTAGTAATGATAAATGATCCCGCCCTGGATCTCGCCCGCGTTGGCGGCGCGCATGATCGCACCGTTGCCGGTGTAGATCTTGGCGTTCGCTTTCAGGCCCTTCAACCAGGCGAGACCAGCATCCGCACCCTTCAGCGCGACGACGGCGCTGACGATCGCCTGGAAGTCGGCACCAGAGGGTGCGATGCCAAATTTATCCTTCCAGGTGGCGTTGGCAAGGTCCATGATCGAGACTGGCAGGTTGGCGGCCGGGAGTTTCGAGGGGTTGTACACGAAGACGGTGGAGCGGCCGGCCATCCCCATCCAATCGCCGGTGGTGGGTGAGAACCTGGCCGGAACCTGCGCCAGGATATCCTTGGGTATCGGCGCGAAGAGGCCTTTGGCGGCGACGAGCTGCATCGCCGGGGAGTTCTCGGTGATGAAAGCATCGGCAGGGGAGGAGGCACCCTCCTGCACGAGCTGGTTAGCGAGGTCGAAGTCGCGGCCCGAGCGGACCTCGACCTGGATACCGGCCTCCTTGGTGAAGCCGTCCAGCAGCCCCCCGACCTGGTTCTCGTGCTGCGCGTTGTAGAACGTCAGCTTCACATTCGTATTCAGGCGCGGCGTCCCGACTACCACCGGCGACGCCGCGCGCGTCGGGGTGGCGGCACTCGCGGCGGCACTGCCAGCCGCAGCAGAGGGCCGGGCGGAGCTGGCCGCCGGGGTCGCAGCAGCCGCAGCACTTGCCGCCGCCGCGCTCGCCGGAGCAGCCGAGGCTGCGGCAGCCGTGCTCGGGGCGGCGCTCGGTGCAGCACTAACGGCTGGTGCCGCGCTGGCTGGCGCGGTCGAGGCCGGAGCGGACGACGGCACCGGGGTATTCGTTGCGGTCCCGCCACAGGCGGCGAGCAAGGCTTGCGCCGAAAGTACACTCGCTACGGCCAGAAATTGTCGCCTGGACACTCGCATCGCTTTTCCCTTCTCCTCGGATTGGGACGCCACCGTCCTCATATTCGCCCATACGAACATCTTCAATTGTTACATCTGTATTCTTCTCGAAAGTACCAGGATACGTCAAGGGGTGGTCCATACTAGGCTTCTGGTGTAGCCTTGTCCCATAGCAAGCCGCCTGCTACGCTTCGCGCATGAACATGCAGCGCGTACCCCTCGCCCGATTCGCCTGACTTTCGATTGCCGCCGCCATTTTGACGATCGGGCTCAAAGCCGGAGCTTATGCTCTCACCGGATCGGTGGGGTTGCTTTCCGATGCCCTCGAATCGATCGTTAATCTCGTCGCAGCCATCGTCGCGCTGATCGCGCTCACGGTGGCCCATCAGGAACCGGACGACGAGCACGCCTACGGACATGAGAAAGCCGAGTACTTCGCCAGTGGCATCGAGGGTGGGCTGATCCTACTCGCCGCCGCGAGCATCGCCTACGCCGCGATCGACCGGCTCGTGCATCCGCAGCCGATTGAACAACTCGGAATTGGTCTGGCAGTCTCCGTGCTTGCCTCGCTGATCAATCTCGGTGTGGCCGTGCGCTTGCGGCGGGCTGGGCGCGAATATCGCTCCATTACGCTGGAAGCCGACGCCAAGCACCTGATGACCGATGTGTGGACCTCGGTTGGGGTTATCGTCGGAGTGGCCGCGGTCGCGATGACGCGATGGGAGCGGCTTGACCCGGTGATCGCCCTCCTCGTCGCGGCAAATATTGTCTGGTCTGGCGTCCAACTGGTGCGCCGATCGGCGCTTGGTCTGCTCGACACGGCGTTGCCGGCGGAGGAACGCGCGCGGATTGACGCGGTGATCGAACGCTATGCAACGAGCGGGGTGCAGTTCCACGCCCTGCGCACTCGCGAGGCGGGCTCGCGCCGGTTCATGTCGGTGCATGTTTTGGTGCCGGGCGAATGGACGGTGCAGGACGGCCATGTCTTGCTGGAGAAGATCGAGCGCGAAATTCGCGGCGAGGTTCCGGGGTTGACGGTGTTCACCCACCTCGAACCGCTCAACGATCCAGTTTCGTGGGCCGATGCCACGCTGGATCGAGATATGGCGTACTCTCAGTCTAACGGTCATTAGCGAGGGTTTCGGAGTAACGCCGGAGAATACGCAGCGCGGCAAGCCTCTCGTGGCTTGCCGCGCTGGATTTTGTGGTGCGTGGCGTCGCGAATTCGGGCGACCCTACTTGCTGGCACCGCGCAACGACGCGGTCTCGGTTTCATCAACGCGCATGGTAGCGGAGTCGATGGCAACGCCATACTGCTCGCGGGCGGCGTCGAGGGAGATCAACTCGTCGAGCACGTCGTCGAGGACGAGGGCGGGGTCGCGCTCGAAGGGGGCGTAGAAGCCGCCGCCGCCGGGGAGCTGCAGGGTGAAACGTTCGCCGGGGGCGAGCAGCACCTGGGACTTGTCGGCGAGTTCGCGGGTCGCGCCGTTCGGGCCGGTGATGCGGATCGCGCCGCGACCGCCCGGTCCGCCGCCGGAGTAGCCCTGCGCGGGGACGCGGGTGCGGTCGAAGATCGGGCCGATCGTCCAGGGGAGCTCCGTGCGGCAGGAGACTTCCATCTCCTGACCGCAGCCACCTCGCCAGCGTCCGGGGCCGCCCGAGTCGCGGCTGATCTCGCGGCGGTGGACGATCACCGGGGCGAGGGTCTCGATGGTTTCGACATGGACGCCCATCACGCCGGAGGGGAAGGCGGTGGTGTGCAGGCCGTCGCTGGTCGGGCGTGCGCCAGTACCGCCGCAGGAGAACCAGACGTAGGTCCAGGGCGGGCCACCCTCGGGGCGGCGGCCGGTGATCTGGGTGGCCCAGATGTTCGCCGCGCCCTCGGCGAGGACGCGGTCGGGCAGCACCTCGGCCAGCGCGCCGAAGATGATGCCGGGGAGGAAGTGGCCGATGACGTGGCGACCGGCGACCGGCGCGGGCGGCACGGCGTTCAGCAGGCAGCCCGGGGGCGCGGTGACCTCGACCGGGCGGAAGGAGCCCTCGTTGTTCGGCACTTCCGGGCAGAGGGCGCACTTCATCGCGTAGGTCACGTAGGCGTGGGTGTAGTTGAGGACGACGTTGATGCCGCGCGGGCTCTCGGGGTCGGTGCCGGTCCAATCGACCTGCATGCCGTCGCCCCGCTTGGTGATCGTCACCTGGAGCTTCAGCGGGGCGTCGAAGCCGTCGCAGTAGGCGGTGTTGGTGTAGACGCCATCGGGCACGGCGGCGATCGCCGCGCGCATCGCCCGCTCCGAGCGTTCGATGATCTCGTCGGCTAGGTCCTCGATGTCGGGCAGGCCGAACTCGGAGAGGAATTCGAGCAGCCGCGCGCCGCCGACCTCGTTCCCGGCCTCCTGCGCGTGGATGTCGCCGAGCACCTGATCCGGCTCGCGGACGTTGGCACGCAAGATCTTGATCAGCTCCTCGTTCGGCTTGCCTTCCTTACGCCACATGGTAATCGGGACGAAGAGACCTTCCTCGTAGAGCGAGCGGGCGTCCGCGCCGAGGCCGCGCCCGCCGATGTCGATCGCGTGGCAGGTCGAGCCGAAGAAGGCGACCAGTCGGCCGTTCGCGTCGAAGACCGGGGTGATCACGGTGAAGTCGTGGAGCTGGCCGGAGGTCTTGTGCGGGTCGTTGGTGATCAGCACGTCGCCGGGGCGCAGGGTATCGCGCGGGTAGACGGCGAGGAAGTGATGGATGCAGGTCGCCATCGAGTTGATGTGGCCGGGCGTGCCGGTGACCGCCTGGGCGATCATGTTGCCGCGCCGGTCGAAGACGCCCGCCGAGAGGTCGCCCGACTCGCGGACGACGGTGGTGAACGAGGTGCGCATCAGGGCGGCGGCCTGCTCGTTGACGACGGCGATCAGGCGATTCCAGAGGACTTCGAGGGTGATCGGGTCGATGGCCATCTTCGCTCCATCTGCCGCCGGGTGGACGCCGACTGAAGTCGGCGCTAAGGGCCTGCGGCCACGAAGTCCGCTGCGGCGGACTACAACTGGGAGATCATAGCCGCTTCGACTGGCGGAGAAGCCAGAGGAAGACGGCGAGTCCCGAGGCGATCCCGGCGATGATCAGGGCGGTATCGAGCAGCGCGGGCACGTCGAAGTGCAGGAAGTACTTCGCGACGAAGTAGATCCACACGACGAGGAGTATCCATAGCGCCTGTATGCCGACCTTCTCAATCATAGTCGTGAGTCGTGAGTCGTGAGTCGTGAGAGAGCCACCGTGTCTCTCTGTCCACCGTCTTCAGGCCACGGTCTACTGGTGCGCGGGCATGGCGACGACGAGGTTGCGGAATTCGTCGATGGTGGCCTGGCCGCCGCCGATGATGGTGGTCGATTCGCGCTCCTCGATGATGGCGGGGCCGGGGAAGGTCGCGCCGGGGCCGAGGCGGTAGCGGTCGAGGATCGGGACGTCGGCGTAACCGTGGCGCTCGGGCAGGTAGATCGAGCGCGAGCCTTTGAGGGCGGCGGCGATGTCGGTGCCACCCTCGTCGCGGGCGCGGAGGTCGATGGCGGGGCGGGGGCCGCTGACGACGACGCGCCAGCTGACCGCTTCCAGCGCGACGCCTTCGGCGACGCGGCCGTAGAGGTTGCGATAGACGGTGTCGAAGTTGGCTTCGAGCGCCGCCAGGGACGCGGCGGTCAGTTCGCCATCGGGGAGCGGCACGGAGACTTCGTGCCCCTGGCCGCGATAGCGGAGGTCGGCGGTGCGGCGCACGCTGAGCGCGCCGCGCGGGACGCCGGAACTGGCGAGCGTGTCCGCGCCCTCGTCGGTCATCTCGGCGAGGATGGCGTTGACGCGCGCCCAGTCGAGGTCGGCGAGGGGCGCGGGGTAGGAGCGGACGTAGTCGAAGGCGAGCGGCGCGACGAGGAAGCCGAGCGCGGAGGTGACGCCCGCGCCGAGCGGGACGATCAGCTCGGGGGAGCGCAGGATCTCGGCGACACGGTAGGCGTGGACCGGCCCGGCACCGCCGAAGGCGAAGAGGGCGCGGCTGCGCGGGTCTTTGCCGCGCTCCACGGCGTGGATGCGCGCGGCCCCGGCCATGTTCTCGTTGACGACCTGATGGATGCCCCAGGCGGCGGCGGTCACGTCCATGTTCAGGCGCTCGCCGACGGGGGCGATGGCGCGCTCGGCGGCGGCGCGGTCGAGCGACATGCGCCCGCCGAGGAAGAAGCCGGGGTCGAGGTAGCCGAGGACGAGGTCGGCGTCGGTGACGGTCGGCAGGGTGCCGCCGCGCCCGTAGCAGGCGGGGCCGGGTTCGGCACCGGCGCTGTCGGGGCCGACCTTCAACAGGCCGAGGCTGTCCACGCGGGCGATCGAGCCGCCGCCCGCGCCGATCTCGATCATCTCGATCACCGGGACACGCACGGGGAGGCCGCTGCCCCGCTTGAAGCGGTAGACACGGGCAACCTCGAAGTCGGGCGCGACCAGCGGCTCGCCGCCGTCGATCAGGCAGGCCTTGGCGGTGGTGCCGCCCATGTCGAAGGAGAGCAGGTCGGGGCGGCCAGTCAGCGTGCCGTAGTGCGAGGCGGCGAGCGCCCCGGCAGCCGGGCCGGACTCGATCAGGCGGATCGGGAAGCGGCGCGCGGTCTCGACGGTGGCGGTGCCGCCGCTGGAGAGCATGATCAGGAGCGGGGTGTTGCCGGGCTGGCCGTCGGTGGCGGTGAAGTCGGTGAGGCGCGCTTCGAGATCGCGCAGGTAGCGCTCGACGAGCGGGCGGACGTAGACGTTGGCGAGGGCGGTGGAGGCGCGCTCGTACTCGTGCAGCTCGGCGACGACGTCGGACGAGAGGGAGACGATCAGTTCGGGGGCCTGCTCGGCCAGCGCCGCGCCGAGTTGCCGCTCGTGCTCGGGGTTGCGGTAGGAGTGGAGGAGCGAGACGGCGACGGCCTCGACGCCGAGTTCGCGCAGGCGGGCGACGAGCGCGGGCACCTGGGCGAGGTCGAGCGGCTGGTAGATGCTGCCGTCGGCCAAAATGCGCTCGTCCACCTCCAGGCGGCGACGGCGGGGCGCGAGGGGCGGGGGCATCTCCAGGAAGAGATCGTAGAGGTCGTAGCGCCCCTCGCGGCGGATCTCGACCGCGTCGCGGAAGCCCTTGGTGGTGAGGAGGGCGGTGGTCGCGCCCTTGCGCTCGATCAGGGCGTTCGTGACGAGGGTGGTGCCGTGGATGATGCCGCCGATCGCGCCGGGGCCTTCCTTGGCGTTCTCCAGGGTCTCGATCAGGCCGGTCTCGACGCCGAGGGCCGGTTCGCCGGGGGTGGTGAGGACTTTGCCGATGCTGAGCGCGCCGGTGCGCTCGTCGAAGGCGATCAGGTCGGTGAAGGTGCCGCCGATGTCGATCCCGACCCGCAATGGACGGGGCTGCTGGTTCGTCACCCTGTTCCTCCGCGAAGGTTGTAACGCCGTCATCTGTCGCGCGGTGCGCGCGGGACGGCGTGTGGCATTCTACCGGGTTGGGGCGTGGGGGGGCAATTTGGGGCAGTGCGTCCGTGCGTCCGTGCGTCCGTGTGTATGTGTGTAAGCGAGTTACGTGTAAGTGAGAATGCGCGCTTACGCGATGAAAAGTAGGTTTGTTTTTGCATTTTCACTTTTTTCTGCCTTCCCCTGGTGGGGCGATGCGGGCGGCTGGGGCGCGGGGAGGCCCCCCTAAGTCCCCCCAATGCTGGGGGGACTTTAAGCAGGTGGTGATGGGGAAATAGCAGGCGGTCATGGAGCCTCCTCAGCCAGTGATGCGAGTGGCGATCAGCGGTGCGGGTGCTGGTCCCACGCGGGCGGGTCGGTGACCCGCCCCTACCACGGTGCGTGCGCGGCGTGTCTGGTGCCGCTATCTGTACGGACCCGTCGAGGGGGGCGAATCATGCCACCGAGGGAGAAACTGGTGGGTTTGGGGTGGGGTGGGCGAGGTGGCGTGTTTCTTGCTGCCGGGGTTCGCGCGAATGAGGGCGCTGCGGGCGCGGCGCGGAGTGATAGCGGGGGTGCGCGGGGGCCGAGCGGAAGCCGACGATTGTGTTGCGGATGGAGTTGGAGGAGAAGTACCTGAAGCGTTTGCGCGAGGAGTGCCCGGACGCGGAGTTTGTGGTGGCGGCGGACGATGCGGCGTGGGAGAAGGTGCGCGGCAAGGCGGAAGGGGTGATCGGGGGTGGTGCGCCGACGGCCGAGGATTTGGAGGCGGCGAAGGAGCTGCGCTGGATTCAGGCGACGAGCGCGGGCGTGGAGGCGTTCATGACGCCGGAGCTGGCCGAGCGCGATGGGGTGGTGCTGACGAATTTCAGCGGAATCCACGCCACGAACATCGCGGACCATGTGCTGGCGATGATTTTCGCGTTTGCGCGCGATCTGAAGACGCTGTTCGCGCGGCAGGAGCGCCACGAGTGGCCGGAGGGCGACGCGGGGCTGACGACGTTCGAGCCGAGCGGGCAGACGCTGGGGATCGTCGGGTTGGGGGAGATCGGCGAGGCGTTGGCGCAGAAGGCGCACGGGCTGGGGATGCGCGTCCTGGCGCTCCAGCGACACCCGTACAATCCGCCGCCGAGCATCGAGCGGGTAATCACCGGGGATGGGCTGCCAGAATTGCTGGGTGAGGCCGATCATGTGGTGCTCTGCCTGCCGCTGACCGACTCGACCAAGCACATCATCGGGCGCGAGGAACTGGGGCAGATGAAGAGCAGTGCCCACCTCTATAACATCGGGAGGGGTGGGTTGATCGACCAGGAGGCGCTGATCGCCGCGTTGCGCGACGGCAAGCTCGCCGGGGCGGGCTGGATGTGACCGATCCGGAGCCGTTGCCCGCCGATTCGCCGCTGTGGGATTTGCCCAACGTGCTGGTCACGGGGCATACGGCGGCGGTCACGCCGCTGCTCTGGGAGCGGGGGATTGAGCTGGTGATCGATAACGTGCGCCGCTTCCTCGGGGGCGAGGAGTTGCGGAACGTGGTGAATACGAAGGCGGGGTATTAGAAGTGGGAAGTGGGAAAGGACTCTCTCGGGGCATGAGCCTAACAGCATAGGCACCGCCTGACGCGTCCTGGTCTCCGTGGCAACCGCAAGCCAGCGACACCGGGCCACGACGCGCCCCTACGAATGTAGCGCCTACCTCGCGGCAGGGTAGGCGTTATCGCGCTGCTGAGAACGAGGTAATGATGCGCTCGAAGGTTTGGGTGTAGCGGGTTTCCTGGCCGGTGGCGGCGAAGAGGATGACGGCGCAGATGTTCTGGCCGAACTGGCGCTGCACGATGGTGCCGCCGCCGGGGACGTTGAAGACGCTGCCGGTGTAGGTGATGCGGAGGCGGTCGCTGGCCTCGCGGGTGCGGCCGGTTTCGCGGTAGTTGCCGACCTGGGTGCCGATGTTGGAGGTGAGCAGCAGGGTGGCGGAGTCGAAGTCGAGCAGGATGCCCGCCGTGGTACCGACGAGCGTCACGCCCGCCTCGTCGCCGACGCGCCAGATGCCACCATCGTCGCGGAAGGTGCCGGGGAGCGTCACCTGGCAGAGATTGGAGGCGTCGCGGGCGGTGAAATCGGGCGGGACGGTCGGCGTGGCGGAGGGGAGGCGCGTGGGGGTCGCCGTGGGCGGGCGCGTGACGGTGATGGTGGGCGACGGGGTGAGCGTCGGGGTGGCGGTTGGGGTGAGCGCGGGCGAGGGGGTGGTGGTGGCCGTGGGCAGGGGCGTGGCCGTCGCAGTGGGGGCGACGGTCGGGGTCGCGGTGGCATTCTGGCCGCCGCAGGCGACGAGCGCAGCCAGGCAGCAGATCGCCAGCATCGCGCGCCACATCTGACATCCTCCTCTCTGCGCCAATCCGCATCATCATTGCGGCGGCGCAGCACGTTGAGCGCAATTCGCGGCTCGGTCGGTGCCGGTGTCGAACGTGGCGCGGGCGGCGCGGCGACACCTGGCACGGCCATTGCTTGCAAGTATCGGGGCAAGATCGCGACGTTCTTGCCCCGATAGGACGTTCGGGCGTAAGGAGGTTGCGTGGGCAGGCGGCGCAGGGCCGCGCGAGGGGGCAGCTGGTGGATCGCCCTGGTGGCGCTGCTGCTGGTCGGCTGCGGCGGGTCGGGGACCGCGACGTTGCGCCCCGCGCCGACCGCCGAGGCGCGAGCCACAGATCTCGGCGCGACGGCGACCTCGATTGCGGTGAACGGCCCGCCCGCAACCCCCGTCTTCGTGCCCGCCAATGCGCCCTCGGCAGTCGCGGGCACGGCGGCCAGGCCGGTCCAACCGGCGAGTCCGACGAAGGTGGGCGTGCCGCTGGAGGGGACGCCGGCCTCGATCCCGCAGGCGGATGGAGAGCTGGTGCTGGTGGGTGAGCGCCACCTCTGGATCGCCTGCCGGGGCGAGGGGTCGCCGACGGTGGTGATGGATGCGGGGGTGAACAGCGGCTCGAAGGTCTGGGCGCTGGTCTGGCCCGCGACCGCCGCGCAGACGCGCGTTTGCGTCTACGACCGGGCGGGGCTGGGGCGCAGCGATCCGATCCCGCGCCCGCGCACGAGCCAGGAGATCGTGGACGACCTGCACGGCCTGTTGGAGAACGCCGGGATACCCGCGCCCTACGTCATGGTGGCGCACTCGTTCGGCGGGCTGAATGTGCGGCTCTACGCCAGCCAGTACCCGACCGATGTGGCCGGGATGGTGCTGGTGGATACGGTCCACGAGGACCGCTTCGCGGCGACGGCGAAGGTGCTGACGCCGGAGCAGGAGGCGGCGTTCGAGAAGGATCGGCAGGCGAATCCGGAGGGGTTGGACTATTACGAGAGTTCGCGGCTGGTGCGGGCGATCGGCCCGTCGCTGCCGAATATTCCGATCGTGGTGATCGCGCGCGGGCGGGCCGATACCTGGCCGCGCGGCTTTCCGGTGACCAAATTGGAGCAAGTCTGGCGCGACTTGCAGAAAGATCTGGCGTCGCGCTCCAAGCAGGCGACGCTGCTGATCGCGGAGGAAAGCGACCACAACGTGCCGGGGAACCAGCCGAGGATCGTGATCGAGGCGACGCAGCAGGTGGTGGCGAAGGTGCGGGCGAAATAGACCCCGCGCGCCTCCGCCTGCATCCGACGATGCGCAGGCTAGCGCAGGCCGGACCGGCGCTGCTCGATGACCGCGCTGAGGAAGGCGAGGTCTTCGACCGAGTGTTGCAGGATCGTCGCCTGGCCGCCATTGGTGAGGAAGAGGCGGATGGAGCGCCAGCCCCGCAGGCTTTGTTCCAGGCGCACATCGGCGATGGAAGTCCAGGGATAGAACGCCGTTTGCTGGCCACCGGGCCAGCGGAGCATCAGACCCTCGTCGCCGACGACCGCCTCGCGCCGGAACAGGAAGAGGCAGAGCGTGACCGGCGAGAAGAAAAGGATGGCGGGGATGGTGAGGCAGATCGCCTGCGGGCCGAGTTGCTTGAAGCTGGTGAGGCCGACCAGGATCGTTGGCGCGAGCAGGTTGAAGGCCAGGAGCAGCAGCCACTGGCGGCTGGCGCGGAACACCATCGGCTCGTTCACAGAGGTTATCGGGTATCGCACGGCTTCCATGTCGCCCTCCTGCGCGCAACAGTTGACGAAGAGGGCTGGTCGCCGCGTCCGGTGATCGGTTCCTGGTTTCCCCACGCTGGTGATCGGCCCACCTATTGCTACGCCGGAAGGGGGCCAGGTATCACGCGCGGGCACAGGCTGGCGGAAAGAATGCGCGCCCGCTCCCTGTGTGGAAGGGAGCGGGCGCGCGTGGTGTGGGGTGGGAGGGAAGAAATTAGCTGGTTGCTTTGTGGGCCGGGTTGGACTTCCAGTAGCCCTCGACTTTGCGGCCATCGGCGCGGGTATAACCGGAGACCCAGAATTTGGAGCGCTCGCCGGGGGGTGGCGGCTGCTGTTGGGAGTCGCCCCCGGAGTACTTGCGGTCGGTCGCGCGTTCTTGTTTCCAGGTACTGCGATGTTTTGTTGCCACAGCTACCTCCATGCAATGCTCTATGCAATACGGTGAATCACTGATCGCGCGGATGCACGCGCAACGTGCCTAGATTTCTGCCGCCGCTGCGGCGTCGCGGGTGGCGGGCGGGGCGGCGGTGAAGGCGGCCTTGGCGACGTGGAGGTGGACGCCGGTGTCGTCCACGCGGGCGATGGCCAGCGCGGGGACCTCGTGCGTCAGGATGCGGAGGGTGCCGTCGCCGGCGACCGACTCGACGGGGCCGAGCAGATCGCCGTCGCTGCCGAAGACCGGCGTGCCCGGCCGGATCGTGCTGGGATTCGTGCGCTCGTTCATCGGTGGTCCTTTCCTAGTGGTCCTGCTGGGTGCGACGCGCGATGAAGCTGGCCCCCTGGGCGGCGACCGCTTCTTCGCTGCGCGCCGCCACGCGGATCACGCCTTCGTCGAAGGCATCGCCAGCGCCGGAAAAGCCTGAGAAGTTACCCTTGAGGTAGACGCCATGATCGAGGACGAGGTCGACCATTTCGAGCGGGATCGGATCGTTGTTGATGTAGAGCCTGGAACCCCAATACTCCCGCACGGTGCCGAGCTCCTGCCCATCGGCAAGGTAGACCGGCATGCCCGCCTGGATCTGCTCCATCTCGCCCATCGCTGCCCCCACGTCGTTGACTCGTCGGCTACCACACATTCCATGCAGACACCGCAGCGCGGCGGAGACTGCGGCACACCCATTGCATGAGCAGGAAGCGTGCCAGGTCGCGGCCCGTCGCCGGTGGGCGATGGGGCCATATGATTGCGGATTGCGGATTGCGGATTGCGGATTACGAACTCCCGTCGCCGGTGGGCGATGGGGGGCCGTATACTGGCGCGGAATGGAAGGGAAAAGCGCGATGGGCGGCTTCTGGCGGGCGATACGGGGAGCGTTGCTGGGCGAACGCGAGGAGTCGGGCGATGCGCAGGGAACGGCGAACCCTGTCGCACCGGATGAGCGCGCCCGCGCGGCATACGCGGCGCTCGAACGCCACTTCGCCAGGGATGATGTCGCGCTCTACCGCGAGCACGCGCCCGTCGCGACGATGGACCGGGCCTATGCCTACCTCTGGCCGCTCAGCCAGGCCTGGATGGCGGCGCTCGATCTCGCGGCGGCGGGGGATGCGGCGGCGCTGGAGCGGGCGCGCGAGTTGCGCGGGAGCTTCTTCGCGCACTACTGGGATATGGGGATACGACCGCCGGGGGGCGCGGCCTACCCGGTGACGGCGGGGGGCGGCGACATCTATTACGACGACAATGCCTGGATCGGTCTGGCGCTGATCCGCCTGGCCGAGTTGGCCCGCGACGAGAGCGCGGTGGCCGACGCGGCGCGCGTCTTCGCGTTCGTGGCGAGCGGCTGGGACGATGCGCCGGACCACGCGCAGCCGGGCGGCATCTTCTGGACGATGCAGCCGCACATCCGCGACCGCAACACCTGCTCGAACGGGCCGACGGCGCTGCTGGCGCTGCGGCTGTACGAGGCGACCGGGGAGCGGGCTTATCTGGAGTGGGGTCGGCGGTTGTTCGGCTGGGTGGAGCGGGCGCTGCGCGATCCGGCCGACGGGCTCTACTGGGACCACATCAAGCCGGATGGCGCGATCGAGCGGACGAAGTGGTCCTATAACCAGGGGACGATGCTTGGGTCGGCGGCGCTGCTGGCGCGGGTTGACGATGACGCGGCGTTGCTGGGGCGAGCGCGGGAGATCGCGCTGGCGGCGCTGGCGCATTATGCCGAGGGGGATCGCCTCTGGGGGCAGGATCCGGCGTTCAACGGGATCTTTTTCGAGAATTTGCACCTGCTGGGCGAGGTGGCCGGGGATCATGGCTTCTACCGGGAGGTGCTGGCGGCATATGCGCAGCGCGCCTGGGCGCCGGGACGCGATCCGCGCACGGGGCTCTGCAATTTCGGACGGCGGGGGCGGGTGGAGTTGCTGACGCAGGCGGCGGCGGTGCGGGTGCTGGCGTTGGCGGCGGCGGTGGGGGAGGGATAGCCTATAATCCGGCCGGGTTAGTCGTGAGTCGTGAGGTCGTGAGTCGTGAGTGGACGGGGAGTAACGAGTAACGAGTAACGAGTGAGGGGGTGACGGACACGCACCCGCCGCCTGCGGGCGGCACCCGCCACCCACTGCGGTGGGTACCCGGCCGCGAGGAGCGGGGAAGGGTGTGCGTGAAGATCGCGGTGAATGGGAAATGGGGTGCTGGGCGAGGGGATGACCCCTCCCCGCCGCTGCGGCGGCGACCCTCCCCCTTGCGAGGGAGAGGGTAAGGAAGGTGCCGTACCTTTCTGGGTGGTTGGGGCGTTGCGGTGATAGTCGTGCTAGGGGAGGTGGCTCGATGGGGGCGACGGGCGCGACGATCGGGGTGGATATCGGGGCGACGCGGACGCGCGTGGGGCGGCGCGATGGGTCGGGAGGGCTGATCGCGGAGCGGGTGGCGACGCCGCGCGCGGGGGCGGATGGCGCGGCGGAGATCGTGCGGATGGCGCGGCAGATCGCGCCGGAGGGGGTGGCACGGGTCGGGATCTCGGCGGCGGGGCCGCTCGATTTCGCGAACGGCATCACCAACCCGCTGAATCTGCCGGGCTGGCACGGTTTCCCGCTGGTGGGCACGCTGGAGCGGGAGCTGGGCGCGCGGGTGGCGATGGACAACGACGCCAACTGCGCGGGGCTGGGCGAGTGGGGCGAGGGGGCCGGTCGCGGCGCGCGGACGATGGTCTACTACACGATCAGCACCGGAGTCGGGACCGGGGTGGTGATCGACGGGCGGGTCCACCACGGCGCGCACGACACGGAGGGGGGGCACCAGATCGTCTGGCCGGGTGGCCCGCCCTGCGAGTGCGGCGCGCGGGGCTGCCTGGAGGCGGTGATCTCGGGGACGGGGCTGCGCAACCGCTTCGGCAAGCCGGCCGAGGAACTGAACGACCCGGCGATCTGGGACGAGGTCGCGTTCTACCTGGCGGTGGGGATCGCCAACACGGCGGCGCTGCTCTGCCCGGAGGTGGTGGTGATCGGCGGCGGGATGACCGCGCGCGGCGAGACGATTTTCGGCCCCTTGCGCGAGAAGGTGGCGGAACTGGTCTACCTGGTGCCACGGCCGACCATTCTCCCGGCCGGGCTGGGGCAGGATTCGGGGATTATCGGGGCGATCGTGCTGGCGGAGACGCTGGGCGCGGGCTAGCGGCTGCGCGGGCACCGAGGTGGCGATGAGAGGGTGGGAACGTTGGCCTGTTCTTGCGCTGCTCTGTTTGTCGCTGATCCTCGGTGCCTGCGGCGAGGCCGCGCTGACTGCGACGCCCATGGGGGACGCTGCGGCGACGCCGCTCGCGGCGACACCGCTCGCCACCGCGCCCACTCCGAGTTCGGCCAGGCTGGCTGCTCCAACGGTGGCACCGCCGAGCGCTACCACCGCACCGGGGCATGGGGCGATCGAACTGCCGCCGGTGACCGAGGGGATCGTCGGCACAGTCGGTGCAACAGTCACTCTCGTTGGGCGCACGCAGACGTGGTTGAGCAATCTCACCTTCGCGGACGAGATCCATGGTTGGATGCTTGTCCATCGGCGAGGCACTCAATTCCGCCGCGACGCTCTATGCCACCACCGATGGCGGCAAGAGTTGGATGTGCAGTTGCGGGGCATGGGAATCACCCAGGTGGAGGCGGTGTCGGCAGACGATCTGGGCGGTGCAGGAGTACGGCGTTCCCTCGACGGATGGCGGCAATACCTGGCAACGAGTGCGCGACTCCGATCACATTGCCGCCAGATAAGGTCGGACCATGCAGATCGATTTCTCTGACCAATCCAACGCTGGGGTTGGGAACGATTCGGCACCAGGCAATGGGCTTTACCGCACCGCCGATGACGGCGGGCAACGGATGGGAAAGCAGATCGCGGCGCCCAACCCATGTGCCGACGCGCGGCGAGGGAGTGAGCAGTACAGCTTCATCTCGCCGTCTGGTGGGCTGGTGCTCTGCAGCTTCGGCGGGGCGGGGGGAGCACGCCGAAGATCGCTCTATCAAGACCGAGGACGGCGCGCAGACCTGGACGCTGCTGACCGAGACGACTTATGAACGCGAGCATATCACCGATATGGGCTGTCAGATGGCAAGCGGCAACCTGGCCTTCTTCTTCATCAATGAGCGCGTGAAGGCTGGTTCAGCGGGCAATACGGGACGGTCAAGACGACCAATGACGGCGTGACGTGGCGACCAATCGCGGTCCCTGCCGCGCCGCCCGGTGCGGCGCCCGCTGGGTCCGTTTCGTTCGGAGCAACATGGCTATGCTGGTCGTTTACCGGCTCATTCCACGACCCTGCTGGAAACGACCGACGGCGGCGGGCACTGGACGCCGATGTAAACAGCGCCGGTCTGGCCGTCCGGGGTTATCCGCTTCACCGGGCGCAGCACCGGCATCGCGGCGGGGACGCCGACGGATGACGGTGCGGTGCTGCGGACCGACGACGGCGGTGAGAGCTGGCGGGTGGCGGGAAGATCGGCGAGCTCGACGACGGCAAAATCATGCAATTCAGCTTCGTCGGATGCGGATAATGGCTGGCCTACTGGGGGGCAACCAGCAGCAGCCGACCAGCGGCTTCCTGCATCGCACGCCGATGGCGGGGCGACCTGGGCAACTCCCAGCTTCGCCTCGCCCGACCTGACCTGCGACGAGATACTGGCGTGAGCATCGATTTCGTCGATCGGCAAGACCGGCTTCCTGGCGCACAGGCGCGCGGGCGGGAGCAGCCTGCTCATCACGCTATGATGGGGGCGAGAATTTAATCAGTCGGTCGGCACTTCCCCTTGCGGTGAGCAGATCGACTTCATCGACGCGAACACCGGCTGGGCGATCAGCGGGGAGACCGAGGCGTCGGGCGCGGTCGTTGCAACAGACGACGGCGGGCGAACCTGGCGCGCATTACCACGAAATTACCGCCTCGCCGCGAGACCGCCCGCGAGTCCGGGGCGCAGGCGGAGTCCCGATGGCGCGATCTACGGCGCGAGTGCGCCCAGCCTCTTTCCTGGGGGCGTGGCGTGGCTGTTTGTGAGCCTCCTCGACCCGATGCAAGGCGGCGAGAGCCTGATTCTGCGGACCGACGATGGCGGGGCGAGTTGGACGCGCGCTCTACCGGAGGGCAGGCGTAGCGGGATACCGCAATTTGTCGATCCCGAGCATGGGTGGCTGGTCAACTATGGTTCGCTCTATCGAACGACGGATGGCGGGCGCACCGGTGCAATTGAGAGCATCGAATGGGCGAGCCTCCTGACGAAGGCGAGGGGCGAGGGAAGAGCGAAGCGCGAGGGGCGACATGGGGCGGTGCCGATGGGCTTATCTGTGCGGGCTTGCCTTGCTCCTTGTGCTCGCGAGTTGTCGCTCTGCGGAACGGCCCGGCGACGGGACACCGACCAGCGCGCCGCAGCCAGGGTCAATCGCGACCAGCACTGTGGCCGTAACCCCGGATCGATCGACGCCAACCGCCACGGCGACAGCCGCCCAGGTGCCTGCGCCTTTCCGCCCGGCGACATTCGAAACGCTCCAGCCGCAAGCGGAGCCACCGATCAGGAGCAGCGCCTTCAGCGACCAGCTCGGCGGGTCGTCGTCGGGCAGGCATTGCTCGCCACCGACGATGGGGGGTACAGTTGGTCGCCTGGTTATGACTTTGCCGGACCAGGTAACGGGGCTCGCGCGGCCGACTGCCGAGCAGGGCTGGGCGGTTGTTGAGGAGCGTTACTGGCGACCCACGATGGCGGGATCACGGCACGCGGCAGCACCCCCGGCCTTGCCCGCGTCGCCTCGGTCCGCTTTGCCGGGGCGCGCGTCGGCTGGCTCTCCGCAGCGGGCGGAGACAAGCCCTCTTGCTGACCGCGACGGTGGGCAACTGGTTGCCGATCGTCACCCTTGCCCGCCGGGAGATAGACACTGGTTGCGTTTGTCAGTGGCGAACGGGCTGGGTCGTCTGCGATGGCGGCACGGCGATGTGGCAGCAGGGCAAGCGGCTCTACGCCACCAGCGACGGCGGTGCGCATTGGGACAACGGTGACAGGTCCCCAACGGCGGTGCCGGAGATACGGATGCGTTCGCCCCTCTCCTCGATCGTGAGCGACATTTGCTTCTTCGATGCGCGGCGGGGGTGGCTGCCACGACGAGCGGCTTGCTGATCACGGACGATGGCGCGCTGACCTGCACTATCGCGCGATCGGCATCCTCGACGCGCCGGGGAGGTCGGCGCAGATCCGGTGCGGCGTCCCGGCACGGCCTACCTGGTGCAGCAGGAGCAGCACCTGACGCTGCTGGTCGCGCGCGACGGCGCGCGGACCTGGGAGCAGCTGTATCCGGCAACGATCACGGAGGTGGACTCTCGGCCCAGTTCTTCGATTCGCGGCGCGGGGTCGCGCTGGGAGCGCGCTTCAGCTTCAGCGCGGTGCTGCGCACGGAGAACGGGGGGCGTACGGCGCCTGGCAGGTCATTTGCCGGACAGTGACCCGCCGACGCGCGGCCCGTATATGTCCGCCTATCGCTACGGCGGTTCGCGCCTGAGCTTTGTCACCCCGGAGGAGGGCTGGGCGATTGCCTGGGGCGCGGGGAACCTGCCGATCCTCTGCCGCACGACCGATGGCGGTGCCGCTGGTCGCGCCTGCCACCGCCGCGCGGTTGCCGACTCTTGCGCAGATCGCCAGCCTGTCGATGCTGCCGGGCGGCACCGGCTACCTGAGCCTGGGGACCGAGAACCAGGGGCAGCTTTTCGCGACCCGCGATGGCGGGCAGAGCTTCTTCCCGGTCGGCGCACCCGAGCCGGACACGCCGCTGATTCGCTTCGCCAGCGAGACGGCGGGCTGGAGACTCGCCAGGACCCGACTGTGGGCGACCGGGGACGGCGGGCGCACCTGGGCATTGATCGGCCCGGATCGGCCGATCAATGGCTTCGGCCTGCTCCCATCCGGCTTCGGGTGGCTGTTTGCCGATGGTTTGTTGCAGACAACGGACGATGGCGGCAAGACCTGGGCAACCATCTTCACGATGAAGGAGTTCTCGGCGGTTGTTGTCTTCGCCGACCCGGTGCATGGCTGGATGAAGGATTACTGGGGGCCGCTCTATCAGACAAGCGACGGCGGGTACCGCTGGATGCGGCTCGATCGTTGACGCTCGCGATACCGCGCTCTCAATAGCGGCGCGTCGGCTATCATTCGCCTAGCCGGTGCGGATCGTGCTGCCCGGCACGGTGGTAACACGGAGCTACGGGCATGACGAATGCGACGCCAATCCGCCTCTCCGCCTCTATCCTGGCGGCCGATTTCGCGCGGCTGGGGGCGCAGGTGGCCGAGGCCGAGGCGGCGGGGGTGGATGCGATCCATTTCGATGTGATGGACGGGATTTTTGTGCCGAACATCAGCATCGGGCTGCCGATTCTGGAGGCGGTGCGGCGCTCGACGCGGTTGCCGATCGATGTCCACCTGATGATCGCGCGCCCGGACGACTACCTGGCGGAGATCGTGCAGGCGGGCGCGAACTGGGTGACGGTGCATGTGGAGGGGGCGCACCACCTCCACCGCACGCTGACGCACATCCGCGACCTGGGGGCGCACCCGGGCGTGACGCTCAATCCGGGGACGCCGCCGGGCGCGCTGGCCGAGGTGCTGCCGATGGTCGATCTGGTGCTGGTGATGACGGTCAACCCCGGCTTCGGCGGGCAGCGCTTCATCGAGGGGCAGTTGCCGAAGATCGCGGCGCTGCGGGCGGCGCTGGATGCGATCGGGAGCGATGCGATCCTGTCGGTGGACGGCGGCGTGGGCGCGGCGAACGCGGCGCGCATCGTGGCGGCGGGCGCGACGCAACTGGTGGCGGGGTCGGCGATCTTCCACGAGGAGCAGAGCGTGGCGGAGGCGGTGCGGGCGCTGCGGGCGGCCGTGGGGGAGAACGGGCGAGCGGGCGAACAGGCGAGCGGGCGATGAGCGGGGTTGCGTTGGCGGCGACGCTGCACGATCCAGGGTGCGCCGATCTGGCGGCGACGGTGGGGGCGGCGGAGGATCTGGCGCGGCTCTATGCGGGGATGGTGATCTTCGCGACGGAGGAGACGCCGGGGCGGGCGCTGGGACCGCTGGTGGCGGCGGGGGCGCGGGTCACGACGCACCCGAGCGAGTACCGCGAGATCGGGTGGCGACGCCTGGGCGCGGTGCGCGAGGCGGCGATGCTCGCCCCGGCGGTCCATTTGTGCGACTTCGACCGCTTGCTGCACTGGTGGCGCTGCCGGCGCGATGAGCTGGTGGCGACGGTGGCGCGCATCCCCAGCTGCGATTTGCTGCTGCTGGGGCGCACGGAGCGCGCCTGGGCGACCCACCCGGCGCACCAGTTGGACACGGAACAGCTGGCGAACCGGTTGGTGTCGCGGCTCTTCGGGGCGGAGGTGGATGTCTGCTCGGGGTCGCGCGGGCTGTCGCGGCGGGCGGTCGAATATCTGGCGGCGCACGGGCGGGTCCGCGACGTGGGGACCGATGGCGAGTGGCCGATGTTGCTGCGCCGGGCGCAGGAGGGCTTTCGCTGCGAGCAGGTGCTGACGGAGGGGCTGGAGTTCGAGACGGCGGATCGCTTCCCGGATGAAGTGGCGCGGGCGGGCGGGCTGGCGGCGTGGAACGCGGCGCGCGACCGCGAGGTCGACCGCTGGGTCTTCAGGACGCGGCTGGCGGGGGATATCGTGGCGGGGCGCTGCGCGCGGCGGGGATCGGAGACGGGGCGGCATGAGTGACGCGACCGCAGCGGAATTGCTGATCCGCCGCGCGACGCGGGCGGATGTCCCGGCGATTGTGCGGCTGCTGGCCGACGATGAGTTGGGTCGGCAGCGCGAGAACGCGGCGGAGCCGTTGTCGGAGTCCTATTTTGCGGCGTTTGCGGCCATCGACGCCGACCCGCGCCAGGAGTTGGTCGTGGTGGAGCGGGCGGGCGAGGTGATCGGGACGCTGCAGCTGACCTTCCTACCCTATCTCACCTACCAGGGCGGCGTGCGGGCGCAGATCGAGGCGGTGCGCGTGGATCGCCGCTACCGCGACCTCGGGATCGGCCAGCGGCTCTTCACCTGGGCGATCGGGCGGGCGCGGGCGGAGGGCTGCCACCTGGTGCAGCCGACGACGAACGCCAGCCGGGGCGATGCGCACCGCTTCTATGAGCGCCTGGGGTTCGTGCCGTCGCATGTTGGGATGAAGCTCGATTTGACCAACTAGGTCACCCGCGCCTGGTGGCATCCGTGAAGGTGATCGCCACACCATGGGGGCGGGTTGGCGAGCCGCCCCTACCACGATTTTCCAATCGCAGCGCGCATCCGATTCGCCCGCCAAAGCCGTAGCCAAAGTGGCCCGATGGCATTCACCCTATCGTCCTATGTTCGCACGCATATGCGGCGGGCATACTGGATGCTGGACGATCGGGAACGTGCGCCCGCCATCTGGAGGCTGTCGTGATCCGCCGCTGCTCATACTTGCTCTGCTGCCTTGTGTTCCTGCTCACCGCGTGCGGCACGCCCGCTGCGGGGAATAGCCCGGCGGCGACGAATACGCCGCGCGTCATCGCGACGGAGCCGCCGACCGCGACGGTCGCGCCGACGAAGACGAAGGTTCCGCCCACGCCGACCCGCACCCTGACGCCGACGAAGGAGAAGCCGTCGCCGACCGCGACGCTCGCGCCGACCATGCCCCCTTCCCCGACGGTGGCGAAGGTGGAGGCGAAGATCACGGTGCGCGAGTCGGAGGGGCGCTGCGAGATGCAGCTGCCGGGTGGCTATTCGCCCGATCCGGCCGGCAATGACACCTGGATCTCGGACGATCACCTGATCTTCGTCGGCCTCGAATCGGTGGTGTTGAAGGAAGCGGCGTCGCTCGATGCGGCGCTCCAGCGCGGCACCGAGCACATGAAGTCGGTGATCGGCAACTACCAGGAGACGGCGAGCAGCCGGACCTACGACACGCGGCGTGTCGGGTTCTCGGGCACGCTCGGCAAGGGCACGGCCTGGGGCTCGCTGTACTTGCGGCAGTTCGGGCGCGACTACTGCCAGATCACGATCATCGCGGCCGAGGGGACGGTGGTGCTGCTCGACCCGATCCTCGAAACGATGATCAGTAAGCTCGGCGTGCTGCAGTACACGCCGATGCCGGTCGGCTACCTGGCGCTCGGCGATTCGTATGCCGCCGGGACCGGCGCGAGCGACCCGGCGACGACGGGGTATGCCGGGCTCTTCGCGGCCTGGCTGCGCGGCAACAAGGAGATCGTCTACACCAACCAGGGGGTTCCGGGGGCGACGAGCGCGGACTTCCTCGGCGACTGGCCGACGGCGGGGCGCGACGGGACGTCGCCGCTCGCCAATGCGGCACGCGCCCTGGCGGCCGGGAACATCAACGTGGTGACGCTCGATATCGGCGGGAACGACATCCTGCGCCTGGTGAAGCCGGGGCAGCCCTGCGCGGACAAGTTGATCGAGAGCGATGCCTGCTTCGCGGCGATGCGCGCGGCCCTGCGCGAGATGACGACGCCGAACCTGACGCAGATCGTCGCGGGGCTGGTCGATTCGGCCCCGGGCGGGACGCAGATCATCGTCTTCAACTCTCCGAACCCCTTCTCGGTTGGGAAGACCACGACGACCGAGGAACGCACCGATGCGGCGATGAAAGAGCTGAACATCCTGATCTCCAACGCGGTGAGCGCGAACCAGGAGAAGGCCAAGTCGCGCGATGTGGTGCTGACGCTGGTCGATATCGCCCCGCGCTTCGACAACCAGGGCGCGAAGCTGACCCACATCGCCGAACCCACGCCCGACATTCACCCGAACGACGCGGGCTACACCGCGATCGTCGAGGCGTTGAAGAAGGTGTACCGGTCGCGGTAGGGGGCGAGTCGTAAGCCGTAAGTCGTAAGTCGTAAGAGAAAGGGCGATAGGCGATAGGCGATCGAGAAGCAGGTGGCCCGGAGAGTACATCACTCTCCGGGCCACTGCCTTTCTTACGACTTACGACTTACGACTTACGCTCTCGCCCTCACAGCACCGCGCTCATGCTGTAGAGGCCGGGGGGCTGCTCGGCGAGCCAGTGGGCGGCGCGGAGGGCCCCGGCGGCGTAGGTCTGGCGGCTGACGGCGCGGTGGAGGACTTCGATCTGCTCCCCCTCGCTGGCGAGGATGATGCGGTGCTCGCCAGCGGCGGCCCCGGCGCGGATGGCGTGGATGCCGATCTCGCCGGGGGCGCGGGGGGCGATCCCCTCGCGCCCGTAGCGCGCGTGGTCAGAGAGAGCGTGGTCGCGGGCGGCGGCGAGCGCCGCGCCGATCGCCAGGGCGGTGCCGGAAGGAGCGTCGACCTTGTGGCGGTGGTGCGTCTCGATGATCTCCAGGTCGTAGTCGGGGCCGAGGGCGCGCACGAGCGTGGGGAGCAGGTGCAGCAGCGCGGTCAGGCCGAGGCTGGTGTTCGGCGCGATCAGCACCGGGATGCGGTCAGCGCAGGCGCGCACCGCCGCCAGTTGCTCATCGGACAGGCCGGAGGTGCCGGTGAGGAAGGGGAGGCCGCGCGCGGCGGCGGTCTCCGCGAAGGCGACCGTCGCCCCGGCGCGCGAGAAATCGACCAGCACGTTGGCCCCGGCCAGCGCGTCGGCGGCCTGGTCGGCCGTGGTGGCGGAGATGCCGAGCGGGTTGCCGCCCGCCAGGGTGCCGAGGTCGGTGCCCGCGAGCGCGCTCCCGGGCCGGACGAAACCGGCGTGGATGGCGACCGGCGGGTCGGCGGCGAGGGCGGCGGAGAGGACTTGCCGTCCCATCCGTCCCCCCGCCCCCGCGATGGCGAGGCGTAGCGCGCTCATGCCGCCACACCGGCCAGCGCGGCGATCTCCACCCCGGCCTGCTCCAGCGCCGCGATCAGGCGGGCGTGGGTCGCCTCGGCCACCGGGGCGAGCGGCAGGCGCAGCTCGCCGGAGCAGAGCCCGAGGATTTCCGCCGCCGCCTTCACCGGGCCGGGGTTGGTCTCGATGAAGAGGGCGCGCATCAGCGGGAAGAGGCGCAGGTGGAGCGCCTGGGCCTCGGCGTGGTCGCCGTCCCACCAGGCTTCGACCAGCTCGGCAACCTGGGCGGGGGCGACGTTCGACAGCACCGAGATGATGCCGTTGCCGCCGATGGCGAGCGTCGGCAGGGTCAGCGAGTCGTCGCCGGAGAGGAGGACGAAGTCGGGGCCGCAGAGCCGCCGCACGTCGGTCGCCTGGTCGATCGAGCCGCTGGCTTCCTTGATGCCGACGATCGTCGCGCAGTCGTGCGCCAGCCGCGCGACCGTCTCGGGGAGCATGTTCACGCCGGTGCGACCCGGCACGTTGTAGAGGATGATCGGCAGCGGGGTGGCGGCGGCGACGGCGGCGAAGTGGCGGTAGAGCCCTTCCTGGGTCGGCTTGTTGTAGTAGGGGGTGACGTGGAGGAGGGCGTCGGCCCCGTCGCGGTAGGCGGTCTGCGAGAAGTGGATCGCCTCGGCAGTGCTGTTGGTGCCCGACCCGGCGATCACCGGGACGCGGGTGCGCCCGGTGCGCTCGGACCACGCGCGCACGGTCTGCACGGTGAGCGCGACGACCAGCTCGTGTTCTTCGGTGGTGAGCGCCGGGGATTCGCCGGTGGTTCCGCACGGCACCAGGCCGTGAATGCCCTGCTCTAACTGGAACTCGATGAAGCGGACGAGGGCGGCTTCGTCAACCGCGCCGTCGCGGAAGGGGGTGATCAGGGCGGTGATCGCGCCGGAGAAGCGACCGTTGAACATCGGGGGCCTCCTTGTTCTGTTCGAAGGTTTGAAGGTTCAATAGTTCGAAAGTTTTCGGCTCGCGAGCGGTGGTGCTTTCCGAATCAGGCGCAGCCGGGCGGCGGAGGAACCTTGAAACATTCGAACCTTCGAACCTTCCAACAGCTCTTCGCCCCGCTACGCCGTTCGTTTCCCAGGTTTCATGCCGCCCCTCCTCCTGATGTTCGCCAAAAACAAAAAGCCCGCGAGCCACTTGCGGCCCACGGGACTGTTGCTGACGTTTTGGCGGGTGGTCTAGCGCGTGTGCGCTCCTCCCCGACGTCCTCCCCGTGGGCGCGATCCGACGCTGGTTTTTTTGCTCGCGCTTGCGGCATTGACCAGGGCGACCATCGCGTACACAGAGGCTCCATCGGGTGGGGATTGCTGGCCGCCTCGTCTGACGGCTCCAATACCCTATCACTGGCGGGGGACGGCGTCAAGGGGGTGAAAGCGAGTAAGCGAGTTGATCGCCACGATCCACGCTCCCACGAACGCCCTAGGAAGCCACCTCAGCCGTCTGCTCACAGGCAGGTAGGGGTCCGACCTGCCCAGACCAGACTACAACGCGGAGGCATGAGTGCTTATCTCACCTATGTCGTAGGTGTCGTAGGTATGGTACTCGGGCAGAGTTTCCAAGTGACCTCATATGTCGGGTGGTTAGCCTGCCTCGCTCAATTCAAGCATGGGTTGTGCGAGTGCTAGAAGGGGCTGTCAGTGGCTGCCGCAGATACAGATACCAGTAGGCTGCATTTCCGACGATCCCGCCCAGGATCAGGATCGCCAACCACAGAACCCTACGATCTGCCGCGATCTCCTTGTTTCGTATGGCATGGAAGACGCACACAACAGTGGTCAGCAGCACGATGACGATCATTAGCGCATGCGCTGGGTACAGGAGGGCTGTTGCCCTCCTGTTGAGCGAATCGGGCACGCTGCCTAATACCAGAGCGCCCGCGAATAAGAAGAAGAGTCCCATGTAGATCACGGGCCAGAGACAAAACACCCCGAATATCAGGCTCGTCAGCCTTTTCAGCACATCGCCTCCTCATCGAGAAGCAAGTCGACTTGCAGCCTCAGCACAAGCGCGGTCATGAGTTCGAGCCATGCCGTTCATCATGTAGCAGAAAGAAAGGATAACACGTCAATACACGCTATCTAGCGCGCCGGTGCGAGATATTCAACGGGTGTAACGTATCGTCCGAGTTGACTTGCCATCGCGACCTCCGGATGCCGAAAGATGCATACCGACTTCGTCGGCCTCGACCACTCCGCGCCCCTCGTAACTACCGCGCGCCCCGGCACGTTGAAGGGGCATGATGCACGACCGACCGCCGCGCTGGCCGCTCGTCCTGGCGCTCAGCCTGATGCTGGTGCTGCCCGCGTGCCGCTCCGGCTCGGCGACGCCGACGGCGACGGCGGGGGCGACCCCGACGCGCCGGGCGACGCCGGGGAGTCCGACGCTGCGCGGCACGGTGGTGGTGCCACGTCCAGCCGGAACGGTGCGGCCGACGACGGGCGCGCCACAGCTCGGCATTGCCCCGGTGGAGGGGACGCTGCTGGTGGACCAGGCGGTCGGGCTGCTGCTCGACTATAGCCTCAATCGCCCGACGAGCGCCGATCTCTACCAGGCGGCGTATGACGGCGCGTTGCGCGCGATCGCGCGGGGCGGGCTGCTGGTCAACCGGGAACCGTTGCCCCTGGGCGGCGACCGGGGCGACGATGCGCCGACCTTCCGCACGGCCTATCGCGCGCTGGCGGAATTGGTGCGCGCCGACATCGACCAGACGACCCTCGCCTATGCCGCGATCCGCGCCGCCGTGGATCGCGCCGACCAGTGCCAGACCTATTTCCTCGACCCGGCCGGTTTCCGCCAGGCGCGCGAGGGCCAGCCCGCCGCCGATGGCAACGGGGGGATCGGCGTGACGCTGGGCAGCGGGGGCGACGGCGTCGTAGTCGGCGCGGTCTATGCCGACTCCCCGGCGGCAAGGGCGGGACTGCTGCCGGGCGACCGGGTGCTGGCGGTTGACGGGAGCGCTGTTGCCAACCGGGATGCCGAGATGGTCGTCGCGCTGCTGCGCGGGGCGATCGGGACAACCGTGCAACTGACGATCCAGCGACCGGGCGAGGGAGCGCCGCGCACCGTCTCCGTCACCCGCGCCGCCGTGCGACCGCCGGCGTTCACCGCGACGATCGTCGCCAGGCCGGGCGGTCAAATGGTCGCCCTGGTGCAACTCGCCGATGTGTCTGTCGAAGATTTGCCGTCGTTGCGCGCGGCGCTCGCGGGACTCGCCGGGCGCAATCCGCGAGGCTGGGTGCTCGACCTGCGCGGCACGAGCGTCGGCCCGCTCGACCTGTTGCCCCAACTCGGATCGCTCTTCGTCCCCCAGGATCAACCACTGGGATATGTCGTGGCTGCCGGGCGGGAGGAGACGGCCATCGCGCCCGACCGCTCGTCGCCCGTGGCCCCGGTCGCGCCGCTCGCCGTGCTGATCGACAGCGGCACGACCCTGCTTGGCGAGGCGCTGGCAGCGGCGGCGCGGGATTCCGCCGCCGCGCGACTCTTCGGCGAACCGACCGCCGGGTGCGTCGCCACGAGCGCCCTCTACCCGCTCACCGACGATTCCGGGCTGCGCATCACCCTCGACCCGCTCCTCTCGCCGCAGCACCGCCCGCTCCACGGCACCGGCCAACGCCCGGACGAGACCATCCTGCCCGACCCCACCGGCGCGACCGATCCGGTGCTCGCGGCGGCGTTGCGCTGGCTGTCGGCGCGGTAGGGCGTGACAAGCGGGGCGCGTACGACGTAGAGTGTAGAGCGTAGAGCGAAAAGCGAGATCCACGTCATACGTTCCACGCTTCACGTTCCACGCCATCGCGGCGTGCGAGGGGTGCCAGTCAAGTCGCGGAAGGACCGGTTGCATGAAACGCCTGCTCGCGTTCGTGATCGCCCTGCTGCTCCTGGTATCGAGCGTCGAGCCGCTCAACGCCGCCGCGCCCGACGATGCAGCCCCGGTATTGGGCCAGGTCACGGCGGCTGCCTCGTCCCAGGTCACCGCCGCGCCGGTCACCACGCCCGCCGCCGGATCGGCGCTGATCGAGCAGGCGGTCGGCTACCTGCTCGCCGATTACGTCGATCCTCTCGCCAGCGGCATGTTGTACCAGACGGCCTACGATGGCGCGGTGGCCGCGCTGCGCGCGGCGGGCAACGCGCCGCAGACCCAGACGCTCGCCTTCGCGAACGACCCCAGGCAGGATGCGGCCACCTTCCGCGCCGCCTACCTCGCGCTGGCGGGAGCGGCGGGGTCCGGCACCAACCAGGCCAATCTCGCCTACGCGGCGATCCGCGCGGTGACCGCGAAGATCGCCGAGTGCCACACCGGGTTCCTCGATCCCGATCAGGCCACGCGTTTCCGGGCGAGCCTCGGGGGTCAGGAGAGCTACACCGGCATCGGCATCGTCCTGATCGCCTCGCGCAAACCGCCGACAATCAGCAAAGTCTTCCGAGGTTCGCCCGCCGAGAAGGCCGGGCTGCGCCCGCTGGACGCGATCGTCACCGTCGATGGGAACGACGTGTCGCAATTGCTGCCCGATCAACTCGGCCCCTACCTGCGCGGTCCCGCCGGGACGTCGGTGCGGCTGACCATTCGCCGACCGGGCGAGGCCGCGCCGCTGGAGTTCACGATCACGCGCGCGACGATCACCGTCCCGGTCTTCGACAAGCGGATCATCGACGGGCCGAACGGCGAGAAGATCGGCTACATGAGCTCTCCTCCTTCTCGGCCACGGCCGGTCAACTCGTCCGGGCGGCGCTGCAGGAGTTCGAGAAGGCGGGGGTGCGATACTGGATCCTCGACCTCCGCGACAACGGTGGCGGCTACGTCTACATCTTGCAGCAGATCGCCGGGAACTTCATCCGCGACGGCCAGCCGGTCGCCTACAGCATCGATCGGTCCGGCGAGCAGGCGGAGGCGACCAATCCGAGCCTCTACGTCAGCCCGCAGCACCCGTTCGCCGTGCTGATCAACGCCGGGTCGGCCTCGGCGAGCGAGGCGTTCGCCGCCGCCGCGCAGGACTACGGCTTCGCGCGCACCTTCGGCCAGACCTCCTCCGGCTGCCTCGCGGCGGCGCTCCTGTTCGACCTCGCCGACGGCTCGGCGCTGAGCGTCACGGTCCAGAAGGTCGTCTCCCCGAAGAAGCGCCAGATCAACGGGATCGGCGTGAAGCCCGACCAGGAGATCCCGGTCGATCCGATGCGCGCCGATGACGCGACGCTGCAAGCGGCGGTCGCCTGGCTGGTGGTGCAGCCGCAACCGGCCGCGCCGCGACGAGCCAACCGCCCGTACCCCTGCCCGGCCTGCCCGCAACCGGTGCCGGGGGTGGCAGCAACCCCGCACCCGCCCCGGTCATGCCGACGCTGCTCGGCTGCCTGCTGCTCATCGGCTGCGGCTGGCGACTGCGACACCGACGTATGGTGTGAGGCAGTGCGTCCGTGTGTCCGTAAGTCGGAAGTCGGACGCACTGACGCATGACGCACGGACGCACTGCCTCACATCCTTGTCGCCAAGTTACCAATCTGTTACGTTTTGCGTAATACTAATGACGGTCGCGCGGGCGACCTCGGCGCTGGCCTGCCTGTGCATGGTGGTCGGCCGCTCGTCTGATGGTGTAAGGAATTGCCTGCATGAAGCGACTTTTCGCGGTCCTGATGGTCATGATCCTGCTCACCGGCTGCAGCATCGGGGCGACGCCCACCCCCCAACCAACGCCGCGCTTGCCACCGCCGAGCCCGCTCGACCCGACCAGCACCCCGGCCACGGGCGGCGCGCAGACGACACCGGCCGCCAGCGCAGCGCCATCGAGTGCGCCAGCGAGCGTGGCGTCGCTCCCACCCGCCTCCGGCACTGCCCCGGTCACCGGCCGCAGCACGCCCGCCCCTTCGACACCGGCGACACCGCTCCCGCCGACGCCGCGCAGCGCGGCGAACGTCACCGCCGTGCCGAACACCACGGCAGCGGCCGGTGAGGCGCTGATCGAGCAGATGGTCAACGAAGTCCTCGACAATTATGTCGACAAGATCGATAGCGGGATGTTGTACCAGACCGCCTACGACGGCACGGTCGCCACGCTGCGCGCCTCGGGCAAGTCGCCGCAGTCGCAAACGCTGACCTTCGCGAATGACCGCAAGCGGGATGCCGCCACCTTCAAGACCGCCTATCTCGCGCTGACGCAGAACGCCGGGTCCGACATCAACCAGTCGGTCGTCGCCTACGAGGCGATCCGCGCGGTGGTGGCGAAGATCGACGAGTGCCACACCTACTTCCTCGACCCCGAGCAGAACAAGCGCGCCAAGGCGCAGAACGCCGGGAACGAGAACTACACCGGCATCGGCGTGCTGATCAACGCCGCGCTGAAGCCCGCGACGATCATCAAGGTCTACAAGGGTTCGCCCGCCGAGAAGGCCGGGCTGCGCGAGCAGGATGCGATCATCAACGTCGATGGCGTGGATGTCTCCGACATGCCCGTCGATCAGGTCAGCCCGCTGGTGCGCGGCCCGGAGGGGACGCAGGTGAAGCTGACCATCCGCCGCCCCGGCACGCCCGACCCGATCCAGGTCACGATCACGCGCGCGACGATCACCGTCCCGGTCTTCGACAAGAAGATCATCGACGGGCCGAACGGCGAGAAGATCGGCTACATGGAACTCTCCTCCTTCTCGGCCACGACGACGCGCACCGGCGTCGGCGACGGCGTCGAGGTGGACATCCAGAACGCTCTGACCGAGTTCGA
>JAXLWN010000046.1:0-56071 GCA_046328475.1 Chloroflexia bacterium | reverse complement strand
AGGAACACGTCGAAACGCCCTGACCGGCGCGCGATGACGCCGCCGGGCCAGCCCGCAAGGATGCTTGATGAGCGCAGTTGCCACGCCCCGGGCCGGGCGGCGCGAGTGGATCGGCCTGGCGGTGCTGATCCTGCCGTGCCTGCTGATCTCCGTCGATTTCACGGTGTTGCACCTGGCGGTCCCGGCACTCAGCGCCGATTTGCGCCCCAGCGGCACGCAATTGCTCTGGATCGTCGATATCTACGGCTTCCTGATCGCCGGGTCGCTGATCACGATGGGGACGCTGGGCGACCGGATCGGACGCCGCCGCCTGCTGCTGATCGGCGGCGGTGCGTTCGGCGTCGCCTCTATGCTCGCGGCCTTCTCGACCAGCGCCGAGATGCTGATCGCCACCCGCGCCATCCTCGGGGTTTCCGGGGCGACGCTGATGCCCTCGACGCTCTCCCTGATTCGCAACCTCTTCCACGACCCGGTCCAGCGCACGCGCGCGATCGGCCTCTGGATCACCAGCTTCACGGCGGGGAGCGCGATCGGCCCGGTGGTCGGCGGGGCGCTGCTGGAGCGCTTCTGGTGGGGCGCGGCCTTCCTGCTCGGCGTGCCGGTGATGCTCCTGCTGCTGGCGCTGGGGCCGTTCCTGCTGCCCGAGAGCCGCGATCCGACGGCGGGGCGGATCGACCTCGCCAGCGCGGCGATGTCGCTGGTGGCGGTGCTGGCGGTGGTGTTCGGGATCAAGCGCGCCGCCGCGCACGGCCCGGAGTGGTTCGCGGCGCTCTCCGTCGCGTGCGGCCTGGGGGTTGGCGTCGCCTTCGTGCGTCGCCAGCACGGCCTGCGCGATCCGCTGATCGACGTGGGCCTCTTCAGGGTGCGGGCATTCAGCGCGGCGCTGACGACGCAGGCGCTGGCGCTCTTCGCCTACGCGGGGGCGCAATTCTTTGCGGGGCAATACCTGCAGCTCGTCCTGGGGCTGTCGCCGCTGCACGCGGGCCTCTGGACCCTCCCCTCGGCGGCGGCGGGGACTATCACCACCACACTCGTGCCATCGCTGCTGCGCACGGTGCGACCGGCATTCGTGCTGAGCGGTGGACTGCTCGTCGCGGCGCTCGGGTTCGGGATGATGACGCAGGTCGGCGGTGCCTCCGGGTTGGCGGTGCTCGTGACCGGTTTTGTCGTCCTGTCGCTCGGCTTCGGTCCGGCGATGACTGTCACCACCGATCTTGTTGTCGGGGCCGCGCCGCCCGCGCGAGCCGGGGCGGCCTCGGCGATCTCCGAGACGAGCAACGAACTGGGACTGGCGCTCGGCATCGCGGTCATCGGCAGCATCGGTGCCGCCCTCTACCGTCGGGAGATGGCCAACGCCATCCCGCCCGGCGTGCCCCCCGCAGCGGCGCAGGCGGCCGAGGAGACGCTCGGCGGCGCGCTGGCGGCAATCGGGCAACTCCCCGCGTCACAAGGGGAGGCGCTGCTCGATGTGGCTCGCGCCGCGTTCACCACCGGGCTGCACCTGACGGCCGGGATCAGCACGGCAATCATGCTCGGTCTTGCGCTGCTCGCGATGGCGATGCTCCGTCGCGCCAGCATCGAGTCACCCCGGAGGCGGATGTCGTCACGCCCGACCGCCATCTCGTCCCCTGAGCCTGCACCTGGCGGGGCGACTGCATCACCGTGCCGGATCCGCTCTGGGGGAGGAAGCCATCGGCTCACGCGGCACTGATGAAGACCGGTGTGACGCCCACATCGAGCGCGATCCGGCCATCGTGCGCACCCACGGCTTGCGGCTGGCCGAGTGCGTCGATAGCCGTCGCGTGCGGCCAGCGCCAGGGCCAGACGAACGGGATCGGCGGCTCGTCCTCGCCGGAGAAGGGGTCGCGATCATCCCAGGCCACGAGCAGCGGCCCTCGTGCGCGGCGTTCGACCTCGAACGCGTAAAGGCTTGGGCGGTCGGGAACTTCGACGCGCCGCACCGTCTCCACGCCCGCGAGTTGGTCCGCGAGGAGCGCGAAGGTGTCGGCAGAAGGGTGGCGCCGCCGCAGTTCGGTGCCCTCGTAGCCCATCAGGGCGAACTTGCCGAACATCAGGTCCATGATCGAGAGCGGTGCCTGGTAGCCGGGGATCTCCGGTGCCAAGTTCCAGCAGGCCGTGCGGCGCACCCCGGCCGAGAGGGCCAGCAGATTGCGCACGACGATCTCGCGGCAATTCATCCGGTGCCGCTTCGCCTCCAACTCCGGGGGACAGCCCGCCATGAACATCTGCAGCTGTGGCGGCAGGCTCGGCATGCGCGCGTAGAGGTCGGCCATCGCGCGCTGCTCGGGCGTCTGTGTGTTTCCGGCGTCCGGGGGTGCGGCGAAGGCTGCGGCCATCACCTGCTGCATCGCGTCCGTCGCCTCCGGGAAGCTGGCGGGCCAGGGGGCGTTGTATTCGCCGATCACCAGCGGCTTCTCGTCGCCAACCGCGCGCATCCAGGCACGGACAGTCGCGATGTCGTCGAGGATCAGCCTGGAATCGCCGTAGAGGTGCAGGTCGAAGATGTCGTAGTGGTCGTGGCCCTCGCGCAGCAGCACGTCGAAGAACTGGCGCTCCGGGCTTTCCGGCGGGCTTGACGGCAGCGCGTAGGGAGCGCCACCGAGGACCACGACGGCCTGGGGATCGGCGTCGCGCACGGCCCGGTGCATCGTGGCGAGCTGCGCCACATACTCCTCGGCCGTGCCCACCCAGAGCAACCCGACGTTGCAGGGTTCGTTGTCGCACTGCCAGTAGCGCACCCGGCCCGCGCAATGCGCCACGAGGCGGCTGACGAAGCGGTGGTAGGCGTCGGCGTCCTTCGCGGGCGACGGCGGCAGGAAGGTCGTGGGCTGCTGCGTCGCCCAGGTCGAACTGGAGTAGATGGTGACCCAGACCTCCTCCGATCCGTCGAGTTGGTCGAGGAAGGCATCGACGGCGTCGAAGGTGTAGCGGCCGGGTTCGGGCTCCACCTGCGACCAGTAGACGTAAACCCGCACCAGGCTTGCGCCGAGCGAGCGGAGTTGCGGCATGAACTGGTCCGGCTTGCCGAACAAGCCGTAGCTGATCCCGCGCACGATGCCGAGCCTGATGCCGTCCGATATCCGGTCGTCCATGGTCTGCCTCCCGCATGGCTACAGCGGGTGATCGGTGGCCTCGTCGCGGCCGATCGCCCGCAAAGAGCTTTAATGCCTGGAGGGCCATGAGGGTGACGTTTCGGAGGGAGTTGGCAGGATGGCGAGGCTGTCTGGCTCCAGACGGAACGGGTTAGGTCGCGGCTGGCAACGATGCTCACGCCGCAGACACGGCCTTTCAGCCAACCTCACCAACCATGTGCTGCAAGTGGTGTGCCGCGTTCGCTAGCTCTTGGCCTGTTCGTGCGCGTAGCGGTCCAGGCGGGCCAGTTCGTCGCGATAGGTCTTCCGCATCACCCCGGGTGCGAAGAGGCGTTCCAGCAGTCCCTGCACGCCGCCCGTGCTGGGCCAGGTTGTTTCCAGGCGCACGCGGCAGCCCATCGCGCCCTCGGGCGTGAGCGTCCAGGTGGTGATCAGCGGGGAGTGGAGGTCAGACTCGGTGATCACGCGGCCGGGATCCGGTTCCTCGACGCGCATGTGCAGCTCGCGGGTCCGGCCCGCGAAGGTGACGTTCACGCGGTAGACCGTCCCCGCGCCGTAGCCGCCTGCCTCGACCCGGATCTCGCCGAAGGATGGTGGCAGGAAGTGCTGGTGATGGTTGCGCATGTCGGCGATGAAGCCGTAGACCCGATCGGCGGGCGCACCGACGAGCCCTTCCTCGATCACGCTCAACTGGGGCATGACGTTACTCCTGCGACCTCGGTGCCGCCCCGTTGCGGCGCGTGAGGCGATCACGGAAGAAAACGCAGGCGTCGGCGAATTGTCACTGCCCATGATCCCTCAACATGCCTCCATTCGACCCCTTTCCAGGCACCGATCAACCCGAGATCGGTGCCAAAGTTCTACTGTTGATAATCGCTGTTATTGACAGTAAATACCAGGGCCGAGTTCGCTTCAGGATGTA
This sequence comes from Chloroflexia bacterium, assembly GCA_046328475.1. Taxonomy (GTDB): domain Bacteria; phylum Chloroflexota; class Chloroflexia; order Thermomicrobiales; family CADCWN01; genus CADCWN01. The sequence goes on along the minus strand of JAXLWN010000046.1, from coordinate 52,036 downwards.
TGGACACCGCCTCGCGGCGGGGTAGCGCGCCCGGTAAGGAAGTTGGGAGCCGGGTGCTGTCCTTGCGTGCATTGCGGTCAATGTGGTATCCCTGCGGTATTGAATTGCGGGCAAAAACTGCTGGTCCAGGCGCATGGGCGAAGGGAGAGTGGGATGGACGACACGGTGTCGCACGGCGGCACGCCCGCGCTCCTTCTCCACCTCCGTCCGGCGCTGGAACTCGACCAGGGGCAGTTCGCCGTCCTCGCGCGGCAAAACCCCGAACTCCGGATGGAGCGCACGGCGGAAGGAGATGTGCTGATTATGGCACCGACCGGCGGGGAGACCGGATGGCGCAATGCCGGCGTGACCGCACAGCTCTGGACCTGGGCGATGTCCGACGGGAGCGGCGTGGCCTTTGACTCTTCCACCGGGTTCATCCTCCCGAATGGCGCGATCCGCTCGCCCGATGCTGCCTGGGTGCGGGGCGAACGCCTGCGCCCCCTCTCCTCCGAACAACGGGAGCGGTTCCTGCCACTCTGCCCCGACTTCGTGATCGAACTGCGTTCGCCCTCAGATGCTCTGTCAGCGACGCGGGCGAAGCTCACCGAATACCTCGCGAACGGTGCCCGCCTCGGTTGGCTGCTCGATCTCTCCGCACGCCGCGTTGAGGTCTACCGCCCTGGTATCCCGGTTGCGGCACTCGATGCACCACAGATGCTCTCCGCCGACCCCGAACTCCCCGGTTTTCAGCTCAACCTTGCTCCAATCTGGGAGCCGTTGTTCTGAATCGTTCGCCGCGGTCCCTACCCAGTAGACCCCTTGCATCAAGGCCTCTCGCCCTTGCACTCGCAAAATAATCCGCTAGGATATGTACGTACATTTGGGCGAGGCGGGAGTGGGGGGGGCAATGGCGAGCGAGAAGGCAATTGTGGCGTATCGGTCTGACCTTGTACCCGACCTCGTCATCCCCTCGCCCGCCACACTCGAAACACGCGATCCCCACACCACCCGCCGCGAAGCGCCCGCGCCCCAGCACCGCACCCTCGCCGATCTCCTCGCCGAAGTCATCGGGCGTGGTGCTTCCGACCGGACCCGACTGGCGTATCGCGGCGACCTGGAGGATTTCCTCTCCTGGCTGCTCGGTGGAGAGATCGCACTTCCGGCCGACCCGAGCGCTGCGCGCCGACCCGGTGCTCATCGAAATCCTGGAAGTCGCCGTGCTGCCGCGTCTGGTCGCGGTCAGCGAGCGCGACATCGCCGCCTACCTCGACCACCTCGCGCGCGAGCGGCCCGGTCGGCGCAGCTGGCAAGGTCGGGCTTGCCGCGACCAGCCGCAACCGCCGCCTGACGCCGCTGCGGTTGCTCTTCGCCCGGATGCAGCGCCACCGGCTGATCGCGCTCAACCCGCTCGACGATATCCGCGCCGCGCGCACCAGCGCCCAGCGCTCGACCCTCTGGCTCACCCGCCAGCAGGCCCGCGCGCTGGAGGATGCCTGCGCTGGCGACTCCCTGCGCGACCTCCGCGACCGCGCCCTGATCGTGCTGATGCTCGCCACCGGCCTCCGCGCCAGCGAAACCCTCAGCCTCGCCGTCGCCGACCTCACCAGCGCCGAGGGGCACCGCGTCGCCTGGGTCACCGGCAAGGGCGGGGCCAGGGAGCGGGTGAAACTTGCCCCAAAGGCCGACCGCGCCCTGCGCGCCTGGCTCGACGCCTCCGGCATCGCGGATGGCGCGCTCTTCCGCCGCCTCTATCGCCTCAAGACTGCCCCAGGCGAACCGACGACGCCCTACCGCGTCCACACGAGCCCCCTGGCCTACACCGGCCTCAAATTCGTCCTGCAAGAGCGTTTCGCCGAGGCCGGACTCTCCCCGCTCCTCACGCCGCACGGCCTGCGCCACTCCTTCGTCACGCTGGCGCTGCGCGGCGGCGCACCCCTCACCCGCGTGCAGGCCGCCGCGCGCCACAAATCGCCGCAGACGACGATGCGCTACGCCCACGAGCAGGACGAACTCGACGATAACGCGGTTGATTACGTGAAGTGGTAGCCGCCCTTCCCGCGCATCCCATCCCATCATTTCTTCCGTTCTCTGCGTTGTCCGCTGCGTTCCCGCCCCTCTGCGGTCTCCGTCCCCCTTCTCTCCACTCTCCACTCTCCACTCTCCTCGCCTTGGCGTCTTGGCGGTTCAATCGTATACTCGCGCATCGATTGAGCGCCGACCCCATGAATGGAGGCAGCCCGGTGACAGCGACGGCACTCCGCACGCCCAGCCAACTGATCGTGGATCGCCTGCTGGCGCACGATGTGGATCTCTTCTTCGGTCTCGATGGCGACCATGTTGTCCCCTTGTTCAACGCCCTGGCCGAAGCGCCGCAACTCCGGCCGATCACCGTGCGGCACGAGAATAACGCCGCGATCGCCGCCGAGATCTACGCCCGCCTCACCGGGCGCGTCGGCGTCTGCATCACCACCGCCGGACCGGGCGCGCTGAACGCCATCGCGGGCATCGGCGGGGCCTACGCGGCCGGGGTGCCGGTCGTCCACATCTCGGGCGGCGTGCAGCAGGACGCGCCCAAGGAGGCGTTCCACGGCGTCGATGATGTCGATGTCCTCAAGCGCGCCTTCGAGCCCGTCACGAAGTGGTCGGAGCGCATCGAGGACCCGCGCGATATCCCGGCCGCCATCGACCGCGCCTTCGCCATCGCCATGAGCGGCCGTCCAGGGCCTGTCCACGTCGAAGTCGCGATCAGCGCGCTCCAGATGGACCCGGTCGAGGCTGCGGCTGGCGATCGGCACTCGATCGAGTTCGGGGCACCATCGGAGTACGGCGACCTGCGCCCGCTCATCGAGCGGATCAACAGCGCGGGGAGCATCGCGATCGTCGCGGGCAAGGGCGCGTGGTGGCCGGTGGTCAGCAAGCAGCTCGTGCGGCTGGCGGAACGGCTCGGCGCACCGGTCGCGCACACCTGGGATGGGCAGGCGGCCATGCCGACCGTCCACCCGCTCTCGATCGGCCCGTGGGGTCCGTCCACCGGGAGCCACCCGCTTGCCGCGCAGGCCATCGCCGGCGCAGACCTCGTGCTCGGCATCGGCGTGCGCGCCGGGACCGGCCCGGCCCAGGAACTGCTGAAAGAGGCGGGGGACCGCGCGCTGCTGATCAACGCCACCGATGGCGAGGAGGAAGGGTTTAACGTCGGCTCGCTCGGTGCGCTCGTCGCCGCGCTGGACGCGCTCGCCGAAGGTTGCGAGCCGAACGAGGCCAGCGCCGCGACCCTGGCCCGCTGCGCCCGCGCGCAGCAGCTCTTGAAGCGCGGTCTGGCGATCGACCTGGAGCGCCACGCCGCCGCCCGCCCCTGGCACATCGGCCTCGCGCTCGACGCCCTCGGCAAGCAGATGACGCCGGAGACGGTCGTGATCGGCGAGGTGAGCAATGTCAAGCTCTGGATGCCGCTACAGCTTCCGATCTACACCCCGCTCTCGCACCTCCAGCCCGGCTCCTGGGGCGCGATGGGCTACGCCGTCCCCGGCGCGCTCGCGGCGGGCCTCGTCTTCCCCGACCGCCCGGTCGTCGCCATCACCGGCGACACCTCGTTCCTGATGGGGTCGAACGACTTCTCCACGATCTGCCAGCTTGGCCTGAAGGTGGTTATCGCCGTCCACAACGACGGCCAGATCGGCATGATCAACAACGCGATGACCACCCTCTTCGGTCGCCCCTACGCCACCGAGATCGGCCAGTTCGATTACGTCAAGTATGCCGAGGCGTTCGGGGCGCGCGGCATCCGCGTGGACGACCCGGCCGACCTCGACGCCGCCTGGTCCGAAGCACTCAGCGCCGCCCGGAGCGGCCCGGTCCTGCTCGAGCTGATGGCCGGCTTCGAGTTCCCGCGCCCCTGGCCGGTCTCCCGCCTGATCGCGCAAGCCGAGGCCGAGGATGTCGCAAGCTGAGGAATCACAGCGCGATAAAGCGGGGCAGCCGGGAGAACCGGCTGCCCCGCCCGTCGTCAACGTCGTCGGCGAGCGCGTGGCGCTCGGCCCGCTGCGGCGCGACCTGATTCCGTTCTACCAGCGCTGGATCAACGACTTCGGCGTGCTGCGCAGTCGCGGTCGCCCGCCGCGCGCCACCACCCTGGAGGCGGCTGGGCGCGACTACGACGACCTCGCTACTACAGACGCGCGCCATACCTTCACCGTCTACGACCGCGCCACCTGGCAGCCGATCGGCGACGCGGGCCTGCACGGCTTCGACCAGCGCCACCGCAGCGCCTTCCTGTTCATCACCATCGGCGAAGCCACCTATCGTGGCAAGGGCTACGGCACGGAGGCAACGCGCCTCGTGCTCGACTATGCGTTCACCGCGCTCGGTTTCCACAGCGTCAAGCTGGAGGTGGCCGAGTTCAATCTCGCCGGGATCAATGCTTACCGCCGGGCGGGCTTCCGCGAAGTCGGCCGCTGGCGACAGTCCTGGCTCCTCGGCGATCGACTCTGGGACACCATCTGCATGGACTGCCTCGCCACCGAGTTCACCAGCCCCGTCCTCGCGCAGATTTTCGTTCCCGACGAGCCGCGTTGAGGGCCGTTAAGCGTAGGACGCAAAGCGTAGGGCGATACCCATTATAGTGCTGAGCAATTCGCTACAATTGCGCACATGGCGTTATGTACCCATTCGCGGGCGGAGGTCGTCATGTACGCGACCATCACCGAACTGTCGTTCAGGAGCCCGGAAGCGATCCGGCAGGCAACCCACAACATCGAAGCGCTGCTCCCCGAGATGCGCCAACTCCCCGGTTTCCGTTCGCTCTCGATGATCCAGACCGAAGCCCTCTCCGCAACTATCGTGACCATCTACGATTCCCGGGCCGAACTGGAGGAAGGCTCCGAGCAACTGCGGTCCCAGGTCGCCCAGGCGATCAGCCCATTTGTGGGCGGTGCCCCCCAGCGCGTCGGCGGCACGGTGGTCGTGCAGAGTTAGAAGGGCGCGGGGAGAGGTCCCCGCGCCCTTCTAACTTATCGTCTCTGCGTCGTTCTCTGCGTCTCCGCGCCTCTGCGGTCTTGTTCCTCGTCTTGGCGCTCTTGGCGTCACCTTGGCGTCTTGGCGGTTCAGTCGTACCCCGCTACCGCCTCTTGAAGAACTGCGGCACGATCAGGTGCCAGGGGCTCGGCATCTCGCCGACCGGCACCGAGATCAGCACCGGGCCGTCGGTGGCGAACGCCTCGCGCAGCGTCCCCTCCAGTTCGTCCGCGTTGCGCGCCGTCATCCCGGCCACGCCGAACGCCTTCGCCAGCGTCATCCAGTCGGGATTCACCAGATTGGAGCCGATCGTGCGCCCCTGGAACTGGTCGCGCTGCATCCGCTTCACGTTGCCGAACGCGCCATCGTCGAAGACGATCGCCACCGCGCCGATGTTGTGCGCCTTCGCGGTGGAGAGTTCCTGCAAGTTGTAGCCAAAGCCGCCATCGCCGTTCACCGAGACGACCTTGCGGCTCCCCACCCCCACCTGCGCCCCGAGCGCCGTCGCGTAGCCTGCGCCGAGCGTCCCCTGGTAGCCGGAGGTGAGGAAGGTGCGCGGCTCGTAGACCGGGAAGCCGACCCACGACCAGTAGCTCACCTGGTTCACGTCGCAGACGTAGACGCCATCGTCGGGCAGCGCGTTGCGAATCGCCCCGGCGAACGACGCCTGCGGCTGCAACTCGTGCAGGATATCCTCCGCCTTCTCCCGCGCCGCCGCGATCTCGCCCTTCCATGAGTCGGCCTTCGGCTTGACGCCGTCCACCTCCGCGCGTAGCGCCGCCAGCGCCAGCTTCGCGTCCGCGACGATGCCGACCGCCGCCTCGCGGTTGCGCCCGACCTCGCTCGGCTCCGCGTCGATCTGGATGATCCGCTGGCTCGTGGGCAGTTCCCAGCCCTGCGACGGCTCCAGGAAGCGCGTGCCGACCGCCAGCACCACGTCGCAGGTCGGCAGCAGCTGTAGCCCGGCCACCGGGTTCAGCGCCAGCGGGTGCCGCGCCGAGAGCGCGCCGCGCCCGTTGCGCGACATGATCACCGGGATCTCCAGCGCCTCGGCCAGCTCGCGCACCTCGTCCCAGGCCTCGGAGAGCAGCACGCCGCTGCCGACATACATCGCCGGGCGCGCGGCACCGACCAGCACCTCCGCCGCCTGGCGGATCGCGGCCGGATCGGGGGCCTGCCGCACGCGCTCGGCCTGGCCGTCGAGCAGCGCGACCTCCTCGGTGCGCATCAGCACGTCGGGCGGGATCTCCAGGCTCACCGGCGCGGGCCGACCGCTCCTGAGCTGCGCGAACGCCTCGCGCACCAGGCCCGGCACCTCGCTCGGGGCGAGCGCCCGCCCGGTCCACTTCGACACCGATTCGAGCACCGCCCGCTGGTCCTTGATCTCGTGCAACTCGCCGCGCCCCACGCCAATCAGCCGCGACGCGATCTGCCCCGCCATGCAGAGCACCGGCGAGGCGCAGGCATAGGCCGTCGAGAGTCCCGCGCCCGCGTTCAGCACGCCCGGACCCGGCACCACCAGGCAGGCCCCGACCTTGCCGGTCGCCCGCGCAAAACCGTCGGCCATGGAGGAGGTCGCCTGCTCGTGGCGCGTGTGGATCACGCGAATGGAATCCTGCTCCTCGTGCAGCGCATCGAAGGCCCAGTCGAGTTGCGCCCCCGGCAGCGCAAAAACCGTGTCGATCCCCTCGCGCTTGATCGACTGCACCAATGCTCGCCCACCAGTCATCTGCGCCATGAGCACTACCCTCCCAACTGGTTGTGAAGATTGTCGCGATGCTTCCCACAGCCGCCAATCCTACCCGAAGCGCCTTTTCCTTGCCAGGAAGAGCGCAAGCAACCGTTCAACCTAGAGGGATATGTCGCCAGCTATTCCGGCTTACATTGGGCACCCACTGAGCAGAAACTGAGCAGCTTTCGGGCTGTAAGCGCCGCTGAGCGCGGCGTATCGTAGTCGCAGCGGTCCGCCCGGCGACAACATCAGCAGGAGGTGTATCCCCATGACGCGAGCCACCATCCAGAAGGCCACCATCGCGTACGGCGTCATCTATGCCCTGATCGGCGTCCTCGGCTTCATCCCCGGCATCACCCAGTTCTCCGACCGCTACGGCGCTGTCCCCCTCGAAGGGATGCTGCTCGGGATCTTCGCGGTGAATCTCATCCACAACATCGCCCACCTGATGCTCGGCGGCGCGCTGATCGTCGGCGGACGCTCGGCCGGCGCGGTCATCGCCACCAATCGGATCATGGCGCTCGTGTTCGTCGTGCTCACCGTCGCCAGTTTCATCGCGCCCCTGGTCGAGGGCGTCAACCTGAACCTGCCCGACACGATCCTCCACCTCGCCAGCGCCGCGATCACCGGCTACTTCGGCTTCCTCGCCGCCGCTCAACCGATGGGCAAGGCTCGCGCGGTCTGAACTGGCGACGCTATCCAGCAAACATGCGCCCCCGGTGCTATGCAGCACCGGGGGCGCATGTCGGGAAAATCGGACCTGGCGTCCTTGGCGTCCTGGCGGTCCAACCGCCCTACTCGGTCAATTCCACCAGCAAGTCCCCGCTCGCCACCGCGTCGCCGCGATCGCGACATGGACCGGCCCAACCGTCGCATCGCGCGGGGCGGTGACCACCGTCTCCATCTTCATCGCTTCGAGCGCCAGCAGCGTGTCCCCCTTCGCCACGCGCTGCCCTTCCTCGGCCGCCACCCGCAACACCTTGCCGGGCATCGCCGCGCCAACCTGCTGCCAGTCGCCGCGCGCCGCCTTCGGTCGCGCCTCCTGCGCGGGCACCGCCGCCAGATCGCGCACCCGCACCTCGCGCGCCCGCCCGTTCAATTCGCAGTAGACCACCCGGGTCCCATCGGGCTGCGGCTCGCCGATCGCCGTGATCCCCACGATCAGCGTCTTCCCCGGCTCGATCGCCACCGAGGTCGTCTCCCCCACGCGGGAGCCGTGCAGGAAGGTGGGCGTGTCGAGCACCGACACATCCCCAAACTCCTCCTGGAATGCACCGTACTCGCGGAAAACCTCGGGGTACAGCAGCGCCGACAAGGCTTCGCGCATGGCACGACGCTCCTCCCCAAGCGTCGCCTCACCAGTCGCCGCCACGCTCGGAAGCTCCGCGTCCGGGAGATTCTCCGCCGGGCGACCGGTGATCGGCGCTTTCCCTTTCAGCGCCGCGCGCTGCAACGCCTCGGGAAGCCATACGGCGGCGTCCCGAGCTTGCCCGACAGCAACTCCACCACCGACTGCGGCAGGTCGATCTCGCCCGCGCGCCCGGCGATCTCCCCCGGTTCCACGTCGTTCTGCACCACCCACAGCGCGAAATCCCCGACCGCCTTCGAGGAGGGCGTCACCTTGATCAACTCGCCGAGCTGCTGATCGACCTGGTGATACGCCTCGACCACCTCCGGCCAGCGGTCGCCCAGCCCCACCGCCGCCGCCTGCTGCTGGAGATTGGTGTATTGTCCGCCCGGCATCTGGTGGCGATAGGCCCCCGCATCGGGCGCGATCGGGCCGCCTTCGAACGGGGCGTAGCAGCGCCGCACCTCGCCCCAGTACTCCACCAGCGGCAAGAGCGCATCGGCGTCGAGTTTCGTGGCCCGCTGCGTCCCTTCCAGCGCGGCGATGATCGCATTCAGGCTCGGCTGCGACGTGCCGCCCGCCATGCTGCCCAGCGCGCCATCGGCGATGTCCACGACCCGCCTCGGCCGCCTTCAGCACCAGCGCCACGCCGTTGCCCGCCGCATCGTGCGTGTGCAGGTGGATCGGCAAGCCGACTTCGCGCTTCAACTCTTTCACCAGCGTGTAGGCCGCCTGGGGCTTCAGCAGCCCCGCCATGTCCTTGATCGCCAGGATGTGCGCCCCCGCCCGCTCGATCTCCCTGGCAAGATCGAGGTAATACCGCAGCCCATACTTCGCGCGCCCGGTGTCGAGGATGTCGCCGGTGTAGCACATCGCCACCTCGGCCACCTTGCCCGCTGCGCGCGTCGCCTCGATCGCCGGGAGCATGTTCGGCAGATAGTTGAGGCTATCGAAGATGCGGAAAACGTCGATCCCCACCGCCGCCGCCTCGCGCACGAACGCGCGCACCGCGTTGTCGGGATAGGCCCCGTAGCCAACCAGGCTCTGCCCGCGCAGCAGCATCTGCAACAGCAAATCGGGCATCGCCGCGCGCAGCCCGATCAGCCGCACCCACGGGTCCTCGCGCAGGAAGCGGTAAGCCGTGTCGAACGTCGCGCCACCCCAACACTCCACGCTGAAGAAGTCGCCCAGGAGCGCATTCGCGGCGGGCGCGGCGCGCAGCAGGTCGTAGGTCCGCATGCGGGTAGCCAGCAGCGACTGGTGCGCGTCGCGCATCGTCGTATCGGTCAGCAACAGGCGACCCTGCGCCCCCACCCAGCGCGCCAGCTCCTCCGGCCCCTGCTCATCGAGCAACCCCTTGAGCGACTCGCCCGTTCGCCTGTTCGCCCCCTCGCCCGTTCGCCCTTCCACCCTCGGCACCTTGGGCCGACACGGTGCCTCGGGCAGCGGACCGTGCGCCCCATTCACCGCCGTGTGCGCGATGTAGCGCAGCAGCTTCGTCCCCCGGTCGCGCGGCGTGGGGAATTGCAGCAACTCGGGGTGGGTGTCGATGAAGGTCGTGGCGATCCGCCCGGCCAGGAAATCGTCGTGGCGCACCACGTTATCGAGGAACGGGATGTTGGTGTGGACGCCGCGCACCCGGAACTCTTGCAGGGTGCGCCCCATCTTGCGCGCCGCCTCGTCCAAATCGCGCCCCCAGGTGCTGATCTTCACCAGCAGCGAGTCGTAGTGCGGCGTCACCTCCGCGCCGTCATAGCCATTCCCCACGTCCAGCCGCACCCCGAAGCCCCCCGCCGTGCGGAACGTGGTGATCCGCCCGGTATCGGGTAGGAAGTCCTGCTCCGGGTCCTCGGTCGTCACTCGGCACTGGATCGCCACGCCGCGCGGCTCGGGCGTCGTCGCCAACCCCAACTCCGCCAGCGTCGCGCCTTCCGCGATGCGGATCTGCGTCTGCACGATGTCGATGCCGGTGATCAGTTCGGTGACGGTGTGCTCGACCTGCACGCGCGGGTTGACCTCGATGAAATAGAACTCGCTATCCCCCGCGACCAGGAACTCCACCGTCCCGGCGTTCACGTAGCCGACGTGGGCCATCAGCCGCACCGCCGCGTCGCAGATCGCCGCGCGCAGCGCTTGCGGCAGCGCCCCGGCCGGGGCGATCTCCACCACTTTCTGGTGCCGCCGCTGGATCGAGCAGTCGCGCTCGTGGAGATGCAGCACCGTGCCGCCGCCGTCGCCGAGAATCTGCACCTCAACGTGGCGCGGGTCCTCGATCAGCCGCTCCAGGTAGACCTCGCCGATGCCGAACGCCGCCTCGGCCTCGCGCCGCGCCGCCTCCAGCGACTCGCGCAAGCCCTCTTCATCGCGCACCACGCGCATCCCGCGCCCGCCGCCGCCACCCGCCGCCTTCACCAGGATCGGGAAGCCGTGATCGCGCGCGAACGCCAGCGCCTCCTCGTCGTCGGCCACCGGACCGGGCGTGCCCGGCAGCACCGGCAGCCCCGCCTCGCGCGCCGCCGCCTTCGCCCGCGTCTTGTCGCCGAACAGGTCGAGGTGTTCCGGTTCCGGCCCGATGAAGACGATGCCCGCCTCGCGGCAGCGGCGCGCGAACTCCGCATTCTCGGAGAGGAAGCCGTAGCCCGGGTGAATCGCGTCGATCTCCCGCCGCGCCGCCACCGCCACGATCCCCTCGATATCGAGATAGGCACCAACCGGCGTCAGGCCCTCCCCCACCAGATAGGCTTCGTCCGCCTTCGACCGGTGCGGCGCGAGCGCATCCGCCTCGCTGTAGATCGCGACCGTCTGCTTGCCCAACTCGGTGCAGGCCTGGAAGACGCGCACCGCAATCTCACCACGGTTCGCGACGAGAATCCGCTCGAACGATCGCCGCCTCGTCATCGCCATACCTCCAGATCGCGCACTTCCCGCGCTGCTGCCCGCAAGCGGCACGCGCAAGCGGGGACGCAACCTCATCGCCCCGCCAGGGCCACCCTGCGACTGGTTCGCTCGATCATGCGGCGCGCGGCGGATAAACTTCGCGCCGCCCTACTCGTCCGAGACCCACCTCCCCGGACAGATTGCGCCCCTGGCAGCAAGATCAGTGCCGTTTGGTGCGACAGCATGAAGAATCAGGGCATACGCCAGAGGAACCGAAGGAACCGAAGGGGATATGTAGCATGGGCGGGGCTGGTGTTGCCTTCGGCCTATGGCTGCACCTCATCCCACTCCGTTCGCCACTCGATCGGCATCAGCCCACCGATCGGCCGCAAGATGTGGTCGGCCAATCCCGCAACCGCCTTCTGCCGCGCCGCGAACACGCCACTCGCCAGCGCCCGCCGCGCCAGTCCCGCCGCCGCCGGGTCCCACCTTTCCAGGTCGGCCAACCGCCGCTTCGCCTTCGCTTCCCAGCGCCCGTTGACGCGGTAGTGCGTCGCCAGCAACCGTTCGACCAGCGCCGCGATCAGCAGCGTCGCGGTCGCCTCGTCATCCCGCACGTCCTCCAGATCGCGCAGCAGGTCGGCCGGGAAATAGCGGTCCAGCCAGGTCAGGTTGGGATTGAGCGGTGCCGGCCCCGCCTCCCAGATGGCACGCGCCTCGGCCTGCAATTCCGCCATCACCCCCTGCGGGTCGTAGACCACCCGCCCGAACGTGTACATGTGCGGGTCGTGCCCGCGCCCATCCGCGAAGTAGCGCCGACTCTGGAACGGCGGGTTGATGAATAGCTCGATCTCCACCCCATCCAGCACGAAGTTCCGGCGCTGCCGCCTCGGTGCCGCGATCACCACATGCACATCGAGATCGCTCGTCGGCCCGGGTGTCCCATGCACCCGCGATCCCGTCACCAGCACGCCCAGCAACTCCTCCCCGAACTCCTCCCGCAACAGCCCCGCGACCCGCTCATACAACAACGCATCCCCGCGCCGCACCATCCTCGCACCTCACCGTGCTATTCGACCCCAGAGGTCCGCTCGTGCTGCTCGGCCCCGAGCTGGGCGCGCACCGCCGCCTCCATCAGCGCCTGGCTCAGCACGCGCACGCCCTCGCGCAGGCAATCCACACCCTGATCCATCCCCACCTTGCGCAGGGCTCCCAGCAAGCCAATCCTCTACCTCGCGGTCATCGTGTGCCCCCTTCTCAGTGTCCGTACACACCCTGAGAAGAACCACTCGGCGCTGACAATGAGCCGCCGAAAGTCGGGCCATCACTGTGATCGGGGCAATAATGGGGGTAATCGCCAAAATCGGGGGCATCCAAGCACTTGTGGATGCCCCCGATTTTGGCGCTATGACTGGAATTCCCGTGGAGCCGACCGCGGGACTCGAACCCGCGACCTGCTGTTTACGAAACAGCTGCTCTGCCAACTGAGCTAGGTCGGCGAATGTTTTAGCGGCCTATCCGCTCTTGCCGTGCAAGCCGTATCGTCCCCTTGAACCGCTGATACCGATGACACCCTGGCATCGACACTGGCGGTAGTATACCAAAACTGTCGGGGAAGTCCAGAACTCGTGCGGAAGCGTCACGTAACTGACGTATGAAGAGGCGCAGCCGGGGTCGAAGCTACCAAATCCGTTTTGCACACGATGCTGCACAAAACAGCATCACATGCTCTCGATACATTCAGCGACACCAGCTTGTCCGGCGTCCCCACAATCCAGTGGGTAAGTCGCCCGACAGACTTCCACGCCACAGGGGATATTCCGCCATCAGGCACACGGTTGCCCCTCGGCGGGTGGCCGGGGGGCGGTCGGGGTACGGTCGTGGTACGCTTCGTGTCGAGTGCCGGAAAGGAGGCTACGAGGCCGGCACCGGGACGGGGGAGCCGCGCTGCTTGAAGAGCTTGCCTGGCTGCCAGGGGGCGCCGATGATCGGCAGGATGAAGCGGTCCGCGCCGTAGTAGCCCGCCACCTGCCAGCCGAGGATGAGCGCCACCGCCAGGAAGAAGAGCACCGGGTTGGTCGAGGCGCTGCCCGCCAGCATGAAGCTCATGTTCATCAGCGCCCCGAAGAAGGCCGCGATGCCCACCAGCCCGCCGACGATGAGCCCGATGCCCACCAGCACCTCGCCCCAGGCGATCAGGGGGGCGAACCAGCTCTGCGCGCCGTGGTCGATCAGCGTCTGCAGGAAGGTGCGGTACCAGTCGTAGCTGATCTTGGGGCTGCCGGTCTGCGGGATGGCCACCGCGCCCTTCCAGTAGCCCAAGAGCCCCGCGCCGTTGCCGTAGTCCCAGGCGCCGTTGGCGTCGGTCACCTTGTGGAAGCCCGCCTCCAGCCACTGGAAGCCGACGTAGAAGCGCACCACCAGCCAGAGCGCCGCCGCGCGGGTGTCGTGGAACAGGAAGCGCGAGAGGGCGGGCTGCGGCACCTCGGTGCTGCCGACCTCGACCGGGTTCGTGACCACGCGGTCGTAGATGAAGGTGCCCACGCCGGCCGCGACGACCACCGCCGCCAGCAGCGCCAGGGCGAACCCCGCCCCGGTGGTGAAGTCTAAGCTCTCCGCGACGTACTGGAACAGGATGAAGCCGCCCGCCACCAGCGCGGCCAGCACCAGGTCGAGGGTCTTGACCTTGGACATCTCCGGCCTCCTTCGCGCTCCCGGGGCACCGCCCCCGTGGTCCCGTCCCACCGCCAGCGCCGCCCCGCTCTCTCATTGCCCGCAGAATAGCCACGGCGGGTCACTGGCGACGTAACCGCCGGTAAACGGCACGTAAACGAGTCGCGCGCCGTTGCGTTCGTTTGTCGATGCGCAATGAAAGAGAGATGAGGTCTTCAACCTCAACCAAGTTCAAGCTCCCTTGCGGCTGAAAACAAAGGGGCGGACTCTTCGCTGGCGCTGAGGATGACAACGAGAAGCAGAGCCGCCCCTGTTGTCATCCTGAGCCCAGGAAAGAGTCCGTCCTCCTGCTACGCTTCGTCCTCGTCCGCTTCGCCGGCGACAGCTCCGTCGCTGGCGAAGTCGGCGATCAGCGTGGGCGCGGCGGTGTCGAAGCCGACGACATCGAGCATACCGGCGTCGTTCGGGTCGGCGATGGTGAAGTTGTTGGACACCATCCCGGCGACCACGAGCTTCGCCTCCGGGTTGATCGCCCGGCGGTAGTCACGCAGGGCCTGGGTCGGGTGGATGTTCCCCGCCCAGGTCTCGCTGTCGGTCAAGACCATGAAGATGTCGATCGGCAGCTTCTGCTTCTGCGCCCAGCGCATCGGCAGGGAGCAGTCGGTGCCGCCCATCGGCAGACTCGCCATCGCGCGCGTAACGTCGTCCAGCCGCTGGCGCGGGCTGATGGTGAGCCGGGTGAGTCCAGCGTCGCCGCCGCCCCACTGGCCACCGTAGCCGCCCGGCCCCGACGTGAAGGCGACCATCGTATAGTCGCGCTCCGCGTCGGCGGTGACCAGGGCCAGCGCACCCGAGGCGACACGCGGCGTGAGGCCGGGGATCCCGGCGATCGCGCCGCCGTCCATCGAGCCGGAAACGTCGATCGCCAGCAGCCAGCGCTTGCCGGTGGCCGGGACATTGCCGAAGGCGGCGTAGAACGCACCATCCAGTGCATCCAGCACCTGCGGCACGGGCGTCCAGGTCTGCTTGCCGCGCAGGCCGCGACCGGCGGCATAGGTCTTCAGCGCGGCGAGGACCTGGATCGGGTGGACGCGCGCCTTGCGCAGCCGATCGCCGTCGCCCATGCGGTCCACGACGGTGCGCAGGGCATCGCTGCCTGGCACCAACAACCCGACGCGCGTGAGCGTCGCCAGGTTGCGGATCGTGGCGGTCATCGGCAGATCGACCAGCAGCGCCTCCCAGACGGCGGGATCGCGCAACCACTCGGTTGGGATCGCCTCGCGCGGCAGGCGGTAGTCGCGGATGAGCGAGATCACCTCACCGGCCGTGGCGGCGCGCTTGGCGCGCTCGAACGCCCAGATCGGGCGCAGTGCCTCGTCGGGGTGGGTCTCGTCGCCCACGCCCGGCCAACCCTGCGTGACCCAGTTGTAGAGCAACTGGCGCGTCTCGGTCGCGGGCTTGGGGTGCGCGAGGCGCAGCAGGTCGCGCTGCGTCCAGCCGTCGCGCCCCTGGTACTTCACGACCTGGTAGGCCAGGTCGCGGTCGGCCTTGCCCTCGTACCAGGCGGCGATGGCCCGGCGCAGGCCGCGCCCCCAGCCGCGGAAGTTCTCGACAAACGCCGCAAAGTGGAGCAGGTGCGTGCCGGTGCGCGCCACGCGCGGCAGGGCCGCGAGCGCGAGCTTGCGTCCCCGCTCGTCGGCGAAAGCCGTTGCCATCGCCAGGGCGAATAGGGCCGGGTCATTCTTCGGCGCACGGCCGCTCACGGAGATCGCGACGATCCGCTCGATGGCGCGCGGCGCGTCGGTCTCGATGCAGCGCCGCACGGCGTCAGCGTTCTCGGCGGTCAACTTCTGCTCGGTGGCATAGTAGGACCCGCCCTGGCTCCCCAGGATCAGGAAGCGGTCGAGGCGCGTCCAGTCGTCCACCGCCCAGGCGTAGCCGCCCGCCGAGTTCGGCACCTGGTTGGTGCCGGGAATCGGCTGCCGCTGCGACGTGCGGTTCTTGTCGAGCACCTTCCGCAAATAGGTCATGTCACACCTCCACTGTGCGACGGCGTCGGGCAAGGTGGCTACGGCGGCAGTTCCCGATGAACCGCCAGATCGCACCGAAAGCACGGCCCGACGCGGGGACGGCGGGGAGATTCGAACTCCCATCGTCTAGGTCCCGATAACCTCCACCTGTCGGCCCAAAGGATGGGCAAGGTGTCGGTAAAGGGAAACCCCTGTTGCCAGGGAACCCGACGCTCTACCGGTTGAGCTACGCCGCCGGATTGTGGTTCGCGACCTGGCTGGGCCAGGTTGGTGACAGCGGGAGGGATCGAACCTCCACCTGCGGATGGTCGATAACCCTCGATCCTCCGGCCCACGATGTAGGCGAATGGTGGACAAGGATTCCCTGAACAGGGTCCGCCGCTCTACCGGAGAGCTGCACTGTCAGAGATGCTTCAGCCCAGCGACACGTTGACGATGGTGGGCAGCGGAGGGACTCGAACCCCCATCTGCGAGTTCCCTGCAGCAGGCCCCGCCACTCTACCAGTTAAGCTACGCTGCCAGTCAAGATAAAGCACGGGGCCAGCGGGAGGAGTCGAACCTCCAGCCCTCGGGGTGCAAGATAACCCTCAATCCTCCGGCCCGCGTGGCAGGCGAGTGGTCGGCGAGGGAAATCCCCTGCCGCCAGGGGCCCGATGCTCTGCCGTTGAGCTACGCCATCCAGGGTCTCTTCCCGCCGCTTCGCGGCGACGCTGCCCTGAAGGGGAGGGTGAGCGCGATAGCTGATGATTGATAGGCTGGATCTTCGCTGCTTGTTCCTCGATCTCGCCTGGCGGGGTGGACGCTGGAATCGAACCTGAACGAGAACCCTCGGCGAGCGGCCCCGGTGGGGCAAGTGGGTGCGAGGGGTGCTGCCCCCAGCGGGCGGCGTCCACCATGCCTGGTTGTTGATAGCGGGAGCGGGATTCGAACCCGCATGCCATCGCTGGCGACCGGTCCTGGCGTTAACCCTGCACGTCGGCCCGGCGAGCGGGCAAGTGGTGTTCAGGGATCTACCGGTGCGTCTGCCAATTTCGCCATCCCGCTGCATTGCTGACAAGCGGCGCGGCGACCCGGCTCAGCGCGAGGATTGTGCCTTCGCGCGACGGGCGGCCCGACGTTCGCGTAGCAAAGCGGCCAGGTGCTGCTGCATAAACATGTCGGCGATCATTTCGGTCTGCATTGCCGGTTCCTCCGAGGGCCGCGAGAAGGGCGAGAGCAAACGTGCCGGTGACTTCGGGGCGGACGACGGGATTCGAACCCGCAACCTTCGATCAAGAGTCGATAAGCCTCAACAGACGGCCCCAACGAGGCAAGTGGGCGCTGAGGCAAACTGCTCTGCCAATTGAGCTACGTCCGCCAAGTCGCGGGCAAGTGGGTGGTCTGGGTCAACCCGTTGCCGGGCGCAGGTTACGAGCCTACAGTCGCGATAACCCAGGCACATCGGCCCGCGTTCATTACCTTACCAGAGCGTGGCGAGATTGCACCGACCTTTTGGGCAGGGCGATTGACTGTACGTCAGTGCGTCAGTGCGTTAGCAAGTCGGATTACGGACACACTGACACACGGACGCACTGACTCACCGTCGCGGGCGCTCGATCTGCACGTCGGCCCAACAGGCGACGGTGTGGCCTTCGCCGACGTTGAAGAGGCGCGGGGTGTTGGTGAGGCAGGTGTCGTGGGCGAAGGCGCAGCGAGGGGCGAAGGCGCAACCTCGGCCCGGATCGATCAAGTCGGGGGGGAAGCCAACAATGGGATTGAGCCGCTTGCGCTCCTGGTCCATGCGCGGCACGGAGCCAAGCAGGGCGATGGTGTAGGGGTGGCGCGGGTCGCCGAAGAGGTCGTAGATGTTCGCTTCCTCGGCCACGCGCCCGGCATACATGACGATCGCCCGGTCGCACATGCCCGCGACGACGCCCATGTCGTGGGTGATCATGATGATCGCCGTGCCGGTTTCGTGCTGGAGCATGCGGAGGAGATCGAGGATCTGGGCCTGGATGGTCACGTCCAGACCGGTGGTCGGTTCATCGGCGATGACGAGGTCGGGCTTGCAGGCGAGGGCCATCGCGATCATCGCGCGCTGACGCATGCCGCCGCTGTACTGGTGGGGGTAATCGCGGGCGCGGCGCTGGGCGTCGGGAATGCCGACCATCTTCAGGAGTTCGATCGCGCGGTTCATGGCATCGCTGGGGCGCAGATGCTCGTGCAGTTCGAGCACTTCGGCGATTTGCTTGCCGATGGTCAGCACGGGGTTGAAGGAGGTCATCGGGTCCTGGAAGATCATCGCGATCTGGTGGCCCCGAATCTGACGCATCTCGTCTTCGTTCAGTTCAAGCAGGTTCTCGCCCTTGAACTCGATCGAACCGGCGACGATCTTGCCGGGCGGATCGGGGACGAGCCGCAGGAGTGAGAGGCCGGTGACACTCTTGCCGCAGCCGCTCTCACCGACGAGTCCGAGAACTTCGCCCCGTTTCAGAGAAAAACTGACATCTTCAACCGCGTGGACAACGCCGTCCTGCGTGAAGAACCGCGTCGAGAGGCCCTGCACCCGCAGCAACTCCGTCGGCTCGACGGGCGCTGGGGCGGGGATAACCGGCAATATCCGACCAGACACAGCGATCTACTCCGTGGCAACGACACCCTCGCCTGGAAACACTCGAATGGATCATACCACGAATGTCGGACATCGGCAGGGGAAACGAGGAACAAGTGCTGAGGAACGAGGAACGAGGACGAGGGGAGTCGTCAGTCGTCAGTCGCCAATAGAGAGAACGAGGGCTTCAGCAATGGCGGCGTGCAGCGGAAGGGTTTCGCCTGTGGACCAGGCGCGGTGGCTGGCTTCCGGAGCAAGGGTCGCCCAGGCAGGGGCAAGGATGCGGTCGAGCCAGGTTTGGCGAGCGGCGGGAGTCGAGCCAAGGGCAGCAAGAAGGGCCGTGGAGGCGGCGGCGAGGCGGAGGGCACGCGCGGGGTCGCCGTGGACGATGGCAAGGGCGGCGCAACCATCGAGCAGGCGAGGGATCCAGCGGCGAATACCGAGCGATTGCAGACTGGTGAGACCTTGACCGAGGAGGGTGTGAGCGCGGTCGAGGTCGCCGCGTTCGAGCGCGATATGGCCGAGTTCGCCGAGGACGCGGGCAGCTTCGAGTTCGTTGCCGATGCCGCGCCAGCCCGCCAGGCTCTGCTCGAAGAGGGTCGCAGCACCAGAGAGATCGTTCTCTGCATAGGCAATCTCGCCGAGCGCGAAGCGGGTGCCCGAGGTGCCCGATGGGTCCTCGATCTGCTCAAAAATACTCAGCGCTTCGGTGAAGTGGCGGCGAGCCCCGGCAAGGTCGCCGCGCACGTGCATCGTACGCCCGAGGCCGAAGAGTGACGTGGCAACCCGCTCCCGGTTGCCGATCGCTCGCCTGAGGGCCAAAGCCTCCACGAAGAGTTCCTCCGCCGCATCGGCATCGCGCCGATCGAGCGTCACATGGCCCAGAAGATGGAGCGCGTTGCTGCGGCACTCGTCGTCGCCGATCTCCTCCGCCATAGCAATGGATGCGCGCAACTGCGACTCGGCAATAGCGAGATCACCCTGAAAGAAGGCCAGATGCCCGGCCACGCGGAGGATGCGGGCGCGAAGCGCGGAGGATGGGCCTTCGTGCGCCAAGAAGAGTTCGCACCAATCGCGCCCTTCGGTGAGCGAGGCGCGCTGGTACCAGTAGACCTGGAGCGCCGCGCAGAGTCGCAGTCCGAGATCGGTCTGGCGATGTGCGGCGGCCCACTGGAGCGCAACCAGCAGGTTGGCATGTTCGGCGGCGAGGTGATCCAGGCCGCGCCCTTGCCAGAGACCGCGATCCGCCGCGCGTTCGGCCAGGGTAGTGAAGAAGGTCGCGTGGCGTTCCCGAATCGCGTCGTCCTCATCCGAGATGGCAAGTAGGGCAGCGGCGTATTGGCGCACCGGTTCAAGCAGTCGGTAGCGCGCTTCGTCGTCGCGATCTTCGACCAGGACAAGCGACTTATCGGTAAGCACCTCCAGGACGTCGAGGACGTTGGGAGGTGACGGAGTGGACCAGCGCCCCCCTGGTTCGCCGCCCAACTCCGAGCCGATGGCCTCGATGGCGGAGAGCGTCCAACCGCCAGCGAATGGGGCGAGGCGACGGAAGAGGCGCTGCTCGCTCTCGGCCAGGAGCGCATAGCTCCAGTCGATCGTCGCCTGCAAGGTCTGCTGGCGGGTCACTGCGGTGCGCTCGCGGCCGACGAGGAGGCGGAGGGCGTCATCCAGGCGCTCGGCGAGTTGCTCGACGGTCAGCACGCCGACGCGCGCCGCCGCCAGTTCAAGCGCGAGCGGGATACCATCGAGGCGGCGGCAGATCTCGGCGATGGCGGGGGCATTGCGGTCGTTGAGGACAAAATTCAGGCGACGCTGGCGGATGCGGTCGAGCAGGAGCGCGACCGCCGCGCAATTGGCCAGATCCTCCGGCCTCTCGCGAACTTTTGCCTCGGGGACGGCGAGTGGCGGGACCTGCCAGACGAGTTCGCCATGCACGCCCAGCGTTTCGCGGCTGGTCGCCAGGAGGCGGAGATTGGGGCAGCGCGAGAGCAGGGTTTGCGCGATCTCGGCGACGCCGCCAAGCAGGTGTTCGCAGTTATCGAGGACGAGGAGGAGCGACTTTGCGCCGATGGCGTTGACGAGTGTCGCCACCAGGCTCTGCCCTGCCTCTTCGCGCACGCTGAGCGCGGTTGCGATCGCCTGCGGGAGCAGCGTGGGGTCGTCCAACGTCGCCAGCTCGACGAGCCAGACGCCACCGGGAAAGCGTTCGAGCACGGCGGTGGCCATGGCCAGCGCGAGGCGGGTCTTGCCGATGCCGCCGACACCGGTCAGGGTCAGGAGCCGCGCGCCGGTGAGCAATTCGCGCAACTCGGCCACTTCGCGCTCGCGACCCAGAAAGCTGGTCAGGGCGAACGGGATATTGTGCGCCGGTGCGGGCTGGGCCGAAGGCGACGGGGCAGCAACGGGAGACTGGCGCGACACGGCTGTGAAACGACCGGTGGCGATCTCGGCGTGGAGGCGGCGCGCGGGAGGGGATGGTTCGGCGTCCAACTCTTGCGCGAGGAAATCGGTGAGGTGCTGGAATTGGCGCATCGCCTCCGCCGTTCGTCCCTCGGACGCCAGCAAGCGCATCAGATCCATGTGGGCCGATTCGTTGGTGGGATCGCCGGCGAGCAGTTGTCGCAGCGCGACCATCGCGGGCTCCGACGCGCCGCGCGCTGTCTGCAACCGGGCGAGGGAGAAAAGCAGCTCGTGATAGGCACCTCGGAGCATTTCGCGGCGTGGCGCGGCCCAGTCCTCGTAGCGATCCTCGGGGAGGAATTCACCGGTATAGCGGGCGAGCGCGGCCTCAACGGTTGGCAGGTCGGACGAACCGCGCGCGGCAGTAGCGGCGGCCAGGAACTCGTCGGCGTCGATCGCCAACTCTCCGGCCGGGTCGAGCGCGAGCGCGCCCCCGCGCAAGCGCAGCGGTATGTGCGGTGCCAGGGCGCTGCGGGCGGCGCTGAGGGTGCTGTAGAGGTTATTGGCGGCGGTTTCGGGCGTGAAGTCGGGCCAGAGGCGATCGAAGACCTCGTCGCGCGTGAGGCGATGCCCCGGCGCGAGGGCGAGGAGTTTGATTAGGCTCCTGGCTTTCTGAAGCCGCCAGGCAGCATCGGGGATGCTCTGGCCGTTGATGTCCACGGCAAAGCCCCCGAGCAGCCGTATGCGGACGGTGAGGGGATTCCCCATCCTGCCTCCGCGACGCTCCGGCGCGGTCCTGCTGGCTCGCGTCGTGGGGCGAGTATAGCAGGCGATGAGACAGGTTTGTGATGGCGTGGGGGCGTGAGGGAGTGGGGGCGATGATAATGCTGAGACCTGCGACTACCAGAGAGGGGAAATGGGGATGACGTCGCCGGTGTCGAGGGCCTGTTGGGCGGCGAGGGCGATAAGGAGGCTGCGGATGCCATCTTGCAGCGTGACGCTGGGGCGGTCGCCGGTGGCCACGGTGCGGAGGAAGTCCTCCGCCTGGAGCAGGTCAGCACCGCCATGTTCGGCGATTCGACCGGAGGCCGGGTCAGAGACAGCGGTGGTCTCTTTGCTGCCGTCGGGGCGAGTCAGGGTGACATCGCGGGTGGAGAAATCGGCGGTGAGCAGGCCGGATTCGCCGAGGATGCCGAATTCAAGGCGGTGGAAAGCGCTGAACATGCTGACGCCGAGCGAGGCGCGCTTGCCGCCCGCGTGGTCCACGATCACCCAGGCGTTGTCGGCCATGCCGGGTTGGTCGCGGTAGACGACATCGCCGCCGCCGAACGCGGCGACACGGGTCGGCTCGGCCCCCAGGAACCAGCTGAGCAGGTCGAAGTGGTGGCAGTTCTTCTCGACAAAGGTGCCGCCCGACCGCGCCGGGTCGAGGATCCAGCCGTCCACCTTCTCGCGAAAAGGGACGCGAAACTCGTGGCACCAGGCAAGGCGCGGCTCGCCGATCGCGCCCCCGTCGATCGCGGCGCGCAGGTGGCGGACGACGGTCGCGTAGCGCAATTCGAGGCCGATCTGGAGGATGCCGCGCGAGTCGCGCTCGGCGGCGAGCAGGCGCTTGCAATCGGCGACCGAGAGCGCGACAGGCTTCTCCAGTAGTACGTGCTTGCCGCAATGCAGCGCGGCGATTGCCACCTCGGTGTGGAGATGGTTGGGGAGGGCGACGATCACCGCTTCGACACGGTCGTCATCCAGCAGGTCGGACCAGTCGTGGTAGGTGTGTGTTTCTGCCGCGTCGTCGGGCAGTAGGGACTGCGCCCCGGCGAGGCTCGGAACATGGCTATCGGCGAGTGCAACGATGCGCGCCCCGCCCGCCTCGCGCAGGAACTCGATGTGCCGCCGCCCGCGCTGCCCCGTGCCGATCACGCCAATGTCAACCGGCTCGCGCCCCAGATCGATCATGCTTCCTTCCGTCGCGATTCGTCGGCCCGGTGGCCGACCGGATAGAGACCGGGCAGGCTGACGGGCAGCCGCCCACCCGGCATTGCCTCGCCCGCCAGCGCAGCGCCGAGGGCCGCGATCATCACCGGGTCGTCGCCATAGGTGGCGAGCGCGGTCGCTGCGGCAGGATAAACCAGGAGATCGTATGGCTCGTTAAGCGCGGCAGTGACGACCGGTTTGCCCCACCCGAGCACGTCGCGCGCGAACTCGGCCTGGGCAGGGAAACGAATGGTTCCGCGCGTGGCGAGCAACACAATGTCGGCCTCGGCCACGGCGGCGCGAGCGGCGACACGCTGCGCCTCGGTCGGCGCGCGACCATCCACCACAACGCCTTGAACCGACGAAAAACGCGGGCGGAGCGATTTGGCAAGCGCGCTCGTCGCGGGCAGTTCATAGGCGTGACCGAAGGTCCATTCGTAGGCGCAGTCGATCACAGCGAGGCGCGCGTCACGGCGCAACGGCAATAGTTGGGCATCGTCGCGGATGAGGGTGAGGGCGTCGCGAGCGCAAGCGGCGGTCCAGGCTTTGTGCTCGGGTGCGCCGACCCAGGCGGGGTCGGCCGGGGGCTGCGCGGCGATCCAGGCTTTGACTCGCGCCACGCGCGCCACCGAGGCGGCGATCTGCTCGCGCGGGATGCGCCCGCTGCGAACGGCGTCGAGGATCGCGGCGTGGACTTGCCGCTCCTGGCGTGTGGCCAGGGCGAGATCGCCGCCAGCTTCCAGGAAGCGCACCGTGCCTTCGGCAACACCCCAGCGGTCGGCAATCGCCTTCATCACGAGTGCATCGCTGACGATGACGCCATCGAAGCCGAGTTCGTCGCGCAGGAGTTGGCGCAGGATACGGGGCGAGAGGGTCGCGGGCAAGGATTCACCATCGAGACCGGCGAAGACAATGTGGGTTGTCATGACGAGCGGCACGCCCGCATCGATCGCCGCCTTGAACGGAGGCAACTCGACCGAGCGGAGCCGCGCCATGTCATGTGACAACGCCGGGAGACCGTAGTGGGTATCCACGTCGGTGTCGCCGTGGCCAGGAAAATGCTTGGCGCAGGTGAGCACGCCCCCCTCGCGCAGCCCGGCAAGCGCCGCGAGGCCCAGACGCATGACGTCCTGTACCCGTTCGCCGAACGAACGGACGCCAATCACCGGGTTGGCGGGATTGTTGTTCACGTCGAGCACGGGCGCGAAGTCGGTATTAATGCCGACGGCGCGCAATTCGCGTGCGGTGGCAAGTCCCCAGCGGTGGGCGTGTTCGGCGGAACCAGTCGCGCCGCGCGCCATCGCCGAGGGAAAGATGGTCGAGGGAGGCTTGAGTCGCTGCCAGGTGCCGCCTTCCTGGTCGGCGGCGATGATCGCGGGCAGGCCGGGGCGACCGAGCAATTCCTGGATGTGCGCGGTCAGCGCGCGGAGTTGCGCGGTCGTCTCGATGTTGTTCTCGCGGATGTAGAAGCCGCTCAGGTGGCAATCGCGGAGCATTGCCGCCGATTCGTTGTCGAGTTCGGGGCCATCCACGATCGCCATGAGGAGCTGGCCGACCTGCTCCTCAAGAGATAAAGTCGGAAGTCGGAAGTCGAAAGTCGGAAGTGACTCGTTCTGGAGGCGAGGCCTATCGCGATAGGCGTTCGATCCAGGCACGTTACTTCCCACTTCCCACTTCCCACTTCCCACTTCGGTCTACTTCGGCTGGAGCTTGCCTTCCAGCATCGACATGATGACGTAGCTATCGGCGTAGGCGGCGTTCTTGAAGATCGGGTCGTCGTCCTTCGGCCAGCCGACGACCCGGACGCCTTCCAGAATCGGGTTATTGCCGAAACGCTCGTAGAGCGGGATGAGCGGCAGCAGTTCGTTGAAGGCCTTGATCGCCTTGGTCACGACCTCCTTCTGCTTGGTCACGTCGAGCCCCGCGCCCATCTCGGTGGTCAGCTGCTCGAAGTCCACGTCGCCGACCGAATCGGTCTTCTGCTTGAGCGGCCAGGCCATGCCCTTGCCGCCGCCGTTGGCCGAGCGGATGGTGTAGCGGATGAGGTTACCGTCGAAGGCGAACTGCGGGAAGGGGTGGTCGCTGGTCCCCCAGCCGCGCAGCACCATCTGGAAGTTGCCCTTGTCGATGTCGGAGTCGACCTGGGTGAAGGTGACCGTGCGCAGGGCGGTCTTGAAGCCGAACTTGGTCAGCTGATCCGCCGCATCTTGCGCCGAGGCGGAGGAGTCGGCGAATTCGGCCGGGGCGAGGATCTCGAAGTCGCAGCGAACGCCTTCCTTGGTCACCCAGACGTTGTCGCCGCCCTTCGTCCAGCCCAACTCCTTGAGCATCGACTCGGCCTTCGCCGTGTCATAGGGGTAGAGATTGAGCTTGGCGATGTCGGCGGCCGACATCCAGTCAGCCAGCCAGGACTCGGCGATGTTGGTCGGGGCCTTCACGCCCTTGCCGGAGTCGGCGTAGGTGATCTTGGCGTTCTGGTCGCGGTTGATCGCCATGGCGAGCGCCTGGCGCACCTTCTTGTCGCTGACGACGTTGCCCATCTTGTCGTAGTTGAAGAGGATCGCGCCGCCGTTGAAGACGGGCGGGCGACCGACGCGGATGCCGGCCTGCTGGAAGGCCTGCTCGGTGGCGGGCGGGAAGCCGTGCGTGGCGTAGTCCACATCCTTCGCCAGGACGACCGGGGTGACGTCGGGGGTCTCGCCGTTGAAGAGGACGATCTTGTCGAAGTTGACGTAGTTGGCGGCCCAGGAGGTCGGCACCTTGACCAGATCGACCCGGGAGTTGGTCATGCTGGCCTGGTCGATCTTGAACGGGCCGCTGACGATCATCTCCTTCGGGCGGGCCTGCTGGAATTCCTGGTTCAGCTGCTTGAACTCGTCGCTCTGGTCGTTCTTGCCGGCGGCGAAGAGGTCTTGCGCCTTCTTGGCCCACTCGCCGAAGGTGGCGTCGGACTTGATGTTCTCGCGGATGATGTAGCGTTCGACGACGGTGGCGGGCTTGCTCATGTGGAAGGTGACGGCGTTGTTGCCATCCGCCTCGACCTTGTCGATGAAGTTCCAGATCGGCTGGCGCATGATGCGCAGGATCCAGAAGGTCGTGACGACGTCCTTGGAGGTGAAGTCCTTGCCGTCGCTCCACTTCGCGCCCTGGCGGAGCGTGACCTTGAAGTTATCGCCGTCATACTTCCAGTCGGTGGCGAGCAGCGGCATCCATTTCTTGCTCGCCCAGTAGTACATCCCGAGCGGCATTTCGAGGAGGTCACGGTAGATGCCGCCGGCGAAAATGCCGTCGGTGACGCCCTTGGCCGAATTGTAATGGCCCTTCGGCGGCACGCTGTAGGGCCAGGCACCGTGGAACTCGCCCTTCTTGGGGGTGGCGGGCGCGGAGGGCAGGGGCTGGAGCGCGGCGGAGGTGCCGCCCGAGGCACCGCCCGAGGAAGCGGGCGCGGACGACGCCCCGGCGGCCGAGGAAGCGGCGGCCGACGACGCAGGGGCCGAGGCTGCGGCCGTGGAAGGCCGGGCCGAGGCCGCAGCGGCCGACGAGGCGGCAGCCGACGACGCAGGGGCCGACGACGCCGGTGCGGTCGTGTTGGTCGCAGTGCCGCCGCCGCAGGCGGCCAGGATCGCGGCGACAAAGGCTCCGGCGCTCACGCCGAGCAGTTTGCGACGGGTCAAGCCAGTTTCGTTCGGGCCAACTTGCAGTTCCGGTTTGGGTGCGAACTCGTCATTCATCGCTGCAAAACCTCCCAATGCACTCCCGACAGTTGCCAATTGCCGGGCAGCGCCCCATCGCCGCCCGGAGCCAGGCCCTCCCCCGAGGGCAAGCCCCCCACCATACTCCCCTTATCCCACAGGCCACCTCCCGGTTCAGCGACCGACGATGCGCACGAACGCGATAACGATCCCCGCGAAGATTACGCCGATCCCAAGCGTCACGACGGTAATGCTGAATTCCGCCGTCCCTGGTTCAAGGAAAAAGAGCAGCCCCCCCGCAACCATGATCAGGAAAATGGCGATGCGCATGCCTGCCAGGCCGATTTGCGGGTCCATGGTCGCCTCCGAAGCTTCGTGCCGCTCAATCGGCCGCCGCAGGGCGCGCATCGAGCGTAGCAATCGCACCGGTGCGCTCGCGCGCGACGACATGGCAGGCCGAACTCTGCCCCTCGCCGACCGACACCAGCGACGGTCGAACAACATCGCACAGCCCCTGCTCCCAGATGGGGCAGCGCGGGTGGAAGGTGCAACCGGATGGCAGGTTGAGCAGGCTCGGCAGATCGGCGCTGCGCAGCTGCACCTCCTCCTTCTTGCGCGTCAGGTCCGGGTCCGGTTCGGGAATCGCCGCCAGCAGTGCCCGCGTATATGGGTGGGTCGGATCGGCGATCACGTTCGGTGTGCGGCCATATTCGACCAGTTGACCCAGGTACATCACGCCGATGTGGCCGGTCCAGGCGAAATACTTCGCAATCGCCAGGTCGTGCGTGATGAAGAGGAAGGTAACGCCCAGATCCTCGCGTAGCTTCAGCAGCAGGTTGAGGATGCTGACGCGCAGCGAGACGTCGATCATCGAGACCGCTTCGTCGGCGACGATCACGCGCGGGTTGAGCGTGAGGGCGCGGGCGACAGAGACGCGCTGGCGCTGCCCTCCGCTGAGCTGGTGCGGGTAGGCGTGCAGGAAGTTGCTCGGCGGCGTCAGGCCGACCATCTCCAGCAACTCGTTGGCGCGATTTTCGGCCGCTTGCCGGTTCGGCACGATCTTATGCTTGAGCAGCGGTGCCGAGAGCGTCTGATAGATCGTGCGGATCGGATTGAGCGACGCGTAGGGATCCTGGTGGACGATCTGCACCGCGCGCCGGAACTCGGTGAGGCGATCCCCCTGGAGCGACGTGACATCCTGCCCGTTGTAGAGCATCTTACCCGCCGATGGGGGTCGCAATCCGGCGATCATCTTGGCGGTGGTCGTCTTGCCGCTGCCGCTCTCGCCGACGAGGCAGAGGACCGAACCGGGCTCGATCGTCAGGGAAACGTCGTTGACGGCGTGGACCAGGCCGCGCTTGGTGGGAAAGAACTGGTCGACGTGGTCGAGTTCGATGATCGGCGCGGTGGCGCGCCCGGTTGCGCTCATGGCGTCGCCTCCACGACTTCCCGCTCCAGTTGCACCTGATCGTGATGGATGCAGGCGGCGGTGTGCCCCCGCCCAACCACGTAGAGTTCGGGATCGGTCGTCTTGCACTCCTCGGTCATGTAGGGACAGCGCGGGTGGAAGGAGCAGCCGGTCGGAAGTTGCAGCAGACTCGGCGGCGTGCCGGGGATCGAGCGGAGCTGGATGAGGTCGCCGCTGATCGGCGGCACGGCGTTGAGCAGGCCGACCGTATAGGGATGCTTGGGCGCATAGAAGAGGTCGCGCACCTGGCCGAGTTCGATGATCCGCCCGGCGTACATCGTGGCGACCCGATCGGCCAATTCGGCGGCGATCGCGAGGTCGTGGGAGATGAAGATCATCGCGAAGTCGAGCCGCTTGCGCAGGTCGAGCAGCACATCGATGATCGTGCGCTGGGTGAGGATGTCGAGCGCGGTGGTCGGCTCGTCGAGGATGATCAACTGAGGGTTGAGCAGCAGGCTGGTGGCGATCGAGACGCGCTGGCGCATCCCGCCGCTCAGTTCGTGCGGATAGGACGGCAAGACACGCTCGGGATCGAGCCGCACCAGCGTGAGCAATTCGGCGGCGCGTTCTTTCACTTCCGAGGACTTTACGTTCGAGCGGTGCGCCTTGACGGTGTCGAGCATCTGGTCCCAGACGCGCAGGACCGGGTTGAGGGCGTTGAGGGCCGACTGGAAGACCATCGAGCACTCTTGCCAGCGGAAGCGGCGCAGTTCTTCCTTGCGCAGCTTCAGTACATCGACGACCTTGCCGTCGCGCTGGTGGTATTCGATCGCGCCGCTGCGGACGTAGCCCGGCTTGGTCAGCAAGCGCATCAGCCCCAGGCCGAGTGTCGACTTGCCGGAGCCGCTCTCGCCGATCAGGGCGATCGCCTCGCCCGCGTGCAAATCGAAGCTGACGCCTCGCACCGCCTGCACCGCGCGCGGCCGGGTCCCATATTCCACAACAAGATCCTTGACCGAGAGGACGAGCTTCCCGGTCGACCCGTTGTGCCGGTTAGCGCTGGCAGCGCGTTCCATCATGCCTCCAATGCGGAGTGCGGAGTGCAGAGTGCGGAATAGGGTCCACTTATCGCTCCAAGCTCTCCCTGAAATCCCACGTCACTCCGCATTCGGCACTCCCAATTCCGCACTTCTATTGGCCTTCGCGCAGGCGCGGATTGAAGATGTCCTCCAGCGAGCGGGTCATCGTGACCATCGACAGCTGGAGGAGCGAGATGACGATGATCGGGGCCATGATGTACCAGAAGCTATTCTTAAAGTAGATCGCGCCGCGCGACCAGGCGAAGTTGAGCATGATCCCCCAGTTGTCGCCCGCCAGCGGGGCGAGGCCGAGGAAGTAGAGGCCGACCTGGGCGTAGATGGCGCTGGTCATGCCGATGGTGAAGCTGATGGCGATGTAGGAGCGCATATTGGGCAGGATTTCGCGGAAGAGGATGTGCGTCGTGCCAAGATCGAGCGCACGCGCGGCCTCGACATAGTCGCGCTCGCGCAGCGACAGGACCTGGGCGCGGACGGCGCGCAGCAGGGTCGGCCAGGCGAGCGCGGCGATGATCAGGGCCAATTGCCAGGCGCTCTTGAAGCGGATGAGCCCGGCCAGGACAGCCAGCAGCGGCAACTGGGGGATCGTCAGGACGATGTCGGCGAGTCCGGTGATCGCCGAGTCGATCCAGCCACCCGCGTAGGCGCTGATGGAGCCGAAGACGACAGCGATGATCGTGGTGAGCGTGGCGGCCATGAAGCCAACGAAGAGCACGGAGCGTCCGCCATCGATGATCTGCAGCAGCACATCGCGCCCGGCGAAGTCGGTGCCGAACGGGTGCGCGGCACTGGGCGGTTTATAGATTTGCGTCGTATTCGAGGGGTTGTCTGGCGTGAAGTAGGGACCGACCAGGGAGACGATCACGATCACGGCGAAGATCAGGAAGCCGAGGAAGCCGGCTTTGTTGTGAAACATCAGCCGAAAGAAGCCGATGCTGCCACTGCCCAGGCGTCGCACGGCGCTCGGACCCGCAACTTCTGCCGCATCGGTTACCAACTGAGCCATCGGTATCCTCCAGAGGTCAGAGGTCAGAGGTCAGAGATCAGAGGGTTCATCCTTTCTGGCATCTGATCTCTGATCTCTGACCTCTCGTCTTACTCCTGTGTCGCGCCGACGCGAATCCGGGGATCGAGCCGACTGTAGAGGAGATCGGCCAACAAGTTGGCGAAGACGACCGAGAAGGTGAGCACGAGGAAGATGCCCTGCATGACGGGGTAGTCGCGCTGATTGATAACCTCGCCCAGGACGAAGCCGATGCCCTGGTACTGGAAGACGCGCTCGACCAGCAGCGAACCACCGGCGACGAAGCCGATCGCGATGGCCAATTGCGTGAAGAGCGGGAGGATGGCGTTGCGCCCGACGTAGGCGGTGGTGATCCGCCCATCACGCAGTCCGCGCGCTTTGGCGGCCGTGACGTGGTCCTCGTCGAGCGCGGCGAGCGTGCTGCTCTTCATGATCAGCATCCAGGAGCCGATCGTGGTCAGCACGTAGACGGTGATCGGCATGGCGGCGTGATAGAGCGCATCGAGGACGAAGCTGGCGTTCAGGCCGGGGTGAATACCCGGCGAATAGGAGCCGCGCAATTTCGTGAAGGGGATCCAGGCGAGTTGCACGCCGAAGAAGACGACGAGCATCAGGGCGAGCAAGTAGTTGGGGATCGAATGGAAGAGCGAAGCGATGATCGACAGGAGGTGGTCGATCCAGGTCTCACGCTTGTAGGCCATCACCATGCCGAGGGTGATGCCGAGCGTGAACGAAATCAGGAGGGCGAGCCCGACACTGAAGAGGGTCCAGGGGAGGAATTGGCCGATGATGCGCGACACCGGCGCGCCCGACGAGACGAGCGACTTGCCGAGGTCGCCCTTCACCAGGCGACCGAGGAACGTGAAGTACTGGGCATAGAGCGGCTCGCTCGGGTCGATGGCGAAGAGGGCCGACGCCTGGGCCGCCGCGTCGGTATAGGACATGCCATATTCGCCGATCTGCTTGGCGATGTAGGCATCGATCGGGCTGCCGGGCATCAGCCGGATGACGAAGAACGAGAGCGAGGTGACGAAGAAGACCGTGAAGAACGCCTTGCCGAGACGGCGCGTGACGTAGTTATTGCCTACTTTCGCGATCACAGCGCCGATCGCCGGACGGTCCTGTGCCGGAGCGACCTTAACGTTCGTCGCTGGTGTCGTCGCAGCCATACCCCCTCCTCGTCACCGAAAGTGAAGGGCGATGCCGACATGGCAGTATTGCGTACTCTGATGTCGTTCATTGGTGAGCGGGTGCGATCCTGTCGCGGGTCTACGTCAGAGGATACGCAGCAGGCGGGGCGTTGTCAAATTGGTCTACCCCGCCGCGCGACATTCCAAGCAAGTGCGCCACGATCGGGCGATCGGCCCTAGACCACCTTGGGCGATCTGCCTTGCTTTCTCCCTAGCGCAATAGGCAATCTGGACAAGCGACTGGCTCGTGCCTCCGAGCCGATTCGTAGGCGCAGAGCGTGACTTCGAGGGCGCGCAGGCCATCCTCGCCGGTCACGGGCGGGTCGGTGTCGTTGCGGATGGCGTCGATGAACCCCTGGACGAGCGGCGGGTCGCCCGAGGCGGCGAAGGGGACCAGCGAATAGGTTCCGGCGCGATCGTCGAAGAGTTGGACATTCTGGTTGAAGGCGTTCAGCGAGACAACACCCTTGTCGCCGATCACATCCATGGTGACGCCACCCCAGATCGGCCAGGTTTTGGCGCGTGCCCAGGAAGCATCAAGGCTGGCGGAAATGCCGCCATCGAGGCCGAGCAGGAGCAGGCCGACGTCGTCGGTCGGCAGGCCGGGGTGGATGCGGGTGTCGATCTCGGCGTAGACCGAGGTGATCTCGCGCTCGAAGATCCAGCGCAGCATGTCCGCGACGTGGACGGTATGGTCCATGACCGCACCGCCGCCCGCGAGAGCGGGGTCACTGAACCAGCCGGGTGGCATGCGACCGGGGTTCGTCGCCTGGACCATCAGCGGGGTGCCGACGGCCCCCGCCCGCACGGCGTCGCGCAGGGCGACAGCGGGCGGACTGAAGCGCATCGGGAAGGCGATTTGCAGCTTCACCCTCGCCTCGCGGCAAGCGACGACCATCGCCAGGCCATCTTCGCGCGTCGTCGCGAGGGGCTTTTCGCAGAGGACGTGCTTGCCCGCCTGTGCGGCGGCGACGACCATCTCGCGGTGGCGCGCATTCTCGGAGCAGACGACCACGGCGGCGATGTCGCCCCGCGCGAGGAGGTCGTGGTAGTCGGTGTAAAACTCGGTGCCGAAGTTCGCGGCCTGTTCGCGCCCGCGCACCTCGTCATCATCGGCAACGGCGACGAGTTCAACACCGGGGATCTGTTTCAGGCAGCGGGCATAGCTGGTGGCGTGCCCGATGTGGGCGAAGCTGATCATGCCGATGCGCAAGGTTTCCATGCTGGTTGCTCCACGGATGAGGGACGAGGGACGGTTCAGAGGTTGGAAGGTTCGAAAGTTCAGGTGCCCAACCTTCCAACCTTCCAACCTTCTAACCGTAAACTCTTCGCTCACGACGCACGACTCACGACGCCCGGAGTTCCGGCCAACCGTCGGTGAAGGAGATGACACGGCCGCTGCGGACCGATTCGCGGACGGCAAGCGCGAGGGCGAGCGAGCGGGTCCCTTCTTCGCCATCGGTCAGGAAGGGTGCGCCATCGGCGAGACGGTCGGTGAAGTGGCGCATCTCGGTCTTATAAGGACTCTCGGCGAGGGGGCTGCGAGGGACCTGCACCCCGGCCACGGTCGTCTCGGGTGGGGTGGTTTGCTCGAAGCGGAGGGTAGCGGTCTCCTCGCTGAAGTGGCGGATAATGCCGTCCGACCCCGCAATTTCGATGGCGGTGCGGAAGCTGGTGTGTGCCCAGCTGGTCTCGACGTGCGCGATTTCGCCACTGGCGAAGCGGAGGATGGCGAGCGCGTGGTCAACCTTCGTGTTGTATGGAGAGTCGCTGAGGCCGCGCGCGTACACGCGCTCAACATCGCCGAAATACCAGCGCAACGTGTCGAGGTCGTGGACCATCAGGTCGAGGATCGGGCCGCCGCTCTGGCTGTAGTCGGCGTACCAGCTGCGGCCGAAATAGGGGTAGGCGTTCAGGCGCGAGGCACGCACAACGCCAACGGTGCCCACCGCGCCCTCGGACAGCAACTGCTTGATACGGGCGTACTCGGGGAAGAAGCGGACGACGTGACCAATCATCAGGCGCACGCCCGCGCGCTCGCACGCAGCAGTCATCGCCCGAGCGTCGTCAAGCGTAAGGGCCAGCGGTTTTTCGCAGAAGACGTGCTTCCCGGCAGCAGCGGCTTGCTCCGTGAGAGCGCGATGGAACGGGGTCGGGACGGCGACGAGGACAGCATCAACGGCCGGATCGGAGAGGGCTTCGTCAAGGTCGCTTGCGACGCGAGCGCCGAGCGGCGCGGCGACGGCATTCGCGCGCTCCAGGATAGGGTCAACGACCCAGGTGGCCCGCACTCCAGGCAGGTTACGGAATGACTCCGCGTGCATCGAGCCAATTGTGCCCGCTCCGGCGATGGCGATATTCGTCATCCATCCCCTCCCATGTATCTGATTATTTGGCCGGATAGCGGCACCGTGTGCCGTGTCGGCGGGAGTATAGCGCAGCAGAATCCCGGTAAAGCAGAATCCCGGTAATCGGAGAAGTGACCACTCCACCCTGGCACGGGCGGATCGGTGACTCGCCCGTGCCAGAGACATCAAGGTCTAGCGCAACACCCAGTATTCGGGCGGGGCATCGGGCCATTCGGCGAGGCCCAGACCTTCGGGGTTGTAGACGATCTGGCCCGCGCGCAGGGTCAGATGGCAGCGAAGACGATGGGGGCCGACAAGGCGGGCAGGTCCGCAGTCGATGTAAGAGAACGTACCGTGGTCGAGGGCGAAGACGGCGACGTCGGCATCCGAACCGGGACCGAGATGGCCGAGTTCGGGGTGACCGATCTCGCGGGCGGGTGCGATGGTGGATTGGGCGATCACCTGCTCCAGCGGCACGCCCATGTTCAGCACCTTATTCATGGTGGTGACCATGTCCACGACGACGCCGTGCACGTTGCCGGTGTGGAGGTCGGTGCTGATCGAGTCGGGGAGGAAACCCTGCGCGATGGCGGGGGCGGCGTTGCGGAACCAGAAGCTCGCCGCGCCGTGGCCGAGATCGAAGATGATGCCACGCTCGCGCGCCTGGAACATGAAGTCGTTGACCTTGCCATTGTCGTCGAGAATGGGGAACTGCTGGGCGAAGACGTGGGTGTGGATGTCGCCCGGGCGCAGCTTTTCGAGGATGAGCGTCGGATAGGGGCGCTCGGGGAGCCAGGGGAAGAAATCGACCATCACCGGCTTGCCGCAGAGTTCGCCCGCTTCGACCGCGCGATCGACGGCGGTCCAGGGGAGGTGCGCGTTGTCGAAGGGGAGGCGCGCCCAGTAGTGGGCGGTCTTGATGCCGACGACGAGGTTGGGGTACGCCAGGGCGGCCTCGGCGGCGCGCTGGGCGTTCATCTCGGACGCCTCGTGCTCCCAGTCCCCGCCCATGCCCTTGCCGACGATGTTGACGTAGGTGAGGACGCGGATTTTGGCTGGCCTGATGTCGCGCTCCACGAATTCGGCCAGATCTTCCCAGCCGGAGGTGCCCGCATCCACGACGGTGGTGACGCCCGAGGAGAAGGTGTTGACGCGGGGGTTCAGCGAGAGATCGGAGCGTTGGTGGTGCGCGAAGACGTGGGCGTGCATGTCGATGATACCGGGCGTGACGTAGAGGCCGCGCACGTCGAGCACGCGTGCGACGCCCTCGGTGGAGAGATTCGGGGCAACGGCCGCGATCTTGCCACCGGCGATCGCCACGTCCATGACGCCGTTGTGGCCGTGCAGCGGGTCGATGACGTGCCCGCCCTGTAAGATGATATCGGGGCGCGTGGTGGTGCTCATCCCTTCCCTCTTCTCCAATCTCTCTTCACTCAACTCCGGAGCGACCGTTGCAGGAGCGCCGTGGCGTAGAACTCGTAAGAGGCGGCCTTGTCGGGCACGTCGACGACCTGGACGGTGAAGCGGCAGGGGACGCCGTTCTCGGGCAACTGCTCGGCGAAGTAGCTGGCGTAGGCTTCGGCGTACTCGCGGCGCAGGCGGTCCTGCTCGGCGGCGTAGGCGGCCGGTTCGGTCAAGGGGCTGGGGTTCTTGGGCTGGCAGCCGAAGGCGTGGACTTCGATGAAATCGACGTCGCGCAGGGAGTCGCAGATACCCGCGTCGCGCAGCCACTTCTCCCAGCAGGTGAAGACGAGCGGGATCTCGCGGCGCGGATCCATCGTGACCAATTCCGAGAGGCCGAGGA
Organism: Chloroflexia bacterium; assembly: GCA_046328475.1. Taxonomy (GTDB): domain Bacteria; phylum Chloroflexota; class Chloroflexia; order Thermomicrobiales; family CADCWN01; genus CADCWN01. Next base: position 16,857 of record JAXLWN010000046.1, on the reverse strand, counting down.
CGCTCTGCGCGGAGTAGCCGCCGGTGAGGCCGGCGAACGAGATTTTCAGGTCGCCATCGGGCAACTCTTCGGTGACGAGCGAGGAGAGGACGGGGCGATCGCCGGAATAGTAGTAGGTGAGTTTGCCGCGTTTCTTGACATTGAAGGGCATCTGTTCCTCCTTGGGTTACCTCACCCCCCGGCCCCCGCTCCATCTGCGGATAGGAGCGGGGGCCGGGAGACTACGTCCCCGCCCGCGCGAAGCGGGGGAGGACTTCGTTGATGAAGAGGTCGAAACCTTCGATGCGCGGGAAATCGAGGAAGTTGATCTGCATGTGGAACGCCCGCTTCAGCGAAGGCGGTGAGTTGGGCGACGACTTCGTCCGGGGTCGCGCGACGACGTGCACCTCGCCGCGATGGCCATGAAGCGGCGACGGGTGAGCTTTCGGGGTCGCGCGAGAGGCTGATGCCCATGTAGCAGCTGGGGGTGATCGCGCTCGGGTCGCGGCCGAGGGCGCGGCAGTGGTCGTGCAAGATGCCAAGCTTGCGGGCATATTCGGCGGGCGTAGTAGTCGCAGTTCCACCAGTCGGCGTGCTCGGCAACGACGCGGAGCGTGCGGCGTTCGCCGCCGCCGCCGATCATCAGCGTTGGGGGCGGCTTGGGGACTGGGATGCAGTAGGCGTTCTCGATGCGGTAGTGCTCGCCGGTGAAAGTGGCCGGACCGCCCTGCCAGAGCGCGGTGATGATGCGCGCCGCTTCGTCGAGTTGGGCGACGCGGGCGCGGCCCGGCGGGAAGGGATAGCCATAGGCGATATGCTCGGCCTCGGCATCGCCCGCGCCGAGGCCGAGGATGAAGCGCCCGCCGGTGAGCACCTGGAGCGTGGCGGCCATCTTGGCGGTCAGGGCGGGGTTGCGATAGAGCTGGCCGAGGACGAGCGTGCCCCAGCGCAGGCCGGGGAAGCGTCCCGCGTTGAAGGCGATGAAGGCGAGGCACTCGTGGATCGGCTGCGTGTCGAACTGGAAGTGGTCGATGACCCAACAGCTCAGGTCGTGCTCCTGCGCGGCGACCATGAAGTGGGCGTTGGTGCGGTCCATCTCCTCAATCGTGCCGCCGTGCGGCGTGGGACGGATGGTGACCCCGAAGTCGATCTGCGCCATCGTGGCTCCATTTCGATGAGTGAGGCGTCGTTTGCCGCGCCTCGCGGCGCATCGGCTGGGTATACCGCCTGTGGGCGATGGTGTCAAAGGTGGAATGAAGAATTGAGAATGAAGAATGTAGAATGACGGGGTTGCAGGGAGCGCGAGGAGCGCAGGGGGCTCTTTTCCCCACTCTCAATTCTTCATTCTTCATTCAGACACGGGGGATGCGATGCTGACGGTCTTTGTCGCGGGTGAGGTGAATGACGCGCAGCTGGCGCAATTGCGCGCCGCTGTGCCGGATGCCGATGTGCGCTTTTTCGAGAATCGGGCGGCGCTCGAAGCGAACATTGAAGAGGCGGAGGTTGTCGCGGGCCACATCTCCCCGGCGGCGCTGGCGCGGGCAGAGCGACTGAAGTGGGTACAGAGCTGGGCGGCGGGGCCAGATTCGCTGATGTACCCGGAGATGGTCGAGAGCGATGTGATCTGCACGAGCTGCAAGGGGAACGGGGCGATCCCGCTGGCCGAGCACGCGATCATGCTGATGCTGATGCTGAACCGGGACGCGCTGCGCTGGATTCACGCGCAGGATGAGCGGCGATGGTCGCGCCACTACCACGGGGAGTTGAATGGTCTCACCTGCGGGATCATCGGTCTGGGGTATTCGGGGCAGGACCTGGCGCTGAAGTGCAAGGCGTTCCACATGCGGGTCCTCGGTATCCGGCGCACGCCGCAACCGACGCCGAACGTGGACGAGGTGCTGCCGCTCGAACGCCTGGATGATCTGCTCCGCGAGTCGGACTTCGTGGTCGTGACCGCGCCGCGCACCCCGGAGACGATCGGGATGCTGGGCGAGGCGCAATTCCGCCTGATGAAGCAGACCGCGCACTACATTTGCTTCTCGCGCGGCGGGATCGCGGACGACGCGGCGCTGTTGCGCGCACTGCAGGAAGGCTGGATTGCCGGGGGCGGGCTGGATGCGCACGACGAGGAACCGCTGCCGCCGGACAGCCCATTCTGGAGCCTGCCGAACGCGATCGTGACGCCGCACAACGGGGCAACAACGCTGATAACCCGTCAACGCGGGACGACATCTTCGCTGAGAATTTGCGCCGCTACCAATCCGGTAGGCCGCTGGTGAACGTAATTGATAAGGGAGCGGGATACTGAGGCGGCGTCACGATACCTTGCTGCGGTTGCAACGCATCGTCGCGCGCTTGCGCGGGATGCTATACTCATGCGACATGCGCCGGGATTCCCGAGCCACAGTCGCAAATGCCGACAGATGAGGGTTGTTAGCTACGCCCGAAGTCGCTTGCATTCTATCGACGTTCAAGAGCTATTCAGTGGAGGGTAGGGCCATGACGGTATCGCAGCACGACGCGCGTGTACGCCGACGCCGCGTGGTCATCGCCGATGATGAGTCGATCATTCGGTCTTGATCTGGGCGAGATGCTGGCAAATCTCGGCTATGAAGTCGTCGGCGAGGGGAGTGACGGGGCGATCGCGGTCGATCTGGCCCATCGCCTGCGCCGGACCTCGTGATCATGGACATCAAGATGCCGGGGATGGACGGGATCGCCGCTGCCCAGGAATTGACGCGCGCCCGCATCGCGCCGGTGTTGCTGCTGACAGCGTATAGCGAGCAGCATCTCGTCGAGCGTGCCAGGGAGGCGGGGGTCATCGCCTATCTCGTCAAGCCCTTCCGGGAGGCGGAGCTGCTGCCGTCGATCGAGATCGCGCTGGCGCGCTTCGCCGAGTTCCAGGCCGTTGAGCAAGAGGTCCACTCGCTGAAGGAGGCCCTGGAAACGCGCAAGCTGATCGAGCAGGCGAAGGGCATCCTGATGGAGACACAGGGCCTGAAGGAGTCCGAGGCGTTCCACCGCATCCGCAAGGCGAGCATGGACACGCGCAAGTCGATGCGCGAGATTGCGGAGGCGATCCTGCTGACGCATCAGCTGGAGCGGTCGTCGTAAGCGCTGTTGCAGGTTACAGCGTTGCAGGTTCCAAGTTCGAATGTTTGAAGGTTCGAAAGTTAGGCGTCGCGGTGGTTACTACCGCGACGCCTTTGTCTTGTTGTCAAAGTTGGGGTTGGCAAGGAGGAGCGAGGCTGATATAGTCCGCACGGACACCCAAGTGGATGGGGCTGAACGGTGGAGGGGGCATGCCGTACGCACTGGTGGCTGCGATCTGGTTCCAGGTTCCCGTGGACCGGCCGAATTGGAACATGGCCTATTCGCTGATTATCGCGGCGATGGGTTTTGTCTTCACGATGTTGCTCGGTCGGCCGATCATCGCCTATTTGCGGTCGAAGAAGATCGGCAAGCAAGTGCGGGCGGATAGTTCGCAGCACCATCTCGCGAAGACGGGTGTGCCAACAATGGGCGGGATCATGATCACCCTGTCGGTGTTCATCCTGACCTTTGTTTTCAGCCGTACGGACGTCTCTCGATGCTCCTGCCGCTGGCGGTATTGCTCTGCTGCGGCGTGCTCGGCGCGGTCGATGACCGGCTGAGCCTCGTTGGCAGGAAGCATACCGACGGGATGACCGCGCGGTTCAAGATGGCCTGGCTGTCGCTCTTCTCCATAGCGGCGGCGATCGTGCTGTATGGGCCGCTCGATCTGCACCGGCTGATCATCCCTGGCGTGGGCCGGTATGACATTGGCTTGCTTTGATCCCGATCGCGGTAGTGGGCATTGCCGGGATGGCGAATGCCGTCAATCTCGCGGACGGTCTGGATAGCCTCGCGGGGGGCACATCGGCGATCGCATTCGTCGCCTACGGCATCATCGCCTACATCCAGGGGCAGGTGGCGGTCGTGACCTTCTGCTTCACGATGGTCGGGGCGCTGCTCGGCTTCCTCTGGCACAACGCCCACCCGGCGCAGGTGATCATGGGGGACACCGGGTCACTGGCGATCGGCGCGGCGCTGGCGACGGTGGGCTTCATGACGGGGCAATGGCTGCTGCTACCGGTCGTGGGGTTGGTCTTCATCGCCGAAGTGCTGTCGGTCATCCTCCAGGTCGGCTATTTCAAGCGCACCGGCGGACGGCGACTCTTCAAGCGGGCTCCGCTGCACCACCACTTTGAATTGCTCGGCTGGTCGGAGACGCAAGTGACGATGCGCTTCTGGCTGGTGGCGATGATGGCCGGGCTGCTGGGGGTTGCGCTTTCGCTGCTGTAGCATTCCTGGCCGGTGACTGGTCCCACGAAGCCTGCCCTTGCAAATAACCTGACGACCAAGCAAGAGCCCCGCGCCGCCACTTCGGGCAGCGCGGGGCTCTTGCTTGGTCGGAAACGGCAGTGGGGCAAACTCAGCCTTGCGCGTAGGTCGCCGCCTGATCCACAGAGGCGTGACCAACCTGGAGCAGGATGGTGTTCTGCCAGGGGTCCTGGAGGGTGACGACGCCGTTGGCGTCGGTGTACGGGATGCTGGCGGCGGTGAGGCGCGCGAGAACGGCGTCGCGGGCTTCAGCGGTCGGGAGATCGACGGTGAAGTAGCGGAGCCGCACCGAGTGCTCGGGGCCTGGCCAGCGCCAAGGCTGTGCCAGGTGTTCATGCCGATGTGGTGGTGGTAGCCCCCGCCGACACGAAGGGCGCTCGGCATTTGCGCGACGGTGTCGAAGCCGAGGATCTCGTGGTAGAAGGCCGCTGCCTCGGGGATATTGCCGACTTGCAGGTGCATGTGCCCGAGAATCGTGCCGGATGGTTGACCGGTCCAGGGCTCGCCCGCGCGGGCGGCTTCTTCCAGCAGGCCGCGATGTCAACCGGGCCGGTGCCCATGCCGGACTGGCCGTTCTGCCATTGCCAGCCTTCGCGCGGGCGGTCGCGGTACACCTCGATCCCGTGTCCATCCGGGTCTTCGAGATAGAGGGCTTCACTAACGATGTGATCGCCCTGGCCGGGCAGCGGCAGGCCAAGTTCGAGCCAGTTGCGAAGCCAGCGGCCGAGGTCGGCGCGTGTCGGCATCAGGATGGCGAAGTGGTAAAGACCGGTGTAGCTGCGCCCGCCGCGCGGCCACTCTGCCGCCCCCGGCTGCTCGGTGAGGACAAGCAAAGGACGGTTGGCGACGCCGAGCGTGGCGGTATTGCCATCGCGCCGGAGCACGGCGAGGCCGATCGCCTCGGTGTAGTAGAGGAGCGAACGCTCCAGGTCGGAGACGGTGAGGGCCAGGAGGCCGACGCCGGTCGCCGGATCGATGGACGTGGCTGGCATAGGTTGTGCGACGGTGCTCATAGAATTCTCCAACGCTTGTTGCGTATGAAGCGCGTCACGGCACCATGCCGGTGCGTGACGCGCTTATCGGTTTATGTCGATTAGTCCTGGCGGACAGCGGCGATGTGCATGGTCAACTTGACGCGGTTGCTGACCGCGAAGCCACCAGCCTCCAGCGCCGGGTTCCACTTGATGCCGAAGTCGAGGCGATTGAACGCGGTGGTGGCGGTGAAGCCGGCGCGCTGCTTGCCGTAGGCGTCCTTGCCCTGCCCTTCGAACTCGACGTCGAGCACCACTTCCTTCGTCACGTCGCGGATGGTCAGATCGCCGTAGACCTTGGCATTATCATCATCGATCTGCTCGACGCGGGTCGAGCGGAATGTGGCGTTCGCGAACTTCTCGGCATTAAAGAAATCGTCGGTGCGCAGGTGGCCGTCGCGCTGCGCATTGCCGGTATCGACGGTGGTCAGGTCGACGGTGGCTTCCACCGATCCGGCCGCCGGGTTGGCGGGGTCGAGCTGGATGGTTCCCGACACGCCGGTGAAACGACCCTTCGCCGTGGCGACCATCATGTGCTTGACCGCGAACTCGACGGATGAGTGAACCGGGTCGATGACCCAGGTAGCGGTCCCGACTTGCGGCGTCGTGCTGGCAGACATTGTTAGCTTCCTCCTTCTATCGTGCGTTCAAGTCGGCCCCTCTGCCGACTTGACTTACGCTATGTGAGTTACTATACTTCAGTGAGTTACCATTGTCAAGGGGCTTACGAAAGTTTAGAATAGGTATCGTGATGAAGAGTCCTGCTCCTATCCCCGCTGCGCCGATCGTTGGCGCGTTCTGCCCGGTTTTCCATCGTGCGGTCGAGTTGATCGGACGACGGTGGACCGGGGCAATCGTGCGCGCCCTGCTAGCCGGTGCCTGCCGCTTCGGCGAGCTGACCGATTCCATCCCCGAGTTGAGCGACCGGATGCTCTCCGAACGGCTGAAGGAGCTGGAGTCGGAGGGGATCGTCGCGCGAACCGTGATTCCCGCCACACCGGTGCGTATCGAGTACCACCTGACGGAGAAGGGTCGCGCCCTGGCCCCGGTTTTCGACGCGATCAGTGCGTGGTCCTACGATTGGCTTGTGCCCCCGACAGGTGAGGGGCACTAATCCCTTCTTCAAGAGTAAGAGCGCAAGAATGATGCCCCACCCAGGGATATTCTGCGTACGGCATGTTCGGACACTCTATTTCATGTGTGGACACTCTTCCTAAGATGGAAGTTGATTAGCCGGCGGCGGGCGATACCGGGAGTGTCAATTGCGCGCCGCCCAGCACTCGCCTGCTCTCTTCCAAAAGCAGTAGGGCACCCGCTTCCTCGGGGCCGACCAATTCGGTAGCCCCGGCGGCGCGCAACAAGGGCACATCCTCGTCGCGCACCAGGCGGACAAGGATCGGGACATCGGGGTTGGCTCGGCGGGCGTTGAGGACGGCCACGCGGGTCGCGCCGGAGTCGGGGAGTGCGACGACGATCAGGCGCGCTCGTTCGGGGTGGGCCGCCGCCAACACACTGACATATGAGGCATCGCCGTAAATCGCGGGGATGCTGGAGCGCCCGAGTTCCTGAACGCGATGTAGGTCGCTCTCGATCACGGCAACCGGCAATCCTTCCTCGCGCAGCCCGGCGACGACGCGCCCGCCCACGCGCCCGTAGCCGACGACGATGGCATGATCGCGCAACTGCTCCTCGTCGCCGGAGAGGGCGGCGTGCGCCCCGAAGATATTCCCGAGCGCAGGGATGCGCGACAGGAAGGTATCGACGCGCGGCGCAATCCAGAAGGCCCCGGGGGTCAGGACAATTGTCACCATCGAGGCAGTCAGGATGAGGGAGTTCAGCGAGGCGGGGATGGCGTCGGCAGATCGCCCCGCGCTGGCGAGCACATAGCTGAACTCGCCGATCTGGAGCATGCCCAGGCTGGCAAAGACGGCGGTCTTGCCACCCAGGCGGAATGGCAGGATCGCTACCAGGGTCAGGAGCACCTTGGCAGCCATGATGAAGAGGGCGATACCGAGCACGGCGGGCAGATTCTCGAAGACGAAGCGCGGATCGATCAACATGCCAACCGAGACAAAGAAGAGCGTGGCGAAGAGGTTGCGCATCGGCACAACCTCGGCCACGACACGGTGATCGAACTCGGTCTCGGTGATCAACAGGCCGCCCAGGAACGCGCCAAGCGCCGCCGAGAGGCCGAGTAGTGAGCTGATGGTGGCCGTACCGAGTGCCAGGGCGACCGCCGTGAGCAGGAAGAGCTCGGACGAGCCGAGGCGCTCGACGCGCGCCATGAAACGCGGCACCACCCGCACACCGAGGAAGATAGTTGCGGCGATAAAGGCAACCGCGCGAATCATCGTGAAGGCGAGATCATCGAGAGCCGCCGTCCCTGCGCCCAGGCGCGGCAATACCACGATCAAGATGACCGCGACGAGGTCTTGCACGATCAGCATGCCGAGCAATACCCGGCCGTGCGCCGAGGTCACTTCGCCGCGATCGAGCAGGGTCTTGAGGATGACCATCGTGCTGCTGATGGAGATGACGCCGCCGAAGAAGAAACTCTGGCCGAGCGTCCAACCGAGGAGGAGTCCGAAGCCGGTCCCGGCCGCCGTGGTCAACGCACCCTGGATGATCGTCCCGCCGAGCGCGACCGCGCGCACCCGCGCCAGTTCCTTGAGGGAGAATTCGATGCCGAGTGCGAACATCAGGAAGATGACGCCGACCTCGGCGAGGGCGGCGATTTGCTCGCGGTCGCCGCTGAACCCTGGGGTGAATGGGCCGATCACCATGCCGGCCAGGAGATAGCCGACGATCACCGACTGGCGCAGCCGGTGCGCCAGCAGCCCACCCGCGAGTGCGATCGACACCGCCACCGCGACATTGAGCAACAGGTGGAGTTCGTGACTCATCGCCCCCCGTGCTCCCACTCGCGGATTACCCATTCGATTTGGGCGCATTGTAGCATGGCGCTGGTGCGCAGGTTGACGGTGGGGAGGCGGCGGCGTATAACCACCCGACGAGTTGTCGTGCGGTTCAAACTTCTCCAGGTTCAGGCCGATAGGATTCTTGCCTGCGCCTCTGGCGGCTCCTTTGAACCAGACCTTTGAACTGTCGAACTTAGAACGTTGAACAAGAGGAAGTTCTGTGCCCGATCAGCGCCGCTACTGGCTCGGTTTCCACCTGACGAAAGGGATCGGTCCGGCGCGAATCGCGCGCCTGCTCGACTACTTCGGCGACCTCGCCACCGCCTGGGAGGCGACACCGCGCGACCTGGAAGATGCGGGCATGGGCGAAGGGTTGCGCGCCAATCTGGCGGCGACCCGGCGCAACTACGACCTCGACCGCGAACTCGACCGGGTCGCCGCCGCCGGGGTGACGCTGCTCACCCTGGACGACGCTGACTACCCCGAGCGGTTGCGGCAGACGGTCGGTGCGCCACCGGTGCTCTACGTGCGGGGCGAACTGAGCGCGGCCGACGATCTCGCCATCGGCGTGGTCGGGACGCGGCGGGCTACCGGCTATGGGCGAGAGGTCACGACGCGCCTGGTGACCGACCTGGTCGCCGCAGGACTGACGATCGTCAGCGGGTTGGCGAAGGGTGTCGATGCCTGCGCGCATTCCGCCGCGCTCGACGCCGGTGGACGCACAATCGCGGTGCTCGGTTGCGGCGTGGATGTGATCTATCCGGCCGAGCACCGCGCGCTGGCAAGACGGATCGTGGATGGTGGTCAGGGTGCGCTCGTCTCGGAGTACCACCTGGGCACGCAGCCGGAGGCGACCAATTTTCCGGCGCGCAATCGAATCATTTCCGGACTCTCGCTCGGCGTGCTGATCACCGAAGCTCCGGCAAAATCGGGCGCGCTGATTACCACAGATTTTGCGGCGGAACAGGGGCGCGATGTCTTCGCGGTGCCGGGGAGCATCCTCAGTCCCAATTCTGCCGGGCCGAATGAGTTACTGAAAGAAGGGGCGAAGCCAGTCACCAGCGCCGAGGATATCCTGGTTGAGCTCAACCTCTCGCGCCGTGAGGCGGAGGCAGAATCGCGCCGCGCGCTGCCCGAGAACGAGGACGAGCGCGCGGTGCTGCGCCTCCTGAAGGATGGTCCGACGCACATCAACGACCTCGCCATCGCCAGCGGGCTGCCGATCAACGCCGCCGGGGCACTGTTGATCATGCTCGAACTGAAGGGCATGGTGAGGCAGTTGGGTGCGGGACAGTATGTGCGGGTGTGAGCACAACGCGCCGGTCAAGGATACGAATTCTCCGCTTGTGCGCAGGATAATTTGGGAGAGGCCGCTGGTTGCGGTGTTGCACAACGCAATACACGGCCAACTTTCGCTCGGGACATAGACGGACACACAACCCGCGCGTATCATTCGTCCTGGCGAAATCAGAAGCATCGAAGTCGTCACCCGCTGTGGGGAAGTTGCCGATGGCAAGCTCCGGCCTGTCGCCCGCGCGTCGGCTCGCCGGGCCGATCAGCGCGCTGATCGCCACGATCGTCGGCGGCACGGTCGGCTATATGCTGATCGAAGGCTGGCGGTTTGACGACGCGTTTTACATGACGATGATCACCATCGGTACGGTCGGCTTCGGTGAGGTGCAGCCGCTCTCCGATGTTGGGCGTCACTTTACCTCGCTGTTAATCGTCGCCGGGATCGTCAGCATCTCCTACACTGTTACCGTCGTGACGGGCGTGGTGATCGAGGGACACCTGACGCACTACTGGGAGCGGCAGCGGATGGAGCGGCGCGTGCTCAAGCAACGGGATCACTACATCATCTGCGGCTACGGGCGCGTCGGGCGGCAGATCGTGGAGGAGTTTCGGCGCGAGAAGTTCGAGTGTGTGGTGATCGACGTGAATCAGCCATCACTCGAACAGGCGGTTGCCGACGGGCTGACGGTGATCTACGGCAACGCGACCGAGGATGAGGTGCTTCACCGGGCCGGAATCGAGCGTGCGCGCGGCCTGATCGCGGCGGTTGCCAATGACGCCGACAATATCTTCGTCACCCTCTCCGCCCGCGCGCTGCGTCCCGACATGCCGATCGTCGCCCGCGCCAACTACGAGGATGCGGTGCGCAAGCTGCGCCTCGCGGGGGCCACGCGCGTCGTCTCGCCCTACACAATGGCGGGGCAGCAGATGGCGATGCTCGCCGTGCGGCCTGCGGCGGTCGACTTTGTAGAGACGTTATTGCGCGGCGCTGGTGGCGATCTCCTGCTGGAGGATGTGCGGGTCGCACCGGGATCATCGCTAGTATCAGTTACGGTGGCCACTCTGCGCACACGTTTCCCCGATGGCGCAACCCTGGCCGCGATTCAGCGCGAGGGTCGGCTGCTCGCTCCCCCGCCCGAGGATCTGATCCTGCAACCGAACGATGTGATCGCGATCGTAGGCACCGACGCACAGCTTCGGGCGTTGGAACGGGCCTGCGAGGGACACGAGTGACGAGGGGTGTTCAAGGTTCCGGGTTCAACGTTCAAAGGTTGAGTCTGAGGAGCCTCGAACCCGCAACCTGCAATCTGCAACAGGAGAATTGATGGTAGATGACGCCACATCGCGGCGCAAAGCAGAGCATCTGGCGGTAGCAGCCCGCGCCGAGTCGGAGGTCGCGGCGACCGCACGGTGGGGCGAGATCACGCTGCTGCACAACCCGCTGCCGGAGATCGATCGGGGCGAGATAGACCTGGGAACGAGCTTCATGGGGCGGCGATTTGGCCTGCCGATGGTGATCGCCGGGATGACGGGTGGGCACCCGCGCGCGACAGAAGTGAACCGCGTGCTGGCGCGCGTCGCCGCCCGCTTCGATATCCCGATGGGTGTGGGCAGCCAGCGCGCGATGATCGTGAATCCGGCGCTGACGCCGACCTATGCCGTGGCGCGCGAGGCGGCTCCGAATCTTTTCCTGATCGCCAATGTTGGATTGCCGCAACTCTTGCCGCAGGGGAATGCGGCACCGTTCGGGCACGACGACGTGCGGCGCGCGGTTGAGGCCATCGGCGCAGGCGCGTTGGCACTCCACCTCAACTTTCTGCAAGAGGCGGCGCAAGCGGAAGGTGACACCAACGCGCGCGGCGGGCTGGCGGCGATCCGCGCCCTCACAGCGGCGATGTCGGTGCCGGTGGTCGCGAAGGAGACCGGCGCGGGGATGACCGCCCGCGCCGCGACGCAGCTCGCGGGGGCCGGGATCGCCGCGCTGGAAGTTGGTGGCTCGGGCGGCACGAGTTTCGCGGCGGTCGAAGCGGAGCGCGCGGCAGAAAATGGCAAGGACCGCCTCGCCGCGCTCGGTCGCCTCTTCGCCGATTGGGGCATTCCCACGCCCGCAGCGGTGCGGATGGTGCGTCGCGTCGGGTTGCCGGTTGTGGCTACGGGTGGTGTCCGCAGCGGCCTGGACGCCGCCAAGGCACTGGCCCTCGGCGCAGACCTCGTCGGCCTCGCGCGTCCGCTGCTGGAACGCGCGCTGCAAGGGGAGCAAGCGACAATCGAGTGGCTCGACGGGTTTGTGGACGAGCTGCGAACGGCGATGTTCCTCGTCGGTGCCGCCACTCCGGCCGAACTGAAGCGCGCCCCATACCTGGCCCTGGGGAATACGCGAGCGTGGCTAGAAGAGTCGGACAGGCTGGCGGACGCTGAAAGCAAGCAACCATAGTGTTGCCCTCTCTCGCGTACAATGCGTGCCGCCAGCGCGCGAACGAGCAATGTTCGCCGGGTGGTGGTTGACAGGACACTTGCTTGCATGTAAGCTGACTTACAGAGGGTTGCGCCGTGGGTGACGCTGACGAGTTTGATACACGGTTCACGTTCTGGCTCAATCGCACGATGGAGAGCCGGGGATACTCCCAGGCCGACCTCGCGCGGGCGGTTGGGGTGGCCGATGCGCAGGTCTCGCGCTGGCGTCGGGGGCAGGTAGTGCCGAATGTGCGCTCGCTCCAGCGCCTCGCCGATACGTTCGGCGTGCCACGCGCGACGCTCGATACGCTGGCCGGGTATCCGAGCGGCGAAACGCCGGAAAAGGCGGACGACCCTGGCGATCTGATGCGCCGGGCGGAGATTCAGTCCTACCAGGCCTGGTTCGGGCAGATACTCGCGTCGCAGGTGCCGCCGGAACTGTGGCGAGTCTACGTCGAAGGTTGCGCGGCGCTGGCGCAATCGCTCGGCGGCACCTTCACCGCCACCCTGGCGCAAGCGCAGCGCGAGATCGAGGCGCTGATCGAGCAAGAGGACGCGGCCGAGGACGAGCCGCCCAAGCGGCCGAAGCGGGAGATCGGCTTCCGATCCTGATGAGAATGGCGCTGAACGGGAGGTGCTCGCCCTGACGCCTCATCGTTGTGCTTACCTGCATGGGCGTCGCCTTTGCGCCGATCAACCCGCTTGCCAGCACGATCATGCAAGAGCAACTCCCCGCCGACCTGCGCGGACGGGTATTCTGCCTCTCCGCCGCCCTGATTTCGCGACTAGCGTCGCCTTCGTGGCTGTCGCGGTCATCTGCCTCGTGTTTGCCCTCACAGTCGCACGTCTGCCCGTACTCCGCGATCTCGCGCCATCGCTATCACACTCTACTGTCCATATCCTTACCAATGCTCAAACTGCCAACTAAGCGGCAGCGGCCGTGTCTCTCACACATGCGGACAGCGACCTGGCCACCTCCCCTACCCTTACGAGGTGATACCATGCGTATCGCGGCAATCTACGACATCCACGGCAATCTCCCGGCTCTGGACGCGGTGCTGGCGGAGATCGAGCGTGAGGCACCCGACCTGATCGTGGTCGGGGGTGACGTGGCGGCGGGGCCGATGCCGCGCCCGACGATCGAGCGACTGATGGCGCTCGGCAACCGGGCGCGCTTCGTGCGCGGCAACGCCGACCGCGAGATGGTCGTTGCGTATGACGGCGGGGAATTCGCGCCAAATCTGCCGCAGGCCGCGAAGGAGCAGATCGGCTGGTCCGTTGGGCAGCTTGACCGCGAACATCGCGATTTTCTGGCCAGCTTCACGCCGCCGTTGACGTTCCCGATTGACGAGCTGGGCGAGGCTGTTTTCTGCCACGGCTCGCCGCGCGACGAGGATGAAATCATCACCGCGCTGACCTCCGAGGAGCGACTGGCGCGGATCGTCGCGGACGTATCGCAGCAACTCGTCGTCTGCGGGCACACGCACATGCAATTCGACCGGCGCTCGGGCGCGGTGCGCGTGGTGAATGCGGGAAGCGTGGGGATGCCCTACGGTGAACCGGGGGCATACTGGGTGATGCTCGGCCCGATCATTTCGCACAGGCGCACCGCGTACGATTTCGACGCGGCGGCAGAGCGCATCCGTGGCGGCGGCTCACCCTGGGCCGAGGACTTCATCGCGGGGAACATGCGCAAGCCTCCGACGGCGCAGGAGGCGGCGACACTCTTCGAGGGCTGGGCCGTCGAGCGCGAGCAGCGCGCCAGGGAGGACTAGCGCGATGTGGGAGACTCGACCGTTCCGGTTCGGGATGACAATCTCGGCCGCCGGGTCGCGGCGGGAATGGGTGGAGAAGGCGCGCAAGCTTGAAGCCCTGGGTTACTCCACAATGACCGTGCCCGACCACTTCCCGGATCGGCTGGCGGCGACGCCCGCGCTGATGTGTGCGGCGGATGCCACCGCTCGGCTGCGAGTAGCAAGTTGGGTCTTCTGCAACGATTTTCGGCACCCGGCGATGCTCTACAAGGAGGCAGCAACGATTGACCTGCTCTCCGAAGGCCGCTTCGAGCTGGGGATCGGGGCGGGTTGGCTCAAGTCGGAGTACGAGCTGACCGGCATTCCGTTCGATCCACCCGGCGTGCGCGTCGCGCGGATGGAGGAGGCGGTACGCGTCATCAAAGGGCTTGCCGTCGATGGTCCGCTCGACTTCGCGGGCGAACATTACCGCATCGCGGGACTTGCTGGTGCGCCAAAATCGGTGCAACAACCCCTGCCGCCGCTCTATATCGGGGGCGGTGGGCGCCGGTTGCTCTCGTTCGCTGCGCGCGAGGCCGACATCGTCGGCATCGGGGCCAAGGCGTTGCCGGAGGGTGGCCTTTCCATCCCCGACATCGCGGCAGAGTCAGCACGGCGCAAGGTGAGCTGGGTGCGCGAGGCTGCGGCGGAAGCGGGACGTCAGCCCGAACTGAACATCCTCATCTTCATCTTCGAGATCACCGATGACCGCCAGGCTGCTGCTGAGCGCTACGCCGGCATCTTCGCAGGACTGAGCGCGGATGACGTGCTCGCTTCGCCGCACGCGCTCATCGGCACACCCGAGCAGATCGCCGAGGATCTGCGCAGGCGGCGCGAGGAGTATGCGATTTCGTACATCGCGATCAATACGGGAAACGAGGCGCATATTGACGCCTTCGCGCCAATCGTGGCGTTGCTGGCTGGAGACTGAGTGACGGGTCTATGCTGTAGACTGAACGCACTACTCCCAGGTTGCTAATCGTAGCTCTACGAAGAAGACGTTCGATCGCCCCCCCTACAAGTTTGTGTGCCGGGCCTCGACCTGGCATAGCCGCAGGTTCCCCTATCCTATCCGAAGACGATGCAAGTCACTTCTGGGTCACTTTTCCTGAACACCCCAAACGAAGGCAGCAAATTCCAGTACAAATGGTACGATTTACGCGCAGCGTGCCTGCCCTGGCACGGTCCGTGCAGCGAGCATTGCAGGGATTGACGACTGTTCGATGGGGGGCAGCCAACGATGACGAGCACATTCGATGCGCCGCCGCAGGTAGCGACATCCGGCACACCGTCACCGGAACTGGCGAAGCGAATCAGCATCACCGAAGTGCGCCCGCACCTCAGTCGCGGGCGCTACGCGATTAAGCGGGTGGTCGGCGAGCAATTGCGGGTCGAGGCCGATATCATCAAGGAAGGGCACGACAAGCTGGCGGCGGTCATCCGCCATCGACTCGTGGGTGGCGACGACTGGCGCGAGACGCCGATGACCTACTCTTACAACGAGGACGAGTGGTCTGGCACGATCTCGCTCGACACGGTCGGTAGTGTGGAATATACGGTCGCGGCCTGGACCGACCGCTATGCTTCGTGGGTGGACGAACTGGATCGCAAGGTTGGCGCGGGGGTCGCGGTCAGTTCCGAAATCCTGGAGGGCGTGGCGCTGATCGCGGACACCGCCGAGCGGGTGAGCGGCGAACTGGCGATCGTCTTGAACGCGTACGCCGACCACCTGCGAAACGCCTCGCATGGCCTGGAAGCGGTCGCGCTCGCGCAGACGCCCGAACTGGTCGGGATGATGCACGACTACGCCAATCCTGATGACCTGACTGAGTTCGTCACGCCGCTGCGCGTGACCGTCGATCGCGAGCGGGCGCGCTTTGCCGCGTGGTACGAGCTCTTCCCGCGTTCGCAGGGGAGGGTGCCGGGCCAGGCGACCACGCTGATCGAGGCGATCGATCGCCTGCCAGCGGTGCGCGCGATGGGGTTTGAGATCCTCTACATCCCGCCGATCCACCCGATCGGGGTGACGAACCGCAAGGGGCGCAACAACTCGCTGGTGGCGCAGCCGGGCGATCCCGGCTCGCCGTGGGCGATCGGCAACGAGCACGGCGGGCACGACGCGGTCAACCCCGAACTCGGCACGCTGGAGGATTGGAAGGCATTCGTGCGCGCCGCGCGCGAATTGGGCATGGAGATCGCGCTCGACTTCGCGATCCAGTGCTCACCCGACCATCCCTATGTGCGCGAGCACCCGGAGTGGTTCCGTCGCCGCCCGGACGGCACGATTAAGTACGCCGAGAATCCACCGAAGAAGTACGAGGACATCGTCGCGATCGACATGTGGTGCGAGGATTACGTCAATCTCTGGCACGAATTGAAGCGGGTGATCCTCCATTGGATCGACACCGGCGTGGAGGCGTTCCGGGTAGACAACCCGCACACCAAGCCGATCGCCTTCTGGGAGTGGCTGATCGGCGAGGTACGGCAGCAGCATCCGGGCGTGATTTTCTTCGCCGAGGCGTTCACGCGGCCGAAGAAGTTGCAGGAGCTGGCGAAGATCGGCTTCACCGAGTCGTACCACTACTTCACCTGGCGCAACGGGCGGCGGGAGTTGGAAGAATATCTGACCGAGCTGACGACGACCGAGCAGGCCGAGTTCGTGCGCCCGAATTTCTTCGCGAACACGCCCGATATCCTGACGGAATACCTGCAAACGGGTGGGCGTCCGGCGTTCAAGGTGCGCCTCGCGCTGGCCGCGACGATGTCGCCGAACTACGGCATCTACAGCGGCTTCGAGTTGATCGAGCACACTCCCTTGCACCCCGGCAAGGAGGAATATCTCGACTCGGAGAAGTACGAGATTAAGGGGCGCGACTGGAATGCGCCCGGCAACATCATCGGCTACGTCACGCGGATTAACGAAATTCGACGGCAGAATCCGGCCCTGCACCTCTGGACCAACATTGCGTTCCACAATCCCGACAACGAGCAGATCATCGCCTACAGCAAGGTCAGCCCCGATGGCTC
>JAXLWN010000045.1:0-56089 GCA_046328475.1 Chloroflexia bacterium | reverse complement strand
GGAACCACCAGGGTTCGCACCCCGCGAGGCGCAGGATCAGGCGCTCGCGCGGCAAGCCGGTGACGAAGATGACCGGCACGGCGCGCGTGGGGGGCCAGGCGCGCAGGCGGCGGCAGAGCGAGGGGCCGTCGATGCCGGGCATGCGGGCATCCAGCAGGGCCAGGGCGAGCGGCTCGCTGGCGGCGTAGGCCAGCGCATCGGCCGGGGCGGCGGCCAGCGGGCGATAGCCTTCGTCGGAGAGGACTTCCGCCACGAGTTCGCGGAAACCGGGATCGTCGTCCACCACCAGGATTGCGGGCGCTCCGTCAGCCATCGCCACCTCTGCATGCCACACGTTCGCGGTACCGCAGTGGCTGAAGCACCGCGCGTGCCAGCGGGGCGTTTGCGGCGTGGCATATTCGTCTCGACAGGGATGGCAATTTAGTCGGGGAGCGGCGGTACGATTCTCCCGACATGTCGAATCTGGCGCTATTTCGGCGAAAAATAGGCGGGCTGGCGGTTGAAACCGCGCCTCGCAGGCGCTCACGCGCCACCAAACCCGCCTGCGCGGGTTGGGCACCGGGGCGCGACCGGTGCCTTCCGAGAAAGTTGAAGAGCGTACGAGAACGGTCGAACCGCCGCAGAGCGGTTTCGCGGCGTGCCAGCGCCTGCGAGGTCGGTGACACGCGGGCGGGTGGTGCGGTCGCAGACCAGCGCCGGGGGCGAAGCGCGCGGAAGATTTGGACGAGCTGGTTGATCAGGGCCAGTCGATGGCTTGCAGGTCGCTGGCGGCTTCGATCGGGCCGCCGAAGATTGCGCCCGCCTCGGCGGCGAGGGCGGCGGGATCGGCGAAGGTGCTCGACCGGAAGTGGGTGAGGACGAGGCGCTGGACACCGGCGTCGCGGGCGACGCGGGCGGCGTCGGCGGCGGTGGAATGGCCGAAGCGGTGGGCGGCGTCGGCGTCGCGGTCGGTGCTGTAGGCTTCGTGGATGAGGAGTTCGGCACCGCGCACGGCGTTGCTGACGCCCTCGCAGGGGCGGGTGTCGGCGGTGAAGACGGCGGCGCTCTGGCCGCGCACGAGGCGGAAGCCGCAGGTCTCCATGAAGTGCTCGACCGCGAAGGGGGTGACGCTCAGGCCGTCGAGAGGCACCGCTGTGCCATTGGCCAGGGTGTGCCAGTGCAGGCGCGGACCCAGCCAGCCTTCGACGCCGGGGATGGTTGCGGTGAGGATATCGTGGAGCGCCTGGGTCGTCTCGGGCAGGGCGTGGATGGTGACGTTGCTCTCGGGGACCGCCGTCAGCGCGACCAGGAGCGGGGCGAGGCCACCGACATGGTCGAAGTGGCGATGGCTGACGAAGATGTGGCGGATGCTGGCGAGCCCGATCCCGGCGGCGCGCAACTGGCGCAGCAGGATCGTGCCGCTGCTGGTGTCGAAGAGGATGGTCGTGCCGTCGGCCTGCGGCAGGGCCAGGCAGGTTTGAGCGCGCTCGTCGTTGAGCGGATCGCCGGTGCCGAGGAAGATCAGGCGTCCCATGGCCACCCCCGAGCGCTTGCGGACCACAGACCACGGGTGGCCTGCTACCGAGAGTGCTGCGTCGCGTCGGCGTCGCGGGCGGTCCCACATGCCGCCCTGAGCGGCCAATTATCCGGCTTCGTTGGCTAGTTCGACAAGGAGGCGACCAGGAAGAGGCAGCAGCAGATGACGATCGCCACCCCGATGACAATCGCGATGATGATCAGGATGCGGCGGTTGTCCGTCCCGGCTGTCGTGGTCATCAGTTGGGGCGGGGGGGTATAGGCGACGGTGAACGGCTGGGGGGTCCCTGGGCCGACCACCGGGGGCGGGGTGCCGGGGTGGGAGGGGGGCGACGTGCCGGGACTGAACGGCGGCGGGGTGCCCTGGCCGAACGGTGTTGGCGTGCCCACGCCGGGCTGTGGGGTGCCCCAGGCGGGTGGGGGGGTACCCGCGACGACCGTCGGTGCGCTGGCCCAGCGGTTGAAGCCGGTCTGGGCGATTGCCGTGTTGACGGCCTGCATCAGTTCGCGGCCGGTCTGGTAGCGGTGGTTGGGGTCTTTCGCCAGGGCACGCTGCGGGATGGGGCCGAGGCCTGCGCTTGCCCCGGACTGACGCCGCGGCCTCTCCAGGGGGATCGGCTGCTGCAGGTGCTGCATCAGCACTTCGACGGTGCTGTTGCCGCTGTAGAGACGTGCCGTCGAGCAGCCAGGCGAACCATGATGCCGAGGGCGTAGAGGTCGGAGCAGGGCGTCGGCGCATTTCGCCTGCTCGGGGGCCATGTACTTTCCGGGCGTGCCGACGCCCATCGGTGCAGATCCAGTTGTCGTTACCTTCCAGGGCCTTGGCGATGCCGAAGTCGGCGAGAATTAGGCTGATCGATGCTCGTCGATCAGGACATTCGCCGGTTCCGCATCGCGGTGGATGATCCGCTTTGCTGTGGGCAAAATCGAGCGCCTCGGCGATGTGTCAGGTAGCGGGCGATCTGGGCAGGGGTGACGTCGCCTGCTCCGAGCGATCTTTTTCAGCGTGCCGCCCTTGATGTAAGGGAACTTGCCGACCAGATTAAGGCATGCGTAACGCTCGCACGTAATCGTAGATGGCGAGGATGTTGGGGTGGGTCAGGGCGGCGGCGCTGGAAGCTTCGCGCTCGAAGCGCGGAGAAAGTCCGGACTCGCCGACGAGGTTCGCCGGGAAGATCTTGATGCTTGACCTCGCGCCCGAGTTTGAGATGTTCGGCGCGGTAGACCTCGCCCATCCCCCGCGCCCGATCCGCTCTTTGAGCTGATACGCGCCGAGGTCCGGCAACGCGGTGCCGACATCCCCAGTGTCCTTGGTGAGGCGATAGGCGATAGGCGATGGTGTTGGTCGTCCGGTCCGTCCAGTCGTCCAGTCCGGGTAGTCGGGTAGTCGGGTAGTCGGGTAGAACACCGCCCCAGCCTCCTCGCGGGAAGGGTCACCTCGAGGCGGGGAGGGTGTCGCTCATTCGCCCTTCTATCGCCTATCGCCCGGTGCTCTAGAGTTGGCGTAGATGTATGGAGCTGATCATGTCCTGGAAGTAGTCCTCCAGATTCCTGATCGTAGTCGTCGTAGAGCGAGGTTGAGGCGGAAGCGCCAGGGCACCTGGTCACTTGGAGCCCGAGCCCGATGTAGGCGTAGCTGTCGCCGTCGAAGGTCACGCCGAGGGACGCGAACTTGATGTCGACGGAGAAGACGTTCTGGCGAGTGATATCGACCTTGGCATCCGGGTAGTCGCCGAACTGATCCTTGAAATACTTGTCGCGCAACGCGTCGATGTTGCCCTGCGGGTCGCGGATGCCGGTTGTCGCGATCAGGACCCAAAGCCCCGGTTCGAGACCGGCTCCTTCACGCCCAGACCCCGTAGAAGTAGATGCGACCGTCTTTCGCGCCGGATTCATCGACCGTCAGTCGAGGCGGGTAGTACATCACGGGGTGCTGGCGTTGCCATTGTAGGTTTCCACCCGGCAGGTGCGGTGCCAGCAGCTTGGGCGGAGGCCCGCGCCGGCCTCGGCGCCAGAGGGCGGGCTGTGGGTGGCGCGGACGCCGGGGCGGACGCTGGTGCGGGCTGCCAGGCGGGGGCGGGCGCGGCCCGACGGCAGCGGGAGGCGCTCGCGGGCGCGCTCGGCAGGGCGCTGGCCGGGGCACTCGGCGGGGCGCTCAACCGGTGGGAGCAGGCGGCGACGCTCGGCGGCGCGCTGCTCGCAGCGGCCGACGCGGATGCCGACGCCGACGGCTTCGCCGCGGCCGGCGGTCTGAGTTGCGGAGAGGTTGGCGGCGGCGACGACCGAGGCGGTCGCGGTGGCGTTGACGGTCGGTGTCGGGTCTTTGCCGCCGCGCGAGCGGCGGGGCACCAATGCCGATGCAGAGGACCAGGACGACCGCTGCGGCTTGCCGCCGCCGATCAGGCCGCGGCAGCTGCCGCCGGACGACCTTGCTGCGTGCGGCCACCCACCGGGGGATAGGGCTGCATCCGCACCCTGTTGCATCCCGCCCATCGGGGTGCATGCCGCCGAGCTGCATGCCGCCGCCCATCAGCGGGGTGCTCGCGCCGAAGCCGCTTGCGGGTGCCGAAACCGCCTTGCGGAGCTACCAGCCGCCTTGCTGGTGCCGACGACGGTGGGCTGGTTGTACCCTGGCTGGTTCATGCCCATCGGCGGGGTCACCCCAGAGCGAAGTGTTGCCGCCATGCTGCGGCGGGGCGTGTTTGCGCCGGACTGCGGCAGCAGGGTGTTGCTCGCGGGCATCATGATCTGCTGGCCGCCAAACGGTGGCGGGGTGTTCGACACGACGGTGGCGGCACCGCCCATCACTACCCGGAAACGCCCACGACTGTGGCGTCGGCGGCACCGACACCGAAGCGCCCGACATGGCCTCGGTGAAATCCTCGACCATGGCCCGGCCGCTGCCGTAGCGCTCGTTGGGGTTCTTCGCGAGCGCTTTCTGGACGCAATCTGCTCGACGCGCGGCGGGAGCAGGGTGTCGAAGCGGGCAACAGCATCGGCAGGGGATCCTGGAGATGCTTCATCAGCACTTCGACGGTGCTGTTGCCGCTGTAGGGGACGCGCCCGGTGAGCATCTGATAGAGGATGATGCCGAGAGCGTAGAGGTCGAGCATAGTCGGCGCGGCCCTGGGCCTGCTCGGGGCCATGTACTCCAGGCGTGCCGACGCCGACGCCAGTGCGGGTCAGGCCCTCCGCGCCTTCGAGCGCCCCAGCGTGCGAAGTCCCGCGCTCAGGTAGAGGCGGCCACGATCGTCGATGAGCATGTTGGCGGGCTTGACATCGCGGTGGATGATGCCCTGCTCGTGCGCGTAATCGAGCGCGTCAGCCATCTGGCGCAGGTAGTTGATGATCTCGGCCTGCGAGAGCTTCCCGGCGCTCATCTTCTCTTTGAGCGTCCCCCCCTTGACGTAGGGCATGACGAGATAGGGGGTGGGCTGCTCGCCGTATTCGTAGACGGGGAGAATGTTGGGATGTTCGAGCTTTGCGGCGCTCGACGCCTCGCGCTCGAAGCGCTTGAGGAAGTCGGCTCGTTCTGGTGCTCAGCAAGACTTTCACCGCCGCCTCGCGCCCCAGTTTGAGGTGCTCGCCGCGATAGACTTCGCCCATGCCGCCTTTGCCGATGCGTTCGAGCAGGCGGTAGGATCCAGAGATCTATTCTCGGGTACGGACATCTGCTGGTCTCAACCGCACCCCGGTCCGGTGGCTGATTATAATCCTCGCACTCGTTGGGCGCACAATGGCTGAAAACACAACATACGTAACAACGACGGCGAGCAGTTATGACTCGGTCTGCCGCTCGCCGTGCCGTTATCACCGATTGAAGAACCCCGTAGATGTTGAGCGTCGCGATCATCGGGTTGAAGTATTGGGCCAGCGTCGCGGCGTACCCCTCATACGGAGCGTTGAACTCGAAGATCAGGGGACTTGCGGTGCCGCGCGCAGGCCGGTGTAGCTGTAGGCAAGCCCCGTGGGCGAGGTCGCAGGTCACGCCGACCGTGGCGAAGTTGATGCCGCTGGCGGTGGTCTGCCCGGTCGTCTCCACTGCGAATTTCGATGCAACCTCGCGTGCGCGATTAAGGATCAGCGGTCGCGCAGGACGTCGGGTCGGCAGTCCTCCGGTGTGGCGGTGGTGGCGATCACGACGAACCATCTGATCGGCCACCGGCGCGAAGAGAAGTAGACGAGGTTGTTGCTGATCTGCGTCTCGTCGACGGTCCAATCGGGCAGGTAGGCGATGACGAATGGCAGGGTTCCCTGGTAGACGCGCCAACCGGCCGGGATCACACCGAGCGGGCCTGGCGGGGTGGCCGTGCCCCGACCGGGCGATGCGAGCAGCGTGGCGGACGCGACGGGTGGCGAGCGGGATGGTCGCGGTCGGAGGCGTGGGCGGCAGGGTCGGGGTCGCGACGCTCGGGCGCGAGCGCCGAGTCCTCACGGTGGTCGGCGGTGCGGGCCGCGTCGCGGTCCCCTGTCGGGAGGCGAGCGTCGCGGTCCCGGTCCGGCGAACCGCCCGCGCTGCAGGCGACGAGCAGGAAGGGCGCGAGCCAGCCGATTGCGCGCAGTTTCGCGGTACACTGCCAGCGACATCCTCGTCCCGTGCGATCGTCGGTGCGACGGTCCTGCCTACCCCAGTGGCTCTCCCAGCCTGCCCTTGCCACAACCGGGGGAACGGAAGCGCCGGACCACTCCGCGCCGCCGCTACGATACACCGCACCCGGTCGGGCAGATTGGCGACCACCGGGGTGGGAACCGCGCGCTGCGCTCCGGATCGATGTTCGCATTTAGCGCAGGGGAAGATGGCGGCTGCAATGAATCGCTGCATGCTGTCGTCTCCGTACATGCTGGTGGCACCGGGATTGAAATCCCGGCGAAGGGCCTGTGGGCCACGAAGTCCGCCTTCGCGGACTAGGCCACAACCGGCGGCGGTCGGTTCTATGGCCTCGGGCTACCCGCGTGCGAGTGTGCGACGTTCGCCAGGGTCAGCATTGGCCGCGCAGCGGTCTTGGGCTCACTCTTGGGCGGCGGCGACGGCGGCGGGGGCGGCGTCGATCGCTTCGAGGACAATGTCGAGCGGCTGGGCACCGGGGAGGGCGTAGCGCCCTGCGAAGATGGTGAAGGGGACGCCCTCGATGCCGTACTCGGCCGCGAGTTGCTGGCTGCCGGCGACATCCTCCAGATACCAGTCGCTGGCGAGGACAGAGCGGGCCAGTTCGGCGTCGAGCCCGACGCTGGCGGCGAGTTCGACCAGTTGGGCGTGGTCGTTCAGGTCGCGCCCGGCGACGAAGTAGGCGGTCATGAGCGCGTCGGTCAGCTCCCAGGCTTTGCCTTCCTCCTGCGCGAGGAGGACGAGCCGGTGGGCGTCGCGGGTGTTGGCGGCGGTGGCGATGGCGTCCGCCGAGAAGGTGATGCCTTCCGGGGCGGCGGCCTCGTTCAGGCGGGCGAACGAGGCTGCGACCCGCTCATGGCCGCCGAACTTCTGCTCGGCGAATGCGCGCCAGGGCTGGCCCTGCGGCTGGAGATCTGGATCCAACTGGAACGGTCGCCAGTGGAACTCGACCTGGAGGTCGGGGCGCTGGGCCAGGGCGCGGCGCAAGCGTCGTTCGGCGATGTAGCACCAGGGACAGACGATGTCGGAATAGAGTTCGATCTGCATGGGGTGTGGCTCCTCAGAGACTCGCCAGATGCTTGATCTGGTCTCGGCACTCCTCGGGATCAACGATCTGGGACGCGAGGATGAGCAGATCGATCACCAGGCCAGCCCCCATGTTCGCATTGATGGTAAGGATGCCAGGAATATGACCACCTTCCCGGACATGCTCACGCAGGTGGTTCGGCATCGAGTGGCGATTATTGGTTACCAGGACGCAGTTATGCTGTTCGCACCAACGCGGGATGTCTGGGTCGAGTGTACCAAGCGGCAGGGTGGTTAGCTCGCCGACTCGCCACACCGCCAGCATGGGGTCACGCCGACGCAGACCGCTGGTGATCGCCGGTTCGGTATTCTCGTCAAGAAGAAACCGCAGCATCAGCCCTGCACGTCCGCGAGCAGCTTTTTCTCTGCCTTCAACGCCTTGTATGCCTCACGCAAGCGAACGATGGTCGGATCCTGCGCCTGCTCCCTTCGCATCCGCTCGGACCACTCCATCCACTCGGTGAGGTAGGCTGTGACCTTCTCTTTCTCGTGGTGATAGTAGAGGATCGTGGCGTAGACCTGTTCGAGGGTGAGCGAGGGGTAGCTGCGCACGATCTCGTCGGGCGTGCGGGCGCGGAAGATGAAATCGTAGAGCACGGTCTCGATGCCGACGCGCGTGCCCTTGAGGCGGATATCGTCGGGGCGTTGGAAATCGAAGTAGTCTTCGAGGAGCATGGCGGTATCCTGACATTCACCGAACAACTGCGGATGGATACAGGCTTGATTTTACCGCGCGCGGCGCGATCCGCCCACCTGCGCTAGACTCAGCGGCGCGTGGAGCATTGGTGGCGTGGGGTGAGGAGGGATGGGGATGGTGCATCCGTTGGTGGCGCATTTGCGGTTCACGCGCGGCGAGTGGCTGCGCGGGCTGGAGGGGGTGACGGACGAGGAGGGAGCGCGGCGATTCGGGGAGATGAATACGATCGGCTGGCTGGTGGGGCACCTGGCGTGGCACGAGCAGTTCTACTGGCTCGATCTGGCGCAGGGGCAGCTGCTGGTGCCGGAGGCGCGGACCTGCGCGGGCGGGCAACCGGCGAGCAGGCCGAAACTCAGCGAGATGCTGGCCGGGTGGCGCACGATCGTGGAGGCGTCGGAGGGCTATCTCGACCGGCTCGATGCGCGGGCGCTCGCCAGGCATTGGGAGTTCAACGGGCGACCGTCGCGCGAGAATATCGGCACGGCGCTGCACCGGATCACCTACCACTACTGGTATCACCTCGGGGAGATGCAGGCGATCCGGCAATTACTGGGGCACGCCGAGTTGCCGACCTACGTCGGGAATCTAGCGAGCGTAGCCTTCCAACTGGAGCCACCGGATGCGGCCGGTTAAATCGGTGTACACGGCGGGGTATGCCGTTTGCGGGCGTGGTAGAGTAGCGCCCGGACGATGCTGTGGGCAGTAGCGGCGACTCGCCGCCACCAGGAGGAACAATCGTGCATTCGCTCCCGTTCGGTCGGCCCGGCCGCTTCTATAAGGGCAATCTGCACACCCACTCGACGCACTCCGATGGGAAGCGCGAACCGGCCGAGGTGATCGCGACGTACCGGGATGCCGGGTATGATTTCATCGCGCTCACCGACCATTTTCTGGCCAGCTACGACTTTCCGATTGTGGATACGCGCGCGTTGCGCTCTGAGGGTTTCACCACACTGATCGGCGCGGAGTTGCACGCCCCGGCGCTGGGCAATGGGGAGCGCTGGCATATTCTGGCGGTGGGGTTGCCGTTCGGCTTCGCGCCGGTGGCGCAGGCTGAGACCGGGCCGCAACTGGCGGCGCGGGCGGCGGCGGCCGGGGCCTATGTGGCGATCGCGCACCCGGCGTGGTATGGGTTGACGGTGGAGGATGCCCTCTCGCTGGAGGCGGCGCACGCGGTCGAGGTGTTTAACACGACCTGCCGCTACGAGGGGGACCGGGGCGAGAGCTGGCACCTGGCCGATCTGCTGCTGGCGCGGGGGAAGCGGCTCCTGGCGTGCGCAACGGATGATGCGCACTTCGCCGAACGGCCGGATCAGTTCGGCGGCTGGGTGATGGTGCGCGCGGAGCGCCCGGAGCCGGAGTTGCTGCTCGCGGCGCTGAAGGCGGGGCATTACTACTCGTCGCAGGGGCCGGACTTCACCAATATCGCCGTTGAAGGGGACGAGATTCGGATCGAGAGTTCGCCGGTGCGCGAGATCTACGCGG
This sequence comes from Chloroflexia bacterium, assembly GCA_046328475.1. GTDB lineage: Bacteria > Chloroflexota > Chloroflexia > Thermomicrobiales > CADCWN01 > CADCWN01. Next base: position 46,700 of record JAXLWN010000045.1, on the reverse strand, counting down.
TCGGGCGCGGATCGGTCAATCGACGCGCGCTCGGCGAGCTGACGACCGCGACCTTCCCGCTCGAACCGTTCCGGAAGGGTGGCTACTGCCGGGTCACGCTGATCGACGCGGCGGGGAAGCGGGCGTGGTCGAATCCGGTCTGGCTCGATTGAAGTCGTGAGTCGTGAGTCGTGAGTCATGAGAATCTCGCTTGTGGCTCATGGCCTCGGTGGGACCACGAGCTTTCCGTAGCCCTCTCACGACTCACGACTCACGACTCACGACCCGAAAAGGAGGCACCATGTCTGTCCCGCCGTTCGACCAGCCGGGGCGCTTCTACAAGGGGAATCTGCACCTGCACTCGACGCGATCCGACGGGAAACTGGAGCCGGGGGCGGTGCTGGCGGCGTATCGCGAGCGGGGGTATGACTTCGTCGCGCTGACAGACCATTTCTCGCCGCGCTTCGACTTCCCGCTGGTGGATACGCGCGAGTGGCGCACGCCGGAGTTCACGACGCTGCTCGGCGCGGAGTTGCACGCGCGGAGCATGGAGAATGGCGAGGCCTGGCACATTCTGGCGGTGGGGTTGCCGCGCGATTTCGCGCCGAATGCGCAGGGGGAGACGGGGCCGCAACTGGCGGCGCGGGCGGCGCGGGCCGGGGGGTTCGTGGCGATCGCGCACCCGGCGTGGTTCGCGCTGAGCGAGGCGGATGCGAACGCGCTGGAGGCGGCGCACGCGGTGGAGGTCTACAACACGGGCTGCGAGGTGGAGAGTGAGCGGGGGGATAGCTGGGAACTGACCGATGTGTTGCTGACGAAGGGGCGGCGGATCCTGGCCTGCGCCACCGACGATGCCCACGCCGAGGACCTGAGCGACGCGTTCGGCGGCTGGGTGATGGTGCGCGCGGCGGCGCTGGAGCCGGGCGCGCTGCTGGCGGCGCTGCACGCGGGGCACTTCTATTCGTCGCAGGGTCCCGATATTCATGACATCGCGATTGAGGGGGATCAGGTGCGGGTTGCTTGCTCGCCGGTGCGCTCGATCCATCTCCAGGCGCAGGGGGCGTACAGCCGCTATGTGCGCGGCGAGGGGTTGCGCGAGGCGACCTTGCAACTGCCGGAGCAGCGGCGCTACTGCCGGGTGACGATCGTGGATGCGCAGGGGAGGCGGGCGTGGTCAAATCCGATCTGGTTGGAGTAGGGACGCGAGTGAGATTGCGCTTACTTGCTATTCTTGAGCTATGCCCCCGCTCAAGTAGCAGAAGAAATATGGGATGCTGCAGTCATCGATAATTTCGTAGTACGTCGATTCTGTTCGCACCAGGGCGATACGAGTCCGGCATGGTAGCAAGCCAAGGGCAGGGCACTGTGTGCTGAGCCGATGAGTGCGCTGTATATACGATTCTTGCCATTCATCCGCAATGAAGCGATTACTGGCCCGAATGTCTAATCCACTCAGCGTCCCGAGTGCACCGAGAATAAGTGCAATGGTAAGGAAGGTGGGAAATATCCATCTGCTGAGCCAACGGTGACCGAGCACCACCAGTGCTACGAGTACCGCACAAATGAGTACGCTGCGCACACGCCGACCTGGGAAATAGCCGTGCCAAACTCCGAGCCATCCGGAAATAAAGCAGAGCACAATATTGCAGGCGATGAGCTTCGACTTGCGCGTCGATATCATAAGCCTTGATTGCACCTGTACGGTATTCACGCAGCTAGTATAGATGCGACATGGCACCGGTGTCTATCACTGATGCGTCCCGATTGTTCAGAAGTAGCGTAGTGTGTTCGTGCGTTCATGTGTTTGTGCGTCGGTCCGGTGTTGAGCGATGATGTAGCGGCGGACGAACGCACGAGCATACGAACGAACGAGCGCACAGTCCAGGAGGAGATGATGCCGAGCCCTGCCCCGTCCACCCAGCGGGTGATCCTGATCGTCTGGGATGGGATGCGCCCCGATTTTGTGACCGAGGAGTTGACGCCGAATCTGTGGGCGCTGGCGAAGTCTGGGGCGCGGTATCGCCGCGCGGTCGGCATCTTTCCTTCGGTGACGCGGCCGACGACGTCGAGCGTGAGCACGGGGTCGTACCCGGCGGCGCACGGGGTGCTGTCGAATATCTTCGTGGGGCCACCGGGGGACCGGGCGCTGATCGATACGGGCGACCGGGAGTCGCTGGAGCGGCTGCGCGCGATCAATGCCGGGCGGATGCTGCCGCTGCCGACGCTGGCGGAGGCGGTGGCGGCGGCGGGCAAGACGATCGTGGTGATGGGGAGCGGCTCGAACGGCCAGGTCGTGCTGCTCGACCCTGAGCGGGTGGGGACGACGATTCATACGAATTTCACGATCCCCGAGTCGCTGATGGGGACGCTGACGGAGCGGTTTGGGCCGGTGCCGGCGAAGGCGATCCCGGTGAACGAGGCCAATGACTGGCTGAACAGGGTGCTGACCGACTATGTGCTGCCGGAATTGGCACCCGACGTGGCGATCATGTGGATGTACGAGCCGGATGAGCCAGCACGCGGTGGGGCTCGGGGCCGAGGCGACGCTGGCGGCGATCCGGGGGAATGATGCGCGGCTCGAGCTTGCTCGCGACGGTGGAGGCGTCGGGCGTGCCGACGACGGTGATCGTGGCCCTCGGACCACGGGCACAGCACGGTGGTGGGGATGGTGCGCACGGCGGAATCGCTGCGCGAGGCGGGGGTTGCCGAGGCGCTCGACCGGGGGCAGATCCTGCTCGGGGAGCAGGCGATTCACGTGGAGGATGGGCCGAACGCCGCCGAGTTGCGCGACGCGCTGGGGGAGTGGCTGGCGGCGCAGTCCTGGGTCGGGGTGCTGTTCGACTGGCGCAACGGGGAGGCCCCGGCGGGCGCGCTCGCGCCGAGCGCAACGTGGGGGGACCGGGAGCGGCCGCGCTGGTCCACGCGCCGACGTTCAGCTATTCGCACGCCTGGACCGAGGAGCCGAATGTGCATGGCGCGCCGGGGAGCGCGTTGCGGGTTCACGGCGAGCATGGCCGACTTCGCGCGGTTGCAGGGGCCGATTGTGGGGCTGAACCGGCTGACGGCGACCCACGGCACGATCAGCCCGCGCGATCAGCGGACGGTGCTGGTGCTGAGCGGGGAGGGGATTCGTCCGGGCACGCCCGATCACCCGGCGGCGGTGATCGACATCGCCCCGACGATCCTGGCGTTGCTCGGGTTGCCGCCCTGCCGGACGCCGATGGTCGCGCGCTGGTGGAGTCGTTCGCCAACCACGAGGATGCGCCGCCCGTCGTGAGCAGCGAGCCGATCGCGGTCACGGCGAGCGGCCCGATGCGGCGGCACCGGGTTGGGGCGACGGCGTATCTGGATACGAGTAACGAGTGACGAGTAACAGTAACGAGTGACGAGGAGGGGTTGGTCTTCCCTGCGAATCAGGCCCTCGGGGCGATGAGCGGCAGGGAGGGTGTTGGGTTCTGGGCGGATTCGCGCGCTCGGCGACTGGGCTGTTTGGCCCTGGATCGAGCATTTACCGGCCGTTCACCGCGGGCTACCCGTGCCGAAGCGCGAGCATCCGATCCTGAGTGGGCAGCGCCGTCGCATGGGTGTGGCGGCGCGATGAGGCGTTGCGTGCATCGCGAGGGTGCGGCGCGGGGCCGATAGCACGATGGAAGGAGTAGACCATGCGACTAGAGGGTAAGGTTGCGGTGATCACCGGTGCTGGTTCCGGGATGGGGCTGGCGATGGCGACGCGCTTCGCCGCCGAGGGTGCCAGCGTTGTCGCGGGCGACTGGAACGGGGAGCGGCTCAACGCCGCTGTCGCGGCGATCAAGGCGAGCGGCGGGACGATCGTCGGGGCGCAGGGCAATATCGCCGAGCAGGCGACGGCGGAGGGGCTGATCGACCTGGCGGTGAGCACCTACGGCCGCATCGACATCCTGGTCAACAACGCCGGGGTGATGGACTACATGCAGGGGGTGGGCGAACTCGCGGACGATGTCTGGCGGCGAGTGATCGGGATCAACCTCGAAGGCCCGATGTTCACCTGCCGACGCGCCGTGCGGCAGATGCTGGAGCAGGGCGGCGGGGCGATCGTCAACGTCGGCTCGACGGCCAGCCTGCACGGCGGGGCGGCGGGCGCGGCCTACACGGTCTCGAAGCATGGGTTGCTGGGGCTGACGCGCAGCACGGCGTGGATGTATGCCAAGCGCGGCATCCGCTGCAACATGATCTGCCCGGGCGGCACGGCGACCAACATCGCGGAGTCGATGCCGCAGGATCGGCTGGACCCGACCGGGGCGATGCGCGCGGGCGAGTTCGCCGCGATCATTCCGGGCTTCCTGATGCCCACCGACATCGCGAACCTGGCGCTCTTCCTCGCTTCGGACGAGGCGAAGATGATCAACGGCGCGGTAGTCACCGCCGATGGCGGCTGGGACGCTGTGTAGGCGCGTGCGGGCCATCGCCTCGCGTATGGGGACGCCAGGGCGCTTCGTGGAGCGCCCTGGCTTTCTGGTTGGTGGTTGCCCGGCGAAGAAGGGCGTTCAGTTGAACGCCCCGATGGCGAACAACGACGCGACTGAAGTGTTCGCAGGATTTTCTGTCGTCGATGATCTCGCCGCAGGTATGGAGGGTCAGGAGAACCACGATCACAACGTTTTCTAGGACGCGCACCGGTGCAGGGGACGCTGGCGCGTGGTACCGTGTTGCCACGGCGCGCGGTAATCGCGCGCGATGGATGGCCGATGCCTCGCGAGGGGCGGCGTGGCCGGAGGAAGGGGATCAGATGTCCGAGGGGGCGAATAGCCGGGATGGTAGGGCGGAGCGACCGTGGGAGGGGCGGGGCTGGTCGGTGAGCCCGCACAACTTCGCGGAGGGGGTCGTGGTGCCGCCCCGCCCGGTGCAGTTGCACGATGTGACGCTGCGGGATGGGGAGGAGTGCGCCGACCTGGTCTATACGGTCGATGACAAGGTGCGGATCGCGGAGGCGCTGGCGCACCTGGGGGTGCGGCGCACCGAGTTGTTCCTGACCGTGCCGGGCTGGTACGAGGCGGTGCGCGCGATCATGGCCCGGCGACTGCCGCTCGATCTCTACGTGACCTGGGACCCGGCCAAGACGCCGCGCGTGCTGGAGCTCGGCGTGCGCCATGTGATGGTCTGGTACCGCGCGAGCGATGTCTACCAGCGCCATGTGCTGGGGCGCGAGCGGGAGGAGCTGCTGGAGGATGCGCTGGCGGCGATCGCGACCGCCAGGGCGGCGGGGTGCCACGTCAACCTCTTCATGCCCGAATCGACGCGGATGGAGTTGGGACAGTTGCGCGACACGGTGCGCGCGGCCGAGCGGGCGGGGGCCGACGCCTTCACCCTGGTCGATAGCCTGGCGATCACCCGCCCGGCGGCGCTCGGCTACCTGGTGCGCGAGGTCGCGGCCGTCACCGACCGGCCGGTGGAGGTCCACTGCCACAACGACTACGGGCTGGCGACCGCCTGCGTGCTGGCCGCCTACGAGGCGGGGGCGAGCGCGCTGAACTGCTCGGTCAACGCGGTCGGCTACCGCGCGGGCAACGCGGCGCTCGACGAGGTGGCGCTGGCGCTGGCGGCGCTCTACGGCGTGGAGACCGGGCTGCGGCTCGAATTGCTCCCCTGGGTGTCGCAGATCGTGTCGGAGATCACGCGCATCCCGATCGGCTACTTCAAGGGGGTGACGGGCCGGGGGGCGATGCGCGTGGAGCAGTGGGGCGCGAGCGCGCGGCTGGAGGCGGCGGGGGAGCGACGGGCCGCCTTCGCCTTCGAGCCGGAGCTGGTCGGGCGGATGCCCGAGGTAGTCGTGGGCAAGTGGAGCGACCTGGGCGCGGTGGAGAAACGGCTGCGCGACTTCGGGCTCGGCATCGCCGCCGGGCAGCTGGCGACGCTGCTGCGCCGCTGCCAGGAGGCGTCGCTGGGGGCGCACCGGCCGCTCAACGATGGCGAGTTCCTGGCCCTCGCCCGCGCCGCCGGGGCGACCGAGACTGAGGTGCGCTGAGTGGTGCGGTCAGTGGGGTGCGGGGCGTGGTCCGATGCTGAGTGGCGTGCGCAGATCGCCCGGAGATGAAGTCTCCGGGCTACGGAATGCGCCGGATCAATCCGGCTCCGGGGCTGATCCGGAGGCGAGCGGCGGGTGAGAGGACAGTCCGCGACGCCACGCTGGTGATGTTGACCGTACCCTGCGGTGGGACGAACGGGCGATTGCGCCGCCTGGGGGTGGATGATAGGATTCCGACGCAATGACTATTCGCGAATCGGCTGAACTGTCCGGAGCGACCGGGATGCGGTGGGTATCCGGGGCGAGAGGAGAAAGTCGCGATGTATAGTCCGCAACCTCCCCAGCAACCTCCCCAGCAACCTCCCCAGCAACAGCCGCCTTATCAGCAGCCACCGTATGGGCAGGGGCCGTATGGTCAGCCACCCTACGGTCAACCGCCGTATGGCCAGCAGCCTTATGGGCAACCGGCGAAGGATCCGACGGTGGGGCTCCTGCTGGAGTTGATCGGTTTCTTCGGGTTCCTGGGGATTGGCTGGATCTGGGCGGGGGAGACGGGGATCGGGATCGGGCTGCTGCTCGGCTGGTTCGTCTTCCTCGGCATCGAGGTGGTCCTCAGCATCGTGCTGATCGGGCTGTGCATGATCCCGCTGAATTTCATCCTGCCGATCGTCTCGGGCGTGATTCTGATGAATCGGCTGAAGGCGCGGCAGGCGACGACGAGTTGGCCGACGACGTATTGAGTCCGCGATGGCCGCAAGGCAGCGCGGGACCCGGCGAAGCGTCGAGTTTGCTTCCCACGTAGCGAGGAGTGCGCATTACCTTGGTTGATATCTGGCAAGCAGCAGCATCGCCCCTGTTCGAGCGCGCGGCGGAGCACCCGCGCCCGCAGTTCACCCGCGCCCGCTGGACCGACTTGAATGGGCCGTGGGGCTTCGCCTTCGACGATGGCGACGTGGGGCTGGCGGAGGACTGGCCGCGCAGCGCGGGGCCGTTCACCCGCACGATCACGGTGCCGTTCCCGCCGGAGTCGAAGGCGAGCGGGATCGGGAAGCGGGAGTATCACCCGATCGTGTGGTACCGGCGCACCTTCCGGCTGGGCGCGACGGAGCGGGTGGAGCGGTTGCTGCTCCACTTCGGGGCGGTCGATTACCGGGCGCGGGTCTGGGTGAATGGGCAGCGGGTGGTGAGCCACGAAGGGGGGCAGACGCCCTTCGCGGCGGATATCACGGCGGCGCTGCGCCCGCACGCGGCCGAGCAGATCATCGTGGTGCGCGTGGAGGACTGGCCGCACGATCTGACGCAGCCGCGCGGCAAGCAGTTCTGGGAGCCGGAGTCGCGCGCGATCTGGCACGCGCGGACGACGGGGATCTGGCAGCCGGTCTGGCTGGAGCCGGTGAGCAACGTCCACATCGACGATATTCGCTGGACGCCCGATGCCGATCGGGGGGAGCTGGGTCTGCAGGTGGCGCTGAACACGCCGCCCGACGACCCGCTGCGACTGCGGGTGCGGCTGCGGCTGCGCGATCTGATCCTGGCCGACGACGAGTACACGGTGGATCAGGGGGAGTTCGCCTGCACGATCAATGTGGCGCGCGGGCCGCTGGCAGCCCCGGCGAACCGGCGCGATCTGCTCTGGTCGCCGGATACCCCGAACCTGATCGAGGCAGAACTGACGCTGATCGACGGCGACAAGGAGATCGACGAGGCCTGGAGCTATGCCGGGCTGCGGAGCGTCGGGGTGGGGAACGGGCGCTTTTTGCTGAATGGGCGACCGTGCTACCTGCGGATGGTACTGGAGCAGGGCTACTGGCCCGAATCGCACCTCGCGGCACCGAGCGCCGAGGCGCTGCGGCGCGAGGTGGAGCTGACCAAGGAGCTGGGGTTCAACGGGGCGCGGGTGCATCAGAAGGTGGAGGATCCGCGCTATCTCTACTGGTGCGACCGCCTGGGGCTGCTGATCTGGGGGGAGATGGCGAACGCGTTCGTCTTCACGCACCAGGCGGTGGAGCGGTTTACGCGCGAGTGGCTGGACGTGGTGCGCCGCGACTATAGCCACCCGTGCATCGTGGCATGGGTGCCGATCAACGAGAGTTGGGGGGTTCCGGCGCTGCAGCGCGACCCGGCGCAGCGGCATTATGTCCAGGCGCTCTACCATCTGACGAAGGCGCTCGACACGACGCGGCCGGTGATCGGCAACGACGGGTGGGAGCACCTGACGGCGGATATCTGGGGGCTGCACGACTACTCGTCGGAGCCGGAGGGGATTCGGGAGCGGTACGGGTCGGCGGAGGCGATCGAGCGGTCGCTGAGCGGCGAGATCCCGCCCCCCACGCCGCACGCCATGACGCTGCCGGGGGCGGTGCGGGGCGGGGCGCCGGTGATGATCACCGAGTTCGGGGGGATGGGGTTCGTGCCGAATGCGGGCGAGCGCTGGTATGGCTACGGCACGGTGCGGACGGCGGAGGCGTACCTGGCGCGCTATGGCGAACTGGTGCGCGCGATCCTCGACTGCCCGAATGTCTTCGGGTTCTGCTACACGCAGATGACCGATACGGCGCAGGAGACGAATGGGCTGCTGACCGAGGATCGGCGGCACAAGCTCGATCCGGCGGCGGTGCGGGCGATCACGGCGGCACCGTCGCGGGCGCTGCCAGTGGAGCGGCTGAACAGGGTGCAGCAGCAGGTGGTGGAGCAGGCGCAGGGGCGGTGAGTCGTGAGTCGTGAGTCGGGGAGAGAAGAGAGGAGAGAAAAGATGTGATGGTATGGGGGTGAGCGATGAGGTGGAGGGGAGGGGAGAGAGGTTCCGAGACTGGCGTCGGCGGCTTGAAGCTGGGCGGCAGGTCGTGTGGGGGATCGTTGTCGAGCCGCTGGAGACGCTGACAGGGCTGGCTGAGACGCGGGCGTGGCAGGCGATCGCGCCTTCTCGATGGTGAACACGCTGGCGGGATCGCTTGTCAGCCTGACGCAGCCGCCGCATGGCGCGATCGGCATTCTTCGGGGGGTATTGAAGGGAAGCCGCTCATCCGGTTCGGGGTATTCCCTTTGCTTGATGATGGCGCTCGTGCTGTTTACCGGCCTGCTGTATCAGATCGGGCTGCGGCAGGTGGGACAGGTCCCTATAGTCGCTACCTCACCACGGATGGGTTCCAGACGAGCACGGTTGGGCTGGTGACGCTGCCGATCACGCTGGTCGGCAACTTAATTCAGCGTGCGCTGGACCAGGGGATGCCGTGGCTCGACTACATCCTCGGCTTTCCGACTGCGGTCTGGGGCATTGCCCTGGCGGTCATCTCGCTGCGAGCGGGGATGCGTCTCAGCACACGGGGCGCGATCGTCACCATCTTGATCGCCGTGGCCATCGGTGCGGTGATAATCGGGTTGCTGACGTGTGTTGCGGTGGCTTCGTCCTCGCCGGGCAGGTCGGCAATCCCCCGAAATGGAGCCCGAGGGCTGGCTAGCGGTAGTGTTTGCCGTGCGGCAGGGGCTGTGCGACAGTTGCGCCCGCTGGTAACAACCCACCGTTAGCCCGCGCCAATCCGATTCCCTCGCGCAAGCGTAAGTGTAGCCAGATGGCTTGACTGGCGCGCCGCGAGGCCAACGGCGGCCCTGTTCAGCAGCGACAACCGGAAGATGGGCGGATGGCTACCGCTAGCTTTGCTGTGCCTTCTGCGCGATAATCGCCGCGCCAGTAACGTAATCGGCACCGAAAGCCCGCCTCGCACCGCGCTTCCGACCTCGTACTGCACACATCGGATGGGGGTGACATGCAGAAATACGGACGCCGCGCCGGGATCGGCGATCTGGAATAGCGAGCAGCGTGCTCACGATCCTCACGCTCGATAAGCTGATCCTGTCGATCATCTGCGGGCCTTGCTGGTCGCTGTCTGGCGCGCGCGCGCATCTCTCGCTGACGCTTTTCCACGGCGGAAGGTCGCCGCGCCGCCTTCCGGCCGATCCCGCGCGCCTACCTCAGCAGCGCCCTGACGGGGGCGCGGCGCTCGGCGTCGCGCTCTGGGGGGCGTTCAGTGTGATCGCCATCCCCATCCTGGAACGGCAGAAGCCGCAGTGGATGACCCAGCTCGCCGGACTGCAGCCGCTCTTCCCGGCGCTCGTCAGCTGGGTCCTCTACGGCGCGTTGCTGGCGACGCTGACGGGTGTTGAGCGACGTGATGCAGGCGCAACTCGGTCAGGTACCAGCACCGCCCGCGCCGCAATCCCGGCCAGGCCGGCGCGTCGTCCATCCTCGGCGGCGGCTTCGCCGAAGACGGCGACGGCGGAGCATCTGGAGCAGGAGTTCAGGGCCGACCAGGGCGTGGCGATCACGCTGGTCAGCAACACCAACGCGCTCCTCTTCACGCCGATGCTGGCCGAGGTGGCGTCGAGCAGCCTGGAAGCGACCCACATCACCACGCCGCTTTTGCCCGCCAGCCTCCACGCGAAGTCGTGCGCGGCCCGAAGGCGATGCGGATCGACATGGAGCGGCGGGCGGTCATCGCGGAACCGGACGACATGAGGGCATCAGCGACGACCGCGCCCGGATGGGTCGCGTGATCGACCACCTCGTGCTGGCCCTCGGCGCGGTCTCCAACTACCTCGGCATGGATGGGGTGCGAAAGAATTCGTTCGACTTCAAGTCGCTCAATGATGCCACGCGCATTCGCAATCGGGTCATCGACCTCGCTTCCGTCAAGCCGCCCGCGACCCGACCGCGCCCGCAGGCGCCGCTGCTCACCTTCGTCGTCGCGGGCGGCGGCTTCGCCGGGGCGAAACGGCGGGCGGGCTGAACGACTTCGCGCGCGGCATGCTCGCCTACTACCCGACCATCGCCCCCGAGGAGATCCGGGTTGTGCTGGTTCCTCCGCGCGACCGCATCACCGCCGAATTGAGCGAAGCCGCTGGCGACCGCGCCCTGGAGCGGATAGCGCGCGGCGTGATCTTCAAGCTCAATGCCCGCGTGGCCGATGCGCGCCCCGGCGCGGTCATCTTGCAAGGGCGAAATCGACCGCGCTGCTCGTCTGGACGGCCGGGACGACGCCGAACCCGCTGATGCGCGCACCTGCCGGTCGAGCGCGACCGGCGCGGCGCTGATCATCACCGATGTGACGATGGCGGTGCCGGGACACCCCGGCATCTGGAGCGCTCAGCGACTACGCCGGCAGTGCCCCGATCTGGAACCCGGCACGACCTGCCCACCCGGCGCAGCACGCGCTGCGGCAGGCCTACCGGCTGGCTGAATATCCGCGCCGTCGCCGCAGCAAGCCCCCGAAGCCCTTCAAGTTCAACGCGATCGGCTCCCTCTGCGTCGTCGGCCACCACACCGCCTGCGCCGAGGTGAAGGGGATGCGCTTCTCCGGGCTCTTCGCCTGGCTGATGTGGCGCGGCATCTACGTCTCCAAAGCTCCCCGAAGCTGGACCGCAGGTGCGCGTCTCGCCGATTGGGTGATCGAACTCTTCTTCCGCGCGGTATCGCGCAGACGTGACGAAGTACGAAGTGAGAAGTACGAAGTACAGTAACGCCGCACTGAGCACAGCCCACTTCGTACTTCGTCGTTTATGCTTCGTCCTTGAGGAGGCTGCCGCTGAAGCTCAATTCACTCGCCGTGCTGCTCGTGCTTTGTGGACTGATCGGTTTTTTGGGTGGGCTGATCAGCCTGATCTTCGAAATGCGACGAATTTCGTCAATGGGCCGCTGGTCGGCATCGCTTACGGGCTGATCTTCGCCGCCCTGGCCGGGCCGCGCGCGAATAGTCCGGGCTCGGGGTTGCTCTGGCGCTGGGGACCATGACGCTGATGTTCTGTCCCTCGGCCCGGCAGGCGGCATCTTCGCGATCCTGGGCGGCGAGCCGATGCGCGATGCCGCGCGGGATAACTGCAACTGGTTACCTACATCGTGCTTCGCGCTGCCGCTGGGGCTGGTGCACAGGGCGTGGACGACCCTCACACCGGCGGACGATCGCCCGCCCTACAGCCTGCCGCGCGCGGTGATCGGCGGCAGCCTCGCCGGGCTGGTCGAGCTGGGCCTATGGCAATTGGATGACCCAGGTCAACTTCTTCCCGCTGATCGCCGAGGTTGGTGCAGGGCGGAGTCGCCGGTTGGTGAGCACTCCACTTCGCCATCGCGCTGGTCATCGGCATGACCTTCGGGCTGCTCTTCCAGGCCGGCGTGCGCCACGCCGGGTCGTCGATCGCCTGGGGGATGGCCTATGGTCTCTTCTGGTAGTTCCTCGGCCAGCTGACGCTGCTGCCGCTCCTGCAACGGAAGGCCCCCGACTGGACGGCGGCGCACGGCGCGGAACTCTTCGGCTCGCTGGTCGGCCACGTGATCTACGGGCTGCTCGTCGGGTTGGTCTACGCCCTCTTCGACCGCCTCCTGGGTCTGACTTCTTCATCGATCGGACCCGCTGAACCGCGAGCCGGAGGGGCCGGGCTCGCGGACCTTGCGCTCGCTGGCGCTGGAATCTGGCGGAGCGGCCTGGCGGGTGGACTCGCGTTCAGCCGCGATGGCCTCACCGGCAACCTGACGCGCGTGGCGGGTCTGGTCGGTAGCACCTCGCCGGTCCTGGGCTTCGTCGTCCACGTCATCATCAGCATGATCATCGGGATGACGTTCGGCGCGCTGTTCGAGCACGAGGCCCCGTCAACCGGCGCGGCGATCGCCTGGGGCTGGTGTATGGCCTGGCCTGGTGGTTCCTCGGTTGGCTGACCCTCTTCCCGGCCGCTGCACCGCCCGCTGGGCTGGTCGATCACGGCGGTGGCGGCGGTCTTCCCTCACTGATCGGCCACCTGCTCTATGGCGGCTTCACGGCGGCATTCTTCCGCCTGCTGGAGCGTCGCCACGACGCCTGGCTGCTGCTCGATCCGCGCCTCGCGGAGTGCGCCAGCTGCGCCTGCGCCGCCCCACCGGCACGCCAGCGCCGCTCTGGTGTTTGTCATCGGCCTCGGCGTGGCCCTGCCGATCATGCTGAGTTGAGCCAGGGCATGGCTGAATTGACTCACCGGGGGCGTTCGATCGAACGCCCTTCTTCAATGGCACCGCGCGAAGGCGTCGTGACGTAAGCATCTCGTCACATCCTGCACCGGTGTAACGCCTCCTGGCGATACTGGTTACGCTGGCACAGAGCCGTGGATGGTGCGACGGTCGGATATGTCAGGCAGGGAGGGTAGCGCGATGGCAGGGATCTGGGATTTACGGCGCGGCGTGGTGCCCCTGGACTGCAAGCGGGCGAAGCAGTTCCTCGACGACGGCGGGTCCACTACAACTGGGTGGACATCGAGCGGCAACCGGAGCATGTCGCGTTCGTGGAGGGGGTCAACAGCAGGAAACGGATCACATCCGACAATCGTATTCGATGATGAAAATTATCCTCGTTGAGCCGAGCAATGCCGAACTCGCCGCGAAGTTGGGGCTGCAGACCCGCGCCAGGATGAGCTACTACGATCTGATCGTCGTGGGGGGCGGGGCCAGAGCCGGGCTGACTTCTTTCACTGTGGGGCGCGCGAGGGTTTGGATGTGCTGGTGATCGAGCGGAGCGCGCTCGGCAGGCGGGCGTGACCGAGCAGCTGGACAATTTCCCCGGCACGGAGAGATCAGCGGCGCGAATTCGCCGACCGGCTGACGCAGCAGGCGTCGCGCTTCGGCGTGGAGATGCTGAAGGCGCAGGAAGTGACCGGGCTGCGCGCCAGGCCAGTCGCGCTACGTGACGACCGCCGACGGTGCGGAGTATGGCGCACACGCCCGGGCGGTGCTGCTGGCGACCGGATCGCGCTACCGTCGCCTGGTGTGCCGGGCCAGGATGATCTGATCGGCGCGGGGGTCCACTTCTGCGCCACCTGCGACAGCCCCTTCTACCGGGATAAACCGGTCGCGGTGATCAGGGGCGGCAACAGCGCGAGCGAGAGAGCCTGCACCTGACGAAGTTCGCCAGCGAGGTGACGATTCTGGTGCGCGGCGCGGCGATGGCGGCCAGTCAGATCGTGATCAACAGGTCGAGGAGAACCCGAAGATCGCGCTGCGCTATAACGTCGATGTCGCCGAGTTCCGGGGCAATGGCAAGCTGAGCGGGATCGCCGTGCGCGACCGGACAACCGGAGCGACCGGCTGTCGCCAGCCGGGGTGTTCGTCTTCATCGGCCTCTCGCCGAATACCGGCTGGGTGCCGACACCATCGAGCGCGATAGCCAGGGCTTCATCGTGACGACGCCGACGCCTGGAGACCAGCCTGCCGGGTATCTTCGCGGCGGGCGATGTGCGCAGGGGAGCACCAGCGAGAACGCCAGCGCCGCAGGCAGGAACAGCTGCCGCTGATGATTCGAGAGTACCTGAAGGGGTATGACGAATGCGGGATGGCGAATGCGGAGTGCGGAATAGGGTCCGGCGAGGAGCAGTGCTCACCGTCCCCGGCGTTTCCGCACTCCGCACTCCGCATTGGAGGTAGCCCCGATGGAGACTTAAGGAACACGGGCGGTTGCGCGAGGCGCGGGAGGGTCGTGGCCCTGGAAGCAGTGGGGACCGTACCTGGCCGAGCGGGCCTGGGGGACGGTGCGCGAGGATTACAGCGCCGATGGTGACGCCTGGGACGCGCTGCCCGCGCGACTCCGCACGATCAGGCGTATCGCTGGAATGAGGATGGGCTCGGTGGCATCTCCGACGATGGGGGGCGACTCTGCCTTCGCGCTGGCGTTGTGGAACGGGCACGACCCGATCCTCAAGGAGCGGCTGTTCGGGCTGACCGGGCACGGGGGCAACCACGGCGAGGATGTCAAGGAGTACTACTACTGCCTCGACTCGACGCCGACGCATTCCTACCTGCGGATGCTCTACAAGTATCCGCAGGTCGCCTTCCCTTACACCCAACTCGTGGAGGAGAACGCAGGCGCGGGCAGGATCAGGGCGAATTCGAGTTGCTCGACACCGGTGTGTTCGACGACGACCGCTACTTCGACGTGGTCATCGAGTATGCCAAGGCGACGCCCGACGACCTGCTTGTGCGTATCAGCGCGAGCAATCGCAGGCCGGAAGGCGGCCGGAGTTGCACCTGTTGCCGACGCTGGTTCCGCAACGAGTGGTCGTGGGATTGGCACTCATCTGGGCGATGGCACCGCCGCCCCTCGTCCGCGCACGGCTGGGTAGACCGCGACGACCGGGGCGAGGGCGGGGGAGCAGATTGTCGCCTGGAACACCACGCGGCGGGGGCGCTACCCGCACTGCTGGCGTATGAGAACTCGCCAAAGCTGCTGTTCACCGAGAATGGACGAATCTGGCGCGGCTCTACAATGTGCCGAATCCTCAGCCTTACGTCAAAGATGGCGTCGAGAACGCGGTGATCCACGGGCGGGGCGATCTGGTTAATCCTGCTGCGGAAGGGACGAAGGTTGCTGTCCATCATCACCTGACAATCGGGGCCGGGGAGACGGCGACGATCGGTTGCGGCTGTCGATCGATCCGAGAGCCCGTATCTCGACTATCGTGGCGTCGCCATTCGAGGACTTTGATGCGGTCTTCGCCGCGCGGCAGGCCAGGCGGACGAGTTCTACGCGCTGCAGGCCGATGGGCTCTCGGACGACGCGAAGCTGGTGCAGCGGCAGGCATATGCCGGGATGCTCTGGTCGGCAAGCGCTACAACTATGACGTGGAGACCTGGCTGCGGGGCGATCCGCTCCAGCCGCCCCCGCCTGCCGCGCGGTTGGACGGGCGCAACAGTGGCTGGCGGCACCTGCTGGCGGGCGACGTGATCTCGATGCCCGACAAGTGGGGTCTCTCTGGTTCGCACACCTCCTGGACCTGGCGTTACTGTATCCCGCTGGCGATGGTGGATGCCGACTTTGCCAAGGAGCAATTGCTGCTCCTCGGGCGCGAGTGGTATCAACACCCGAACGGGCAGATCCCCGCCTACGAGTGGGCCTTCGGCGACCAGCCGCCGGTGCTCGCGTGGTCGGCCTGGCGCGTCTACAAGATCTCGACCAGCGCCAGCGCGGGGTGGGCGATACGCAATTTCCTGGAGCAGGTGTTCCCGCAAGCTGATGCTCAACTTCACCTGGTGGGTCAACCGCAGGATGCCGGGGAACAGCATCGCTGGGGAGCAGCTTCCTGCAGACTGGACATCGGCGTCTTCGTGCCGGCGCGCCGCTACCGTTCGGTGGGCACATCACGAGCAGAGCGACGGCACCAGCTTGGATGGCGATGTTCTGCCTGGACATGCTCTCGATAGCGCTCGAACTCGCCTGCCAGGACCGCGCCTACGGATATCGCGGTCAAGTTCATCGGTACTCCCTGATCGCCGCGCGATGAACAATATGGGCAGCGACGGTATCGCGCTCTGGGACGAGAGGATGAGTTCTTCTACGGCGTGCTCCACCTGGAGGGCCAGCGCGAAGTGCGCCTGAAGGTCCGCGCTCGATGGTCGGGATCATCCCGCTCTTCGCGCGGTGATGACGATCAGGCCGGAATTGCTCGAACGGCTGCCCGATTTCCGGCGCTGCACCTCGAATGGAGTGCTGCACCACCAGCAGATGGGCCGGGCTGATCTCCGCCTTGGCACGTGCCGGGCAGCGGCGAGCGGCGGCTGATCGCGATGCTGCGCGGGCACCGGATGAAGCGGGTGCTGAAGCGCGTGCTGGACGAGACCGAGTTCCTGTCGCCGCACGGCGTGCGGGCGCTCAGCCGCTACCATGCCGAGCACCCGTATGTGCTGGAGCAGCTGGCGGATGCGCTACACGGTCGAGTACCAGCCGGGGGAGTCGCTGACCTGGCCTTCGGCGGTAACTCCAACTGGCGCAGGCCGATCTGGTTCCCGGTCAACTACCTGATCGTCGAGTCGCTGCATGAGTTCCGCACGCTACGGCGACGATTTTGTGGTCGAGTACCCACGACCAACTCGGGGCACTACCTGGCGCTGAATGAGATCGCGATCGAGTTGGCTACCATCGCCTGAACAGCCTGCTGCGCGATGAGTCAGGGCGACAGCCGATATTCGGCGAGGTGGAGCGTTTGCCGGATCCACACTGGCGCGACCTGATCGCCCTACGAGTACTTCCGGCGACACTGGCGCAGGCCTGGGCGCGAGCCATCAGACCGGCTGGACCGGGCTGATCATGCTCAGCAGGGCACCGGCGACTATGAGGGGGTGATGGGGGCGGGGACGTGACGAATGCGGAGTGTGGAGTGCGGAGTGCGCAATCGGGCTACGGGGATCGCCCGAGGCTTTCCTGGGATACCTCGTCATTCCGCATTCCGCATTCCGCACTCCGCATTCCAAAGGGGGGCCGATGATCTCGCTGGGGCGGGCGGTGTGCGACAACTTGCTGGCGGCGGTGCATCGGGAGTGGCTGGTCACGAACGGTTTGGGGGGGTATGCCTCGGGGACGATCGCGGGGCCGCTGACGCGGCGGTATCACGGATTGCTGATCGCCGCGCTCGCGCCGCCGGTGGAGCGGACGGTGCTGGTGGCGGGGACGATCGACTGGATGACATGCCTGGGGCGGCGCTGGTCGCTGAGTTGCTACGAGTACAGCGACCGGACTATCTGACCCGCACGGCTATCGGCGGCATCTCCGGGCGTTCATGCTGGAGGATGCTGCCGGTGGCATATCACGCTGGCCGATGCGCTGGTTGAGCGGCGCGTCTGGATGCGGTATGGGGCGAACACGACCTATGTGACCTATCGGGTGCTACGCGCCAGCCGTGATCGATATGGAGATGACGCCGCTCGTTACCTACCGCGATTTCCACACCCTGACAAGGGCCGATCGGCTTCCGCGCGCGCGTATCGAGGTGGAGGGTCGTGAGGTAACGGTGCGGGCGTTCGAGGGGGCAAGGCCATTGCGCCTGGTGGCGGCAGGGGATTTAAGGCGGATGGCGTTGGTGGTGGAATCCGCACATCGCGAGGAGACGGCGCGCGGGCTGGATGACCGCTCCGACTGCTGACCCTGGCACCTTCCTGCCAGCGCGCCGGGATACCTTCGCGCTGATCCTGTCTGCTGAGGATGCTGGATATGGCCACCAGCGAGCGCTCGCGGAGGCGCGCGCGGGCGGCAAGGTGCGCTGCTGCCGCGACGAGCAGGAAAGCGCAGGAACATTCGAACCGTTGGTGCAGCAGTTGGTGCTGGCAACGGATCAGTTTATCGTGGCGAGAAGACGGACCACCTTCCCCTCCACAAGGAGGGGATGTGTTTCCCGGGAAGGTGGGAGCAATCAAGCAGCACCGCAATCGAAACAGTGGTGCGGGGTATCACTGGTTCAATGACTGGGGCGCGACACGATGGAAATCCGCCTTTACCGAGGTTGACGCTGGCGACAGGGCGGGCGGAGGAGGCGGATATCCTGCGCGGGGTTCGCGCGCTATGTGGCGGATGGGCTGCTGCCGAATAATTTCCCTGACCGGTCGGGGGAGATTCCGGGCTACAACACGGTGGACGCGACGCTCTGGTACGCTGGTGGCGATCCGCACTTGCATTGCGGCGACCAGGTGATTGGTGGATGAATTGCCGCCGACGTTGCGCGAAATCGTGGCCTGGCACCGGCAGGGCACGCGCGCTACGGGATCGGCGTCGAATCCGGGCGATGGATTGCTGCGCGCGGGCGAGCCGGGGGTGCAGCTGACCTGGATGGATGCGCTGGTCGATGGCTGGGTGGTGACGCCGCGCACCGGCAAGCCGGTCGAGATCAACACGCTCTGGTACAACGCGCTGCGGATGGTGGCGGCGGTGGCTGGCGGAGCGCGGGGATGGCGCGGGGCGGAGCAGTGTGATGCGCTCGCCGAGCCAGGCGCAGGCGTCATTCCGAGCGCGGTTTGTGCCGCCGGATGGGCAAGAGCTGGCGGATGTGGTGGATGGCGGGGACGGTGGCGATCTCTCGGTGCGGCCGAACCAGATCTTCGCCGTGTCGCTGCTATCGCGCTGCTTGAGGGGGCGGAGGCCGGCGGTTGTGGCGGCGGTCGGGCGGACGCTGCTGACGGCTATGGGCTGCGGACGCTCGGCCAGGAGGATCGCTACCACGGGGATTATGGCGGGGACCGGAACGGCGTGATGGGGCGTACCACCAGGGCCGGTCTGGCCCTGGCGATCAGGGCGTATGCCGAGGCGTATGCACGGGTCTATGGCAATCGGGAGACGGCGCTCACCATCTTGCGGCCATTCGAGCAGCACCTGGCGGATGCGTGCATCGGCAGCATCTCGGAAAGGTCTGGAGACCGCCGCACCAGCCGCGCGGCGCGGTGGCGCGGGCGTGGAGGCGGCGGAGGAAGTGCTGCAGGTGTGGCGGAAGCTGACGGGAGACGAGGGTGAAGGGAGAAGGAGAGGAGGAAAGGAAAAAGGTGCTCAGGATTGCCGGCCGGCTGCCGGGGTAGGTGGGGTAGAGGGTTCGCCACGGTTGTGCCAGGCGATGAGGTGCTGATGGACGATGTGCGGGATGGGGAGATGGCGGGGAGGTCGGCGAGGGGTAGCCAGCGGATATCGATCTGATCGGTGTCAGGGATGGTGGGGGGCGCGACCGGGGCGTCGGTCTGGGGGTGCAGCGGAAGATGGAGTGGAGGGCGTGCTCGCCGTCGTCGTGGACTTGAGGAGGGCGATGGTCCCCTGGCGCTCGATGAACTCGCAGATGTAGAGGAGGCCATCGACCCGGATGGGCCAGCCGGTCTCTTCCGGCACCTCGACGCACGGTGGCCGTCGAGGTTGTCGACTCCTGGGTGCCGCCAGGAGGATGTGGGTTCCTCGTCGATGCGGGCGACCTGGAGGAGGATCGCGCCGTCGCGGATGATGACGGCCCGGGCACATTGCGGGATCGCAGGCGCGATCCATCCGCTTTGAAGTCTGCAGGCGGTCTATCGATTCTCTGAGGAATTGGGCGCTTCTGGAGATGATCCGCAAACCTCCGATGCCGACGAAATCACCGGGGTTGTGTGTCACAAGCGACAAACCAAGATGGAGTGCGGTCGCTGCGATCCATGAATCGGCGAGCGGGAGCGGGCGGCCGGCGCGCTTTACTGTGGCGATCAGGATCGCCCATCGGCGACAGAGGGCATCGTCCGGGTACGCTACCTCGTAGGGTTCCAGCACACGAGCCAATTCTCCGCGTCGCCGTGGCCCCCAATCGCGCTCTTCCGGCCAACGATACAACTCCGCCAGGGTCATAAAGGAAAGAACACCAATGCTGCCCGTCAGGTGGGGGAGATAGTCGGCTGCGCGCGTATCCCGCTTGAGGATGAGCGAGAGCACGCTGGTATCAACCAGACGCCGCTCAGGCATAGCCGCCCTCGCGACGCCAGCGGCGCACGGTTTCGATCAGATCGTCGGCGCTCTCGTCGTCGGGCATGATCGGTTCGGGCAGGAGGACGTCGGCCGGGGTGAGCGGGCGAGGGGAGGTCAACCTTGCGGGCTGGCCTCCCTCCCGAAGTGCGGACCAAAGGCGCGCGGCCTCGTCGTCTGTCAAGCCTTCAACAAAGGCGTGGAGCTGCTGCTTGGGCGTGGTTACCATCCCTGGCCTCTCCGGCACGTTTGTGGCCCAAGGGCTAACACGGTTGACAGACCACAGTATAGCGCTCAGATAACCAATTCTTGCAGCTTCTCGCGGCGGAAGCCGATCCAGACGCCGAGGGCGTTGATGGCCCAGCCGGGGAGGCAGAGTGCCCAGATAAACGGCAGGCTGACGTGGGTAATGCGCAGGAGGATAAAGGCGAAGGCGACGCCGAGCCACATGCCGAGGACATTGTAGAAGAGCGGCAGCCGGGTATTGCCCGCGCCGCGCAGCGCGCCCGCCCAGACGAAGAGGAGGCCCCAGAGGGGCTGCGAGAAGGCGAGGACCTGCAAGCTCCTGGCCCCGAGATCGATCACCTCCCGGTCGTCGGTGAAGAGGCCCATGATCGGGCGGGCGAAGAGGAGGAAGATGATCCCGAGTGGGATCATCCAGAGGGTGACCCACTCGGCGGCGGCGCGGGCGGCGGTGCGGGCTTCCTGGGGTCGGCCCGCGCCGATGCTCTGCCCGACGAGGGCGCTGGTGGCGATGGCGAAGCCGACGCCGGGCAGGAAGGAGATGGAGAGCGCAGTGAAGCTGATGCGCTGCGCCGCGAGACTGAGCGTGCCGAGGTGGGCGATGAGCGCGGTGAGGACGGTGAAGGCGGCGGAGATGAGGATCTGCTCGACGGCGGCGGGCATGCCGATCACCAGGACGCGCCGCAGTTCGCGGAACCGGGGTGCCCAGTCGTGCCAGCCGCGCAGCTTCAGCCCGCCGCGACCGCGCAGGAGGAGGAAGATCAGGAAGCCGGCGGCGATGAAGCGGGCGATGGTGGCGGCCCAGGCGGAGCCGACCGCGCCGATGGCGGGGAGGCCGAAGCCGCCGTAGATCAGCACCCAGGCGAGCAGGGCGTTGATGATGTTGGAGATGAAGCCCGCGATCAGGGGGGTGCGGGTGTCGCCCGCGCCGCGCATGATGCCGCTGACGACGAAGATGAGCAGGAAGGCGGGGAAGCCGAGCATGGTGATGCGCAGGCACGCGGCACCGATGGCGGCGACATCGGCGGCGACGCCGAATGCGCCGATGATCTGATGCGAGAGGAAGGCGACGAGCAGGGCCACCGGGATGGAGCCGAGCACGCCCCAGGTGATCGATTGCTTGGAGACGAGTTGGGCGGCGGACCAATCCCGCGCGCCGACCGCGTGGGCGACGAGGACGGTGGACCCGGCGCTGACGCCGACGAGGACGCCGAGGACGATGAAGAGGACCTGGACGTTGGTGCCGACACCGGCGATGGCCACCGCGCCGAGGCGCGCGACGAGCAGGGTATCGACGATGCCGACGAGCGTTTCGAGCAGGTTCTGCGCGATCACCGGCCAGGCCAGGCCGAGCACACGGCGGCGCATGCCCTGCGTCGCGGGCGCTTCGGCGCTCGGCGCGATTTCCGGTTCGCTCACGACCGCCACTGGTCGTTCCTGTAACTCAAGGACCACACATCCTCCTCAATGCCGCGCTCGGCCAACTTCGCCCCACCCGCGACTTCAGGAGGCGACACCCTGCGGGATAACGACGCGCCGTTGCGACTATTCCGCATGGTAACTGTACGTGGGCGGGGGACTTTGCAACAACGACCGTGGGTTGGAGATGCGGCCTGTACTTTCTGTCAGTGGGGATAGCCGGGATGGGCCAGGGGCGGGTGTGCGCTGGCGAGAAGCAGGCTTGACACTCTCTCTTCGAGAGGGTGCTTCGTACCTCCTTGAAGCAGAATGGCGGGCCTGCTTGTGCGCCCCTTCATTGCTCCAGCGCAACGACGCCGCGCCGAGCTCCCCGCATACTCGCCCCATCGGCCCGCCTATCGCGCCACACAGGAGCACCGCCATGACCATGGTCATCACCGCCCCCTGCAACGGCGTCAAGGACGCCGCCTGCGTCGAAGTCTGCCCCGTGGACTGCATCCACTCCGACGACGACCACGACATGTACTTCATCGACCCCGAGGAGTGCATCGACTGCGGTGCCTGCCTCTCCGTCTGCCCCGTCAACGCCATCTACCACGAGGACGACATCCCCACCGAGTGGCAGCACTACCTCGCCCTCAACGCCGCCTACTTCACCCCCGCCCGCACCTGACCCGATGGCGTATACTGCGCAAACTGGGCACGCCCGTCCTATCGCCCGCTCGCCCGTTCGCCCACTCACCCCGCAGAGGCCGCATGACGATCGAACGCAACCGCCTCCGCCACGACCACGCCGCCTGGACCCGCTGGGGACCCTACCTGGCCGAGCGCGCCTGGGGCACCGTGCGCGAGGACTACAGCGAGTATGGCACCGCCTGGGAGTACTTCTCCCACGACCAGGCCCGCTCGCGCGCCTACCGCTGGAATGAGGACGGCCTCGGCGGCATCTCCGACGACAAGGGGCGGGTCTGCTTCGCGCTGGCCCTCTGGAACGGGCGCGACCCGATCCTCAAAGAACGCCTCTTCGGCCTCACCGGCAACGAGGGCAACCACGGCGAGGATGTCAAGGAGTACTACTACTACCTCGATTCGACGCCCAGCCACTCCTTCATGCGCATGCTCTACAAATACCCGCAGCGCGAGTACCCCTACGGCTGGCTGGTCGAGGAGAACCACCGGCGCGGGCGCGACCAGGACGAGTTCGAGCTGCTCGACACCGGCATCTTCGACGACGACCGCTACTTCGACATCTTCGTCGAGTACGCCAAAGCCTCGCCCGACGACATCCTGATCCAGATCCGGGCGGTCAATCGCGGCCCGGAGGCCGCGCCGCTCTGGCTGCTGCCGACCCTCTGGTTCCGCAACACCTGGTCCTGGGGCTACAGCCGGCAGCGCGGCGAACTGGTCACCACCAGCATCCGCCGCCAGGGTGGTTCACCCATCCCCGCCATCGCCGGGACGCATCCCCTGGTCGGCGAGCACATCCTGCTCTGCGAGGGGGCGGACGAACTCCTCTTCACCGAGAATGAGACGAACTTCGCCCGCATCTACGGCGCTCCCAACCGCTCATCCTGGGTGAAGGACGCCTTCCACGAGTACGTCATCCGCGAGCGGCGCGACGCCATCGACCCCGAAGGGCGCGGCACGAAGGCGGCGGCGCTCTACAAGCGCACCGTCGGGGCAGGGGAAGAAGTCACCATCTGCCTGCGCCTCTGCACCACCCCCGGCCACACAGTCATCGGCGACAACACGCCCGTACCACCTGGCACACGCCCCGATGCCGGGACGCGCAGTTGGTCCGACGTGGCGACGCAGATCGGCGGCACCCTCCCCGCCGACCCCTTCGCCGACTTCGCCGCCACCTTCGCCGCGCGCGAGCGCGAGGCCGACGACTACTACGCCGCGCTCCTCCCCGCGACCGTCGATCCCGACCTGCGGCGCATCCACCGCCAGGCGCTGGCGGGCATGCTCTGGTCCAAGCAGTTCTACCACTACGTGGTCAACCAGTGGCTCACCGGCGACCCGGGGCAACCGCCCCCGCCCGTCGCCCGCCGCCACGGCCGCAATCACGAGTGGCGGCACCTCTACAACGAGCGCGTGATGTCGATGCCCGACAAGTGGGAGTATCCCTGGTACGCCGCCTGGGACCTCGCCTTCCACTGCGTGCCGCTCGCGGTCCTCGACCCCGAGTTCGCCCGCAGCCAGCTCGACCTGCTGCTGCGCGAGTGGTATCAGCACCCGAACGGGCAGATCCCCGCCTACGAGTGGGCCTTCGGCGATGTCAACCCGCCCGTGATCGCCTGGGCGGCCTGGCGGGTCTACAAGATCGAGCAGGAGCAGCACGGACGCGCCGACCGCCAGTTCCTGGAGCGCACGTTCCACAAGCTGATGCTCAACTTCACCTGGTGGGTCAACCGCAAGGACGAGGAGGGGAACAACGTCTTCCAGGGCGGCTTCCTCGGGCTGGACAACATCGGGGTCTTCGACCGCAGCGCGCCCTCCCCACCGGCGGCCACATCGAGCAGAGCGACGGCACCAACCCGGATGGCGATGTTCTGCCTCAACCTGATGCAGATGGCGCTGGAGTTGGCGCGCGAGAACTCGGTCTACGAGGACATCGCGGTCAAGTTCTTCGAGCACTTCCTCGCCATCGCCGCCGCGATGAACACGATCGGCGACGAGACGGGCGAGGAGGGCATCTCCCTCTGGAACGAGGAGGACCAGTTCTACTACGACGTGCTGCGCCTCCCCGAAGGGCTACCTCCCGCTCAAGATTCGATCCTTCGAAATCGGCCTGATCCACACTCTTCGCCGCCGAGACGAGCAGGCCGGAGACGCTGGAAGCCCCTGCCCAACTTCCGCCGCGCCCTGGAGTGGTATCTGGACAACCGGCCCGACGTCGCCTCGCTCATCTCGCGCTGGCACGTGCCCGGTCGCGGCGAGCGCCGCCTGCTGGCGATCTGCCGTGGGCATCGGCTGAAGCGCCTGCTGCGCCGCGCCCTCGATGAGCAGGAATTCCTCTCCGACTACGGCGTGCAGGCGCTCAGCCGCTACCACCACGCCAATCCCTACGTGCTCCACGTCAACGGCGCGGACTACGTCGTGCGCTACGAGCCCGCCGAGTCGCGCAGCGGCATCTTCGGCGGCAACTCCAACTGGCGCGGGCCGATCTGGTTCCCGGTGAACTACCTGCTGATCGAGTCGCTGCAACGCTACCACCACTACTTCAGCGACGACTTCACGGTGGAGTGCCCGACGAACTCCGGCCAATATCTCACCCTCGGCCAGATCGCCGACGACCTCGCCCGGCGACTGATCGCCCTCTTCGCGCGCGACGCCGACGGTCGCCGCCCCGTCTTCGGCGCGGACGAGCGGTTCCAGCGCGACCCGCACTGGCGCGACCACCCGCTTTTCTACGAGTACTTCCACGGCGACGACGGCAGCGGTCGCGGTGCCAGCCATCAGACCGGCTGGACCGGCCTCGTGGCGACCCTGATCGAGCAGTTGCACGGCGCACCGGCGAAGCGCGAGGCGGGCGCATGAGTCCTGCCATCCCAATGGCGTAGCCCGCCGTGGCGGGCGCTTTGCCGCGCAGGCGACCGGCCTGCGCGCGGGCAGACTTCGCATCGCCGCGCGATGGCCGCGCGATGCCGGCGCACTTCGCCTTCCCGCAAATCCGAAGCTCCCACGGCCATCTATGTCGTGCGCTATCCTCGCCAGGAGGCCCAGCCCGCCACGGCGCAGCTCTCTACGTCCGTTGGCTGTGCCGATCAGTCGGCCCACGCCCGGCACCCGTAGCGCCGCGCGATCTCGGCGAGGGTCGCGGGCGTGAACGCTGCGGGGGCAGCCGCACTTCTGTAGAGTCCGTGCTGCACGCCACAGATTACCGCGGGTGCGCGGCGGGAGGGGTCGCGGGCGGGCCGGGCGGGATCGGCACGCCCTGGTGAGGTGGAGGATGGTCCAGGCGAGGGCGAGGGCGGTGGTGGCGAGGAGGGCGATGCTGGGGAGGGAGATTTGCCACTGGCGCTGGGCGAGGGCGGCGGTGACGATGGGGAGGAGGCTGCCGATGGTGGCGAGGGCGAGCCAGAGGCGGGGGTGGGGCCAGCCGGTGGCAGTGGCACCGGCGACGAGAGCAGCCAGGCGGGGAAGATGAGCAGGGTGAGGTCGTGGATGTAGAGGTGGTGGGCGATCAGGATGGTGACGATGGTGGCGAGCGCCCAGAGGAGGTCGGTGAGGGCGATGCGCGGCCCCCCAATGCTGGGGGGAGGCTGGTGGAAGTTGGGACGCTGCCGCCACCAGGCCCAGGCGAGCAGGGCAACAGAGAGGGCGGTGAGGAGGGTGACGGCGGGGCTGGCGAGGGCGGGGGCGACGGGCTCGATCAGGTGGGCGGCGAGGCTGCGCCAGTTGTGCATGAGGGGGGCGTGCTCGAACATGCGGTGGTCCCAGTGGCGGGAGCCGGCGAGGTAGCGGAGGTATGACAGGGGCCAGGCGATGCCGAGGAGGGGCATGACGGCGACGGCGAGCGCGGCGTGGATGGCCCCGGCGATGAGGAGGGGTCGCCAGGCGCGGGAGAGGAGGAGCAGCAGCAGGATGGGGAGGGCGAGTTGGGGCTTGATCAGCAGCAGGGCGAGGGCGACGCCCGCCCAGCCCTGGCGATCGGCCTTGAGGGCGGCGTAGAGGCCGACGAGGCCGAGGAGGACGAGGGTGGAGCTCTGGCCGGTGAGCAGGAGGGCGTGGAGGGGCTGGTAGGCGAGCGCGCCGGGGATGGCGAGCCAGCGGGCGGTCGGGGCGAGGGGGGTTGAGCGCGCCAGGAGCCAGAGGGCGGCGGCGACGCTGAGGAGTTCGAGCAGGGTCCAGGCGGCGAAGGGGACGGCGATCGGCGCGTCGCCGAAGGCGGCGGCGAAGAGCGATTCGTAGGGGGGTGGGAGTTGGGCAGGGTGCTATCGGGGGGGAGGATGAGGTCGGGGGCGAGGAGGCGCTGCTGGGCTGCGTGCTGGGCGGCTTCGTCGTAGAGGAGCGCGCCGTGCCCTTCGCGGAGCATCAGGCCGCCGGTGAGGACGGCGCGGAAGTCGGCACGGAGGCGGATGTAGCGCTCAGCCGCCGTCGTAAACGTTTGACCTGGGCGGCGGCGAGCTGCGAGAGGAAGAGGAGGAGGTAGACGGCGGTGAGGAGGGTGGTGGCCAGGGGCCAGCGGGTGGCGCGGCGTCCGGGGACGGCCTGGTCGATCGTCTTGCGTTGGATGAGCGAGACCATCCTTGCTCCCACCCCTGCTATGACCGTGGTGTTCGTGGCGTGATGCCCCAAGCAGTGTAGCAAGGGGATGGTGGGTGTGGCCCTGGCAAAATGGTCCCGATTGGGGTGGGGATGGGGCCGTGTGGGGTAAAAGTAGGTTTGTTTTTGCATTTTCACTTTTTTCTGCCTTCCCCTGGTGGGGCGATGCGGGTGGCGTGGGCGCGGGGAGGCCCCCCTCCATCCCCCCAATGCTGGGGGGACTTTAACCGGGTGGCGATTGCGTGGTGGGGTGGCTGGGGCGGGGTTGGCCCCCTCGGTCCCCGCCACCCGCACGAGCACCGGTGGGAGACTTTAAGCGGTGGCTGGGATGCGGGGTGGTGGTCATGGTGGTGCCTCCTCGGTGGTGTGGACAGGTGACGGCGTAGGGTCGAGATGCTTTGCGGTGAGGTGCCGCTATTTCTATACACCCGGCGAGTGGGGCAAATCATGCCAGGTTGGGCGAAAGGTAGCGAAATGGGTGCTTGGGAGACAAGATGACCGACTTGGTGGGTTCTATGGGAGGGTTTTCGGCGGGATGGTTTCATGATGGGGGTCGTTGCTAGCCCGTTGCCCGGCGGGAGATGAAGTCTCCGGGCTTCGAAATGCGCCGGATGAATCCGGCTCTGGTGGTGCGGCGAGTGGTTGGCGGGGGATGGTTGCGAGGGTGGTGCTGACCTTGACAGGGCGGCATCGCGTCAGTACAATGACCACACTCACGCGGCGGTGCTGTGGTGGGGTGTGCGGAAGTGGCTCAGTGGTAGAGCATCTCCTTGCCAAGGAGAAGGTCGCGGGTTCGAATCCCGTCTTCCGCTCCAATAGCCCGGAAACCTCGCATTCGAGCGAGGTTTTTGCTTTCCTGAGGGGAAATCATCACACCATTGTCAGAGTGCGCGAGTATGTGAAAGGCCGAGCGCCGCGTCGAGATGATCGGCGGCTTCGTGCTGGGCGTGCGGGTAGTGCGAGCGGCATGGCGGTGGCGCTATGGCCCGGGCGTTCCTGCGCGACTGCATGGCGCGGGGTGCTGGCTCCCGGCCAGGGTGATGCCGCAGTTGCTAAGGTGCCCGGGCGGGGATCGTCGCGCAGCAGGTGGGTCGCTCAGCGTGTCAGGTCGGGGTCGGGAGTGTAGCCAGGCTGGGTGTGGTGGGCGGTGACGATGGTTTTGATGTTGCCGCGCACGCCGAAGTCGCCGACGACCCGGATCCAGCGGGGTTGGATCGACGCGATGAGGTCGTCGAGGATCCGATTCACGGCGGCCTCGTGGAAGGTGTGCTCGTCGCGGTAGCGGTTCAGGTAGAGCTTGAGCGATTTGAGTTCCACGATGGCCTGGTCGGGGATGTAGCGGATGTGGATGGTCGCGAAGTCGGGGAAACCCGAGCGCGGGCAGAGGGTGGTGAATTCGGGGCAGAGGCATTCGATGTGATAATCTCGCCCGGGGTTGGGGTTGGGGACGGCCTCTAGCGACGCCTCGGCGATCTGCTGCTCACCGTACAACATGGTCAACCTCTCCCTTCCTCACGTTTTCGAATCCCCACCACACGCCCCGCAACTCTGGACGATCGTTCCGACAATTCCGCAGCCGCGTCGGCGAGGGGTCGCGACCTACCTGGCGGGCGACCACCTTGGGTACCCGCAGGTCTTCGCGGTCGGGTGCGCGCAACGTACCGGGCTGCGGGGTGAGTCGTTGGCGCTTCGCCACGGTCGATTCTTCTTCACTCTGCCCGAAAATCGTCGGAGACGAGTCCGGAACACGGGAGAAGAATAGCGGATGGGTCGGGGAGCGGCGAGGCCGAGTTTCGCGTTCGGATGAACTATGTCGAGATATGCCAGGACGCGGCTGGATGGCTCCGTATCGTCTCCTGAGAATCCGTCTTTCGCGCCAACAGTCCATATTGGGGCTGCTCTTATTGCCATACATTGAGTTTGTTCCTGTCTCTATTGCGTCCTGTGTACGGTGAGCGTTCGTGAGGCGAGCCACATGGACTGGTAGTCCTGCACCAAGACCCTGCTACACTCTTTGGCGCGGACTGCACCTGCGATGGAAGGGGGCGGGATGAGTGGGTTTGCGTATGAGGAGGGGCGTTGGGAGCCGCCGATTGCGGGGGATGAGGCGGCGACGCTGCTGGGGTTCCTGGAGCGGCAGCGCGCGACCTTTGCGTGGAAGAGCGGTGGGTTGGACGCGGCGGGGCTGCGGGTGACGTTCGGCGCGTCGCGGATGACGTTGGGCGGCATGCTGAAGCATCTCGCGCGCTTCGAGGATGATATGTCCACCGAGTGGCTGCACGGGCGGGCGCAGCTGCCGCCGTGGAGCGGGGTGGACTGGGGAGCCGAGCACGATTGGGACTGGCGCACGGCGGCCGAGGAGGCACCCGAGCAGCTTTACGCGCGCTGGCGGGAGGCGGTGGCGCGTTCGCGGGCGTTGCTGAGCGAGGCGATGGCCGAGGGTGGTCCCGCGCGACAGGCCGGTGGGGGCGGCGAGTTCCCCAGTCTGCGCTATATCTTGCTGAATATGATCGAGGAGTATGCGCGCCACAACGGTCACGCCGATCTCATTCGGGAGGCGGTGGATGGGCTGACCGGGCACGATCCGCCGCGCTGAGGCGCTGCCCCACGTCATTCGCGCTGCGCACCTCGCCCTTTCGGATACACTACGCTGGCTTTGCCAGCGACCTTCTCGAAGTGGGAATGAGCACGCCCGACACCGACCTGCGCGGGATTTTGCCGATCGTCTACACGCCATTCACCGCGTCAGGGGCAGATCGATGAGGAAGATGTTGCGCGCCTCGTCGAGTATCTGATCGCCGCCGGGAGCGCACGACCTCTCCGGCGGTGGGCAGCGCCAGCGAATGTCTGGATGCCGGTCGCCGAGCGCAAGTGGTTGGCCGAGGTTGTCGTTGGGGCGGCGAGCGGGCGGGTGCCGGTGATTGTCGGCACGTCGGCCGAGAACACGGCCGAAGCGGTCGAACTGAGCCAGCACGCCGAGGCGATCGGCGCGAGAGCGGTCTTCCTGACGCCGCCGCTCTTCGGGGCGGTCACGCCGGAGGCGCTGCTGCACCACTACGGCGCGGTCGCGCGGTCGGTTGGGATCGCGGTCATGGTGCAGGATGCGCAGGTTTCCATCCCGCCGCGCCAGCAGGTGGCCCTGGCCGAGGCATTCCCGAATCTCTGCTATTCCAAGGAGGAAGCGCCGCTGGAATCGGGGCACCGCATCAGCGAACTCCGGCGCTTGCGCCCGGCGCTGAAGATTCTTTCCGGCGGCGCGCGGCTGCTCGAGGACCTCGCGCCGGGCGCGAGGGCGATCCCGGTCTGGAAGCCGCGCCGACAGCCAGCACGGCCTACGAGCGTTTCGTGGCGGGCGATCGTGAACGCTCGCGCCGCCTACGACCGCCCGCCGCTCTCGTTCTGGCGGCAGCCGTTCCCGCTGCTCGGCACCAAGGAGGTTTTGCGGCGACTCGGCGTCTTCAAGGCCGCCCACCTCCGCGCGCCGGTCAACGAGGCGCTCGACGACCAGGATCACCGCGAGCTCACCGCGATCATGGAACGCATGGGGCCGCCATACTGAGATCCGGCAGCGGCAGGGCTTGACGGACCCCTCCCCGCCGCTGCGGCGGCACCCCTCCCCCTTCAGGAGAGGGGAAGTACAACCGAACCGAGCGGGTAATCGCGAAATAGAGCACTCGGCGACAGATTCGTTCGGCATTTTACGCACCGCGAGAACGCGCAGGAGCATGTGAGTATGAGCACGCCAGTTGGTCGCGATCTGTCCGGGCAGGTCGCGCTCGTCACTGGGGCGGCCCAGGGGTTGGGCTTCGGCGTGGCCCGACGTCTGGCCGCCGATGGGGCGCGGGTGGTGCTCGCCGACCGCTCGGAGGCGGTGGTTGCCGCTGCCGCCGAGATTGGGGCGGGCGCGCGGGGCGAGGTGTGCGATGTGGCCGATTCGGGCGCGGTCGACGCCCTGGTCGCGGCGATTGTTGCCGAATATGGATGCCTGGATATTCTCGTCGCCAACGCCGGGATCGGGGGCGGTGGCCCGCTCGCTGAGATGACCGACGAGGCGTTCCGCCGCATCGTCGCGGTCAATCTGGAGGGGACGTTCTACTGCTGCCGCGCCGCCGCCCGCGCGATGATCCCGCGCGGCGGCGGCGTGATCGTGACGATCGGCTCGATCTTCGGGCGTGATACGCCCGCTGGATCGGGGGCGTATGGGGCGACCAAGGCGGGCGTGATGGCGCTCACTCACGCGCTGGCGCGCGAACTCGGGCCGCACGGCATCCGCGTCAATTGCGTCAGCCCGGGGAATATGGCGACCGAGATGCACTGGGCGGCGTTGCAACGCCGCGCGACGCGCGAGGAGCGCCCGTTCGAGATCTTGCGCGACGAGATTCGCGGTGCCATCCCGCTCGGCAGGCATGGCACCGCCGAGGATATCGGCGCGCTGGTCAGCTTCCTGGCCTCGCCCGACGCCGCCTATATCTCGGGGCAGACGATCCACGTGGACGGCGGTTTCCAGCCACGGTGAGCCACGCCGATCACCAGGGAGGCTACGATGTCGGTGCAATTCTCGTTCTCCGGCCAGGTGGCGCTGGTCACGGGCGGCGCGACGGGCCTCGGGCTCGCGATCGCCGGGGCCTTCGGTCGCGCGGGGGCGACCATCGCCCTCAATGACCGCACGCTTGAGCGCGCCGAAACCGCCTGCGACGATCTCCGGGCGCAGGATATTGCCTGCCGCCCCTACGCCGCCGATGTGCGCGACGGCGCGGCCGTTGGCGCGATGGTCGTCACCATCGAGCGCGATCTCGGCCGCCTCGATATCGCTATCGCCAACGCGGGCATTTACCCCAATACGCCGTTTCTGGAGATGGAGGAGGATGAGTGGCGGCGCGTGATCGATACGAATCTCACCGGCACCTTCCTGACCTGTCAGGCCGCGGCCCGCGCGATGGTGCGCGGCGGGCGGGGCGGGCGGATTATCACCCTCAGTTCCGGCGCGGCGAACAGCGCGATCTGGGGCTGGTCGCACTACTGCGCGTCAAAGCGGGCGTTGTCCTGCTGACCAAGGGCATGGCGCTGGAGCTCGCGCCGCACGGCATTCGGGTCAATACCATTCTTCCCGGCTATATCGACGTGCCCGAAGGGGGCACGCATCTCGCCAGCGAGTACAAGGACCGCGCCCGCAGCACGATCCCGCTCGGTCGCCCCGGCACGCCGGACGATATCGCCAATGCCGCGCTGCTGCTCGCTTCGCCGCTCTCCGACTACCTCACTGGCACTACGCTGGTGGTGGACGGCGGGAGTAGCGCGGGGCGGGTGGGGCTGCGGCCGGTGGGGGGGTGAGTAGCCAGTCGCTCCCACTGGTGCGGAGGAAAGAAGTCAGGCGGCGGCAGCAATAACCCACCGCTATCTCGATTCGACAGGGGCAAATCCAAACTGGTAGAGCGATCCTTCGCTCTTCTGTAGGGGCGTTGTTCCTTGGAAACCAGTAGGTGGCTGTGCCTCAACGACCCATTCTACCCTGCCTTGACAGCCATACATGGTGTACAAGTTGGCGCTTCCAGAGGCATTGCTTGTTCCCGATACTTGCCAGGATACGACCCCGCGCCGATCACTGGCAGTAAACTTGACACCCGGCAACGGCAGTTCACCCAACTCCCACCAGCCGTTGCGATTCTCATCAATCCATGCCTGTGGCGCCGCCGAGAAAACCCGATCACACCCGCATCCTGCGAAGGAAAGCACTGGCATCAGCGTTGTGATACACAGAAGCTTGGCGATGAACCTGACCATAAGGGTTCTCCAGCGGGTAAGTGAAACAGCAGTAGCATCTTGACGGCCCGCGTCGCTGCTTTGTTCCACTTGGGTTTTGCAGGCGCAGAGCACCGAACCGCTCTTCTCCGCCCACCGACCGCACCTCAATCCCCGCGCATCGCGGTACGGTACAATGCCAACGCCAGCGAATTGACGGTACTGGGGGTATGCGGACGGGAGGGAGCGATGGCGCTCGACGTGATCGAACTGACCAGGGAACTCTCGGCGATTGAGTCGATGAGCCATAACAGCAACGCGGCGGCGGCCGACCGCATGGAGGGGGAACTGCGGGCGCGGGGATTTGCGACCGAGCGGCTGGAGTATACCGACGCGAATGGCGTGCGCAAGGTGAATATCGTCGGGCGCAAGGGCGAGGGGAGTGGTGGGATCGCCTTCCTGTCGCACCTCGACACGGTGCCCGGCACCGGCTGGACCAGCGATGCCTGGTCGCCACGCATTGAGGGGGACCGTCTGGTTGGCCTCGGCGTCTGCGACATGAAGGGGCCGCTGGCGGCAACGATCGTCGCGGCCGACGCGTTCGCCGCCGCCGATCTGAAGCGCGCGGTCCTCGTGGTCGGCTCGGCGGATGAGGAGGTCGGTGCGTTCGGGGCCCAGCAGGTCGCGCGCGAGTCGGTGCTGCTCAAGGAGGCCGCGCCGGCGCACGGCGTGGTGGCCGAACCGTCCCGGCTGATCCCGATCCACGCACACAAGGGGGGTGCCTTCTCGCGCATCACCGCGCACGGCACCGCCGCGCACACCAGCCAGGATATCGGCATCTCGGCCAATTTCCTGATCGCCCCGTTCCTGGCGGAGATGGCCGAGTTGGCGAAGCGGCTGAAGTCGGACACCAGCTACCACAATCCCGAGTTCACGCCGCCCACGCCCGGCTTCAACATGACGATCACCGACTACGACACCAAGGGGAACGTCACCGCCGCGAAGGCGACGGCCACGATCAGCTTCCGACCCTCCCCAAACGACCGCAGCGCCGACATCATCGCCGAGATCGAGTCGCGGGCGAAGCATTATGGGCTCGAAGTGCAGTCGGGCCTCTTCCCGGCCTTCAGCACCTCGCCCGACGCCGCGATCATCCGCGCGTCGCTCGCGGCGACCGGGATGGACCGCTCCGAGGTCGTGCCCTACGGCACCGAGGCGGGGATCTACCAGCACCTGATGAATGTGGTCATCCTTGGCCCCGGCGACATCGCCCAGGCGCACACCGACGGCGAGTGGATCGAGCTGGCGCAGCTGCACCAGGCGGTCGAGGTCTACAAGAACCTGATCGCGCAGCTCTGCTTGTGAGCGCGGTCGCGTCGGAGGCACCCGCGAGCGAGGCGACCTGGCGCACCTTCGCGATCGTCGCCGCCGCGATCATCATCGGGCAGGGGAGCCTGTCGCTGGTTTCGGCCGCGCTGCCGCTCCACCTGTCCGGCATCGGCGTGCCCGAGGCGCGCATCGGGGCCGAGGTCGGCTCGGCGAACCTCGTCGGGCTGGTCTGCACGCTGCTGGTGGGGCCGCTGATCAACCGCGCCGGGCCGCATCGCCTCCTGCGCGCGGGGATGGGCTGCTACCTTGTCGCCGCGATCGGTCTGCTACTCGTGCATGGAGAAGTCCTGGTCGTCCTCTGTCGCGCCTTGCAGGGCTGCGGCACGGCGCTGGTCATGCCGAGCGCGTTGACGATGGCCCCGCGCGTCGTGCCGCTGCGCCCGGGCGCGGCGCTCGGGGTGATCGGCTCGCTGAACAACGTGTCGCTGGCGATCGCGCCGCCGCTCGGCCTCTGGCTCTACGACCAGGGCGGCGGCCCGCGCCTGTTCGGCCCGGCGGTCGCCTGCGCCGGGGGCGGGCTGCTCGCCGGGCTGCTGCTGCCGGCGCTCGCCTCGACCGGCCAGCGGGCGCGCGGCTTCGGCTTCGACCGCCGCTGGATCCCGACGCTGGCGGCGAACGGCCTGCTGCTCGCCTACTTCGGCGGTCGCATTCGTCGCTCGCTGGCACACCCGGGCGCGCTGAATGCCGGGCCTCTACTTCGCCGCCGACGCCTTCGGTGTGATGATCTCAAGGCGCCCTCCGGGGCGCTGGTTGACCGCTATGGCGCACGCCCGCGATGGCGATTTCGGCGTGGTGATCACTTTGGCGGGGCTCGGCACGCTGGCGCTCACCTCTTCCAGCGCCACCCTGATCGGCGGCGGTATCATCACCGGGGCTGGGGGCGGGGCTGTTCATCGCGGGGGTGTTTGTCACGTTTGCCAAGCGCAGTGGCGACTACACCGCGGCACGGCGATGGCGATGTCGGTCGCCAGCCTACTCGGCATCCTGGCGGGGAGCACCATCTCCGGGCCGCTCTACGGGGCGGCGGGCTTCGGTGCCGTGCTGCATTTTTCGTACGTTAAGTCACAAATGCGCTGGCGACGCTCCCCTTCATCTTCGGCGACCGCGAGCGTTGATCCGCCGCCGCACTTCTGCGAGAATGACCCCGTCAACATAATCCGCCCCAATGCCGTGAGTGCGCATGCCCGAGCGTCGGCCTGCCGAGGATCCCACCGCGCCCGCCCCGGCGCTGCAGCTTCGTCTGCCTGGCGGCTTCGCCGTCGTGGTGGATGGGCAGCTCGTCGCGGAGCGCGCCTGGGTACCTGCGCAAGGCGCAGCACGCCGTGAAGCTGCTCGCCCTCGCGCCGGGCTGGCCGGCTGCCGCTCGACCATGTCCTCGACGCCCCCTGGCCCGATCTCGACCCTGACGCTGCCCGCCGCGCCTGCTATCAGGCGCTCTATCGCCAGCCGGCGCGCGGTGGATCCCGCGCGCCGGGGCCAAGGATGATCCGCCAGGAGGTGGTCATCCTCGCGCCGGCCGAGGCGATCGCAGGCGGATCTCGCCGCCTTCCTCGCCGTCGCCGAGCGCGCACGGCGCACGCGGGCTGCGGGCGATTACGCCGTCGCGCTGGCGCGCTACACTGGGCGATCTCCTGCCGGATGACCTGCGAGTGGGCCATCGCGCCACGCGAGTCGGCGCGGCTGGTGTTTCTGAGTCTGCTGCGCGAGTACGCGGCGGCGCAGGAGCAGACCGACCGGGAGGTCGCTATCGCGGACCTCGAACGCCTGGTCGCCGCCGAACCGGCCGACGAGGCGGCCCACGTCGCGATCATGTGCCTCCACGCCACGAGGCCGGCGGCCGGGCGCGCGGCGCAATTCGGGCAACTGCGCACCGCCGTGAAACAGGTGCTCGACGCCGAGCCGGAGGCGGCGAGCCAGCAGTTGTACGCGGCGATTCTGGCGGGGCGAGTGGACGGAAGGGGAGAGGGGAGAAGGGAGAAGGGCGGGACGAGAAACCAGCCGGGGCGCGGCATACGGCCTGCGGCGACGACGTGCTGCTCGGGCGCGAGGGGGCGATCGAGGCGATCCGGGCGGAGTTGGCGACGGCGCGGTTGGTGACGTTGGTCGGTACGGGCGGCGTCGGGAAGACGCGCCTGGCGCTGGCGGTGGCGCGCACGCTGCTCGATGACTACCCGGGGAGGCGTCTGGCTGCTCGACCTCGCGGCGCTGCACGATGGCGCGCTGCTCGATGCGACCCTGGCGCGCGTGATCGGCCCTGCGCCAACAGTCCGGGCAACTCCTGCGCGAACTGGTCATCGCCGCGCTGAGGGATCAGCCCGCGCTGGTGGTGTTGGACACCGCGACCTGATCGCCGCTTGCGCCGACCCGCCGCCGCGCTGCTGGCGTGGTTGCCCCGAGCTGCGCATCCTGGCGACGAGCCGCGAGGCGTTGCGCGTGGCGGCAGTCCGGCCTGGCGGTGCCGAGCCTGCGGGTGCCCGGGGAGACGCCCGACTCGCCGCGCTGCGCGACACGCCTGCCGTGGGCCTGTTCCTCGACCGTGCCCGCTTCGCCTGCCCCGGCTTCGCCCTCACTGCCGAGAATGCCCTGGCGGTGGCCACGATCTGCCGCCGCCTCGACGGCATCCCCTGGCGACGTGAACTCGCCGCCGCGCGCATCCCGGTCCTCGCCCCGCAGCAGCTTGCCTCCCGCCTGGACGACGCCGCGGCTGCTGACCGGGGAGTCGCGCATCGGCGCTGCCGCGCCACCAGACCCTCCGCGCCACCCTGGAGTGGAGCTATCGGGGCCACGGCGGCGGAGCGGTCCCTGCTCGACCGCCTCGCCGTTTTCGCCGGGGTGGTACGCTCGCGGCCATCGAAGCGATTCAGCATCTCGGCGCGGTGACGCTCGACTGGCTGGCGACGTCATGGCCAAGTCGCTGGTGCAGGTGGAGTTGGGGGCGGGCGAGGAGGAGCCGCGCTATCGGCTGCTGGAGACGGTGCGCCAGTTCGCCGCCGCGCGTCTGGCGGGTGAGGGCTGGCGCACTCCAACAGGCGCGTCATGCGGCGTATTTCCTGCGCCTCGCCGAAGAGGCCGAACCGGCGCTGATCGACGAGCGGCAGGCCTGGTGGCTCGCGCGGCTGGCGCGCGAG
The DNA here is from genome assembly GCA_046328475.1 of Chloroflexia bacterium. Lineage (GTDB taxonomy): Bacteria > Chloroflexota > Chloroflexia > Thermomicrobiales > CADCWN01 > CADCWN01. Next base: position 9,291 of record JAXLWN010000045.1, on the reverse strand, counting down.
ATCGACAACCTGCGCGCCGCGCTGGCCTGGTGCGACGAGCACGATCTGGCGACCGGGTTGCGGCTGGCGAGTGCCCTGGGGCGCTTCTGGTTCTCAGACTATTACTATCGTGAGGGGCTGGCGTGGTTGACCACCGGTCTCGCGCGAGCGGGTGAGACCGTCGCGCCGGTGATCCGCGCGCGGGCAAACCTCGCAGTCAGCCTGTCAGGACGTCCGTCCGCTCCGATCCCGCAGATCGTCTTCGCCACGGCGGCCCTGCACTTACCGCGAGTTGAGCGACCGCGACAATGAGGCGACCGCGCAGAATACGCTCGGCACGCATTGCTCTACGCGGGCGATGCCGAGGGTAAGTAATGCCGCCTTCGCCGAGGCAATGGCGATCTGGCGCGGTGTCGGTAACGGGCGCGGCGTCGCTACGGCCTCGCTCAATCTCGCCATCAACCACATCGTGCGCGATGATGGAGGCGGCGAGCGCGGTCTCCGAGGAGGCGCTGCTGCTGGTTCGCGCTCGACGCCGCGCTCGCTCTACACGGTCCTCGCCGCGCGCGAATTCGCCCTCAGCTACGCCAGCGTCGGGCGCTGCGCCGAGGCACGCGCCCTGCACGCCGAAAGCCGTCGAGTTGATGGCCTCGGTCCGCGACTGGGTGCATTTCTCGTTCGGCGGGCTGATCGTGACGGCGCTGATTGCCAACGGCCTCGGCGAGCGGGAGGAGCGCCGCCCGTTCCTGGGGGCGGCGGCGCAATGTCGCGCGATCATCGGCTTCACGCCGTTCGCTGTGCAGGAGCGGTTCATCGGTCGCGCTACTGAGGAGCCTGGCGCTGGGCTCGGCGAGGCGGCATATGACGCAGCCTTCGCCACCGGTTTCACCTGACGATCGAGGAGAGCGTCGCCCGGACGCTCGCCTATCTCGCCGACTGACGCCAGCGGCACGACGCGGCCGGTGGTGTTGCGCACGCCCCGCGTGCCTCGTTATGAGCGGAACAGCGCGAGGAAGCGCTCGGCATTGCCTCCGATCATCGCCGTGCGCTGATCCGCCGTCAGGAAGGGGCAGTGCCGCCGACGAGGTCGAGCCACCGGCGATATGTCGCCACGGTCAGCATCGGCGGGTAGTCGGTCCCCTACAGCAGCCGGTCGCTGCCAAGATAGTTCACGGCCCAGCGGATGAATTTCGGGCGCGCGGGAAGGATATTCCTCTTGGGTTCGAGCAGCAGCGGCAGCGCGGCGAGGTCGCTCCAGACGCGCGGGTGCTGACCCAGCAGCGCCTTCTCCTCCCAGTTGTCGTCGCCGGGGCCGCCGACGTGGCAATTGACGATCACCAGATTCGGGGAAGGCCAGCATCCGGCGCAACACCGGCACGTCCTCCGGCGGCGTGCCGATCAGATCGAGCGCGAGGGGCGTCGCAACTGGTTCAATCGCGCCCAGATGCGCCACTCGTGGTCGCCGTCGAAGCGGAAGGTCGGGCGCAGGCGGCGGGTGGTGGCCAGCTCCACCTTCAGACCCAGCAGCCCATCCGCGATCAACTGCTCCAGCCGATCGGGGTCGTCGGGGCGGTCGAACGCCCCCAGATAGGCGTAGCCGTCGAAACGATCCGGCCACTTGCGCACCGCCGCGAGCACGGTCGCATTCTGATCGCCGTAGAGGTGGTGCTGCACGATGATCGCCCGCTCCACCTCCAGGTCGTCCATGTGGGCGAGGAGCAGCTCGGCCGAACTGGCGGGGGGATCGAACGAGGGCGGGAACCACTGCGAGACGTGCTCGCCATCGGCCACCCTGCCGTAGCGCAGCGGACGCCGGAAACCGGTCAGACGGTCGGCCAGGTGGACGTGCGCATCGATGATCACAACCCACTCCTCCACTGCACAGCGCGATTCCCGCTTGCGCGTATCATCGCGCATTCGCGCGAGCAAGGAAAGCGCGCACACCCACCCGGTCGGAGCGGGTGGAGCGCATCGGAAGCATACCGTCGGTTTGTCTAGACAAATGGTGCAGTTCTATACTGGATAGCCGTGATCGGCCCTGGGCGGGGCGCGGGCGGGAGAGGTGGGGGCGATGGTGACCGGGCGGAAGACGGCGGCAAGGAACGGCCTGACGGCCAGGCTCTTCGGCTTTGCGCGGCGCTGGCGCGATGGCGATGTGGAGGGGGTGGAGAGCGGGCGCTACCTGGCGAAATGGGTCGTGCTCGCGCTCGTGATCGGCGCGGTCGCGGGCTTCGGCGCGCTCGCCTTCTACCGTTCGATCCAGTTCGTCAACGCCCACCTGCTCGGCACGATTGCCGGGGTCCACCCGCCCGAACCGGCGGGCGAGGGGGGCGATGCCACGATCCGCCCGTTCGGCCACCCCTGGCTCGTCCCGGTCATCACCGCGCTCGGCGGGCTGGTGAGCGGCCTGCTCGTCTTCACGCTGGCACCCGAGGCGGAGGGGCACGGCACCGACGCCGCGATCGCCGCATTCCACCACAAGGCGGGGCAGATTCGCGCCCGCATCGCGCCGATCAAGCTGATCGCCTCCGCGATCACCATCGGATCCGGCGGCAGCGCCGGGCGCGAGGGGCCGGCGGCGCAGATTTCGGCCACCGTTGGCTCGGTGCTCGCCGACCTGCTCGGCCTCAGCGCCGCCGACCGCCGCCTCTGCGTGGCCGTCGGCATGGGCGCGGGCATCGGCGCGATCTTCCGCGCGCCGCTGGGCGGGGCGATGCTCGCCGCCGAAATCTTGTACATCCACGACCTGGAGGCGGAGGCGCTCATCCCCTCGCTGATCGCCGCGATCACCGGCTACGCCATCTTCGGAGCCTTCACCGGCTGGGAGCCGATCTTCGGCACGCAGGGGGGCATCACCTTCGACCAGCCGGTGCAGCTAGTCTACTTCGCCCTGCTCGGGCTGATCTGCGGCGCGATCGGCCTGCTCTACGCGCGCGGCTTCTACGGCATCGAGCACCTGTTCCACCGGCTGCCGCTGCCGCGCATCGTCAAGCCCGCGCTCGGCGGCCTGCTGGTCGGGCTGATCGCGCTTGCCCTGCCCCAGGCGCTCGGCACCGGCTACGGCTGGGTGCAACTCGGCATGGATGAGCGGTTGCTGCAAATCCCGCTCTGGGTCGTCCTGCTGCTGCCGTTCGCCAAGATCCTGACCACCGGTCTCTCGATCGGCTCGGGCGGTTCGGGCGGCATCTTCGGCCCCGGCATGGTGATCGGCGGGCTGACCGGGGCCGCCTTCTGGCGACTCGGGCGCGATCTCCTCCCCGGCATGCCCGCGCAGCCCGCCAGTTTCACCATCGTCGCGATGATGGCGCTCTTCGGCGGCATCGCCCACGCCCCGCTCGCCGTGATGATCATGGTGGCCGAGATGACCGGCAACCTCACCCTGCTCGCCCCGGCGATGGTCGCGGTCGGCCTCGCCACCCTCGTTGTCGGCGATCGGAGCATCTATCGCAGCCAACTCCCTAGCCGCGTCGACTCCCCCGCCCACCGCTACCGCTACGCCTTCCCGCTCCTGGCGACCCTCACCGTCGCCGACGCGCTCGAACCCGCGCCTCTCGTGCTGCGGGACGACGAGCCGCGCGGCGGCGGGGGCGCGGATCGACGCCGCAGGCATGCCGGGAGCGCCGGTGCTCGACGCCGGGGGGCGGGTTGTGGGCGTGCTGACGGCCGGCGATGTCGCGCGGGCCAGGGCGGATGGCGCGACGGAGGTATCCGTGCGCGCGGCGATGGGCGCGCTGAAGACGCGCTTCACCGCCGGGATGGCGCTCGACGCCGCGCTCGACTCGCTCGCCACCGCCGACATCACCTGGGCACCCGCGCTCGACGGCGACGGGGAGCGCCTTGCGGGGCTGATCAGCGTGCCGGGCATCGTCACCGCCTACCGGGCGGGGCTGGAGCGCGACGTGCGGCGCGCGGCGGGACTCGCGACCGATATTGCTGCTGGAGGTGCGCGTCGGGGCGGATTCGCCACTCCTCGGCGGCCCGCTGCGCGACCTGGCGCTGCCGCCCGGCGCGTTGCTCGTTTCGCGGCGGCGAGGCGAGGTGGTGAGCACGCCGCGCGGCGACACCACCTGCCCCCGGCGACGTGGTGACGGTGGTGACCAGTCTGGCGGAGGAGGCGACTGCCCGGCGCTTCTTCTGCCCGCGCAGTCAAATTTGCCGCCGCGATGCCACAAAGAAGCGGTGCTGCGGCTTCTGCCGCAGCACCCGCTCTCGTTGAGCAGCCGGTGGACTATCTCGCTACTTACACGCCTGCCCGCAGATCGTGCGCCCGAACTGGCCCAGTTGCAGCTTGTAGGGCGCGTCGTTCTCCGGGTGCCGCTCGATCCGCGCACGCTCGAAATACTGCACCACGTAGAGCTGATTATCTTCCAGGCGCTGCACGAATTCTTCGGTCAGGGGATAGCCGAACTGCGGCAGGCCGCCGTTGACGAGCCAGTAGGCGAAGATATCGGCGTCGACGTTGTGCCCGGTTTCGAGGAAGAAGATGCTGCCGTCGCGCGCGGAGACGGGGGCGGTCGGCGCGTCGGGGATCCCCGCCAGGATGCGCCGACCGAACTGGCCGAGCAGCACATCGTAGGGCGGCTGGTTCTCGGGGTGGTATTCCATGCGCACGCGCTCGAAATACTGCACCTGGTAGGTCTTGCCGTCTTCCAGCTTCTCGGTGAGCAGATCGCTGAGGGGATAGCCGTTGATCGGGAGCCCCCCGGCCGCGCGCCACTGATCCAGGAAGCGACCGGAGACGCATTTGCCGGTCTGCGGGAAGCAGAGTTGCTCGTTCGTCGGCGCGGCGACCGTGAAGATTGCGGTGGCGAGCAGCGTTTGTGGGGCCGCGCCGGGGATGTCGTTGCTATAGGCGACGATCGAGAAGGTGGTCCCGAGGGGCGTGGTCGGGCCGCAGCCGACCAGGCGCGCATTGGCGACGATCGTGCCATCGACGGCGACCTTGCCGGCTGGGAAGGTGGATGGGTCGCCGGTGGCCGTGCGCACGTCGAGCAGCACCGTCACGCCCGGCGGGAAATTCATGCCGCGCACCACCACCGGCGGGTCGGCGACGGTGCAGGGGCCGCTGGCCGGATCGAGCGCGATCGTGGCCGTTGGCGCGGCCTCGGCATCGACGATGTAGACCGCATAGGCCAGCAGACTCTCGGTGGCCGCGTCGCGGGCGCTGATCCGGTACTGTCGCGCCACTTGCGAGGGGGTGTCGCAGCCGGGGAAGTGATCGGTCAACTTGACGGTGGCGGAAACCGTCCCGTCTTCCTTGACTACCATCTCGCCGATGGCGATCTCCGTGCCGGGGCCAGCTTCGTCCCGCACCGTGAAGTGCATGATCAGGCCGGGCGTGAATTCGGTCCCCTGGGCCACGATCGGCGTTGCGCACGGCCCGCGCCAGACCGAGAGATCGAGGCTCGGCGCGGCCAACGCCGTGCCCACTCTGGCCGGGAGCGCCCCGGCAAGGAGTAAGGCCATCAACAGAACCCAGCGCCAACGCCTCATGGTCCCCTCCCCAGCGCGGTAAACGGCGCGAGCAGCGCCGTGCTTTTCTAGCCCGCTCCTAGCAAGAATCTCGCCACCGCCCCGCCGCGCGGGACGCTGCGGCGCGTGCATGGTAACACCTTGTGCACGCCTCCGTCCGCGCCGGGGCGGAGCCATCCGCCGCGAGGCGATTGCTGCTGGCGGTGTCCGCGCCCACGATCGCATCCGACCGGGTATAACGCTGCAAGGGGAGCAGGGTGACGAGGGGCCGCCGTGGGGGGCATTGGGTTGGATTCAGTGAACGGCGGTGGTGTTGCGCAGCCCGCCCGGAGATGAAGTCTCCGGGCTACGAAATGCGCCGGATCAATCCGGCTACAGGGGTGTTCCGGGCGCAGGCGGCAGGAGGGCGACAGCTGATCCAGGGACTTTGGCGGAACCTTGGGCTATCGAGGCCCGGGCAGGGGCACCGTTCGCGCTTCGTGCGATACTGCACGCGCCGAACGGCAATGCAGCGAGGAGTGAGGAGGGGTATGGAACTGGAAGGGAAGGTCGCGCTGGTCACCGGGGCGAGTAGCGGCATCGGGCGCGGCATCGCCGAGGCCCTTGCTCGCGCGGGGGCCGACATCGTCGTCAATCACCATGGCGACCTCGCCGGGGCCGAGGAGACGGCCAACCGCGTGCGCGCGGCGGGTCGTCGCGCCCTGATCGCCGGTGCCGATGTGGGTTCGCCCGAGGATGTGGAGCGCATGTTTGCCGAGCTCGATCGGGCCTTCGGGCGCTTCGATATCCTGGTGAACAACGCGGGCATCGGCGGCGGCGGCCAGGTCCACGAGACCGCTTTCGCCGATTGGGAGCGCGTCATTCGCACCAACCTCCACGGACCTTTCCTCTGCTCGCAGCAGGCCGGTCGCCGCCTGATCGCCCAGGGGTGGGGCGGGCGGATCATTTGCATCACCTCCGTCCACGAGGAAGCCTGCTCGGTCGGTGGCGGGGCCTATTGCTCCTCGAAGGCCGGGCTGCGCAACCTGACCCGCACCCTCGCGCTCGAACTCGGCCCGCACGGCGTCACGGCCAACGTCATCGCGCCCGGGATGATCCTCACGCCGATGAATCGCCGTGCCCAGGAGGACCCCGAATACCTGCGCTGGGCCGAGGCGCAGATTCCCGTCCGCCGCGTCGGCCTCCCCGCCGATATCGCCGCGATGGCTGTGTTCCTCTGCACCGAGGCCGGGAGCTACTGCACCGGCAGCACGCTCTATGTGGATGGCGGCTGGATGCTCAATCAGCCGCCGGTGTGACACACACGGCCAGGATGCCTCGCACGCTGGCGCGGCCGATGACGATCGCCCTATCCTGATAGGCTATTTCTCTGTATTGCGCTATACTCTGCGCCGCGTAAGCACAACTTCCGTGTGTGGCCGGGGGCGGTTGCCCTGGCCGGGTGTCGAACGGATGGCGACAGCACGACCTGGCATCGATTCGAGGTGATGGAGGGCGTTCATGACTGGCAATGCGCACAATCTCTCCAGCAAAGCGGGGCGGGCACTGGGAATCTTTGTCCTTGTCGCGATGCTGCTGCTGGCGATCGGCAGTCCCCAGGCGGTCGCCGCCGATCCGGGCAAGGGCGATCCCCAGCCCGCCGCGAACGAGCCGGACGCGGTGCCGGGCGAGTTGATCGTCGGCTTCAAGCCCGACGCCGACGAGGCCACCCGACAGCGGGCGGTCGCGGTGCAGGGCGGGCAGACGAAGCAGGAGATTGCCGATCTCGATCTGAAGGTGATCACGGTGCCAGCGGACCAGACCAAGGCGGTGCAGGGCAAACTCCTGGCCGATCCGGCGGTGCGGTACGCGGTGCCGAACTACATCCGCAGCCTCCATGTCGCGCCGAACGACCCGCGCTACCCGGAAGATTATGGCCTGAACAACACCGGGCAGACGATCGACGGCCAGAGCGGCACGCCCGACGCCGACATCGATGCGCCCGAGGCCTGGGATATCACCACCGGCAGTTCGAGCATCGTCGTCGGCACGATCGATACCGGCATCGACTACAACCACCCGGACCTCGCCGCCAATGTGTGGACCGCGCCCAGCGGTTGGTCGCTGCGCGGTTGCACCCAGGGCAGCCACGGCTTTCGCACGGTGAGCGGCCCTGTGACCTGCGACCCGATGGACGACCACGATCACGGCACCCACGTCGCGGGGACGATCGGGGCGGTTGGGGATAATGGCGTCGGCGTCGCGGGGGTGAACTGGCACGTCCAGGTGCTCGCCATCAAGGCGTTCAACTCGGGCGGGACGGCAACTGACGCGGCGCTGATCACGGCGATCCAGATCGCGGTCGAGGTGAAGCGCGCGGGCGTCAACCTGAAGGTGCTCAACAACAGCTGGGGCGGCGGCTTCATGCAGGCGTTCGAGGATGCGCTCCGGGAGGCCAACGACGAGGGAATCCTCATCGTCGCCTCGGCCGGTAACTCCAATAGCAACAACGATACCTCCCCGCAATATCCTTCGAATTACGCACTCCCGAATGTGATCGCGGTCGCCGCGACCGATAATCGCGACCAGCGCGCTAGCTTCTCCAATTACGGCGTGCAGACGGTCCACATCGCCGCGCCGGGGGTGGATGTGCTCTCCACCACCCGCAACAATACCTACAATTTCTTCAGCGGCACCTCGATGGCCGCGCCCCATGTCTCGGGGGCGGCGGCGCTGGTGCTGTCGGCCCCGGGGCTGGGCGGGCTGACGGTCACGCAGTTGAAGCAGCGGTTGCTATATTGTGCCGACACCGTGCCGGGCCTGGCGACGGTCGTGGCGACCAGCAACCGCCTGAACGTCAAGAAGGCGATCGATGGCTGCACCTTACCACAGGTGACGCTGACCACCACCACCTCCCCGCCCGGCGCGGGCAGCGTCGCCGTCAGCCCCAACCAGGCGACCTACGCTGCTGGTTCGACCGTCACCCTCACGGCCACACCAGCCAGCACCTATGTCTTTGCCGGCTGGACGGTCAACGGAACTGCGCAGGGTGCGACCAACCCGCTGACCACCACCCTCTACAAGAACACCACGGTCACGGCCACCTTCGGACAGCCACCGCCGAACGATACCTTTCCCGGCTTCACCGTGGCGGGCCTGCCATACCGCGACACCGAGTTGACGACGTATGCCACCAGCCAGCCGGGCGAGCCGAATCCGACGTGCTCTGCCTTTGGCGAATCCTCACCGTTTGCCGTCTGGTATAGCTTTACGTCGCCGGTGACGCGCACGGTCACGGTGCAGACGCGAGTGCCGGGCGGGCCGGATAGCGCGATGGACACGTTGCTGGCGGTCTACACCGGCGGTGCCGTCAACCAGTTGACCGAGGTCACCTGCAACGACGACTTCTCTGGCTACGGTCTCCGCTCGCGCCTGAGCTTCACCGCCACGGCGGGCACGACCTATCGCATCCGGGCGGGAGGCTGGAGCAGTAGGACCGGTACCCTGGTCGTCGATATCACCAGCAGCACCTACCTGCTTGGCCTGACGACGACCGGCGCGGGCACCGCCACCCCCAGTCAGCCCGGACCGGGCTATCCGGCGGGCACGCCGATTACGATCAACGCCGCGCCGATCGGCAGCCACATCCTCGTGGGCTGGACCGTGGACGGCACGGCGAGCGGCACCACCAATCCGCTGCCGTTGACGATGGACCGCGACCACACCGTCGTCGCCGCCTTCACCGGGCCGCCGGTGGTGACGGTGCCGACGGCCACGGCGACCTACGGCGATGCCAGCGTCACCCTCACCGCCACGCTGGCGACGCTGTATGGCGAGCCGTTCACCGGGGGGACCGTCACC
>JAXLWN010000044.1:0-58536 GCA_046328475.1 Chloroflexia bacterium | reverse complement strand
CTCGGGCCGTATGGCACGACCTCGACGTTGCAGGTCAGCACGGTGGCCGAGCAGAACAAGATCCCGATGATCGAGGGGAACGGCGCGGCGGAGAGCATTTTTGCCCAGGGTTACACCTACACCTTCGGGGTGCTCAGCCCGGCGAAGAATTATCTGGTCGGCTGCATCGATCTCGCCTTGCAGCAGACGCCCAAGCCGGCGACGTGCGCCATCCTCACGGCCGATGATGCCTTCTCGGTGGAGGTGGCGGAAGCGGCGAAGGCGTATGCCGAGAAGCAGGGGATGCAGGTCGTCTACTACCAGAAGTACCCGAATGCCAGCACCGAGCTGCGGGCGCTGATCACCGAGACGAAGGGGAAGAATCCCGATTTCTTCCTCAACAGCGGGCACAAGGCCGAGGCGGTGGCGATCGTGCAGCAGGCGAAGGAGTTGGGGTTCAACGCGAAGGGGTATGCCTTCAGCGTCGGCCCGTCCATCCCCGACTTCCAGACGACGCTGAAGGCCGATGCCGATTACGTGCTCGGCGGCACGCAGTGGACGCCGGTGCTGAAGTATCAGGGGACCGACCTGTTCAAGACCCCTGGTGCGTACAACGACCAATACAAGGCGCGCTTCGGCTACGAGCCGGCCTACCAGAGCGCCGACGGGACCGCCTGCGGCGTCGCCTTCGTCAAGGCGATCGAGACCGCCGGGACGCTCGATCCCGCGAAGGTGCGCGACGCGATCGCGAAGCTCGATTTCATGAGCTTCTACGGGCAGATCAAGTTCGACGATCGCGGCATCAACATCTACAAGCCGATGGCGGTCGAGCAGTGGCAGAAGGGGCAGAAGGTCACGGTCTTCCCGGCGGATGTCGCCAATGGCAAGGCGCTCTGGCCGACGCCGGCGTGGAATGCGCGGTGACGGGGGAGTGCGTAAGTCGTAAGTCGTAAGTCGTAAGTGGGCTATGTGGGGCTGAGAGCTGCGATTGCAGCTCTCAGCCAGAAGTGAGATTCTTACGACTTACGACTAGCGACTTACGACTCGCCCCATAGGAGCGCCGATGCAGCATGTCGTGAATGGCTTGCTCCAGGGATGTCTGCTGGCCCTGGTGGGGCTCGGCTTCTCGATGGTCTGGGGTATTCTCAACATCATCAATCTGGCCCACGCCGCCTTCATCATGTTGGCGGCGTTTATGAGCTATTACCTCTGGCGGGATCTGGGGCTGGACCCGTTCCTCAGCCTGCCGCTGACGATGTTGGCGCTCTTCGTGCTCGGGTTCCTGCTCCAGCGATATGTGATCAATCTGGTGCTGCGCGCCAGTGTGCTGACGACCTTCCTGCTCACGTTCGGGATCGAGAGTCTGGTGATCAACCTGGCGCTGCGCGCGTTCTCGGCCGACACGCGGCAGACCCGCCCGGCGTATGCCAACACATCGCTCGTCTTCGGGGAGTTGCGGCTGCCGTTCACGCAACTGGGCGCGGTGGTGGTGGCCCTGCTGCTGACGCTCGGCCTCTATCTTTTCCTCGATCACACCAAGACCGGCAACGCGATCCGCGCCGTCGGGCTTGATCGCGTTGCTGCGCAGCTGATGGGGGTGGACATCGCGCGGACATATGCGATCACCTTCGGGATCGGCGCGGCGCTGGCGGCGGCGGCGGGGACGCTGCTGTCGGTGGTCGGCGGCTTCTCGCCCAACAGTTTCGGCAACTACAACATCCTCGCCTTCAGCGTGGTCGTGCTCGGCGGGCTCGGCTCGATCCCGGGCGCGCTGATCGGCGGGCTGGCGTTCGGACTCGTCAACGAATATGCGGGGGCGAGCCTCGCGGGGCAGCGCGATGTGGCGGTCTTCGCCATCCTCATCCTGGTGCTGGTCGTGAAGCCGACCGGGCTGTTTGGCAGGGAGGGGTATCGCTGATGGATCTCGGCCGCTTCGCGAACCTCGCCATCTTCGCCGCCGGGATCGTGCTGGCGCTGGCGGCCAGCCGCGCGCAGCTGGGGCGCTCCGTCAGGCTGGGCGCGGTCGGGCTGCTCTTGTTGCTGATGGTTGCGGTCCCGTTCCTGACGAAGACGCCGACATCGATCTTCGACGCGCTGACGGCGATGTGCATCGCCTATGGCTGGAACTTCATCGGCGGCTACACCGGCTATGCCTCCTTCGGCAATGTCGCCTACGTCGGCCTCGGGGCCTACGTCGCGGCGTCGTTCATGAGCAGGCAGCCGGGGCACCCGCGCTGGCCCTGGTTCGTCGCGATGCCGCTGGCGATCGTGATCACGGCACTTGTCGCCGGGTTGATCGGGCTGGCGGTGCTGCGGCTGCGCGGGCACTACTTCTCGATCGCCACGCTCGGGGTCGCGGTCGCGATGCCGCAGATCGTCAACTGGGATTTTCTCTTTGGGCCGGAGGGGTTCGCGCGCACCGGCCTCGCCAAGAATTTCTTCAACAACGGGCGACCGCTCAACTTCCCGCTCATCCAGGACGCGACCATCGGCGGGCTGACCATCCCGGCCGAGCGCGCGATCTACTACCTGGGGCTGCTGACCGCGCTGGTCGGCCTCGGCGTCACCGCCTGGCTCAGTCGGGCCAAGTTCGGCTACAGTCTGGTGGCGATCCGCGAGAATGAGGAAGCGGCCGAGGTGCTGGGGATCAACACCACGCTGCACAAGGTGCTCGCCTACATGCTGAGCGCGGCGCTGGCGGCGCTCGGCGGGGCGATGCTCGGCTACCGGCTGGTGAACATGACGACCGAGCCGGATGGTATTTTCAGCACGCTGAACAACCTGCAGATGATCATCATCTGCCTGATCGGCGGGGTGGGCACCGTCTGGGGGCCGTGGATCGGGGCGTTTGTGCTCTTCGGGTTGCAGGAAATCCTGCGCACCGCTTCCAGCAGCCAGGGGGTGTTGCAGTGGCAGGCGGTGATCTTCTCCTGCCTGATCATCCTGGTTGTGCTGTTCCTACCGAATGGCCTGCTCCACGTCGTCCGCAGCCGCGTGCGTGCCGCGCGCCGCGCCGCACCGGCGGGATGATGCCGCCTAGCGCCGGGAGGTCCCCGATGTCCGCGACCGCGACCAGTGCGCCGATCCTCCAGGTCCGCAACGCCACGAAGCGCTACGGTGGCGTGATGGCGGTGCAGGAGATCAGCTTCGACGTTTACCCGGGCGAAATCCTGGGCCTGATCGGCCCGAACGGCGCGGGGAAGACGACGCTGATCAACCTGATCACCGGCACGACGCGGCCGACGAACGGCACGATCAGCTTCGAGGGGCGCTCGATTGTGGGGCGACGTCCCCACGCAATCGGGCGGGGCGGCATCGCGCGCACGTTCCAGGTGGTGCGCCCATTCGCGAATCTAACCGTGCGCGAGAATGTCGCGGTCGGGGCGATGTACGGCGCGGGCGGGGCGCGGCGCTCCACCGCCGAGGCGTTCCGCAAGGCGGACGAGGTGCTCGATTTTGTCCACCTGGGCGACCAGCGCGACGAACCGGCCGAGAGCCTGCCAGTCGCCTGGCGCAAGCGGCTGGAGGTGGCCAAGGCGCTGGCGATGGAGCCGAAGCTGTTGCTGCTCGACGAGGTGATGGCCGGGTTGCGCGGCACCGAGATCGACCAGGCGATGGAGCTCATCCGGGCGATCAGCGCGCGGGGGATCACGATCCTGATCATCGAGCATGTGATGAAGGTGATCGTCGGCGTCTGCGAGCGGGTGGTGGTGCTCGACTACGGCAAGAAGATCGCCGAGGGGACGCCGGCCGAGATTACCAGCAATCCGGCGGTGATCGAGGCCTATCTGGGCAAGAAATACGCCGAGGGGCGCGCGACCGGGTCGCCCGCGACCGTCGAGGCGGCGATCGAGGAGGAGATTCGGGCGGCGGCGGCGGAGGGGGCGGGGAAGGATGAGCCGGGCCGACAGTTCTAGCGCGACGCTGAGCCGCGAGGCCAAGTCGGCGGCACCGCTGCTCCAGCTGGCGGGGGTCAGCGCGGGCTACGGCGACGTGCAGGTGCTCTGGGAGATCGACCTGGCGATCGGCCAGGGGGAGATCGTCGCGCTGGTCGGGCCGAACGGCGCGGGGAAGAGCACGACGCTCTCGGCGATCAGTGGCATCGTGCGTCCGCGCGCCGGGCGGATCATGTTCGACGGCCAGCCGATCCACGAGGCCACGACAAAGCGGATCGTGGAATTGGGGATCGCGCATGTGCCGGAGGGGCGGCGGCTCTTCTCCGCGCTCAGCGTCCGCGACAATCTGCTGATGGGGGCGTTCCAGCGGCGCGACAAGGCGCAGATTGCCGACGACCTCGCGCGCACGCTCGACCTCTTCCCGCGCCTGAAGGAGCGGCTGCGCGCACTCGGCGGCAATCTCTCGGGCGGCGAGCAGCAGATGGTCGCGATCGGGCGCGGGCTGATGAGCAGGCCGCGCCTGCTGATGATCGACGAGCTCTCGCTCGGCCTGGCCCCGGTGATCGTGGAGAGCCTGTTCGAGATTCTCGGCCAGGTACACCGCGACGGCACCGCGATCCTGATCGTGGAGCAGGATGTGCAGGCGGCGCTCGAACTGGCGACGCACGGCTACGTGCTGGAGACGGGGCAGATCACGCTGTCCGGGACATCGGCCAGCCTGCTGGGGGATGAGCGGGTGAAGCAGGCGTATTTGGGGTTGTGACGAGGGTACGGTTGGAAGGTTCGAAGGTTGGAAGGTTCGAAGGTTGGGGCGGTGAACTTTCGAACGGTTGAACCTTCCAACCGCACCCCGGAACTTTGAACTCGATACAGGGGAGCATATGGAGCCATTGCCGGGGATCGGCCAGGATGAGGTGCGCGGGCGGATCGCGCGAATGCAGGCGTTGTTGCAGGGGCACGGGTTGCCCGCGTTGCTGGCGGTGGGGCGGTCGTTCTACGATCGGCCGGGGCCGGTGGCGTATCTGAGCGGGCATTTTCCGCCCTTCCCGAATAGCGTCTTCAGCGGCACGTCGCGTGGGTTGGGGCACGCCTTCATGATCGTCCCGGCGGAGGGGGAGCCGACGTTGCTGGTGGATGCGCGGGGCTACCGGCGCGATCTGCTGACACTGCCCGATATCCGGCTGAGCAACGATCTGGTCGCGGCGGTCGCCGATGCGCTGCGCGAGCGGGGGTTGGCGACAGGCGCGGTCGGGCTGGCGGGCGAGGATATCCTGCCCTACTCCTTCGCGCGCGACCTGGGGGCGGCGCTGCCGCAACTGCGGCTGGAGTCGGCCGAGACATTGCTTGACCGATTGCGGGCGATCAAGAGTCCGGCCGAGCAGGCGTTGCTGCGCCGGGCGGCGGAGATCGCGGGGGTCGGGCTGCGCGCGGTGATGGAGGCGATCGTGCCGGGGGCGACCGAGCAGGATGTCTGCGCGGCGGGGACGGCGGCGGCGCTGGCGGCGGGGGCCGATTTCGTGCGCTACCTGCGGGTCCACTCGGGGCACTGGTCGAGCGGCGGGTCGCGCTGGCCGCAAGCGACCGAGCGGGTGTTGCAGGAGGGGGACCCGGTGGTGGTCGATATCATCGGGGCCTACCGGGGCTATGGCTTCGACGTGAACCGCACGACGGTCGTGGGGGGCGGCGCGACGCTGTCGGACGATGACCGGCGCTTCCTGGATGCAGGGCACGCCGCGACCGAGGCGGCGGTGGCCGCGACGCGCGCCGGGGCGACGATCGATTCGGTGGTGCAGGCGGGTCGCCAGGCGGTGCGCGAGGCGGGCTTCCCCGAACTGCTCCCGGCGAGCGCGGGGCACGCGATCGGGCTGGAGACGGTGGAGGTTCCCTACCTCGGCCTGGGCAATCAGGAGACGCTGAAAGCGGGGATGTGCCTCTGCATCGAGCCGAGTATTTTCATTCCGGGGCGGATCGGCTGCGCGATCGAGCAGGAGGTGCTGGTTCGCGATGGTGCGCCAGAGGTGATCACGACGTTCCCGACGCGGTTGTGGTGAGCGGAAATTGAGCGAGACCTATGGAATGTAGATTCGACCTGCGCCCAGATGTGTATCCAGTTCAAGCAGGACTTCCAGGAGTTTGAACGCACATCGCTGGCGATAGTTGGGCTCGCGCAGGCGATCAACATGCCCGATGGTTACCACTGGAAGGGACGTTGGCGTTCCTTCCTGGCTCAACGTTCGCCCCAGGGCGTCCTCGTCATCCTCTCTGCGATTGCCAGTTAAGATGACCATCTTATGCTCCTGCGCGAAACGCCAGAGGGTACGATCGGTACTGTCGAAGGGGAGCATAACATCGGCGAATGTCACGAACCGCACTGGGAGGAGTGTTTCCAGACCAGTCGCCGTAACCGCGCCTGTGAAGAGGCGTGCATACCCTCCGAGGTGATGATCGAGTAGCACCTCGATCACTCTATCCCTCGTTGCGCCTTGATCTCGGCAAGCTTGGCACGGATGGCCGCCTTCTCTGGCGTATCGGGAGGACGAACCATCGTTCGTTCCCGCTCCTCCTGCCGCGCCCGCCAGTATCGCTCGCGCTCGTCCGACTCGCGCAGCACCCGCTGGTACTCGGCCTCGAACGCTTCACCCTGCGTGGCGAAATAGTTGTATGCAGCCTGCAATTGCTCGGCGGTCAGAGGGTAGAACTCCAATATCTCCTCCGACGACCAACCAGCCTTGACCAAATCCATGATCTCGTACAGGGTCAGGCGAAGCCCAGCAATTGCCAGACCGCGATCGCTGCGTCGCTCAATTCCCGGTGCAACAAGAGTCGCGGTCATGATTTGCCTGCCTTACGAAACAAAAGACTCCTACTCGAATTGTATCATCCACGCGGAAGGGTTCCGAGTACAGTTATGTTGAGTCAATCGGGCAATTCAGATAGCGTCCAGTTGTAACTGCGCACGAGCAGCCAGGCCAAGGTGACCTCTGCTGACAGGAACACCAGCCAGACAAACAGTGCGCCGCCAAGCCCATCGCCTTCACGCCAGGTCTTGCCGCTGGCGATGTGTACCTCTCCTAGCCGTATGCCAAAGAGCGTGCGCCAGACCACGACCCCTTCCGCGCTTGTCGCCGGGGGCGTGCCGATAGTGGTGGCCGATGTCACTTGCTGAAACATGATCGGCAGCTTGGTCATGTGTTGGGCTTCTGTCTTCAGCATCAGAATCGTGCGGGCGGGGACATCCTGGGGAACATCGCGATAGACGAGCAGCGGAATGGCAAAAGCCAGGACGGCCAGGGCGACCATGGCAGCGAAAATCAGCCTGCTACTGTAACGCCCCATAAGCATCGCCTCGTCCCGATTCGACTTGCTATCTCGGCCTGCTATTTCTGCCAACTCCATAACCTACCGAGGAGATACAGGTTGCGATTGCGTGAGAGCACCTTGCCTTAAGGCGCGGTGCTATACTACGCCGACTTTGACAGCCATTGCGCGACAGGGAGCGACCGATGAGCCAGCCTGCCTGGACGTTGACCGATGCGGAGCGCGGCACGCTCGCGGCGGCGCTCGATGCGCTGCTGCCGCCGGAGGGGAGTTTTCCCGAGCCGTCGCAGACGGGGATGATCGACGACTTTATTCTGCGGCGGATACCTGCGCCGGGAGCTGGTGAGGTGCCCTACCCCGGTATTGATGGCGATGGGCTGCGCGCGATCATTGCGCGATTGGCCGGTGGCGGGGATATGGCGGCGGCGCTGGCGACGTTGGAGCGTGAGCAACCGGCCGAATTTCTGGCGCTCTGGCGGCTGGCGGTCTATGGCTACTATTCGCGGCCCGAGACGATTGCGGCGGTCGGTCGCGATCACTTTGCGCCGTATCATGGGGCACCGCTGCCGCTCGGCTATGCGCACGCGATTGAGCCGTGGAATCGCGACGATCCGTTGCAGAACCCGCAGCACCAGCGCGGGGCGTTCATCCCGACCGAGGCGGTACGGCGCGTCGAACTCGGGGCACTGCCGGGCGCGGAAGAGTGACGCTGCGCGCTCGGCCCGCCGTGATCGCGGTTGGTGGGCCACCCGGCGCGGGGAAGTCGGTGCTCACGACGCGGCTGTCGGCCGAGTTGGGGATTCCGAGGCTTGGGTCCGATGCCATCGGGCGGATCATCGAGGGGTCGGAGGGAGCCAAAGGCGCATCGTTCGATGCCTACTGGATCGCGTATGACGTGGTCTTCGGGCTCTGCGATGAGTTCCTGAGCAATGGGGTCTCGGCCATCCTCGATCTCAACCTGGGATGGGAGTTCCAGTGGCGACAACTGGATCGGTTGCGGGCGGCTCACCCGAATGCGCTGGTGCTACCGATCGTTTTGCGATGCGCCAGGGAGCTCTGCCTCGCGCGGATTCAGCAGCGGCACGAGGATGCGCCCGAGGTGTGGGGTCCGCCGGAGCGCTACCTGGCGAACGAGGCGATTGTGGGCGTGTGGGACTATCACGAACGCCTCGAACGGACCGATACGCATTTCATCGATGCCGTTCGAAGCCAGGAAGCGGTATTCGCTGACGCACAGGGATATGTCATGGCGCGTTTGAAAGAGCATGGTTGCGCGCTTGGCCGCGATGCTGCACTAGACCATGAGGGGTTACGATGACCGATCCGTTACCGACCGACGTGCTGATCATCGGGTCCGGGATGGCCGGGGCGGCGATTGCGAAGCGGCTGAGCGAGCGCGGCGTGCGCGTGGTCTGCCTGGAGCAGGGGCCGTGGGTGCTGCCGGGCGACCACCCGCACTACAGCGACGAGTGGGAGTTCGAGCTGCGGCGGGATTGGAATCGCAGCCCGGCGATCCGCAAGTCGGCGGCCGATTATCCGGTGGACGCGACGCGCGTGGACGTGATGCTGCACAACTCGGTCGGTGGCAGCACGACGCACTACAACGCGCATTGGCCGCGCCTGCGCCCGAGCGATTTCCGCAAGGGGACCGAGCACGGGTTGGCGGGCTCGGTCGATTGGCCGATCAGCTACGAGGATCTGGCCCCCTACTACGAGCGGAACGACGCCGAACTCGGGATCAGCGGGCTGGCGGGGGATCCGGCGGTGCCGCCGCGCACGCCGCGCCAGACGCCGCCGCTGCCGTTCGGCGACCACGGCAGGCGGATGGCGGCGGCGTTCGAGCGGCTGGGGTGGCACTGGTGGCCCGCCGACAACGGCATCCTCACGGCCGATTACGACGGGCGCGTGGCCTGCAACCACTGCGGGTCGTGCCGCAACGGCTGCCCGCGCGGCTCGCTGGCGATGATGACGCGCACCTACTGGCCGAAGGCGCTGCGCAACGGCGTGGAGTTGCGCACCCTCGCGGGTGGAGCAGATCACCACCGACGAGCAGGGGCGGGCCGACGGCGCGGTCTACCTCGACCTGCGCACGGGCGAGCGCAAGCGGCAGCGCGCCAAGATCGTGATCGTGGCGGCGAATGGGGTCGGGACGCCGCGCCTGCTGCTGCTCTCGGCGAACGGGCAGCACCCGAACGGGCTGGCGAATAGCTCGGGGCTGGTCGGGCGCTACCTGATGCACCACGCCTACGTGGACAACACAATCATCTGGCCGGAGCCGGTCGGCGGCGTCACCGGGGCCTATGGTGCGCCGATCTTCAGTCAGCAGTTCGCGGAGACCGATGCGCGGCGCGGCTTCGTCAACGGCTTCACCTTCCAGATCGGCCGGGGGATGACGGCGTCGCCGGTGGCGCTGTCGCTGCCGTGGGGGAAGGGGCACCGCGCGGCGTTCGCCAAGCTCTTCAATCACGAGATCTGGTTCGCGGTGCAGGCGGAGGATCTGCCGGTCTACAGCAACCGGGTGGAGCTCGACCCGACGCGCACCGATACGTCGGGGCTGCCGGGCGTGAAGGTCCATTGGGACCTGCACCCGAACGACACGCGACTGCTCGCATATGGGGTGGCGCGGGCGCGCGAGTTGGCCGACGCGGCGGGGGCGTCGCAGATTCTCAGCGATCCGGCCAATCCCAACCCGGCCTGGCACCTGCTCGGCACCTGCCGCATGGGGAGCGACCCGGCGACGTCGGTGACCGACGCCAACCACCAGGCCTGGGACGTGCCGAACCTCTACATCTGCGACGGCTCGTCGTTCGTCACCGGTGGCGCGGTCAACCCGACCTCGACGATCGGCGCGCTGGCGCTGCGCTGCGCGGACGGGATCCTGGCGCGGGAGGATGCGCGGGGGTAGGGCTGAGGGCGCGGGATCTCACCGTTCGTCGGAGGATGCCGACACCAGGAATTCGCGCAATTCGCGCCCGGCCCGGAGGATGTGCTCGCGCATCAGGGCTGCCGCTTCGTCCGCCGTGCCCTCCAGCAGGCTCGCGACGGCGGGGCGGTGGCTCTCGACGGTGCCGCGCGCGTCGCTGCGGTTCTGCGAGGCGACGATCGTGCGCATGCCGCGCCACTGCGCGATGATCGACCGCCAGGTACTCAGCAGGAGCGGGCTGCCCGCACCGGCGCAGATCGCCGCGTGCAGCTCCAGGTCGCGATCGACCACCAGCGTCGCGTCGCCGTCTCGGCCCGCCTGTTCGAGAGCGGCGAAGGCGGCCAGGACGGCGGCGCGCGACTCGGGCGTCCGCCGCTCGACGAAGCGCCGCGCGGCCCACGACTCCAACTCGGCGCGCACCTCGAAGATGTCGTCGATCTCCGCCAGCGATAATTCGCGCACGCGGGTCCCGCGCCGGGGCTGCGTGACGAGCAACCCCTCCTGACCGAGCCGCCGCAGCGCCTCGCGCACCGGCCCCTGGCTCGCGCCGAAACGCTCCGCCAGCGCCAGTTCGACCAGGCGCTCGCCCGGGCGGATGCGCCCCTCGGTGATGTCGTCGCGCAGCGTCTGATAGATGTGCTCGTGCAGGCTGCGCACCTGCGTTGCCGGGTCGGCTGTTTGAGAGGGCAAGGCGTGGCTCCAGTGGCGAAGGAAAGAGATCCGCAACCACCGTACGGATCCGAGCGCGATCATAGCACAGCATGATCGCGCTTGACAGATTATTGATTATTGATAGAATACTGTCAACCGCCGTGTGGTCGGCGGAATTGCCCCCGAAAGGAGACAAACATGCCGCTGCTCACCAAGGACAATGTTCGCGGCGTCTTCCCGCCGATCGTCACGCCGATGTATGAGAACGAGGAAATCAACTTCGACCAGTTCCGCGACGAACTGCGGATGATGCTCAGCCTGCCGATCACCGGCATGGTGATCGGCGGCAGCACCGGCGAGGGCTATGCACTGAGCGTGGACGAGCTCGGGACGCTGGTCGGCATCGCCGTCGAAGAGGCAGCGGGGCGGATTCCCGTGGTCGGGGGCATCATCACGACGACGACGCGCGATGCGGTGGCGCGGGCGCGGGCGTGTCGCGACGCGGGGGCGGTCGGCCTGATGGTGACGCCGCCGATCTACCAGAAGGCGAGTCCGGAAAACCTGCTCGCCTACTTCGGCGGGATCAACGAGCAATCGGGGCTGCCGATCATCATCTACAACGTCCTCCCCGCCGCGCCGGTGGCGCCGGAGACGATGCTCAGGATCGCGGCCCTGCCCGGCGTGATCGGCACCAAGGAGAGCGCGGGCAGCTCGCTCACCTGGCTCTCCGAGTTGGTGGAGCGCGCCACCGACAGCTTCGCCGTCACCTGGGCGACCGACCACATGCTCTTCCCAGGCTTCGCCCTCGGCGCGGTCGGCTCGATCTCGGGCTTCACCTCGCTCTTCCCGCGCGAGTCGTGCGTCATGTTCGACGCCATTCAGCGCAACGACTACGACGCGGCGCGGCGCATCCACTACGCGCTCAACCCGCTGATGCGCCCGGTGATGACCGGCGACAACTGGCCGGGGAAGATGAAGGTCGTCTTCAACCTGCTCGGGCGCAATGTGGGGCCGTGCCGCCAGCCGTTCACCGCGCCGATCGGTGCCGACCTGGCAGCGCTGGAGGCAGGCGTGGAACAGATCAAGCGCGCGTTGGCCGAATTGGCCCTGACGGTCTAGCGCCGATCGCCGAAGCAATCACGGAAGAGCCGCCCCCGGCCGGGGGCGGCTCTTCGTTGCCAGATTCGGGATGGGTGCGGCTACGCTGATGCGTTTAGCCGCGCGCCAGGACGCCCTGCTGCGGGGTGGGGACGGCGCAGGAGTCATCGGTGCAGACTTCGCCGTTGGCCTGGGCGTCGGCCGCGCTGATCAGGGTCAGCGGGTGCGAGTCGGACCAGGTGCGCTCGAGGGCGGTGGTGAACACCTCGCTCGGCTGCGCACCGGAGACGGCGTAGGTGCGGTCGAAGATGAAGAAGGGGACGCCGTTGATGCCGAACGAGCGCGCCTGGGCGATGTCGGCGCGCACCTCGCGGGCGTAGGCGTCGCTGGCCAGCGTGGCCGCGACTTCCTCCGTGTCCAGGCCGAGCTCCGCGCCGATCTCGGCGAGCGTCTCGGTGCGCCCGAGGTGGCGGCCGTCGGTGAAATAGGCGGTGAAGAGGGCTTCCTCGGCTTCGTCCTGCTTGCCGCGCGCGGCGGCGAGGTGGGCGAGGCGGTGGGCGTCGAACGAGTTGGTCAGCTGCGCCTTGTCCAGGTTATAGACGAGGCCGACCTCCGCCGCCTGGCGCGTGACGTGGTCGTTCATCTCCTGGGCGCGCTGGCGGGTCATGCCGTACTTGCTGGCGAGCATCTCGTGGACATCGCCCGCGAACTCGCGCGGCGCGTCGGGGTTCAGCTGGAAGCTGTGCCAGACGACCTCGACCTCGTCGCGATGGGGGAATTCTGCGAGCGCCTGCTCGAACTTGCGCTTGCCGATGTAGCAGAACGGGCAGAAGACATCGGACCAGACTTCGACCTTCATCGGGTTCTCCTCTTGCAGACCGCGACCGAACGTGGCGCGATTGTTCCCTATCATAGCGGAATTTGGACGTTGATGGACATGCGCTACATCTGAGTAACGCGCAAGGGGGCGAATTTCTGCCCGAAGAAATCGACCCTTCGCAATGGGACCAACTCACACGCGGCGTTCGGCGTCGCGGTAGGCAGCGTCGTGCTCGCCAACGGCGATGAATACGACTACGTCATTGCGGATGGTGTAGACCAGCCGGTAGGCCGCACCCGCGCCGCGCATGAGGGTGAAGCCATAACAGCCGCGCAATGCCCCGCGCTTCGATTCTCCCGCACCCTGCGGATCGGGAAGGATGGTGGGGATGTGCGCGACGAGCATGGCGACAATCAGGCGATGCTGGCGTCTCTGCGCCAGATCCTCCACATCGCGGATGCAGGCCGGGGTGAAGATGTAGCGGTAGGCCATCCTAGCGGGACCGCATCAGGTTGGCCGAAGGCATGCGGAGTATGCCAGGAAGCGACGAGGTGTTTTCCATGTCGTCTGCCGCGTCTTCTTCCAGAGTGAGATATTGGAGAGCAAGGCTTGGGTCAGCGATGAGCGCGGCGATGTCCTGCTCGTCTTGGGTCATGCGGTCGATGAGGATGGCGTCCTCGTCCTCGCCGCCGAGGATGGGGGCGACGTGGGCGGTGGGGCCGAGGGTGAGGAGATCGCCCGGGCCAACGCCGAGGGCGTCGCAGAGGCTGGCGAGGGTGGTGAACTCGATCGCCTGGCTCTTGCCGCGCTCCAGCGCGGAGATGGTGTCGCGGCGCAGGCCGGTGCGCTCCGCGAGTTGCTGCTGAGTGAGGCCCTGCGCCACGCGCAGGTGGCCGAGTTGGACGCCGATCGCGCTCATGCCGCGCTCCTTCCGCAGGGTGATGCACGCTCTAGCGTGCAAGGCGATTATAACGGAGGCATCGGGCGTTACGCTACACGCGGAGCGGTCAGCTGCTCGCGCTGCTGTAGTGGCGCACGGCGTAGTTCCAGAAGGCGCGCGTGCCGAGCAGCGCCACGACTGCCAGTGCCGCGCCAATGGGGAGCAGGCGGTGGTCCGCGCCGCCGAGGAGCGCCTGGGCGGGGAAGGTGGTGGCGAACGCGACCGGGATGACGAAGGTGAGGAGGGCGCGGACGGCTCCGGTGTAGTAGTTGACCGGGTAGCGCGCCGTTTCGAAGAGGCTGAAGAAGATCAGATCGATCGTGTCGACCTGCACCAGCCAGAACGAGAGCGTCACCGTGAAGAACCAGAGCGCGTAGAGCAGGATGACGCCGCAGAGGAGGAATCCGGCGGCTTCTGCTACTGCGAGCGCGCCCCAGTGGACGCCCGCCGCGTTCCCGGCGTAGAGTGCCAGCCCGAGACCGACCAGCACGTTGCCGATCTCCTCCAGGCGTAAACGGCGCAGGCTGACCAGGAACTGGCTGGAGATCGGGCGGAGCAGGTAGAAATCCAGCTCCCCGCGCCGGATGTAGCCCGAGATCGAGCGCATGTTGAGCGTGATTTGCAGCCCGATCAGCCCCTCCACCACACGGTAGATGCCGACCAGCAGCAGCGCCTCGTCGCGCGTCCATCCGGCGATCGTGTCGGTGTAGCGATAGATCAGCAGGAAGGTCGCGACCGCCAGCGCCAGCTGGGCGATCCCGTTGAGGAGGTTGAGGAAGAAGTGGGCGCGATACTCGGTCTCGCGCACGAAGGCCATCACCACGAATTGCCGCCAGACCCGCAGGTGCCGCGCCACCTGCCGCCCCCGCCCCTCGCGCCTCGCCGTCGCGCCGCTCATGCGCCCACCGCCGAGTAGGACCGCAGCCCGAAGTGCCACACCAATCGGTAAAGCGCCCAGAAGAGGGCGCAGTAGGCGATCTGGAAGGCGAAGCCGCGCGCCAGTGCCGGGCCATCGAGCGCGCCGGTCAGGATTTCGAGCGGGAAGGAGAGGGTGTAGCGGAAGGGCTGCAGTTCCAGCCAGCGCGCCGCCCCGGGTGGGAAGAGCGCCAGCGGCACGTATTGCCCGGCCAGGAAGGCCGCGAGCATCGCCTGCCCGCGCAGCAGGGCGTTCACTTCGTCGATCCAGAAGGCGAGCGAGCCGATGGTGACGTCGAACAGGAAGGCGACGGCCGCCGCCAGCGGCAGGCAGAGCAGGAAGAGCGCCCAGGCGAGCGGATCGGTCGGCGGGCGCAGATCGTGGCGGAAGGCGAGCGCGACGACGCCCACCAGCGGGAGCAGCAGCGGGAGTTTGATGATCTTCTCGCCGATGTTGTTGCCGATCATGCCGAGGATGTAGGGCGCGGGGCGCATGAGATGGCTGGAGAGGTCGCCGAGGCGGATGTTCTCGCCGATGAACCAGCCGGTCCAGGTCGCGGTCAGCATCGCCGTGACGCTCAGCAGGACGTAGTAGGTGACGAGTTGCGAGCGGTCGTAGGGGAGTTGCGCGCCCGCCGCGCTCACCGCCAGCCAGACCAGCAGCGAGATGGTCGGCCCGGCCACGGTGTTGAACATGTAGATCAGGAAGGCACCGCGATATTCGAGCGTCATCATCACGTTCAGCGCGGTCATGCGCCAGACCACGCGCAACGTCCGCCACGCGCTCATGCGCGCACCTCGTCGGCGCGCACCGCGTTCGGCTGGAAGATGCCCCGGATGATCTCCTCCACCGGCTCCTCCTCGATCGCCAGATCGACCACCCGCCCGAGCCGCAGCAGCCGCTCGGCCACGTCCGCGACGGCCTCGCGCGGCACCGCCAGGCTCAGCTTCGAGAGGCTGGCGTCGTCGCCGTCCGCAACCGGCCCGGCGCAGAAATCCGCCAGCGCACGCTCGGCCGCTTCGCGCGCCACCGGTGCGGCGAAGAGCGCGACCACCCGCTTGTGGGGTGCCGCGCGCTCCACCAGCGTCGCCAGCGCGCCGTCGAACCCGAGGCGGCCGTGATCGATCACCAGCACGCGCGGGCAGAGTTGCTCGATGTCGTCCATGTAGTGGCTGGTGAGCAGGATGGTGGTGCCGTAGTCGCGATTGAGCTGGCGCAGGAAGTCGCGCACGCGCTGCTGCGAGACCACGTCCAGGCCGATCGTCGGCTCGTCGAGGAAGAGGACGTCGGGGCGGTGGACGAGCGCGGTCAGCAATTCCATCTTCATCCGCTCGCCCAGCGAGAGTCTGCGGACCTGCACGCGGAGCAGATCGACCACGCCGAGGAGTTCGGCCAGTTCGTCCACCGTGCGCTTGAAGGTGGCCTCCTCCAACGCGTACATCTCTTTGTGCAGGATCAGCGTCTCCAGCGCCGGGATGTCCCACCAGAGCATGTTTTTCTGGCCCATCACCAGGGCGATTCGGCGCAGGTATTCGGGCTCGCGCCGCGCCGGGGTGTGGCCGAGCACGGTCGCAGCGCCGCCGCTCGGGTAGAGCAGGCCGCAGAGCATCTTCAGTGTCGTCGTCTTGCCCGCGCCATTCGGACCGAGGAAGCCGACGATCTCGCCCGCGCCGATGGTGAATGTAACCCCGTCCACCGCGCGCGTCTCGCGCATCTCGCGTCTGAAGAGGCTCGTGAGCGACCCGCGCAGGCCCGCTTCTTTGCGGTGGGAGCGGTAGACTTTGCTCAGGTCTTCGACCACAATCGCGCCCATACCACCCCCACCCGAACAACCGGCAAGGCGTATCGTCGCACACGGTCTGCCACCGCACCATGAACGTACGTACAGGTGCGCGGCTGGCTATGGGTACTGGGGGCCCCGGGGAAGATTGTGAAGCGGTTGCTCGACCACCGTGCCCCAAGGTCTGGAGACCTGGGCTGAGGGCTCGCTGCGGCTCGCCGCGAAGCCCGCCTGCGCGGGCTATGGGGACGAGGTTCTCCGCAGCCTGAGTTCATAGCATCGTGCTGGTAGCGTAGGTCAGCGGCCCGTCGCGTAGCCAAAGCCAGGCGGCATCGGGTACGAAGAACCTTGAACTTTGAACCTTGAACTTTGAACTCGCCCGCTATTCCTCGTCGCTGGCCGCTTCCTCTGCCGACAGGAGGGGGAGGCGGACGGTGAAGGTGCTGCCTTCGCCTTCGCGGCTGGTGACTTCGATCGAGCCGCCGTGGAGGGCGATGATCTGGTTCACGACGTAGAGGCCGAGACCGACGCCGCCGAGGCGCTGCTCGTAGGCGTTGGTGGCGCGGTAGTAGCGGCGGCCGAGGTGGGGTAGGGAGTCCTGGGGGATGCCGATCCCTTCGTCGCGCACGGCGACGGTGGCCCAGGAGCGGGAGCGCGCGGCCTCGATGGTGATCGGGCCGCCCTCGGGGCTGTACTTGATCGCGTTCTGCAGGAGGTTCTGGAAGACTTCGTAGAGGCGCAGGTCGTCGCCGCTGATGAGCAGCGGCTCCGCATCGGCGCGATAGAGCAGCTTGTGATTGGTCAGCGTCGGGCCGATCTCGTCCACAAGGCGGCGCAGCAGATCGCGCACCTCGACTTCCTGCCACTGGAGCGCGAAACGCCCGCTCTGGAGTCGCGACACATCGAGCAGCGAGGAGACCATGCGCGTCAGGCGCTCGGCCTGGGCCACCATCGCCGTCACCGAGCGGCGGTCGCGCTCCGAGGCGTTCTCGGCGCGCTGCAAGCGCCGTTCCAGCAGTTGCGCGTTCCCCAGCAGCGTCGTCAGCGGGTTCTTGAACTCGTGCGAGGCGACCGCCAGGAACTCGTCGCGCACGCGGATCGCCTCCTGGGCCTGGTGGAAGAGGTAGGAGTTATCGAGCGCGATCGCCGCGCGCTGCGCCAGTTCGCCCGCCAGCACGAGTGTTGCGGCGTCGTAGGTGCGGCGGGAACCGGCCATGACGAGTGTGATGCCGCCGAGCGTGCGCTCGCGCACCGAGAGGGGGATGGCGAGCGCCGCCGTCAGGCCCAGCTCGTCCCAGCGGGCGCGGAGGTCGGGCGCGGCGGGCAGGGCCTCGGGGTAGACGCGCACGCGGCCAGCGCGCAGCGCCTCGGGCACGCCGTGATCGGCGTCGGCGTCGAGCGGCCAGAAGGCTTCGAGGTCGTCCGCCGTCGCCGGGGTGGGATCGCCGTAGGCGGCGATGCGCTCCATCGCGCCGTCGGCGTCGCGCAGGTCGATGGCGCACCAATCGGCCAGCGCGGGAACGATCAGTTGACTCAGGTGCTCCACGATCGTCGGGGTATCGAGCGACGACGCGAGTTGCTGGCTGGCCTCGGCCAGCAGGCGCAGCCGGGCGATGCTGTCGCTGAGGGCGCGGGACGCCGCGCGCTCGGCGCGATGGATGCGGATGGCGTTGCGGACGCTCTGCGCGAGGTATTCGGGCGTGAGCGCGCCCTTCGTCAGGTAGTCGAGCGCGCCCGCCTTCATGATCTCGACCGCGAGTTGCTCGTCCCCCTGCCCGGTCAGCATCACGACCGGCGCGACAATGCCGCGCTCGCGCAGATCGCGCAGCACGCCGAGGCCATCGATGTCGGGCAGCCGGTAATCGAGCAGGATGCAGTCGAACTCCCGCTCCGCGAGCGCGAGCAGCGCCCCGGCGTGATCGCTGGCTTCGGTCAGGGCAACATCAAGCCCGGCCGCGCGCAGCGTGCGCCGCACCGCCATGCGGTCGACGGTATCGTCATCGATGAGCAGGATGCCGAGTTGTTCGTCCACTACGTCGCTTCCACGCAGGCCGGGTACGAACGGTTCGAAGGTTTGAAGGTTTGAGGGTTCAGGCGCTCCAACTTTCTAACTTTTGAACCTTCGAACCGTCCCATTCCGAACCCGTTTACGGCAGCTCGTTGATCGACCAGTACTTGTTCAGCGCCGACATCGCCTCGACGAATGCGCCGAAGGTGACCGGTTTGAGGATGTAGCCCGCGACGTTGAGGTTGTAGGCTTCGATCTTGTCGCGCTCGTCGTCGGAGGTGGTCAGCACGACCACCGTCAGGTGGCGCAGGTCGGGGTCCTCGCGCAGTTCGCGCAGGAACTCCAGCCCGTTCATGCGGGGCATGTTCAGATCGAGCAGGATCAGGCGGCGCTCGCCGGGGATGGTGGTGCCGCCCTCGCCGCGCAGCAGGGCCAGCGCCTCCAGGCCGTCGTTCGCCACGTAGAGCGGGTTGAGGATGTTGTTCCGCTTGAACGCGCGCTGCACGTTCATCACGTCAACGGCGTCGTCGTCCACCAGGAGGATGTGCAGCAGCTTCGGGTCTGTCGCGCTCATTTATGCTTCCTCACGTCCTGTCTGCCGGGGCCAGGTGAAGTGGAAGGTCGAGCCCGCCCCCTCCGCCGACTCCAGCCAGATCCGCCCGCCGTGGTGCTCGACGATCTTTTTCACCAGGGCCAGTCCCAAACCACTCCCCTCGACCTGGTCGCGCGGCCTCAGCGTCTGGAAGATGCCGAAGATGCGCTCGTGGTATTGTGGCGCAATTCCCGGGCCATCGTCACGCACGGTGAATTCGTAGCTGTTCGGGTCCTCGGCTTCGTGCACGCGCACCTCGATCCGCCCGTCGGGGCGGTTGTGGTGCTTCAGCGCGTTCGAGATCAGGTTCTGGAAGACCTGCTGCAAGCGCGTCCGCTCGGCGACCAGCGTCGGCATATCCGGGCCGATATCGACGGTGAAGGTGGGCGGCGGCGAGAGGAGATCGACCGTCTCGGTCAGCAGCGCGCCGACATCGACCGATTCGATATTCTCGCGCACCCGACCGATGCGCGAGAACTGCAGAATCCCCTCGATCAGCGCCTCCATGCGCTGCACCCGGCCGCGCAGCAGGTCGAGTTGCTGGCGGATATCGCCGGTGGCCAGATCGCCGAGGTCTTCCTCGATCCACTGGGCCAGGTTGCCAATGCCGCGCAGCGGGGCCTTCAAGTCGTGCGAGGTGACGTAGGCGAACTGGTCGAGTTCGCGGTTGCGGTCGGCCAGCGCCTTCGTCGCCTGGGCCAGGCGCTGCGTCCGCTCGCGCAGCGCCGTCTCGGATTGCTTGTGGTCGTCGATATCGGTGCCGGATCCGACCCAATAGGCGACCTGTTCGGCGCGGTCGCGCACCGGGACCGCGCGCACCAGATACCAGCGGTACACACCATCGGCGCGACGGAGGCGATACTCTACTTCAAATCGTGCGGGCGCGGCGAAGGCGGCGTCCCACCGCCGGTCGGCGAGGGGGCGGTCGTCGGGGTGGACCGGCGTGAGCCAATCGCGGCCGGTGAAGCCCTCGGGCGTCAGCCCGGTGAAGTCGTACCAGCGCTGATTGACGAAGGCGACGTTGCCGTCGGGATAGGTTGTCCAGACCACCTGGGGCAGCGCGTTGGCGAGGTCGCGGAAGCGCCCCTCGCTCTCCTGCAAGGCCGCCGTCTGCCGCTGGGCTTCGGACAACGCCCCCTCATAGATCCCGGCGAGGCCGCGCATCTGCCGCCAGATCGCCAGCGAGAGCAGCCCGCCGACGACGAGCACCCCGGCGATGCTGGTCAGGACGATCACCCGCGTCGAGCGCTCGACGCGCGCGGTGCGATCGGTCAGCAGGTCTTGCTCGGTGGTGATGAAGGTGTTGATGCCGTCGCGCACGGCGCGCACCCGCGACGCCGACCCGGCGAGCGCGTCGGCGCTGGTCCCGGCCTCGCGCGCGGCGGGCATCGACTGGGCGAAGGTGATCCACTCGCGATAGGTGCGCTGGATCTCGCCTAGCCGCGCTTGCTGCGACGGGTTGTCGGCGATGAGGCCGGTGAGCGTGGCAAACTCGCGATCGATCGCCACGCCGGAGGTGCGATACTCTTCCAGATAGGCCCCGTCGCCGGTGACCAGATAGCCGCGCAGGCTCACCTGCTGGTCGAGCAGTAGCTCCTCGACCGTGTTCATCTCGCGGATTACCCCGTCGGTGTGGTTGACGAGACGCGCCGCCCGGAGCAGGCTGCCGAGTTGGAGGAGGAACACGACGACCAGGATGGTGAGCAGCACCGCCGGTAGCAGCGCGATTTGCGCCAGGGTGCGCCGAAACGCGCGCGGACTGATCGCCATTTGCTGTGACATGCTAGCATTATACCTGTCTAGTACGGCCCCGCCGGGCCGTATTGTACCAGATGGCGTTACAAAACCTGTGCAGTATAGACCCTGGGGCGATAGCCGGGTGGGGATGGAACGGAGTAGCAATGGCCGGGACGCTTGAGGGAACGTCGATTGTTGTCGCCGACGACGAGGCGGGGATCCGCGATCTCCTCTGCGACATTTTGGAGCCGGAGGGGGCGTCGGTGCGCGCGGTCGGCTCGGGGTTGGAGGCGCTGGCGGCGATCGACGCCGACGAACCCGACCTCGCTATTCTGGATGTGCGCATGCCCGCGCCGGACGGGTTGGCGGTGTTGCAGCAGTTGCGCGCGAAGGGGCGCGACCTGCCGGTGCTGATCATCACCGCGCAGGAGTCGTCCACGGTGACGATCGAGGCGATGCAGCGCGGGGCCTACGACTACATCGCCAAGCCGTTCGACCCGGACGAGGTGCTGCTGGTCGTGCAGCGCGCGGTCGAGCACCGGCGGCTGACGCGCGAGGTCGTCACGCTCAAGCAGCAGGTGGCGGGCGACCCGCGCGACATCATGATCGGCCACAGCGGGCCGATGCAGGCGGTCTACAAGACGATCGGGCGGGTGGCGGGGAGCGACGCGACGATCCTGATCACCGGCGAGAGCGGCACCGGCAAGGAGTTGGTGGCGCAGATGCTGCACCGCACCTCGCCCCGGCGCGACGGGCCGTTCGTGGCGGTCAACTGCGCCGCGCTGACGGAGACGTTGCTGGAGAGCGAGCTCTTTGGGCACGAGAAGGGCGCGTTCACCGGCGCGATGGCGCAGCGCAAGGGGCGTTTCGAGCAGGCGGGCAAGGGTTCGATCTTCCTCGATGAGATCGGGGAGATGAGCCCGAACACGCAGAAGAAGTTGCTGCGCGTGCTGCAAGAGCGCACGTTCGAGCGGGTCGGCGGCAACGTGCCGGTGAAGATCGATGTGCGCGTGATCGCCGCGACGAACAAGGACCTGTTGCACGAGTCGACGACCGGCAATTTCCGC
Source organism: Chloroflexia bacterium (assembly GCA_046328475.1). Taxonomy (GTDB): domain Bacteria; phylum Chloroflexota; class Chloroflexia; order Thermomicrobiales; family CADCWN01; genus CADCWN01. Next base: position 36,811 of record JAXLWN010000044.1, on the reverse strand, counting down.
GAGGATCTCTACTACCGGCTGAACGTGATCAACATCCACATGCCGCCGCTGCGCGAGCGCAAGGATGACATCCCGCTGCTGGCGGCGCACTTCCTCGGCAAGCACCGCAAGCGGAACGGGCAGGGGCCGATGCTCGCCGAGTCGGCGATGCAGATGTTGCTGGATTACGACTGGCCCGGCAACGTGCGCCAGCTGGAGAACACGATCGAGCGCGCGGCGGTCCTCGCCCAGGGCGGCCTGATCGGCCCGTCGCATCTCGTCCTCAGCGAGAGCACCGGCGCGCAGGAGCAACTGCTGACCGACGCGCTGGAACGCCTGCTCGACCAGAATCGCGGCCTCGACGCCCTGCTCGGCGACCTCCGCCAGCGCCTGATCGCCCTCGCCCTCGGTCGCCACGGCGGCGATCGCGCCGCCGCCGCGCGGCTGCTGGGGATTGAGGAGGAGGCGCTGGGGTAGTCGTGAGTCGTGAGTCGTGAGTCGTGAGTCGTGAGTCGAGATCGAGATCAGAGGTCAGATGCCAATGGCCCGGAGAGCGATGTGCTCTCCGGGCCCTCTTTTCTCACGACTCACGACTCACGACTCACGACTCGCAACCTGGCATAGCTCTTGCGACTGCTGCGTGCAAACGATGGACATGCGCCTTGAGTGGCGATGGCAGGGCAAGCGAGCAGAGAAAGGAGTGCGCGATGGAGTCCAAGGACCGCACAGTTGGAGGCTATGAGTCGATGGTGAGCGACAAGGAAGACGTGGTGATCAACACCGATAAGCAGGGCATGGGCGACGCGGCGAAGGAGAAGATCGCCAGCACCGCGCGCACGCTGCGCGACCAGGGTGCCGACAAGATCGCGTCCTCGGCTTCGACGCTGCTGAAGAAGGGCGAGGATTACCTCGAAGGGGCCGACATGAGCCCGGTGCGCGCCGATGTCGAGCGGATGATCCGACAGTACCCGATCCCGGCACTGGTGGCGGGCGTCCTCGCGGGCTACCTGATGGCGCATCGCGGCGCGCTGAAGGCGCTCGGGTTCGGGCTGGCCGTGGGGTATCTGGTGTCGCGCACGCGGCCACGGTAAGGGCGATTCGCCACTAATTGTGATTCCGCAACGGTCCCCGGCAGCTATTTTGGCTGCCGGGGACCGTTCGATTTGTCTACCGGCTTGACGGCACCTATATGGCAAACATACGATTGCCAGGAATGCTAACCCTTGCGAAAGGATAGTCCATGTACATCAAGAGCATTGAGATCCGTGCTATCCGCTCGATCAAGCAGTTGTCCTGGCAGTTGGAAGAATCGCAACTCGCCGGATGGCACGTCTTCCTCGGCGCGAACGGCGCGGGAAATCGACGGTGCTGCGCTCGGTCGCGCTTGCGCTGGTGGGGCCGGAAAATGCGCCAGCGCTGCGCCAGAACTGGGAGAGTTGGCTCGCCAAGGGTCAGAATGAGGGTTTGATTGAGCTTCAGATGCAGAGTGATTATGTGTTCGATCAGGAGTCGCCCACAGTTCAGCGAACAACATTCAGTCTACCGCGCGACTGCGCTTCTCACGTATGGATTCAGCAGGCATCAACTTCCTGGGAGTGCTTCAACAGCGCCATCTACGAGCGCGACCTACCCATGGAATAGCACATTCGGCTGGTTCTCAGCCGCTTACGGTCCCTTCCGACGCTTCACTGGCGGCAACAGTGAGACCGAGCAACTCTTTTCCACCAACCCCAAGATTGCAGCGCATCTAACCATCTTCGGCGAGGACGTCGCGCTCTCGGAGGCGCTGAACTGGCTCAGGGAACTCAATTACAAGCGACTGGAAAACGATCCCGAAGGGAGATTCTCGATCCACTGCGCCGAGTTCATCAACCAGCCGATTCCTGCCGCATGGGGCGCGATTAAAGTCGATCTCGTCCAATGGCGTCACTTTCGTAGATGGGAACGGGTATGAGATGCCGGTCGAGAATCTGAGCGATGGCTACCGCTCGATTCTCAGCATGACGTTCGATCTGATACGGCAGTTGCAACGGGCATACCGACTGGAGCAAATCTTTGCCCCTGAGAACCCGACAGTTGTCAGCGCTCCAGGCGTGGTGTTGATCGACGAGGTCGATGCCCACCTCCATCCATCCTGGCAGCGGAGGATCGGCACCTGGTTCCGCCAACATTTCCCGCGAATGCAGTTTATCGTGACGACGCACAGCCCGTTCGTTTGTCAGGCTGCGGAGGTTGGCACTGTCTGGCGGCTGCCGCGACCGGGCAGCGACGAGGAGTGCAAGCAGATCGTCGGGGCCGAATTGCACCGCCTGATCTATGGCAATATTCTGGAAGCGTACAGCACGAGTGCATTCGACATGCAGGCGACGCGACCGGAAAGCTCGCAACGGCAGTTGCAGCGCCTCGCCGATCTCAACCTGAAGGAAATCGACGAGGGGCTTTCGGCAGCGGAGGAAGAGGAGCAAGTACGCTTGCGTGCGGCCTTTCCGCTTCGCGCCGGAGCCCTGCCATGATCCCATTGCCGCAGATTGCGCTTCCGGCAGAAGCCAACGCGAAGTTACAAGAGTACCAGCAGGCTGTCGATGCTCTCCAGACCTATGCGGAGCAGGTCGCAGCCGCGAAGAGCCGTTTTTCACAGTACAACAAGATAGGCAACACCACATTCGATGCGGTCAAGGAGGCACTGATCCGCATTTGCGCCGGTGTGGGTCGCTGCCACTACTGCGAGGACTCCAAAGCGGATGAGGTCGAGCATTTTCGGCCCAAAGATCTCTACCCAGATGTCGTGTTCGTCTGGGAAAACTACCTCTATGCCTGTGGCCCTTGCAACGGACGCAAGTCCAATCATTTCGCTATCCTGGTGCTCGATCAGCAGGGCGAGCCGGTTGCGCTGGAGGTGATGCGGAAAAGCACCGACCCAGTCGTCGCACCACGGGCTGGGCAGCCAGCGCTGATCGATCCGCGCACCGAGGATCCCACCGCGCTCATCGCCCTCGACTTGCGCGACACATTCTATTTCGCCGCGAGGCCCGATCCCGACACCATCAGCTACGCGGCGATCTATGCCAACGAACCCTATGCCAATACCCTGGTAGCCGCCCTCAAAGTGCGAGCGGAGTACACGATCGCCACCATGACCATGAATCGCGATCTGCTACCCGAAACTCGCCGCAATGCCTACGAATCCTACTTTCAATATCTCAGCCGCTATGTGGAAAGACGCAGCGCTGGCGCACCGCAGGATGCCCTTGATCGGGTAATCAGGGCCATCCAACGGATGACGCATCCAACGGTCTGGTTCGAGATGAAGCGCCAATATCGGGTAATACCGGAGCTGGAGACGCTCTTCACACAGGCACCAGAGGCGCTTGACTTTTAGCGACTGGGAGATTCCCGCGTGCTCTGCTCGTCTTCTATGGACGCCGAACTGGTGGAAGTGCGATCAGTCGCCACGGGCGTGAAGAGATCGTCCCACTTGCCGCGCCGCTGCTGGTAGTCGCGCTCGCAGTCGTCGCAGTAGATTTGGGCTTCGGCGAAGCACATGTCGCTGCGGAGGGTGATCGCGAGCGGTCGGCCGCAACCGGGGCAGATGAACTCGCTCGTCGGTTCGCTCATGGCGTGCGCCTCGTGCGCGGTTAGCGCAGGTGGGAGGGCGGAATCTTCAACTGGTCGCGATATTTGGCGACGGTGCGCCGCGCGACCGGGAAGCCTTCGGCCGTCAGCAGCCGGGCGAGTTCGTCGTCGCTGAGCGGCTTCTCCTCGTTGGCGATCAGTTCGCGCAGCACGTCCTGCACGCCGCGCGCCGCGACGAAGAATTCGCTCATCGGCAGCAGGGTGCTATTCGGCAGGAGGGCTGTCTTCTCGTTGATCGCGCGGCTGACGGTCGATTCGTGCAGCCCCAGTTCGCCCGCGATCTCCGCGCGCGTCAGCGGGGCGAGGTGGCGCACGCCGTGGCGCAGGAACTCCTCCTGGCGCGTGACGACGACCTCGCCGATCCGCTGCAGGGTCGATTCGCGCTGGCGCAGGTTGGTCAGGAAGATGCGCGCCCGCGAGATGTACTCCTGCACATGCGCCCGCTCGCCCTCCTCCAGCGATGCCGCGTGCCCGGCCAACTCCTGATAGAGCGGATTGATCCGCAGCATGCGGCGCGGGGAGTGGAGCACCTCGACGGCGAAGCCGTCCTCGGAATCGCGGATCACCATGTCGGCGGTGCGATAGCGCGGGCGGTGGGGGGAGACGATGTCGATGCCGGCGGCCTGCGCCGGATAGGGCCAGAGATAGCGCTTGATGAAGGCGCGGACGTTCTCGACCTCGGTCGCGGTCAGGCGCAATTCGCGCGCGAGCTGGCGCGGGCTGCGGGTGCCCAGGTCGTCCAGGTGCTCGGCCACCAGGTCGCGCGCGTGCGGACAGGTGATCCCCTGCGCCGCCAGGGCGTCGATCTGGACCAGCAGGCACTCGCGCATGTCGCGCGTGGCGATGCCGGGCGGGCCGAGTTCGCGCAGGCGGGTCAGCACCGCCTCGACTTGCTCCACGGAGACGCCGAGTTGCGCGGCAATTTCGGCCGTTTCGTTCGCCAAAAAGCCCTGATCGTCGAGGTTGCCCACGAGCGCCTGCGCGATCGGGTGGTCCGACTCGGGAAGGCTGGCGTAGAGGTCGCCGAGCAGCACTTCGGCGAAGCTGCGCGGGGCGGCGACGAAGAGCAGCGGATCGACTTCCTCCTCGCCGCTGTCCGACAGGCTCGGCGGGTCCATGCCTTCGCTCGCGCAACGCCAGCAAATCCCGGCCACCATCGGCTCGCCGCAACGCGGGCAGGCCGTGTCGTCGGCCTCGACTTCTTCGAGCGCGGGGTTCTCGGAGAGTTCCTGTTGGACCGCTTGCTGCAAATCAAGGCTGGGCAGCGCCAGCAGATGGACCAGATTCAGGAGCATCGGGGTGACGCGCATCCCCATCTCCTGCGTCATTCCCATCTCAAACATGCCCAGGACTCCTCTCCGACGTAGACGCACACTGCGATCAACTATAGCAAGTGGGGCGGAACTTTGCTCGTTTGGGGCACGTGGCAAACGTTCAGGGATGCGCGACGCGGGGACGACCTGAACGTCGCCCCCGCGCCGGGAAGTTGTTTGTTGCGATCCAGCGAGTTACTGCTGGTATGGCAACTCCTCCTTGTGCTCGCCCTGGCGGATGACCGGGACGTCCGGGCCGCTGCCCCAGACCGGCGCGTCGCTGGCCGGGAACGACTCCTTGGCCGCCTGCTGCACGGTATCGTTGTGCTCGTCGCCCTCGGCGCGGTGCCCGTCGTACTCCTCGGTGCGGGTGGTGGCGAAGCCGCGCTCGTCGGTCGCGTCCTGCTCGGCGGAGGCGTCAATGAAGCGCTGCCACGCCATGAACGCCGCCGCCGCCAGTGCCAGGCCCGCGCCGATCGCCGCGACGCCGAACAGCGACTTCGCCCAGGTGCGCGCGTACCAGGGGGTGCGCCGCCGAAGGGGCAGCCGCTGCTCGACGGTCGCGACCAGCTGTCGCGCCTGCGTCCCGGCCACTTCGGCCAGATGCTGCACCTGCGGGCCGGTGGCGTCGGCGAATTGCCGTGCCTGGGTGCCAGCCAGGTCGGCGAACTGCCGCGCCTGCACCCCGGCGGTGTCGGCAAGATTCCGGGCCTGGGTGCCCGCCGTTCGCCGTGCTTGCTGCAAGGCAGGAAAACGCTCTTGCCGCCGGAAGGGGATGGTCATTGCCATGATGGCTCCTCCGTTACTGCTCTGTCTGCACGCTGCGCGTCGTTTCTGGCGTTCTGTCGGCTGCTGCAACGCCCCTACGCCCGACGCCAGATACATTGCAAGGAGCGTGCCGATTCGTTCGGTGGACCGCAGATCACCCCACATTCGGGCGCGACTTGGCACGTATTCGACGCGAGGATCTATCCCGCCAGAAGCACAAATGTGCTAAAATCTATCGGGCATGGGCTGATACTGATCCCCTGACAAGCACAATGTTCGTTGTTTTACGTCAAGGAGGGGTACGTGATCACCGAGCCGAAGATCGAGGAGCGCGCCGAGCAGCCATATCTGGGCATTCGCGCAACTGCGGCGATGCGCGACTTACCGACGGTGATTCCGCAGACGCACGGTGAACTCTTCGCCTGGTGCCGGGAGCGGGGCATCAGCCCGGTGGGTGCGCCGTTCATTCGGTATCACATCATCGACATGGCAGGCAGGCTCGAGATCGAAATGGGCCTCCCGACCGCCACCACGCTCTCGGGCGAGGGGCGCATCGCGGCGGGCGTGCTCCCGGCGGGGCGCTACGCTTCGCTGGTCTACGCCGATGTGACCAAGGGCATCCCGGCGAACAAGGCGCTGCTCGATTGGGGCGCGGCGCAGGGGTTGGCGTGGGACCAGTGGGAGACGGCGCAAGGGGATGCGTTCGGCGCGCGGCTGGAGACGTTCCTGACCAACCCGGACGAGGAACCGGATATGGCGAAGTGGGAGACAGAGGTCGCGATCAGGCTGGCGTCATAGTCGCGCTGGGCGAATAGCCCATAGCCATGTGGGCCTGAGAAGGCGACGAGAGGCGCGGCGAATAGCGCCGCGCCTCTCGCGAGTTTCGTAGCTGCCGTGGGCGGGCCGTGCCGGGAGCCTAATACCGGCCGCGCTGCCTCGCGCGGCGGATCTCCTCGGCGGTGGGACGCCGGACGGGGATGAGGGCCGGGGCGGGGCGTTCCCCAGTAACCAGGCGATCAAAAGCTTCGGCGAGGCGGTCGACCGCCTCTTTTACCTGCTCGATCAGCTTCTCGGCTCCACGGCGCTCGGTGTTTGCCATGATGTTTCTCTCTCAACCGTGACGCCGAAGGACCGGCGATGACACGGACTGTGGGACAGTGCGCCCGAGATCAGCTCGCCTGCGGATAGTCGGTCAGCATACCCTGGCGATAGCGCCAGCGGGCGTAGACCAGCCGCTGCCAGTCCTTGCGACTAAAACCAGCCAGCCGGAGCCACTCCTGCTGCTCAGGAGTCACCTCTTCGACTGTCTGCTGGTGCAGTGGCGAATCAGCAGCGCGGGTTACAACGTCCTGCTGCTCTTTTTCAGCCATCTTCCACGCTCCTTTGCGTCCGCGACCCCCGCTTCCTGCAACCGGGAAAGGGGTCTCTGTCAGTATATAACGCCAGGAGAGAGTCCGCTGTTCCCCTCGCCATCGATCTCATAATAGCAAGGTCTGTGCCTATTCTCCCCCCAGCACCGCCGGGATACCAGCGCGCATTGGTCCCGACTGGTCCTAGTCGATCGTCCCGGGCGATCGGTCCGGGAGGCGGCTGGTAATCGCCTCGCGCACCGCCCGGCCGATGAGCCAACCGAGCGCCGTGGCCGTCCCGGCGTAGCGCAACGGCTGTGGTCCGTCGGCGGTCGGCAACGGGGCGGCGATCACGATCGCGTCGGAGGAGGTGCCGCTCGCCAGATCCCCGGCGCGCGTGCGGATCCCCCGATCAGCTAACGCGAGCGCCTTGGCCTCGGTTGCCGTCATCGCCGCGTTCACCGCGCCCGCCGCCGTCAGCGGCGCGCCCACCAGCACGATCGTGTTGATCGTCCCGGCCGGGGGCGGCGACTCGAACCAGCCGCCGGTCGGGTCGCGCCCCGCCGCCGAGGCGTTGCCGAGGCCGACGGTGACGACCGCCGCGACGGCCAGTCCGTCGTGCTCGCGCACGACCACGGCCGCCTTGTCGAGGGCCACGCCGGTCATCAGGCCGACCCAGCCCTCATGTGCTGCGACGCCGAGGCGTTCGGCCAGCGCGGCCAGATCGCGCTCGGGTTCGTCGCTGCGGTAGGTCTTGTCCACGTAGAGGCTGATAATGTGCCGTCCGACCGCGACGCCATCGCCGCCCGGTGCCGAGGAGAGGAAGCTCAGGGGCCGCTCGCTCCGCAACCAGAGGTGGGCCGGGGTCAGGTCGAGGGTCGCGGCCAGGGGGGAGAGAACGATGGACGCCATTGCCGCTCCCATGCGACGCTGCTACCCTTTCGCTGGCGGAATTGGGTTCGCGGTTTGAAGGTTCGAAGGTTCGAAGGTTCGAAGGTTCACCCTGAGCGCGGCTTGTGTCCAACCTCCAAACTTTCGAACGTTCGAACGTTTCAACCTTCGAACAACTCAACTCCCACTAACATATACGTACCACCCCCCCTGGAGGTTTTCACATGCCACAGGAATTGCGCGGATTGGACCTGCGGATCGCCTTTCTCTATGGTGCGGAGATGAATATTTATGGCGACCGGGGGAATATCATCGCGCTGAGCCAGCGCGCGAAGTGGCGCGGGATCGACGTGGCGGTGGATCAGGTCGGGATCGGCGAGCCGTTGGCTGCGGGGCACCACGACCTCTACTTCTTCGGCGGGGGACAGGACAAGGAGCAGATCGCGGTCGCGGCCGACCTCGCGCGGCGGGACAACGGCGACAAGGGGGCGGTGCTGCGCGACGCGATCGAGGCGGGCGCGGTCGCGCTGACGATCTGCGGGGGCTACCAGTTGTTCGGGCACTACTATCGCCCCCACAACGGCCCGGAACTGCCGGGCATCGGTCTGATCGACGTGACGAGCGAGGCGGGGCCGGATCGCTTCATCGGCAACAGCGTGATCGCCACGCCGGACGGCGATCTCGTCGGCTTCGAGAATCACAGCGCGCTCACCTTCGTCGGGCCGAAGGCCGAATCGTTCGGCTCGGTCGTCGTCGGCGCGGGGAACAACGGGCGCGACGGCAGCGGCGGGGCGCGCTACAAGCACGCGTATGGCTGCTACCTCCACGGCTCGCTCCTGCCCAAGAATCCCTGGTTCGCCGATCTGCTGCTCACGCAGGCACTCGCCCGCCGCCACGGCCCGGTCGAGTTGCCCCCCCTCCCCGACAGCCTGGAGACAGCGGCGCACGCCAGCGCCGTGCGGCGGGCGCAGTTGACGAAGTGAGATACGCGGGCGGGGCACGCGATCAGCGGGAAATCTTTCCACCCTGGTGTCGAATCCTATCTATCGAGCAGAATGCTCACCGCAAGCCATCCGAAAATCCAGGCGGAATAGAGCAACGACGCCAGCTGCCGTTGCCGACGCGCCCGCTCCAGTTCAGGCTCGGGTTGGGGTGTCCGATAGATGCTGTTCCACGCGCCCAGTGTCACGCGCCCTCGACTCCACGCCTCGATCTCCTCCACGATTGTAGCGGGCGGAGAATCGCTATGCCGCGCCCGATAGAGCGCCTTGAACTTGCGCTCGCAGATGGCGTTCCATATGGTCAGCGCGAAGAACCCGACCACAATAAGGGGCAGAGGTCCATTCTGCAGTAGCGACTCCATTCTTCCTACCTTGGCAATCACCGTGGGAGAGTATTCGGTTCTGGTTACGACGCACACAGTGTATCCCATCAGCGCGGAACCTGGCAGAGTCCATTGGGTGTCTCCACAGGTGTAGCCCCTTTCCGATGCGACAAACCGCCCCCGTACCATCCGGCCAATGCGCGCCCATGACTGCCCGCGCCGGGCGGCGGGACCATCGGGGGATTGTTCATGCCGCCGTGCTTGGCTACGCTGAAGCTGCAACTGTCGGTCGCGCGATCACCGGATTGTGGCGGCAAACGGCGGGCAAGTGCTAGCGGGTTATGGGCGACAACACAGCGGCAACGCTGGCACCATGCCACAGCGGGCGCATCCTGGTGGTTGACGACAACCTCGTGATGCGCAGGATGCTCGGCGACATCCTCGCCAGGAGCGGCTATACCGACGTCATGCTGGCCGCGAACGGCGCGACCGCTTTCCGCATGCTCGGGATGGAGGAGGGCCACCCCGGCACGCCGGTCGATCTGGTCCTGATGGATTACGTGCTGCCCGACACCGACGGCATCGCCGCGACCAGGGCGATCAAGGCGTGCGACGAGCTGCGGAACGTGCCGGTCCTGATGGTCACGGGGGCCGATGGCCTTGAGACGCTCCAGGCCGCGTTCGAAGCGGGCGCGATGGACTACATCGTCAAGCCGCTCAAGGATGGCGTCGAGCTCCTCGCGCGCGTGAAGTCGGCGCTGCGCCTGAAGGCGGAGATCGACCAGCGCGAGGCGCGCGAGCGGGATTTGCTGGAGGCGAAGCAGCAACTCGAACGCCTCAACCACCAGCTGGAGCAACTATCGCTCACCGATGGGCTGACAGGGATCGCCAACCGCCGCCACTTCGACCAGGCGCTCCGCGCCGAGTGGACCCGCGCCACGCGCAGCGGACTGCCGGTGGCGCTGGCGCTGATCGATATCGATCATTTCAAGCGCTACAACGACACCTACGGCCACCAGGAGGGGGATCGCTGCTTGCAGCGCGTCGGGGCGGCCCTCGCGCGGGGTGCATTCCGGCCGGGCGACCTCGTCGCGCGCTACGGCGGCGAGGAGTTCGCGGTCATCATGGCGAACACCAGCCTGCCAGGGGCCAGGACCGTCGGCGCGCGGATTTGCGAGGAGATCGCCGCGCTCGCCATCCCGCACGCGGCCTCGTCCGCCGGGCCGATCGTCTCGCTCAGCGTCGGCATCGCGGCCTTCTATCCCGACAGCAATAGCAGCCCGGAGGAGTTGATCGAAGCCGCCGACGGCGCGCTCTACGAGGCGAAGGGGCGCGGACGGAACCGCGTCGAAGTGGCCGCAGGCAGCCCGGCGCTAGTCGCGGGCGGCGTGGGCAAGTAGGGCGCTCACCGTCGCGGTCAGGCGCTCGCGCGCGGGCGGCGCGGTCCGCAGGTGGGCCGCGATCCAGGCGTCGCCGATCGCGTCGGCGTCATCATGGTGCATCAGGATAAATGGCGGCATCGCCGCGCCTATCCGCTCGTGCAGCGCGGTGGCGAGGTCGGGGCCGCGCAGGTGGCCAGTCGCCAAGCCGCTGACGATGAGATCGTAGCGGCGTACGCCCGCCATCAACAGGGCTTCCTGCCCATCCATCGCCACATCGACATCACAACCGGCCCCGGAGAGCAGCGCGGCGTGCAGCAGCCGCACCGTCGGCGACGCCTCGACCAGCAAGGCGACCGGGCAATCGCGCGGCGATTCCATGGGCGGTGGCGCGGGGGCGGCCACAATAGGTGCGGCAGCTTCCACCGTGGCGAGGGCCGCGATCATCGCCGCGATCGGCGCGTCCACCGGCGAGGCACCGGGCGCGGCGCGACCGACCCGCTCGCCCAGGAGATCGAACGCCCGGAACAGGCGGTCGGCGGTCGCCGAGTCGAGCCGCTGCTCCCCGCCGCGCAGGCGCGCGAGCACATCCTCCACCGCGTGCGCCAGCGCCTCGACATCGGCGAGGTCCATCATCGCGCCGGAGCCCTTCAGCGAATGGGCCGCCAGGAACATCGCGCGAATCGGCGCGGGGTCGGCCGGGTCGCGCTCCAGCGCGAGCAGCTGCGCATCGAGCGCACGCAGGTGCTCGCCTGCTTCGGCGCGGAAATCTTCCAGGTAAGCGCTGAGATCGAGTCCCACCGGCGATTCTCCAGACTACAGGCCGCGCGACGGCAAGATGGTGCGCGACGGGCGGGCGGGGCCGACGGCCAGGCGCACCAGCAGCCCGGGGATGTGCTGCGGCGGCAGGATGTGGTCCACCACGCCGAGCGCGATCGCCGCCGCCGGCATCCCGAACACGACCGAACTGGCCTCGTCCTGGGCGATCGTGATCGCCCCGGCCCGCTTCAGGTCGGCCAGCCCGACCGCGCCGTCGTCCCCCATGCCGGTCAGCAGGACGCCGATCGCCCGCGCGCCGTAGCTGGCCGCGACCGAGCGGAAGAGGATCGTCGCCGACGGCCGGTGGCCGCGCACGGCGGGCTCGTCGTTCAGGCCGAGTCGATTGCCCTGGACGACCAGATGCTGGCCGGTCGGCGCGAGGTAGATGCCGGGCTGGTCGAGACGCATCCCCGCCTGCGCGATCTGGAAGGGCAGGCTGCATTGCGGCGCGAGCCAATCGACGATGCTGGCGGAGAAGCCCGCCGCGATGTGCTGCACGACGAGCACCGGCGGGCTGAACGTGGCCGGGAGGCGCGTCAGGATCGTGTGGAGCGCCTGCGGGCCGCCGGTCGAGGCCCCGATCGCCACCAACTCCGGGGCGCGCGAGGTGGGCGGCGCGACCGGGGCGGCGGGCGAAGGCGTGCCGAGTTGCCCGGTGACGACACGGCCCCCCGGCGAGCGCAACTGGCCCGTCGCGATCCGTTCGGGCGACCAGCGCCGGATCACGCGCACCTGCGCCATCCGCTTGACCGTCTCGACCAGTTCGGCGGCGGCGCGCTCGCCGGCCCGGCCCGGCGTGGGTTTGGGCACGATCGCCAGCACGCCCGCCGCCAGCGCCTCGGCCGCGAGGCGGCGATCTTCCGGAGAGACCCCGGCGGCGACCATGACGACCGGCGTGGGGGTCTCCTGCATGATCCGCCGGGTCGCTTCGAGCCCATCCATGCCCGGCATCCGCAGATCGATGGTGATCACGTCGGGGCGCAGCTTCGCCGCGTGATGAATCGCCTCCGGCCCATCCACGGCGCGGCCAACGACGATCAGCCCGGGGTCGGCATCGAGCAACGCCGCCAGGATCGTCCGTTGTGTTTCCGAGTCATCCACGACCAGCACGCGCAGGGGGCGTCCCGGATCGAGGGCGGCGGCGGCGGCACCACTCATAACAATCTGCCGATCGTGTCGAGGAGTTGGCCCTGATCGAAGGTGCGCTTGCCGAGGTAGGCGTCGGCACCGACCGTGACGCCGCGCTCGCGGTGTTCCGGGTCGTCGAGCGATGTTACCAGCACCACCGGGAGATGCCGCAACCGCTCGTCGCGGCGGATCGCGGCGGTCAGGCCGAAGCCGTCGAGGTTGGGCATCTCCACGTCGCTGACGACGAGATCGACCGTCTCGCGCGACAGCAGGCCCAGCGCCTCCGCGCCGTCGCCCGCGACGACCGTGTCGTAGCCCGCCGCTTCCAGGATGCCCCGCTCGAGCATCCGCGTCGTCGGGGAGTCGTCCACGACCAGCACGCGCCGCCGCCTGGCGGGGGAAGCCTCGGCGTGATTGTCGTGCGCGCCCGATGACCCAACCGGAACGCCGACACCGACCCGGGCCAGGCGCAGTCCGCCTTGCAGCAGATCGGCGGGGTTGAGGATGGGCACCGTCTCGCCGGAGCCGAGCACCGCCGCGCCGCCGACGTTGCGCACGCGGCGCAGCGGCCAGCCGAGCGGCTTGATCACCAGTTCCTGCTCGCCGGTCAGCCGGTCGATCAGCAGCGCCACCCGGCGCTCATCTGGCGCAGCACGATGAACGAGCGCCGTGCGCGCGGGTCGGTCGGGCGCGTCGCTGGCGGTACTTGCAGGAGATCGGCCAACTCAACCACCAGCACGGGTCGCCCTTCCACCAGCACCGCGCGCCGCCCTTCGAGCGCCACGAGCGCGGAGATGCGCACGCGCGCGGTCCGCTCGATCGGGGCCGAGGGGATGGCGAACGTCCGCCCACCCTGCTCCACCAGGATCGCCCGCGTCGTCGCCAGCGTCAGCGGCACCGTGATCGTGAAGGTTGTGCCCCGCCCGAGCGCACTGGCGGTGTGGATGTGGCCGCCGAGGCGGGCGACCTCGTCGCGCACGACATCCATGCCGACGCCCCGCCCCGAGGTCGCCGTGGCGACCGGGGTGGTGGAGAAGCCGGGCTGGAAGATCAGGGCGAACGAGCCCTCCTCGTCGAGCGCGGCGGCGCGCTCCGGGCTGAGCAAGCCCTTGCGGACGGCCGTCGCCTGCAAGCGGGCGGGATCGAGTCCCCCGCCGTCATCGGTCAGCGCGATCTCGATCGCCCCGCCCCGGTTCGCCACCGCCGGTTGGATCCGCCCGGTCGCCGGTTTGCTGGCGGCGGCGCGGGCCTGGGGCGACTCGATCCCGTGGTCCACCGCGTTGCGGAGCATGTGCATCAGCGGATCGCGCAGACGCTCCAGGATCTTGCGGTCGATCTCGGTCTCACCGCCCGTCATGATCAGGTTGATCGGCTTGCCCTGCTCGCGCGCCAGTCGCGCACGAGCCGCTCGAACGGCCCGAAGGCGCTCGCCACCGGCAGGAGGCGCGCGGCCAGCACCTCGTCGGCCAGCCCTTCCGCGACCAGCCCAAGTTGCGTGACATCCCCGCGCAGCCGGGTCGCCAGGTCGGCGACACGCTGCCCGAGGTCGTGCGCTTTCGCCTCGGCGCGCCTGCGGCGCGCAGCAGCGTCGATAATTCGCGGGCGAGGCCCGATTCGCTCCCAACACGTCGAGTTGGCGACGCAGCACCGCGCGACCACGGCGACTGGCCCGCCACTCGCGCTGCCATTCGGCGAGGGCGTCGCGCAGCTCGGTCAATTCGGCCAGGCGCTGCCCGACCCGGATGCGCGTCACCGCCAGCTCGCCGGTTTGCGCCAGCAGCGTGTCGAGCTTGCCGACATTCACGCGCACCGAATCGGCCGATGGTGCCGTCGCGGGCGCGGCGGGAGCTGCGGGCGATCCTCGATCGCCGGAACCGGGGCGGGCGGTGCGGCGGTGCCGGGCGGCGCGGCGAGATCGGCCAGCACGTCGAAGAACTCCGGCGGGCGAGTGCCGAGCCGCCCGCCCGCCGCGAGCGCCGGGAGTAAGGCGACCGCGCGCCGCGCCGCCGCGAACCAGGCCGCGCTGAGCGGCATGTCCGGCTGGCGCGCGATGTCGAACGCCGCCGCGAGCGCCCGCGAGGTGGGCGACATCGGCCAGATCGATCACCCGCGCCGCCCCCTGGAGGTTGTAAGCGGCATCGTGCAGGGTGTCGAACGCGTGCGCGGCGACACTCGCGCCGTCCGCTTCCTCCAGCGCCAGCAGCCCGCGTTCGAGCGCGCCGACGCGGTCGGTCAGCTCGGCGTCGAAGGTGCGATCCAGTTGTTGAGCGAGGTCTTCCACGCTGTCCATCGCCGCCATCTGCTCACATCCGATACTGCACGGTCAGGCCATTCAGCCGACCGGCGAGATCGGTCAAATTCTCCGCCGACTCCCGCGTATTCGTCACCGCCGCCAGATTCTGGCTGGTCGCGCCGTTGATGTCGCCCATGGCGGCGGCGATCTGCTCCATGCCCACCGCGTGCTGCCGCACCGACGCGGTGATCTGCGCCGCCGACCCCGCCGCCTGCCGGATCGCCTCCGCCAGCTCCCCGATCGTCCGCCCCGCCCGGTCGATCGTCCGCATCCCCGCGTCCACCCCCTTCGTCCCCTGCTCCGTCGCCATCACCGCCGCGTTCGTCGCCCGCTGGATGTCCGACAGGATCGTGCGCACCTGCGCCGTCGCCCCCTTCGACCCCTCCGCCAGCGTGCGGATCTCCTGCGCCACCACCGTGAACCCCCGCCCGTGCTCCCCCGCCCGGCTCGCCTCGATCGCCGCGTTCAGCGCCAAGAGATTCGACTGGTCCGCCAAATCGTTCACCGTCGCGATGATCTCCCCGATCTGCTGCCCCTGCTCCGACAGGGTGAGGATGTTCTCGGCGATCGACTGCACCCGCTCGCGAATGTCGGCCATCACGGCGGTCGCGTCGCGCACCGCCGCCACGCCATCCTCCGCCACGCGGTTAGCCTGGGCGGCGGTCTCGGTGACCACCTGCGCCATGATCACCGTCTGCTCGGCCGAGGAGCGCACCTCGTCCACGGTGGCGGTCGTCTCGGCGATCGCCGCCGACTGCTCGGTCGCCCCCGCCGCCTGCTGCGCCGACGCGGCCAGGATTTCGGCCCCGGCGCTGGAGAGGTTGTGCATCCCCGACTGCAATTCACCGACGAGGCCGCGCAGGTTCTCGGTCATCCGCGCGAAGGCGTTGCCGAGCACGTCGCGCGGCGACAACGGCTGCACCGACTCGCCCAACTCGCCCCGCGCGATCGCGTCAGCGGCCAGCGCCATCCGATTCTGGTAGGCGATCATCGCCCGGAAGGCGTCGGCGAGTTGCCCCAGTTCGTCGCCCGAGTGGAAGGTCACTTGCTGGTCCTGGCGGCCCTCCGCGATCGCCGCCGCCGCCTGTGCCAGCTCCTTGGTCATCCGCGTGCTGTCCCGCGTGAGGACGGTCACGATCAGCAGGCCGGTGAGGAAGGTGGCGATGGAGCCCCCGACGATGACCTGCCGCAGACGGGTCGCGTCGCGATCGTTCGCCTGCTGCCGCTCTTCGAGCAGGTCGCGCTCGCTATTTTCTGCGGCCGTGAAGATGCCGCGCATGGCGTCGGTCTGCTGCTTCCCGACGCCGCTCGCGACCCAGGCGATCACATCGTCGTAGGGGCGACGCCCGGCGAGAACGTCGCGGCGCAGGGCGATCCCCGGGTCGGCCACGTCGCGTTCCCAGGTGGCCATGCGGCTTTCGAGGTCCTCCCAGCGCCGAATCTGGGTCGGATTGTCGGCGGTGAGTTCTTTCAAATCGCGCAAGCTCCCCTGGAGGCTGAGCTTGCCTTCGTTGTACGGCGCGAGGAAGTCCTCCCGGCCGGTGACATAGAAGCTGCGCAGGCTCGACTCCATCCCGTTCATGGTGGCGAGCGCCGACGTGGCGGTGCCGATCACCTGATCGGTGTGGGAGACCAGGGCGGATGATTGCTGGCTTTCGAGGCTCATCCGGTAGGCAAAGACGCTCTGCACCGTCATCATCCCGACGACCAGGACGAGCGCGATCAGCCCCTTCGCCTGCGCCGGGAGATTGGTAAACCAGCCAAACAGCCCGCCGCGCCGCTCGCCGGCGGAGGAGCCCCCGCCGTGCGGCTCACCCACGTCGGCATACGCGCGCCCCCTGCCCAAAGAACCGGTCGCCATCTGATCTCCCCTTCGTCATGGCCGCGCGCTGCGCGGCCGACACGCCCGCGCGGATTCAGGACGACAGCGTGCCGCCCCGCCTGCGCGTCACCACTCTTCGTGGACTTCAAAGCGCCCGTCGGCGAGCAGCGTCGCCAGATCGAGCACCACAATCTCGCCCCCGGCGATGCCGCGCACGGCCGGATTACCGGAGAGCGCGCGGTCGAGGTCGCCGAGTGGCAGCCGCCGCACGCCCAGCACGTCGTGGACGAGCAAACCCACCTGCCCCTGCCCGCCCCCCCGCGCGCAGTCGGTCAGCAGCGCGAACGCCCCTTCCGGCGCGGCCATGCTCCCCAGATCGAGGAGTTGCGCGAGGTCGAGCACCGTGACGACGGTGCCGCGCACGTTGAGCATCCCGGCGACAAACGCGGGGGTGCAGGGGATCGGGGCCAGCCCGCGCGCTGGCTGCACCGCGCGCAGCACGGCCAGGTCGATCGCGTAGCACTCGTCGCGCAGGCGGCAGAGCAGGAACTCGGCTTCGGGGCGGTCTGCCGCCGCGCCCTCCTCGCCCGGCTCCAGCGCCAACAGGCGGGCGCGCTCGCGCAGCGTCCGCTCCTCGGGCGACGGGATCGCCGCCGGATCATCCAGGCCGGTGAGCACCGGCGAACTTGCCATCACACACCCGCCTTCCAGGGTTCACCGATCGTCGCCAGTTGCGCGTCGAGCCCCCCGCGCAGATCTTCCGCCGAGAGGCCATCGTCGCCGGGGATGGGGCGATCGCCGGGCCAGGAGGCGATCAGCCGCCGCGCGTGCCGGAATGCCGCCCGCGCCCGGTTCTCGTCGCCGAGCGCGCGATAGACGCGCCCGAGGCCGAACTGCGCCAGCGGGTCGTCGGCGTCGAGGAAGGTGGCGCGGCGCAGGCTCGCCAGCGCGGCGTCGGGCTCGCCAT
The DNA here is from genome assembly GCA_046328475.1 of Chloroflexia bacterium. Taxonomy (GTDB): domain Bacteria; phylum Chloroflexota; class Chloroflexia; order Thermomicrobiales; family CADCWN01; genus CADCWN01. Next base: position 19,146 of record JAXLWN010000044.1, on the reverse strand, counting down.
CCTCCAGCGCCAGCAGCCCTTGCAGCCGGTGGGTCGCGACCGACAACGGGTCCTCGCGCGCCAGGTCGGCCAGGCGCTCGCGCGCCGCCTCCCGCGAGCCGCCGCGCAGCAGGGCGCGCACCTCGCCAAGCCCGGTCCGGGGCGGCGCGACCGGCGGCGGTGCGACCGGGCGCGGCGACTGGTCGGCGCGCGGCGCAGGCACGCCCGCGCGCAGCGGCACATCGACGCGCACCTCGCGCGAGGCGGCGATGGGGCCGGTCGGCACGGGCGGGCGCGCCGGGGGGACCGGGGCGGGCGCGGGTGCTTCGAGCTTGCGCCAGAGGATCGCTCCGGAGAGGTAGTTGGGCGCGAAACAGTCCGTTGGCGGGGTCGGGTCGGAGGGGCCGAGGACCAACCAGCCGCCCGGTGCCAGAGTGTCCGCGAAGCGGCGGTAGAGCCGCTCGGTGACGGCCGGGCTGAAGTAGATCGTGACGTTGCGGCAGAGGATCAGGTCGAAGGCCGAGGACCCGAGGCCCGGTGCGGGGAAGGGATCGGCGATCAGATTGTGCGGCGCGAACTGGACCATCGCGCGAATCGCGGCCTCCAGCTGCCAGGTGTCCCCCTCGCGCGCGAAATAGCGGCGGCGGATGCGCTCGGGCGTCTCGCGGAACGACCAGTCGCGGTAGCGTGCGCGCCGCGCCGCGTCGAGCGACGGTGCGCTGAGATCGGTCGCCAGCAGGCGAAGCTGCCAGCCCTCGGCCGCCGGGAGGAGTTCGCGGAGCAGAATCGCCAGCGTGTAGGGTTCCTCGCCGCTGGAGCAGCCCGCCGACCAGAGGTTGAGCCGCCGCTGGCTCGCGCGGCTGGCGATGAGCCCGGGCAGGACCACGTCGCGCAGGGCGGCGATCTGCGGCGCGACGCGGAAGAAATGGGTCTCGCCGATCACCAGGCGCGCGGTGAGGGCGGCGAAGAGATCGGCACGCCCGCCGCGCCGGAAGATGATGTAGAGGTCATCGGGGATCAGGTCCTCGCCCGCCGCCGCGAGCATCGCCGCCAGCACCTCGCCGAAATTGCGCTCCTGCTGGTCGCTGAGGCGGATCCCGACGCGCTCCTCGATCAGTCGCACGAACGCCGCCCGCAGCACCGGCGAGAGGGGGGCCTGCACGCGCGGGCGGGACACGATCATCGTTGCGTCCTCGTGCCCAGCGCCGCGCCGCGCAGCGAATGGGGCGGCGCGGGGGCGAGCGCGGCAACGGAGAGCACGGGAAGGTAGTCGCCGCCCAGCAGGACGAGGTGCGGCGCGACGGGCTCGGCCTCCTCGCCCGGCAGGTCGGCCACCGCCAGCGGCGGGGCAGCGACGACCGTCTCGGCGCGATCCACCCAGAGGAGATAGCGCACGTCAGCGGCGACCGCGACGAGGTGCTGATCCGGCTGCGGCGCAACGGCGGGCTGGCCGAGGCGCGGGCGCGGATCGACCACCGGCAGCAGCGCCCCCCGGAAGGGGAGCGCGCCGATAATTCCCGGCGGGGCGTCGGGCAGCGGGGTCGGCGCGGCCATCGGCAGGACGCGGGCGATGGCCGCGACCGGCAACGCGAAACGCCGCGCGCCGATCCCGACGATCAGCAGGAGTTCGCCTTGCTGGGGGGCGGTCGCGGCGGCAGCCAGCGGCGCGTTTGTTCGGGTTATCGCCAGATCGGTCGGGGATGGCATCGCGGGTCTCGCCTCTCATCGTTCGCCAGGCAAGCGAACGTGCGGGTGTACCTCACCAAGTCCGAGTCTAGCGGCAGTACGATCGTCCCGCCATCGCCAAATGGTCCTGCCTACCCCACCAGCGCCGGGAGCAATCAGGGCTACGGCTGCGATCGAGCGCGGCACGATCTGGCCGCGCGTGGTGCCACCAGCGTGGCGAATCCCCGCGCTGCCGCCGCGCTGCGCACTGCTGCGACCAACGTATGCGGCCCCGCAGCGGTAATGTAGGACCAAAGTACGATTGTCCCAGCGGTTCCGCCTTCCTATGCTTAAATCCGGAGCGTGGGCGGTGCGGTGCCGCAGTAGCGCGCCGCGCAGCTCGGGAAGTGACGCGTGCAACCACCAATCCCCGCCAACGAAGCAGCACGCTTGGCCGCCCTCCGCGCGCTGGGCATCCTCGACACGCCCCCGGACGAGCGTTTCGAGCGGATCACGAGGGTCGCCAGGCGCATCTTGGGGGTGCCGATCACGCTGATCGGCCTGATCGACGATGAGCGCCAGTGGTTCAAGTCGTGCCAGGGTCTCGACTCCAGCGAGACACCGCGCGGGCTCACCTTCTGCGCCTACGCGCTCAATGGTGACGGCCCGCTCCTGGTGCCCGACGCCACGCGTGATCCCCGGTTCGCCGACAATCCCATGGTGGTCGGCCCGCCCCACATCCGCAGCTATGCGGGCTATCCGCTGCGCAGCCCGGATGGCTACATCTACGGCACGCTCTGCGTCATCGATACCACCCCGCGCACCTACTCGGCGGACGACATCGCCAACCTGGCCGATCTCGCCGCCTGGTGCGAGAGTGAGTTGAACAACGAGGAACTGAACCGCGCGCACGCCGCGCTGCGCGAGAGCGAGGAGCGCCTGCGCACGGTGATCACCAGCGCCCCGATCGTCCTCTTTTCCATCGATCGGGACGGCATCATCACCCTCTCGGAAGGGCGGGGGCTGGAGGCGCTGGGCGCGGAACCCGGCGCATCGGTCGGCACCTCGATCTACAGCCACGAGCGCCGCACGCCAGAGACGATCGCGGCCTTCCAGCGCGCCCTCGCTGGCGAGTCTTTCAGCCAGGCGCTCACCTCCGGTGGGCGCACCTTCGAGACCTATTACGCGCCGCTGCACGACGAAACCGGTCGTGTGACCGGCGTGATCGGCGTCGGCACGGACGTGACCGACCGGGCGCAGGCCGAGGAGGACCTGCGCGAGACGCTCACCGCGCTGGAACGGCAGTTTCATGCGGCCGACCAGGCGCGCAGCGAAACGAGCGCCATCATCGACGCGGCGAGCGAGGGGATGGCCCTGGTCGCGCCCGATCGCCGCTTCCTCCTCGTCAACCGGTGCTTTGCCGAGCTCTTTGGCCTGGCCGCCGAGGAGATCGTCGGCCACCGCTTCGAGAAATTCGCCCCGCTGGTCGAGCAGGTCTTTGACGACCCGCCAGCCTTCCAGCGCCTCGTCGGGGGCACGGCGAGCGACACCGCGCGCGAGTTCACCGCGCAGGTGACGCAATGTTGGCCGCGCGAACGCGACCTGCAACTCTACTCCACGCCCATCCGCGACGAGCAGGCAGGCTTCCTCGGCCGCCTCTACGTCCTTCGCGACATCACGCGCGAGCGCGAGGTGGACCGCATGAAATCCGAGTTCGTCGCGCGCGTCTCGCACGAGTTGCGCAGTTCCTTCACCTCGCTCAAAGGGGTCATCGATCTGCTCCTTGATGATGACACCGGGAATATGAAGAACGACTTCCTGCACCACAAGGCGCAGCCGTAGCAAGACGGCTGGCGGTTGAAACCGCACCTCGCAGGCGCTCACGCGCCACAAAACCCCACCCACTGCGGTGGGTACCCGGCGTCGGTTGGGTCCCAGTCCGCGCAGGTGGACTTCGCGGCGCGGTTTCAACCGCCCGCAGGTCGATCACCCAAGCCCTGCGCTGACCTCCCGTACAGTTGACTTCTCCTTTCCCCCTCGCTAGGATTTCCGCAAGGCTGTGAGCGGGACAGCGCCGCGATCGCGCGCCGACAGCGACGAGGGGCCAGCGGGTGGAAGCCCCTCGCGGCAGGCGGATCGAGCGGAGACCCCCCGTGAGCCGAGCACCGAAGGGCATCGCGCCTGTGTAGGCTGCTCCGGTCGCCACCGTTACCCGGCACAGAGCGTCGTTGCCCACATCAAGGCCACGGCGGAATGAGGGTGGAACCACGCGCCCCGGCGTCCCTGATACGGATGCCGGGGCGCGCTGTTTTAAGTACGAAGTACGAACGACGAAGTACGAAGTGGGCTTACCAACGGCACAGCGTTACTTCGTACTTCGTACTTCTCACTTCGTACTTCATCCTGGGGGTGGCACATGGATGACGGCACTACCGGCGGGCCGGTGCGCGTCACGCCATCGTGCCTGGCGCACCGGCCCCACCAGAATCCCCTTACGACTTACGACTTACGACTTACGACTCGTCACTGGAGGCCCGCAAATGAACGACCTGGAACGGATGCGCCATTCGGCGGCGCACGTTTTGGCCGAAGCGGTACTGGAGCTGTTTCCCGAGGCGAAGCTCGCCATCGGGCCGCCGATCGAGGATGGGTTCTACTACGACTTCGACCTGCCGCGCTCGCTCACGCCCGACGACCTCGCGGCGATTGAGGTGCGGATGCGCGGCCACATCGCGGCAGATGAACGCTTCGAGACTGAGGTTTTCCCGACGCGCGCGGCGGCGCTGACGTTCTTCGAGGGGCAGCCGTACAAGGAGGAGCTGATCCGCGATCTGCCGGACGGGGAGGAGATTTCGCTCTACCGCAATGGCCCTTTTGCGGATCTCTGCCGGGGGCCGCACGTTGAAAGCACGGGGCAGATCGGCGCATTCAAGCTGATGAATGTCGCCGGGGCGTACTGGCGCGGCGATGAGCGCAGGCCGATGCTTCAGCGCATTTATGGGACGGCCTGGGGGTCGCAGGCGGAGCTTGACGAGCACTTGCACCGGCTGGAGGAGGCCAGGAAGCGCGACCACCGGGTGCTCGGGCGCGAGCTCGATCTCTTCGTCTTCTCCGATCTGGTGGGCAAGGGGTTGCCGCTCTGGACGGCGAAGGGGGCGGTCATTCGGCGCGAATTGGAGCGGTTCATCGTGGAGGAGGAGGTCAGGCGCGGCTACCAGCACGTCTCCACGCCCGACATCGGCCACCTCAGCCTCTACGAGACCTCCGGGCACTATCCGTACTACAAAGAGACGATGTACGCGCCGATCACGATCGACGACGAGCAGTTCATGCTCCGCCCGATGACCTGCCCGCACCACTTCGCGCTCTACAAATCTCGGCCGCACAGCTACCGCGAACTGCCGCTGCGGATCGCCGAACTGGCCAAGCTCTACCGCTACGAGAAGTCGGGCGAACTCTCCGGCCTGATGCGCGTGCGCGGCTTCTGCCTGGCCGACGCGCACATCATCGCGACGAGCGAGCAGGCCGTGCCGACGATCAACGAGGCCCTCGACCTGATCGAGTACGCGGCGAGCGTCTGGGGCATGGTCGCGGGCGAGCACTTCCGCTACCGCCTGTCGCTCGGCGACCGGGCGGACAGCGCGAAGTACTACAAAGACGACGCGATGTGGGATTTCGCCGAGGGCGTGCTGCGCAGCGTCCTGCACGAGCGACAGGCTCCCTTCTACGAGGGAGAGGGCGAAGCCGCCTTCTACGGGCCGAAGATCGACATCCAGATGCGCAACATCCACGGCAAGGAGGAGACGGCCTTCACCGTGCAGTACGACTTCGTCATGCCGAAGCGGTTCGACCTCCGCTACATCGATGCGGAGGGGCAGGAGCAAGAGCCGATCGTCATCCACCGGTCGTCGATCGGGGCGATCGAGCGGATCATCGCCTTCCTGATCGAGCACTTCGCGGGGGCCTTCCCGGTCTGGCTCGCCCCGGTGCAGGCGACGCTGATCCCGATCGCCGACCGCCACCTGCCCTATGTGCAGGAGGTCGCCGCGAAGCTCAAGGCGGCCGGGCTGCGGGTGGAGATCGACGATAGCGGCAACCGGATGCAGCACAAGATCCGCGCCGCCCAGGTGCAGAAGGTGCCCTACATGCTCGTCGCGGGCGACCGCGATGTCGAAGCGGGCGCGGTCTCGGTGCGCCTGCGCACCGAGGAGCAGCTCGGCTCGATCTCCGTGGACGATTTCCTGGCCCTGATCAAGCCGATCATCGCCACGAAATCGCTCGACCTGCAACTGCCGCGCAACGCCGAACCGCTTGCAGCAGACTGACGAACGCGGTACCTTGAACAACGCTCGTCCGCGCTTCGCGCTTGACCAGGGGGTGGCACATGGACGACAACAGCAGAACCACGGGGCGCGGGGCATCCCCTAGCCCCACGAACGCACTGACGCACTGACGCACTGACTACTGGAGGCACCATTGAACGACCTGGAACGGATGCGCCACTCGGCGGCGCACGTCATGGCCGAGGCGGTACTGGAGGTCTTCCCCGAGGCGCAATTGGGGATCGGGCCGCCGATCGAGGATGGGTTCTACTACGACTTCGACCTGCCCCGCTCGCTCACGCCCGATGACCTGGCGGCGATCGAGGAGAAGATGCGGGCGCACATCAAGGCGGACGAGCACTTCGAGTCGCAGGTCTTCCCGACGCGCGAGGCCGCGCTGGAGTACTTCAAGGGGCAGAAGTATAAGGAGGAGCTGATCCGCGACCTGCCCGAGGGCGAGGAGATTTCCTTATATCGCAACGGCCCCTTCGTGGACCTCTGTCGCGGGCCGCACGTCGCGAGCACCGGCAAGATCGGCGCGATCAAGCTGATGAGCGTGGCGGGGGCCTACTGGCGCGGCGACGAGAAGAACCCGATGCTCCAGCGCATCTACGGCACCGCCTGGGAGACGCAGGCCGACCTCGACCGCTACCTGGAGCTGCTGGAGGAGGCGCGGAAGCGCGACCACCGCAAGCTCGGCCGCGAACTCGGGCTCTTCTTCTTCAACGAGGATGTCGGCGCGGGCATCCCCCTCTTCACGCCGAAGGGGGAGCAGTTGCGCTACCAGATGGAGAAGTACGTCCGCGAGACGCAGACGCGCTACGGCTACCAGCACGTCTGGACGGGGCACCTCGTCAAAGAAAGCCTCTACCACCGCTCGGGGCACTACGCGAACTACGCCGACGTGATGTTCCCGCCGATGGTGGACGAGGATGTGACCTTCCGCCTGAAGCCGATGAACTGCCCCTCGCACATGTCGCTCTACAACGAGATGGGCGTCCACTCCTACCGCGATCTGCCGCTGCGCTTCGCCGAGTTCGCCACGCTCTACCGCTACGAGATCAGCGGCACCCTCTCCGGGCTGACCCGCGTGCGGGCGCTGACCCAGGACGACTGCCACATCTTCTGCACCGAGGACCAGATCCAGCAGGAATTCACCCTCTGCCTCAACCTGATCACCGAGGTGCTGGAGACCTACGGGCTGACCGACTACCGCGTGCAGCTCTCCCTGCCCGGCGGCGAGGGCAAGTTCGTCAACGACCCCGAGAAGTGGGAGAAGGCGATCGTCGCGCTGCGCGCCTCGCTCGACGCGAACAACGTCGCCTACGACGCGGTCGAAGGGGAGGCCGCCTTCTACGGTCCGAAGGCCGACTTCATGGCGAAGGATGCGCTCGGGCGCGAGTGGCAGCTCTCCACGATCCAGGTCGACTTCATCCAGCCGAGCCGCCTCAACTGCGAGTACATCCCCGAGGATGGCACGCCGCGCACGCCGGTCGTCATCCACCGCGCCGTGACCGGCTCGACCGAGCGCTTCCTCGGCGTGATCATCGAGCACTTCGCGGGCGCGTTCCCGGTCTGGCTCTCGCCCGTGCAAGCCAAGCTGATTCCGATCGCCGACCGCCACATCCCCTACATGCGCGAGGTCGCCGCGAAGCTGACCGAGGCGGGGCTGCGGGTGGAGATCGACGACAGCGGCAACCGGATGCAGAACAAGATTCGCGCGGCGCAGGTGCAGAAGGTGCCCTACATGCTCGTGGCAGGCGACCGCGACATCGAGGCGGGGGTCGTCTCCGTCCGCCTGCGCACCGAGGAACAGCTCGGCTCCATCTCCGTGGACGACTTCCTGGCGCTGGTCCTCCCCGTCGTCAAGACCAAGTCCCTCGACCTCAAGCTCCCGCGCGGCGCGGCTCCTGCCGCCGCCGACTGACCCCTCTTCCACACCTCACGCCAAAGACAGCGGGCGGCGCATCCCGGATGCGCCGCCCGCTTCCCCATCCTTATCCATCCAACCGCCAAACCATCACTTTTCCAACAACCTGGCACGATCTGCGCCCCTTCATGGGTCCGGTAATGCAGAGGCGTTCAATCAAACGCCCAGCACCGGGCGGCACCCAACACCATATTCGCCGCCCATCCCGTAGGGGCGCGTCGCGACGCGCCCGCGTGGGAACGGCACCCGCACCACCCAAAGGAGGTCCCACCATGACCGCCCCGCACCCCAGCCATCCGTCAAGGTCCCCCGTTCACGGGGGATTTAGGGGGGCCTCTCTCCACTCTCCACTCTCCTCACCTCACCACACCCTCGGGAAGGAAAGAAAAAAGCAAAAATGCAAAAACAAACCTACTTTTCACACACCCTCATCACCCCCCAATACCCCATCCCAAAGACCCAAAATCCGAACTCCCCGACTGGCCCAGAACTTGCCTCATCGTCCACCACGAGGCCCAATTGCGCCCCGCACGACCCTCAGAAAGCAACGCACAGCACTTCGTGGAGGCCCCATGCAAATCAAGGTGACCAGCGACCTCTGGTGGAAGAATGCGGTCGTCTACTGCCTCGATGTCGAGACGTTTCTCGACGGCAACGGCGACGGGATTGGCGACTTCGCCGGGTTGACCAGCCGGATCGACTACCTGGCCGGCCTCGGCATCACCTGCCTCTGGCTGATGCCGTTCTATCCTTCGCCCCAGAAGGATGACGGCTACGACATCGCCGACTTCTACAACGTCCACCCCGCGCTCGGCTCGCTGGGCGATTTCGTGGAGTTCATGCGCACGGCGAAGGATCGGGGCCTGCGCGTGATCATCGATCTCGTGGTGAACCACACCTCCAACCAGCACCCATGGTTCCAATCGGCTCGCGCCGACCGCAATTCGCCCTACCGCGATTTCTACATCTGGCTCGACGAGCGGCCGAAGGGTGGGGTCAAGGAACTGGTCTTTCCCGGCGACGAGACGAGCAACTGGGCGTACGACCGGCGCGCGGGGCAGTACTACTTCCACAGCTTCTACCGGCATCAACCCGACCTCAACATCGACAATCCGGCGGTGCGCGACGAGATCAACAAGATTATCGGCTTCTGGATCCAGCTCGGCGTCTCCGGGTTCCGGGTGGACGCGGTGCCCTTCCTGATCGAGTCGTTCGGCACCAATCAGCAGGAGCACGAGCAGCACAAGTACTTGCGCAACCTGCGCTCCTTCATGTCGCGCCGCCTCGGCAACGCCATCCTGCTCGGCGAGGTCAACCTGGAGCCGAAGGAGATGTTCAAGTTCTTCGGCGGCGAGGATGGCGACGAGCTCCACCTGATCCTCAACTTCTTCATGAACCAGGCGCTCATCCTGGCCCTGGCCCGCGAGGAGGCCGCGCCGCTGGAGCAGGCCATCGACAAGTTGCCGCAGATCGCGGTCGAGAGCGAGTGGGCCAATTTCGCCCGCAACCACGACGAACTCAGCCTCGACAAGCTGACCGAGGAGGAACGCCAGGAGGTCTTCGCGCTCTTCGGGCCGGACAAGAGCATGCAGATGTACGGGCGCGGCATCCGTCGCCGCCTGCCGACGATGCTCAACGGCGACGAGCGCCGCCTGCGACTGGTCTACAGCATCATGTTCTCCCTGCCCGGTATCCCGACGATCTTCTATGGCGAGGAGATCGGCCTGGTCGAGAACCTGGCGATCGAGGGGCGCTACGCGGTGCGCGTGCCGATGCAGTGGTCGAACGAGGCGCACGCCGGGTTCTCGCCCGCCTGGGTGAAGGAGTTGTGCCGCCCGATCGTGACCGACCCGCGCTTCTCCCCCGACCGCGTCAACGTCGCCGACCAGCGGCGCGACCCCGATTCGCTGCTGAACTGGATGGAGCGGCTGATCCGCCAGCGCAAGGAGCGCCCGGAGCTCGGCTGGGGCCGCTACCAGCGCGTCGAGACCACCGAGCCGGCGATCTTCGCCCACCGCTGCGACTGGGACGAGGCCTTCGTCCTCACGATCCACAACCTCGGGCCGCGCCGCGCCATCACCGAGGTCCCGGTCGGCCGGGGCGAGGAGTTGGTCGAGATCTTCGCCGACCAGAAGTACGAGCCGGTCGGCGAGAAGCCCGGCCAGTTCGAGGTCGCTGGCTATGGCTATCGCTGGTTCCGCGTGCAGCGCGACGGCCAGCGGATTCTGGCATAGAGCGTAGAGCGTAGAGCGTGGAGCGTAAGACGTGAATGCGCCCCACGCTTTACGCCCTACGTTTCACGCTCCACGTTCCACGGTCCACGGTCCACGCCCCCACGATGCTATACTCGGGCTGCATTGATTGTCGCTCTTCGACTCCACGAAGGAGGAGGCGATGGACACGACCGCCCAGGTGCAGCCGTGGGTCCTGGAATACCTCGCCGCGCAGCAGACGCTGACGCTCGCGACCGCATCGGCGCAGGGGATGCCCCACGCCGCGACCTTCCTCTACGTCAATGATGGCGTGGAGATCGCCTTCTGGACGCAGCCCGAGTCGGCAACCGCGCGCCACATCGAGCAGAATCCCGCCGTGGCGTTCGCGATCGACCGCCAGGCGAGCAGCTGGCGCGAGACGCAGAGCCTCCAGGGGAGCGGCGAGTGCCGCCGGGTGGACGACCCGGCCAGGATCGCGCAATTGGGCAACCGCTTCAGCCAGAAATACGCGACCGCCACGGCCAGGCGGGCCAGCGGCCTCGTCTTCTACGAGATCGTGCCGACCTCGCTCGCCTTCGTGGGGGCGGCGACCGCCGTGGGCGCGGGGCAGCTGCTCGGCATCGGCTACCAGAAGAACCTGATCTTCAGCGTCTTCCGCGACCTTCCCCCGGAGCAAGTCACCTCTCTGGCCGCGCGCATGGAGACGGTCGAGGTCGCGGCCGGGACGGTGGTGGTGCGCCAGGGCAGCCGCGCGGAGACCTTCTACATCATCGTCGGCGGGGAGCTGGAGGTGAGCCGCGAGGATGACGGCGTCACCCGGACGCTCGCCACGCTGCGGAAGGGGCAGTTCTTCGGCGAAATGGCGATTCTGCGCGATCTCCCCCGCACCGCGACCGTGCGCGCGACCGTCCCGACCACCCTCCTGGCGATGGGGCGCGACGACTTCCAGGAGCTGGTGGGGCAATCGCTCACCACCGCCGAGGACTTCGATCGGGTGATCCGGCGACGGCTGGACGAGATCGGGCGACCGGGCGGGGCGTAGCGCCGCGCTCCAGTCGCCCAGACTCGGCACCTACCGGCACCGGACGCGCTTCAGGGGTCGAGGTGAGCCATGGCCGAGCCAGCTGACGCCGCGCCGCGCCCGACCAGCAACCCGAGCCTGGTGGGCCGAAGCCGCGAGATCGCCACCTTGCGCGCCGCACTCACGTCGGCCCTGGCCGGGCGCGGCTCGCTGGTGCTCATCGGCGGCGAGGCGGGGCTCGGTAAGACCGCCCTGGCCGAAGCGCTGTGCCATGAGGCGACCGGGCGCGACGTGCTGGTCCTCGCGGGGCGCTGCTACGACCTCTCGGAGACGCCACCCTATGGCCCCTGGCGCGAGGTGTTCGACCGCGCCCCGGCTGGCAATGAACTCCCGGCCTTGCCGGTCGCCGTCCTGCCGCCCGAGCGTGAGGGCGAGGCGCTTTCCGGCCAGGAGGCGAGCATCCGGCGCGTGCAGGCGTACCTTGCGGCGCTCGCCGCGTAGCGCCCGCTCGTGCTCCTCCTCGATGACCTGCACTGGGCCGATCCCGCCTCACTCGATCTGCTGCGTGTGCTGGCGCGCGGCCTCGGCGACCTGGCGATCCTGCTCCTCGCCACCTATCGGGCGGACGAGGTCGCCCGCGACCACACGCTCGCCACGCTGCTGCCCGCGCTCGTGCGCGAGTCGCGGGCCGAGCGGCTCGATGTGCGCCCATTGGACGAGGCGGCGATCGCGGCGCTCGTCGCGGCGCGCTATGCGCTTGGCGATGGCGCGAGGGAGCAGCTTGCGCGCTACCTGGCCCTGCGCACCGAGGGCAATGCCCTTTACGTCGGTGAACTGCTGCGGACCCTTGAAAGCGAGGGGTTGCTCATCCAGGAAGGTGACCGCTGGATCCTCGGCGATCTGGCCACCGCGCCCGTGCCGATGCTGCTGCGGCAGGTCATCGCGGGGCGGGTCGCTCGCGTACCCGAGGCTATCGGTCGCCTGCTGGCGATCGCTGCGGTGATCGGGCAAGAGGTGCCGCTGTCCCTCTGGGCGGCGGTCGCCGAGAGTGCCGAGGATGACCTGATCGCCCGCTCGGCGTGGTCGATCGAGGCGCGGATGCTGACGGAGACGGCGGATGGGGCGCGGGTGCGCTTCGCCCACGCCCTCATCCGCGAGGCGCTGTACGGGAGCATCCCCGCGATTCGGCGGCGGGGCGTGCATCGCCGCGTGGCGGAGGCCCTCATCGCGAGCCCATTCCGCGATCCCGACACGGTGGCGCACCATCTCCAGCAGGCGGGCGACCCGCGCGCGGTGGTGTGGCTGATCCGCGCCGGGCTGCGCGCCCGCAGCCGTGGGGCGCACATCACCGCCGCCGACCGGTTCGCGGCGGCGGCGACGTTGCTGGAAGGAAGCGAGGCGCACATCCGCGAGCGCGGGTGGCTCCTCTACCTGAGCGCGGAACTGCTCCTGTTCGCCGACAGGACGCGGACGTTTCGTTATCTGGACGAGATCGACGCCATTGGAACGTTGGCGAATGATCCGCCGCTGATCGCGCACAGTCGCCAACTGCGCGGCGGTACGCATGGCAATAGTGGGCAGATGCGCGCAGCCGTGGAGGCGATGGAGCAAGGCGTGGCAGAGTTGGAGGCGCTGCCCGGCGAGTACCGCCGCTGGTATGGGAACGAGGTGGCGGTGGCACGCATCGGCACGCTGCTCCCGGAGGGGGAACGGGCGCAACCGCTGGCAACAGGCGCACCAATTCTGCCGGGCGCCCTACGCTTGCGCGGGACCCTGGCGAACTGGTATGGGTGGACCGGGCGTTATCGCGAAGCGCGGACGCTCGGGGAAGCAACGGTTGCCGATGCTTTGGATGATGAGTTTTTCCGAGGGGACGTGCCGGGGCGCTGGGGGCTCGCCCACGGCTATGCCGCGCTCGGGCAGCCGACCGGGGCGCGACACGAGTACGCCCGCGCCCGCGCTGAAAGCAAGGCCCTGAATCAGCCATACAACGTCCACTACGTTACCTGGGCCGAGTTGCTGCAGGCGGTGCTGCCCTACCAGGCAGACAATGTCGCCGAGCGGACCTTGCTGGCAGCTGAAGCTGCCCAGGCCTGGGCCGGGGCACAGGGCGCTGCTGTCACGACACTCTATCCTTCGCAGGCTGAGTTACCAATCGCGCTGATCGAGGGGCGCTGGGACGAGGCCAGGCGACTTGCGCTGGCGGGCCTTGATGGCTCATCGGGCCACCTGCACGGCGCGACTGCGGCGCTCGGTGCCCTGGAACTGCACCAGGGCAACGCCGAGGCGGCCTGGGGATGGGTAAGCAAATTGCACCCGGCGGGACCGGACACCGCGCCGGGCGACTGCCATTTCGTCCACGGCATCGCGCTCCAGGGCGTTGCGGCGGAACTCGCGCTGGCGAGCGGCGATCTGGCGACGGCTGAGCGTTGGATCGCCGCGCACGGTCGCTGGCTGGCCTGGAGCGGCGCGGTGCGCTGGCACGCCGAGAATCGGCTCCTCCAGGCCAGCCACGCGCGGGCATCGGGTGACCTAGCGACGGCACGCAGGCACGCCGAGGCCGCCCTGGCGCACGCGAACGAGCCGCGCCAACCGCTGGCCTTACTCGCCACCTGTCGCCTCCTGGGGGAACTCGCGACCGCCTCCGGGCGACATTCCGATGCGCAATCGCACCTGGATGCTGCTATGGAGCTGGCCAACGCCTGCGCCGCCCTCTACGAGCGCGCCCTCTGCCAGCTCGCCCTCGCCGAGTTGCGGGCCGCCGAGGGCAAATTGGATGAGGCGGGGGGCATTCTGGCCGAGTCTCGCGCGCTTCTCGAACCCCTCGGGGCCAGGCCCGCGCTCGTCCGCGCCGACGCGCTGACTGCCCGCCTCGCGGCTCCCACGACGACTTCCCCCGCAGCAGTCGGCAGCGGCTTGCCATTCGGCCTGACCGCGCGCGAACTGGATGTGTTGCGCCTGCTGGCCGAGGGGCTGACCGATCCGCAGATCGCCGAGCGGCTGTTCCTTAGCCGCAACACGATCAACACCCACCTGCGGGCCATCTACGGCAAACTGGGCGTCAATACTCGCGCCGCCGCCACTCGCCTCGCCACCGAGCATAGGCTCGCCTGAATGCCCGGCGGCATTTCCCCTCGGATCTCACCTATCCGGTCAGGCTGCTCGCGCCAGGACCTGAGTCCTGGTACCAATGGTGGTACGTTGAGCAGACTTGCGACACTAGGCTGGGGCGGCGGCGCGACGCATACTGGCGACGGAACGATGATCTGCCAGAAGGCGAAGCGCATATCGTGAGCAACAAACTGATCCTCGCGCCGTGGAGGATCCAGTGTCGAGCCAGCAACTCGCGACACTGGACCAGATTACCCCGCCGGATGTCACCGCGACGCTCAGCGAGCGTCGCAGCCTCAAGTTGCCCGCCTTCCCGGTTGCCCCCGCGCCAACCGAGTCCACCATCTCGCCGCCGGATCCGGCGGCGGTCGCACCCGACAACGAGCGCGATCTGCCTCGCGCCGAGAGGGAGGCGACTGGCAACCTCCGCCGCTTCCCACTGGCCGCTGGGCGGTCGAGGATCGGCGGACACCTTCCGGCGGGCGAGGACACCTTGGGGTGCGTTTGATGGCTGCCGCGCCGCCGCAGGCCGCGCCAGTCCGCGCGCGGCGTTCGCTCCTGCCCGCCGCGCCCGCCGAAGTCCCGGCGATTGTGCCGGAGGTGTTCGCGCCAGCGGCCCCGCCGCTGACCGGCGAGGGATCGATCATCGACCGGAAGGCACCGACATTCACGCCCGGCACGGCCACCGCACCGACCGCGATGCGGCAAACGCCGCAACGGGGGGAGGTTCAGTGCGCTGCTCCCGGACTCACCTGCACTGCTCTGCGGGCGCGCTGCTGTTGGTCGGGGCGCTGGTGCTGGTCTGGGCGTTCGTCACGCGCCTGCCACAGCCCTACGGCGCGTTCCTCTTCTTGAACGCGCTCGGCCTCGGCCTGGCCGGTGGGCTGCTCTCTGGGCTGAGCGCGTGGCGAGCGCGGCGCGAACGTCGCCGCCCGGTGGGCAGCCGCCGTTCCTGATGCTTCTTCATCAGTTACAAGCCGCTATCCCGCCCGCAGCGCCGCGAGCAGATCTCCGGCCTGCTCGAAGACTGCGCCGCCGCTCGCTTCGATCCAGTATTGGACCTGGAGGTTGACGGTCGCGCCGAGGTTGTCGCCCGCGAGGCGCAGGTCGGTGCGGAGGCCGTAGGAGCGCTTGCCGAGGCCGTAGGCGAAGCCTATCTCGCTCGCCGTGCGGGATTCCACGTAAACGCCGTCGCGGACGGCGACGACGATGTCGCTGCGCCGGATGGCGGCCTCGTTCTGCGCGCCGATGCCCATGTCGATCGCGTGCAGGGCGGCGACGCGCTCGGCGTATCCCGGCAGGCGGTTGGCACGGTCGAAGGCCGCGCCCAGCTCCGGCCCGCCCAGGTCCCACGGGTTTTCAACATCGACCACTTCGCCCAGCGCCCGGACCAGTTCGGCCATGAATGCCTGCGTCGAGGCGGCGAAGCCGAGCGGCGAGGCGAGGTAGGCGCGTTGGCGAGATGTATTCATTGGGCCTCCACGAAGTGCTGAGTGCTGAGTGCTGAGTGCTGAGTCGGGCGGTCGAGCAGTCGGGCAGTCGGGCAGAGGGTCCGTTCCGCATTCCTCGTTCCTCAACTCGGCACTCAGCACTTGCTAGAAGCCTCGCAAACGGGTTGGACGGAAGCGGAGGGGAGTCGAATAGCCATCGGCGAAGCTTTCGTTGGTCAGGCCGATGCGGATGATGGGCGCGGCGTACTTCTCCAGGTAGGCCGAATGCTGGTCGGCCGGGAGCGTGTCGTCGATGGTTACCTCGCCGATGAGGATGACGATATTGCCGCCCTGTTCGTCACCGTCGAGGTGGAACGCTGTCTGCGGGTGGCGGCGCACGTTCCGCACCTTCGGTGTGTCGGGGCGACTATAGATCAGAATCGTCTCACCATCCCACAGAAACCAGACCGGGCTGGGCTGCGGCGTGCCGTCGCTGCCGACGGTGATCAGCCAGCCGACTTCCTCGCGCTCGAGGCGATCCTTGGCGTGCTTGCCGAACTCTGTCGAGAAATCGATCATGGGATGCTTCCTCCTAGCCATACCTACCGGCTCATCCGGTCATCGCGGTTGCCTATTGAACGCGCGAGTGTGGCGGGACAATCCCGAAAACCTGACCGAATGCGGGAGTCGGCGTACCGTCACAAGAGGCTGACCAGGGCAATTGCGCCGAAGATGAGCAGCACCGCGCCCGAGAGGCGGTTCACCCAGCGCAGGCGCGGCGGTGTCAGGCGGGAGCGGAGCAGGCCGACCGCGCCGGTCAGGATGAGCCACCAGAGTGCGGAGCCGAGCAGGATGCCGAGGACGAGAAGGGCGGCGGCCGGGGTGGTGCCGCCCGCCACGCCCGCGCCTAGACCCGCGAAAATCGCCGCGAAGGAGAGGATGGTCAGCGGGTTGGTGAGGGTGAGCGCGAGGGCGGAGGTGTAGGCCCCGGCGAGGGAGCGTCCGCCAGCGACGGCGGCCGGGCGTTCGGCGGGGGTGCCCACGAAGGTCTTGAGGCCGAGGAAGCAGAGGAAGAGGCCGCCGATCAGCCGGATCCAGAATTCGTGCGCCAGCAGCAGGTGCGCGACGACGGTGATGCCGAACCCGGCGACGACGCCGTAGGCAGCATCGGCGGTGGCAGCGCCCAGGCCGGTGGCTAACCCGACCAGCCGCCCATCGGATAGCGTGCGACGGATGCAGAGGACGCCGATCGGCCCGACCGGGGCGGCGATCGACAGGCCGATGAGGATGCCGTGCGCGAAGATGCCTGGCTCCATCCGAGTGCTCCTTTCGAGACGATTTCCGATACGACGGGCGAATACGACGGGCGAACAAAAAGCCCGCCAGACCGGGGTGGTCTGGCGGGCGATTGCGCTTCTGGGCGACGCGCAGCTATCCAGACCTCCTCGTCGGCGGCTGAACTTGCTGCTGGTTGTGGATTGACGCGATCGGGTGAGGCATCGTCGCTCTCGCCAGTGAGGCCCCCCTCCATCCCCCCAATCCTGGGGGACTTTAAGGCGGTGGCGCTGGTGAGCGTGTTTGGCTTGAGCGGGGTGGTGCTTGGGAGTTGGTGGCTGGTCATGGTGGGGCCTCCTTGATGGTGCCTGTGTGGTGGGTGGTGTCCACGTTGCGGTTGCCGGTGTCGGGCGGTGAATGGCGGTGCGGGTGCCGTCGCCGCGCGGGCGTTTCGCGGAGTGCCCGTACATATACGAACCTGTGGAGGGGGGCGGATCATGCCAGGTTGGCGGAATATTGACGATTTGGCGGTTGGATGGACAGGGGCGGTGGAGTGAGGGGATAGGCGCGGTGGGGGTGCCGGTGGACTGAAGTCCCGGCTGAATCACCCGCAAGCGGGTACCCGGCTGCGGCTCGCCGCGAAGTCCGCCTGCGCGGACTGGGATGGGGTGAAGGGGGAAGCCGAGACTGGGTGGTCTCGGCTCCCGGTGGGTTTTGACCTCATCCCGCCGCTGCGGCGGCGACCCTCTCCGAGCAGGAGAGGGTGAAACAAGGGTTAGGCCTGGCTTTCGACGTATTTGACGAGGGAGCGGACCATGACGCCGGTGCCGCCTTTGGCGGTGTAGGGGCCGTCGGCGTCGGTCATGGCGCTGCCGGCGATGTCGAGGTGGATCCAGGGCTTGCCTTCGACGAATTCGCCGATGAAGAGAGCGGCGGTGATGGCGCCGCCGCCGCGTCCGCCGGTGCTCTTGAGGTCGGCGATGTCGCTCTTGAGGGCGTCCTTGTACTCGTCCCAGGTGGGGAGCTGCCAGACGCGCTCGCCCGCGTCGCCGGCGGCGGTCATGAAGCGGTCGATGAGGTCCTGGTTGTTGCCCATGACGGCGACGGCGACGTTGCCGAGGGCGATCATCTTGGCCCCGGTGAGGGTGGCGAGGTCGATGATCTCGTCGGCACCGAGGCGGGCGGCGTGGGTGACGGCGTCGGCGAGGACCATGCGGCCTTCGGCGTCGGTGTTGCCGATCTCGAAGGTTTTGCCGTTGAGGGCTTTGACCACGTCGCTGGGGCGCATGGCGGTGCCGCTGGGCATGTTCTCGGCGGCGGTCATGATGCCGATGACGCGGACTTTGGGCTGGAGCATGGCGATGGCCTTCATCGCGCCGATGACCGACGCGCCGCCGCCCATGTCGCTCTTCATGGAGTACATGCCGTCCTGGGTCTTGAGGTCGAGGCCGCCGGAGTCGAAGGTGATGGTCTTGCCGACGAGGGCGATGGTCTTGGTCGCGCCGCCCGCCGGTTCGTAGGTCAGTTCGACGAGGCGGGGGTCGGCGGAGCTGCCCTTGCCGACGGTGATGATGCTGTTGTAGCCGCCTTTCTCCAGGGCTTCGCGGTCGAGCATCTTGAAGCCGAGTTCGGTCTCGGTGGCGACTTCGCGCGCGGTTTCGGCGATCTGCGGTGGCGTCTTGTCGTTGCTGATGGTGTTGACGAGGTCGCGCGCGAGTTCGACGCCGGCCGCGACGGCCTGGCCGTGGGCGACGGCGTCGGTGGAGATGGTGCCGGTGGACCAGAGTTCGATCGCTTCGACCTGCTTCTTGGGGCTGGCGGCTTCGCCGGTCTTGTAGCGGGTGTAGCGGTAGAGGGCGAGGGTCAGACCTTCGACGATCTCGCCGATGTCGTCGTCGTCCGCGCCGTCGGGCAGGGCGGCGGCGACTTTGCGGGCCCCTTCGTCGCGCGCTTTCTTGATCGCGGCGCCGTAGGCGCGGCGCAGGGTCTCGCCCCAGCGGCCGGGCTCGTCGGACTGCTCACCCAGGCCGGTGAGGACGAGGGTGCGCGCCCCGAGCTTGCCGAAGGTGGGGTAGGCGACGACTTCGCCGCGCTTGCCGCCGAAACCGTTGGCTTCGAGCGCGCCCGCGAGCTGGCCGTCGAAGGCGCTGGTGATGCCGTCGGGAATGCCCGCGCCCGCGCCGATGGGCACGATCAGTGC
>JAXLWN010000043.1:0-59794 GCA_046328475.1 Chloroflexia bacterium | reverse complement strand
GTGCCCTACAGCCCGCTGGCGGGCGGCATCCTGACCGGGAAGTATCGCGGCGGTGCGCGACCGGAGGGGGCGCGCGGCACCGACGGGGGCGATGCTTTCTTCCAGCGGCAACTGGCCGGGAAGGAGGAGGCGTCGATCGACCGGCTGGCGGAGTGGGCCGACCAGCGCGACCACAGCAGCGGCGAACTGGCGGTCGCCTGGCTCGCCTCGCAGCCGGAGGTCTCCACGGTCATCGCGGGCGTGACCTCGGTCGAGCAGGTCGAGGAGAATGTGCGCGCGGGCGACTGGGAGTTGACGCCGGTCGAGGTGGCCGAGGTGGCCGGGTTGGTGCGGTAAGAGGTTCAGGGACGGTTTAAAGGTTCCAACTTTCGAATCTTCGAACCGTCCCTTGAACTTTGAACTCTTGGGAAGGACGATGAGCACCCCTACCCCGACTTTGCCGAATGTTGATATCGATTTCGATATCCAGCGCTTCGTCGAGATCTGCCCGCCGTACCAGGTGATCCTGCACAACGATGATCATCATTCGATGGATGAGGTCATCGTGGCGATCTGCCGCTCGGTGCCGGGGGTGGGCGAGCGCAAGGCGATCTTGATCATGCTGGAGGCGCACACGACCGGGCGCGCGGTGGTGATCGTGTGCCCGCAGGAGCAGGCGGAGTTCTACGCCGAGCGCCTGGGGACGTATGGGTTGACGGTGACGATCGAGAAGGCGGAGGGGTGAGGGGGGCGGGGGAAGAAGAGAGAAGAGAGTGGAGAGTGGAGAGAGGCCCCCTAAATCCCCCGTAAACGGGGGACTTTAAAAGGTGGCGCTCGGTGCGTGTGGTTGCGGAGAGTAGTTTCTCTCTCAATTCTGTGCCTCTGTGCCCTCTGTGGTTCAATCCGTCCCTTCTCTCTTCTCTCCACTCTCCACCCTCGTTCCTCGATGGATTCGGGAAGGTCATGAACTGTGGCGGATGAGGTTCTTCCGGCGGCGCTGGTTGATGACGCGGCGGCGCGGTGGCGGTGGCTGGTGGCGCACCGCGAGGCGGTGATCGGGGCGATCCGGCAGCGCACGGGGGATACGAGCGATTACTGGGAGTCGCGCGCGGCGTCGATGGGCGCGAATTTTCGCGTCGATCCGGGAACTGGTGTCGCCGTTGGAGCATTTGTTGCCGCATGTCGATGCCGGGACGACGGTGCTGGATGTGGGGGCGGGCTGGGGGCGCTACGCGAGTCCGCTGGCGCGGGTGGCGCGGCGGGTGGTGGCGGTCGAGCCGTCGGCGGGGCTGGCGGGGATCCTGCGCGAGAATGCTGTTGCGGCGGAGGTTGATGCTGAGCGGTTGATGATTGTCGGGCAGCGCTGGATGGAGGCGGTGGTCGAACCGGCCGATGTGGTGCTCTGCGCCAATGTGCTGTCGCCGCTGGCCGATGTTGCGCCGTTTCTCGCGAAGCTCGATCGGCATGCGCTGCGGCGGTGCTACGTGGTGCTGCGCGCGATGGCGATGGACGCGCCGCTCTATGGCCTCTGGCGCGAGATTCACAGGGTGCCATACCCGCGCGAGACGACGCACGCCGATGCCTACGCGGTGCTCGATCAGCTTGGCATTGCGGCCAATGTGATCATTCAGCCCGCGCAATTCGGGGCGTGGCGATTTGATGCGCCCGAGGTGGCGACGCGTTTCGTGCGGGATCGCCTCTGGGTTGGCCCGGTCGGGCAGGATCCGCGCGCCGATGCGCTGGTGGAGGGCTGGTTGCACGCCGCGCTGGTGCGCGATGGCGATGGCTGGCGCATCCCCGCGCCCGCGCCGCAGATGGCGGTTCTCTGGTGGGAGAAGGCAGGTATCTGACCAATGCTGCAAGTAAATCGCGATGAAGCCAGGGATCGCCTGCCCGAGCTGCTTGAAGCAGCCATTCGGGGTGAGTTGGTCTCAATCGTGGTTGACGAGCAGCACATAGTGCAGCTGATACATGTGCCACTTGCGCGCGGTAAGCCTCAATTCGGCAGTGCCAAAGGCATGATCTGGATGGCCGAAGATTTCGACGCACCGCTTGACGATTTCCGCAGCTATTTCGGTACCACGCCAAAACAATAACGCCTATCAATCGAGAGCGAGGCGCATGCAGATGCGGTGCTCGATGGGCATGCCGCCGGCGGCTTCGGCGGCGCGGATGGCGCGCAGGCCGGGGCCGAGGTCGGTCTCGGGGAGGGGGCGGAAGCCGAGGCTGGCGTAGAAGGGGCCGTTCCAGGGGATGTCGCGGAAGGTGCAGAGGGTGACGGCGGCTGCGCCGGTCTGCTGGCCCCAGGTGGCGACGGCCTGGATCAGGCGACGGCCGAGGCCGCGCCGGGCGTGGTCGGGGTGGACATCGAGTTCGTGCAGGTAGGCGCAGCCGTCGAGCGGGTGGGCGATGGCGAAGCCGACGGGGTGGTCGGTGGCGTCGGCGGCGACCCAGATCTGGTCGTGGGCGGGGTCGATGGCTTCCGAAGCGAGCCCGAAGTCGGCGACGAAGGCGAACGGGGTGTCGCGGAAGATCGAGGCGGCGGCGCGCTCGATTGCGGGGAGCGCTGGGAGGTCGTCGGGGCGCGCGGGGCGGATGGTGTAGCTGTGGGCGTCGGTCATGTGCGGGCTACTTCCTGCTAGGTTCTGTTGACGAGAATTGGTAGAGTGGGCGGGAGGCGGCGTGCGGGGTGGCGAGCGAGGAGGCGTGGTGGTGCAGCCCTTTCTGCGCGAGGACCAGTTCGCGCGGGTGTACGGCCTGCTACGGTCGGAGCCGAAGATCCACACGAAGGTGCCGGAGCGGGAGCGGCGCTTCCTGGAGGGCGTCTGCTGGGTCAACCGCAGCGGGGCGCAGTGGCGCTTCCTGCCGGGCGAGTACGGCGCGTGGAACAGCGTGTACAAGCGCTTCGCGCGCTGGGGCGACCTCGGCGTGTGGGAGCGGCTGTTCACCGCCGTGGCGGATGACCCGGACCTGCAGGCGGTGATGATCGACGCGACGGTGGTGCGGGCGCACGCCTGCGCGGCCGGCGCGCCCAAAAAAACGGGGATGCGGCGGCGCAAGCGCTAGGCCGGTCGCGCGGCGGGTTCGGCACCAAGCTGCACGTGCTGGTGGACGCGCTGGGCAACCCGCTCACGTTCCGGCTCACCAGCGGGGCGGCGGGGGACAACCCGCAGGCGCTCCCGCTGCTGACCGGCGTCCAAGCGAGCGAGGTGATCGCCGACCGGGGCTACGACGCGGACAAGACCCTCGCCCACATCACGGGGGAGATGGGCGCGGTGGCGACCATCCCGCCCAAGAAGAGCCGGACGATCCAGCGCGACTGCGACTACGCCGCCTACAAGGAGCGCCACCTCGTCGAGTGCCTCATCGGCAAGCTCAAGCACTTCCGCCGCCTCGCCACCCGCTACGACAAGTACGCCCGTCGCTACCTCGCCTTCGTCCACCTCGCCAGCATCCTGATCTGGCTCAAGTAATCTCGTCAACAGAGCCTAATAGGCGGTGGTGCGCGTGCGGTGGCGCGGCGTTTCGCGGTAGATCGGCGCGAGGCCGCGATTCCAGAGCAGGTAGTCGAGTTCGCGCGCGGTGGTGGGGTGGCCGTGCGCGGCGCAGGCGGCGACGAGGAGTTCGGCGGTGTGAACGGCGGCGGCGCGGATTTCCACCTCTTCCGGCGAGTTTGCGGCGAGGGGTTGGCCGGAGGCGATCTGCGCGGCGAGGGCGTCGTCGTAGTGGAGCAGGCCGTCCACGCGGAGGACGTGCGGCACGAGGTTGTCGGCGAAGATGGTCAGGCGGTCGAGGTCGGTGAATGCGCCGAGGCCGGTGCCGTTGAAGGCGAGGGTGAGGTCGGCGATGGTGATCTGCGCCCGCTTGTAGAAAGGGACGGCTCGTCCGCGATAGGGTGCCACGTCGCGGAAGGAGGGCATCGCCGCGAGGCGCGCGACGAGGCGTGTGGCCGAACCGTCGGCCGCCTCGATTGGTGCGGCGAAGCGTCCATCGTACTGCTCGGCGATGTGGCGTCCCAGGTCATTGAGCGAGGCGGCGAAGAGCGCCATCAGTTCGTCGATTGGGCCGCCATCGGGGGGCTGGTCGAAGAGTTGCTGACAGGCGGCGGCGTCGATGGTGGCGAGCGCGGGCGCGGAGAGGGGGCCGTGCGCGCGGAAGTGGTCGGTGAGGGCACCGGCGATGGTGAAGTAGCCGGAGAGTTCTGGTCGCTTGCGGAGGTGGGGGAAGTAGCCGGAGCCGAAGTTGATCGCGTCGAGCGTGAAGACGAAGGCGGCGGTTTCCTCGGGGTTGCCAAGGAAGTGATGTTGCAGGTCGTATTCGGGCGTCGGGAGGGTTTCGAGCAGCAGGGCGGCGGCGTAGTCGGGGATGCGCGCGGTGTCGATGCGCACGTGTGTAGCCTCGGTGGCGACCTGCGCGCAGGCGGCGCGCACGGCACCGGGGAGGTCTGCGGTGGTTGCGGGGTCGGCCATGCTTTGCTCCCTACGCCGCGTCGTTGCGCGGCGGGTCGCCGCCCCGCTGCGTGCGCGCCTGGGGCACGGAGAGGTGGAAGGGGTTGAAGTTGGTCCCGATGTCATAGTAGTCCTCGTGCTCGGCGCGCTTGAGGAAGTTGACGACGAGGTAGGTGAGCGGCGTGGCCAGCGTCTCGTAGCAGACTTTGAAGAGGAAGCCGAAGACGAAGATATCCCACATCAGGCTCGCCGGGATCGTGCCGACGAAGCCGAGGAAGACGAAGAGGCCGGTGTCGACCGCCTCGCCGACGATGGTCGAGCCGATGGTGCGCATCCAGAGCTGGCGTCCGCCGGTCAGGATCTTGAGGCGGGCCAGCGCGAAGCTGTTGCAGAACTCGCCCGCCCAGAAGGCGAACAGCCCGGCCACGGTGAAGCGGGGCACCTGCCCGAGGATGTCGGTGTAGGCCCCCTGGTTCGGCCAGTCGGCGGCGGGGGGCAGTTCCCCGACGATGGTGTAGATGACGGCGGCGATGGCGATGGCGGCGAACCCGGCCCAGATCACGCGACGCGAGCGGGCGTAGCCGTAGACTTCGGTCAGCACGTCGCCGAAGATGTAGCTGAGCGGGAAGAAGAGGGTCGCGCCGTCGGTGGCCCAGGGGCCGAGGGTGATCGGGCCGAGATGGAACGGCCCGAGGCGCATGACTTTGACGACGGTGACGTTGCTGATCAGGAGCACCGCCACGAAGGCGGCCATGATCAGGTCGAAGTATTTGTAGACCCGGCCATCGGCGTTTCCCGCCAATGTCGGGCGCGACATCGATTGTTGCAGCACGAAACTCCTCCCCACCCTGCTGGTTGTTGCTCCTGCCCCCCGTTTGCCGCTGGTTATGGTACCACGCCGGGGGTGGATGGGAGGATGATGGTGGGGGTGGGTGGTGTGCGGGTGCGCCCGGAGATGAAGTCTCCCGGGCTACGAATGCGCCGGATCAATCCGGCTAATGGAGGTTGTGGATGCGGGTGGCGTTTGTGCGACGCCGCGCCATGTGAAGGGCGGCTGGCGGTTGAAACTGCGCCTGGGAGGCCTGCGAAGCCACGAAACCCGCCTGCGCGGGTTGGGTCCCAGTTTCCGTGGGAGGACTGCGTGGCGCGCGTGCTTGCCAGGTGGGGTTGCGATGTCAGCCAACTATCGCCCCTGCGCGCGTAAGCCGTGGGGAATTTGGAGAGGGACTTGACCCCTCCCCCTACCGGAGGTTTTAGGATAGGTGATGTAGGCAGATGGCCGCACGGCGGCAAGGGTGGCGGGTGAGCGAGTTGGGTATGAAATCGCCGGGCAATCTGCGGGCGCTGATCAATATCGGCGACTTCGCGAAGAAAGATGACGTTTCTGAGCGTGAAGACGCTGCACCATTACCACGAGATCGGCCTGCTGCCGCCGGCGATCGACCCGGCGAGTGGGTATCGGCGCTATCAGGTGGGGCAGGTGGCGACCGCGCAGGTGATCCGCCGCCTGCGGGATATCGCGGGATGCCGCTGGAAGAGTTGAAAACGGTGCTGCGTGCGCCGGATGTCCGGGCGCGCAACGCGTGATCCTGGCCCACCTGCGGCGGATGGAGCGGCAACTTCAGGAGACCCAGGAGGCGGTCGCGTCGCTGCGGAATCTGCTCGAAGGGGCTTCGGCGTGATCGCCGTGGAGTACCGGGCGATCGGCCCGCTCGGCGATCGCCATTCGCGGGCGGATCTCTTCGTCGATACCATCGCCTGGCCCAGGCGGCGTTCGCGGGTTGCGCGCGGCGCTCGGCCAGCTCGGCGCGCAGCGGGCGGGCGCGGATGCGTGCCTCTATGCCGCCGAACTCCTCGAAGAGGAGCAGGGCGAAACGGTCGCGTAATCCGTCGCGCCTGCGCACGACGCCTCGGGCGAGTGTCGCCGCTGGTGCTGCCCGCTGCGGGTTCGCCATCGCCCTCTCCACCAGGGCCGTTCGGCACCCTCGATCAGACGTATGGGGCGCTGGGCGCAGGTCGTCGCCGAGCGGGCCATCGGCGTGCCGGAGCCGATCAGGGAGCATTACCTGGTGGCCGGGAGCGAAACGCCCGACGAGTCGCGGCACCGCACCGAGGTCTGCTGGCCGATCTTCCAGACGACGCCGGGGGCGCAGGCATAGTCGCGAGTGCCCCCTATCTTCAGTTGCTCGATCTCCACAGAACGGTCGAATACGCCCCCAGCATCAGCCGGGGCCTCTTCGACCACGCTCACACGGCGCAGACGGAGCGGCGATGTGCGCCGCCCGACGCGATAGCGCGACTTCCGATTTCCAAGGAGGAGGACCGATCATGCAGACCCGGATCGCCCACATGCAGTTCAATGTCGCGGCGGCAAACCTGCCGTTCTACCGGGAGTTGTTCGGATTCCTGGGTTGGGAGGTGATCGACGATAGCGCCGGGTCGCTCGGGGTGGCCGATGCGGGCGGCGCGAGCCTCTGGTTCGTCGGCCAGGTCAAGGATGTCGCGAACGACTACGACGGGCCAGGGTTGAACCACCTGGCGATTGGCGCGGCGTCGATCGCCGATGTGGATGCGACGGCGGAGGGCTTCCTGGTGGGCGGCAGGTGGAGTTGCTTTTCGGGACGCCGCAGCACCGACCCGATTTCGCCGGGTCGGACGATCAGACGTACTATCAAGTGATGTTCGAGTCGCCCGACCGCGTGTTGTTCGAGGTGGTGTATACGGGGCCGAAGTAGGGCCGAGTGGGGGCCGTTGGGCGAGGGGCCGTTGGGGAGAGGACCGGTGGAGAGGCCGTTGGAGAGAGGCCGTTGGACTGAAGTCCCGGCTGAAGGCGACTGCGGTCGCCGCGAAGTCCGCCTGCGCGGACTGGACGGGGTGTCGGTTCCGTAACGTGCTCTCACGCTATAACGGTGAAGCCTTGTTGCCCGGCCAACCGGCGCGCATTGTGACGCGCGCCGGTTGGCCAGGCGGCTGTTGTTTAGAGACGTGTGTTACGCCAGCCCCAGCACGATTCGAGATCAGGAAGGTGAAGTAGATGCTTTGGGGGTGAGGACGGTCAATATCCGGGTGCTGCAGTAGCGATAGGCGGGGAAGGTGTAGGCGAGGCCGGTCAGGATCGAGTTTGGGATACCCCAGGGTTGGTGGACGTGGTACACCGCGAAGAGGACGCTGTTCGCCACCCGAAACCAACGCCCAGACCTGGCTTCCATCTTCGGTAGCAAGATGCCACGGAAGAGGAATTCTTCCCCCAGGATTGTGTTGAACGCGTGAGCGACGAACAGGAGCAGGAACCACCAGGCACCGTGCAGCCGTGCCAGGATCTCTTGCGACTGGAAGAATGCGGCGGCGCTATAGCCCACGAGGGTTCGGCCAGGAACGGCAAGACTGACACCCAGGCTTGTTCAAGGGTGAACTCAACATGATTTCCACGACCGCGACCGCGACGAGAAACGGCAGCACCCACAACCAGAGGCGCGGCCTGGCGCAGCAGCGGCGAGATCGCGGGGCGTTGAGCCGGAGACCTGCGCTTGACCGTCGCCCAGCGCAGATGCCTTCTTCGCGGCGAATGATGATCAGCGACGGGACGAACAACCAGGCCAGGCCCCAGCGTGATGAGGACGAACCTCGTGATGCCCGCGCCGAATGGGTCCGACTCCGCAGGGGTGCCACGCGCGGGAAGATGATCCAGCTGATGATACCCATCGGCGCGGCTGCCAGTGCCCAGATGCCCAGGATTCCGGCGAGTGAATACTGTGCGTCCCGGCTTGCGCTCGGTGCGTCGGGGATGATGGTTCCGTGCTTCAACTCGTTGTGGCGAATCGTTGTAAACACGCGAATAGCCCTCTTTCATAATGAAATACGTTCTCAGATAGGGCCATGCGATAGCTAATACAGCGTCCTGGCCCATTGGTGGAGGCCCCGGCAGATAGGCGGCCGATCTTCGTGTTGCCCCGACCCCTCCGGTGGTGCAGCGCCATGGCTGCGCGTGAGCGGGTCGGGGGAGATCGGAAGCCTCGTTGGGATCGTTCGCTACCAGTTAGGGCGGTGAACGGTCGGCGATCCCTGGTGGGGGAGCGTTCGGTGCGGGTCACGCCGGGGCGAGGTGAGGTAGAAGGGGCGGGTGTGCATGGGTGCCTCTCCTTTGGTCACGCGGGGCGCGGGCCTCACTCGTGGTCTGGTGCGCGGTCGAGACGCCGCACTTCGAGGAGCGGCAGGCCCAGGCTGCCGAGGCGCTGGAGCAGGCCGTGGAGGGCGGCCTGATCGGCGACTGGCCCGAGCAGCAGCGTTGTGCCATTGCGGCGGCGGGTGAGCGCGAGGCCGGGGAAGGAGGTGGCCCAGCCCTGGTCGAGATGTCCTTGTACGCGGATGCGATAGTGCTCCACTCGCCCTTCGCCTCGCTCTTACCGCGCGGAGGAAGCCGCGTCCTGAGGAGCAGGATAGCGAGCGTGGCGGTCTCTGTCGGTAGCCGAAGGGTAATTGTGGCCGGGTGGGAGGAGTAGTCGGATGGCTGGCAGAGGGAGTAGCGAAGGGGTGGGGTTAGAGCGGGCTGCGCGGCGGTCGCCTGGGGGGCGGGGACTGGAAACCTGGGCTGGGGGCTTCGCCGCAAAGCCCGCCTGCGCGGGCTGGGTAGCGCAACCCTTCCTCTGCTTTAAGAGCAGGCGCAGTTCCCTGGCGCGAGCGATGGCTTCGGTGCGGTTGCGCACGCCGAGCTTGCCGATGATGTTGCTGATGTGCTTTTTGGCGGTGGTGACTGCGACGCTCAACGCGTCGGCGGTCTCCTGGTTGGTCTGGCCGCTCGCCAGGGGTTGCAGCGTCGCGCTCGCGAGGCGCTGATGGCTCGATGAGTGGGGATGTTACGATAGGAGGGGCGGGCGCGGGTGCGTCGCCGAAGGCGCGGAGAGTGTCGCGATAGGGGGTGGCGGGTGCGGCGCGTAGCAATGCCCGCGCTGGTGCGCCTGCGTCGAGGATGGTGCGCAGCGCGCGCTTGCCGCTTCGGCCAGCGTGAGGCGGCCCGGATCGCGGCTTGAGCGGCGTCGCGCTGGCCGGGTGTGGGGGTGCGAGGGCGTGGGTCAACTGGTAGCCGAGCAGGTGGCCGAAGCGCCCGGCGCGTTCGGCGATCTGGCAGAGTCGTTGCGCGAGGTTGTGCGCGGCTTCGTGCTCGCCCAGGGCGAGCAGCACCGGGGCTAGCACCGCGTAGGTCGGCTCGTCGGGATAGGTGAAGGGGGCGTCGGCGCGCAGGCCGCTCGTCGCCACCCAGCGTCGCAGGTCCGCGAGCGGTTGGGGATCTTCGGGCTGGGAGCGCCAGCGTTGCAGCCGCATCCGGGCCAGGACCGCCGCGCCGAGCGAGAGCGTGCGCGGTTCCTGGCGCAGCAACGCCCCTTCGACCTCGCGCAGGTAGCGCAGCGCCGTCTCCTGCTCGCCGCGCGCGTGCGCCAGGAGGAAGCGCGCCAGGCAGAGGCGTGCCGCGTCATCGCTGAGGGGCGCGTCCGCTGGCTGGGGCAGGAGCGCGGCCAGTTCGTCGGCCCGGCGTTCGTGGGCCGCCGCCAGGGTCAGATCGTTGCGCTCGTAGGCGATCTCGATCAGGGGGAGGCGCAGTTCCATCTCGGCCGGGAAGAGCCCGCCCGCCTGGCGCGCGATCCAGGCCAGGCCCTCCTGCCCCAGGGCGCTGGCGCGGTCGAATTGCCCCTGCGACTGGTAGAGGGTCATCAGGTTGCCGTAGGTGGCGATGAGCGGGAAGGGGCGGTTGGAGGCGTGGATCACGGGCAACGCCGCGAGATAGGCCCGCTCGGCGGCGGGCAGATCGTCCGCCAGCCGCTGGTGGATGATGCCCAGGTTCAGCAGCACCGGGCCGCGCGTGGCGATGGCGAGATCCAGGCCCGCGAGCGCATCCGCCTGAGAATCGAGTGCGGCGAGGGCGGCGATCGAGTGCTGCACGGCGGCGGCGGGCTCCCCGATGCGCCTGGCGATGTAGGCGCGCTGCGCGGCGATCAGGGCGACCAGGAGCGGAGCGGGCAATTCTGCGGGCAAATGCTCCGGGTGTGCGAGGTGGGCTTCGGCGGTGGCGACGACCGCTTCGGCGGTCTCGGGGTGGACGCCGAAGATGAGCGCCCAGGCGTGGGCGAGCGCGAGGCGCACGTGTGCCGCCCGCAACTCGGCCGGGATGGGGGCGAGCAGGCGCAGGAAGCGGTCGATCTCCGAATTGTTGATCAGGGCCAGGGCCATCGAGTCCAGCACGCGCGCCGCGTGCGCCGTGTGGCCGCCTTGCAGGGCGTAGTGGTATGCCGTTGCCGCGTCCCCCTGGCGCTCGTGCCAGAGGCAGGCGCGCTCGTAGAGCGTCGCAATGGCGTCGGGGGCGGTCTCCGCAAGGTGGCGGCGGAGCAGGTCGGCGAAGAGGTGGTGGTAGCGATACCAGCGGCGCTCGTCGTCTAGCGGGACGATGAAGAGATTGGCGCGCTCCAGCGCGACGAGTTGCGCCTGCGCCTGGGCGGTGGTGTCGTTGTCGGGTGTTGCTGCGAGGACTGCCGCGCAGAGCGGGGCGCAGAAGCGGTCGAGGATCGAGGTGTGCAGCAGGAAATCGCGGCTGGCGGGCGTCTGGTGGGCCAGGACTTCTTCCATCAGGTAGTCGAAGACGTAGCGATGGCTGCCGGCGAAGTCTGCGACGAAGCGCGCGATCTCGTCGGGGCGCGTCATGCGCTGCATGGAGAGTCCGGCCATGCGGATGCCCGCGATCCAGCCTTCGGTGCGGGCGGCGAGCAGCTGAAGGGTCTGGGAGGAGAGCGGCACGCTGGTGGTCATCGCGATGACCTGGGCGAGTTCGGGCTCCGAGAAGCGCAACTCGGCGGCGCGGATCTCGGTCAGGTCGCCGCGTGCGCGCAGTCGCGGCAATGGCAGCGGGGGATCGACCCGGCTGGTGAGGACGAGATGCGCCGTCGGCGGTAGGTGATCGAGGAGGAGTGCGACGGCGGTGTGGATCTCGTCGCTGGTGATGGCGTGGTAGTCGTCGAGCACGAGGCAGCAGGGCGCGGTCGGCGAGAGGTCGTCGAGCAACGCCCGCGCCAGTGCCTCGGCGCGAATCGGCGGTGCGTCGCCGCCGGTGAGCGCGTGCAGCGAGCGACCGCAGCCGTCGAGCGGTTCGAGCAGCGCCGCGAGGTAGCGGAAGAGGGTGGCGGGGTCGTTGTCGTCGGCGTCGAGGGAGAGCCAGCCGAAGGGGCGGCCGGTGTGCGCGAGCCATTCGGCGGCCAGCGTGGTCTTGCCGAACCCGGCAGGGGCGGCGAAGAGGGTCAGCTTGCCGCGCAGGCCCGCGTCGAGTTGTGCGATCAGGTGGGGGCGCGCGATGCGGCCCGGCTGCGCTGCGGGGACGTGGAGCTTGCTTCGTAGCAGCGTGGGCATGGCCGCTCCGGGACGGGCGGGCAGACGCGACCCGCGCCAGTTGCGTGGACGGGTCGAGTCTAGCGTAGATTGGCGTGTTTCGCCTGGGGGATCGCGGACTACTCGAAGGGAATCCTCACGCTTCCGGGACGCGCCGCGAGGGCGGGGCGATGTCGCCCGCCCTCGCGCTGTTGGTGTCGTCCCGAAAGTCGGGTCTAGCGACCCCGCCGTGGCGTCGTGGTCGAAGGCGTGGTGGTGGTCACCGCCGTGCGCTGCACGCTGAAGCTGGCACCGTCAGCGCCGAGCGCCGAGGGGGTGGCGAGGGCCTGGCCGGTCCGGTTGATCATCGTGATCGCTGCGCCGTCCGCCTGGGCGATCGTCACCTGCTGGCCGTCTTCGACGGCCGAGGCGGCCTGGAACTGCACGGTGCCGAAGTTATCCAGGGCCACGACCTGCTGCCCCGCCGAGGGGGCCTCCTCGATCCATTCCGCCGAGGAGCGCGTGGAGGTGTAGGTCTCGGTTACCTGGTAGTTCTGGCCGGTGGTCTGGTTCTGCATGGCGATCAGCCAGGTGCCGTCGTCCTGCTGCGTGATCGACACGCTGACGGTATCGCCCGGATTGACGGTGAGCGGGACCGGCCGCGAGGCGGCCGGCAGCATCTCGACCCAGGCGGAGTAGAGGACGCGACCCCCCGAGACCGTGGCCTGCGTGCCGGCCTGGATGAGGTCGTGGGAGGTGACCCCGCCGATTCCGACCCAGGTGGCGTCGGCCCCGGCCGTGCTGGTGGCGCTGATCTCCGGCACCGTCCAGGTCCCCGCGACGGCGGTGAAGGTGCCGCCGGTCGCGGCGTAGCCGGACCAGTTGCTCGACTGGCTCGGGTCAACCGCGCCGGTGGTGCCGGTCGGATTGGTCGTGGCGGGCGTCGTGCCGCCGCTCCCGGTGCTGCCCGGCGTGGGCTGGTCGAGCGTCGTGTCGGGGTGCAGGTCGGCCTGGATCTTCCACGCGCCGCCTTCCAGCACCACGGTGTAGACGTTCTGGTCGCGGCCCTGCTCGGTGGTGCTGTCGGTGTAGGTGGTGCGCCAGGTCTCGAAGGTCGTGACCTCAACGCTGGTAGAACTCTGCTGCGCAACTGTGCCCCATTCGAGCTGGACCAGCGCGATGGCGGCTACGCCATTATCTGCCATCGCCTGATTCGTCTGGACCAGTTCGCTGTAGTAGGCGTCGGTGGCGGTGGCGCGCATCAGCGTCGGATCATTCGCGGCGAAGGCCTGCTGCTGCGCGGCGTTCGCCTGCTGGATCACCGCCTTGACCGCCGTGGTGGTGTCGGTGGACGGTGCGGCGGCGGTCGTCGCGCTGGGGGCGGGCGTTGGGGAGGCCGTCGCCGTGGTTGGCGAGGGCGTGACGGTGGTTGGCTGCGTCGTCGGGGCGCTAGTCGGCGCGGGGCTCGCCTGGGCGATGGTGACGGTCGGGGTTACCGTCGCGGCAGGCTGGGCGGTGGACCCGATGGTCTGGGCGGTGGAGCAGCCGACCAGGAGTAAGAGGACGGCGAGGAGGAGCGGGAGGAGGCGCGCGACGACGCGCGCTCGAATGGTGGACATGGGTCTACCTCCGGTAAGGTCATATGTGGCAGCACCATGGCCGGAGGTCTCTTGCCCGCATCGCTCGGGCCGGGTGGAGGACCGGTCGGCCGCAGTGGAGTCGGAATTCCGGCCGTTGGGCCCGTGGACTGCACACTGTTCACAGGCCCGATGGTCGATAGGCTCCGCGACGATTCGCGAGTTTGCTTGCCCGCGCCATGTTTCGCTGCCGGGCGGATTCGGTGCTCCGCCCATGCCTTATTCTGAGGGATGGGTTTAAAGATTTCGCCTGCGTTGGATGAAGCTTTGGTGAAGAGTGGGGGCGGCGTCTGGTCGGCGTGTGGCGTGCCGCGCGCAAGCACTGGCTGCGCAACGACGACTTGACGGGCACCGGGCCAGCGCCGATTATCCGACGATGGAGAACGCCGTCCGTGATAGCCGAATAGCTGGCGGGTGAGGTGCGCGCCGCGATCACGGTCGCCGGGACGCGCGGTCGCTTCGATGTCGAGTGGTGATCGAGGGCTTCGCGGGGTGATTGGCCGGGTGGGCGATGGCGGCGGCGGCGGGATCTGGCTGGCTGATGGGCTTTGTCGGGGAGCGATGTTCGGGAGGAGGAGGCGATGCGCTATCGCGAACTGGGGAAGACTGGCCTGCGCGTGTCCGAGGTCGGCGTGGGGGCGTGGGGGCTCGGCGGGGCGATGGTGGTGGGTGGTCAGCCCAACTCCTACGGCGCGGCGGACGATGCGGAGGCGATTCGCATGCTCCACTGGGCCTTCGATCAGGGGATTAACTTCATCGACACCGCGCCCGTCTACGGCTTCGGTCACAGCGAGGAGCTGATCGGTCAGGCGATCCGGGGGCGTCGCGATCAGGTGATCATCGAGACGAAGGTGGGCGAGCACCACGTCAACGGCCAGCAGGCCTGGTCCTTCGCGCCCGATTTCGTGCGCCAGGCGCTGGACGCGAGCTTGCGCCGACTCGGGACCGACTATCTCGACCTCTACCTGCTCCACCTCCCCGCGTCGGGGGGCGTCGGGCTTGCGGAGGCGCTGGAGGCGATCGAGGCGGCGCGGGCGACGGGCAAGGTGCGCGCGGTTGGCGCGTCCATCTACGACAATGCGCTGGGCATCGAGTTGATCCGCTCCGGCCGCTGCGAGGTGATCCAGCAGGTGGTCAACCTGCTCCAGCCCGAGGCCACGCGGGAGGTCTGCCTGCGGCGGCGGAGCACGGCGTGGGGGTGGTGGCGCGGCAGGCGCTCTATCGCGGCTTTCTGACCGGCAACCTGACGCGCGAGGTGGTCTTCGCGGACCCGGGGGACCGGCGCTCGCTGATGAGTCGCGAGGAGATCGCGGACACGTTCGACCGGATCGACCGGTTCGCCTTCCTGACCGAGGGCGGGCGGCGCAGGCTGATCGACGCGGCGGTGCTCTACCCGCTCGCTCAGCCTGCGGTGGCGAGCGTGCTCAGCGGCGCGATCACGCAGCGGGAACTCGCGGACGCGGTCGCCGTCATGGAGGCGCAGCCACTCGGCGACGAGGAGATCGCGCGCATCGCCGCCATCCATAGTGGCGCGAGTGGCGCGGGCGGGGTGTGAGGGTGATCGTATCGGCGTCATTCGCCCGCGCCGGTAGCTAGAGGTTCGGCGCGTCGTCCGCGAGCCAGCGCCGCCGCTCCTCGTACTCGGTGCTGTCGATCTCGCCGCGCGCGTAGCGCTCGCGCAGGATCGCCAATGCCCGGTCATCCGGCTTGTGCGCCGGGGGCGGCGGAGCGGGGTCGTGCTGCTCCGGCCGGGGAGGCCACCGCGCGCCGCCAGGACCACCGCGAAGAGCAAGCTGCCCCAGGCGATCAGGGGCAGGAGCATGCCCAGCAGCCCCCAGCCCCAGGTGCTGTGACCTATGTATTCGTGTCCCATCGTGAATCGCCCGGGGAATGATCGCGGGCGGCCGGGCAAGTTCTGCCCGGCCGCCACCTCGATGAGCTTAGTTCGATGAGGGAGAGGCCGACGGCGACGCCCCCGGCGTCTGCGGGCTGCGCGGCCCGTGATCGCCCCTGGTCTGGGTGTAGTACTGGTCGAAGTTCTGGTCGAACGCGGCGACGCGCTGGTCGATCGTCGCGGTGTCAACGCCCTGGTCGGTCAGTTGCTGCCGCAGCGCCGTCTCCAGCGCCGTCTTCAGCCCAGCCTTGCCCGCGTCGGTGTCCTTGCCATACTTCGCCGCCACGCCCTGGAGCGATCCGGCGCTGGCGAGGTCCTGATGCAGCTGGTCGGTGGTGATCCCGAAGTAGGTCGCGGTCGCCTCGTCCAGCTTGCCGCCGCCGAAGCCGCCGCGCTCGCCGCCCTTGCCGCCGCCGAGCCGCACGCCGAAGCCGCCGCCGTCGGTGCTGTTGTTCACGCGGTCGCGCGCCGCCTGGGCTTGGTCGGCCGTCATGGTCCCGGCCGCCACCGCCTCGTCGATCAGCTGCAGGTTGGTTTGCTTGACCGCGCTGGTCAGCTGATCCTGCCCGATGCCGAGGTTCGCGGCCAGTTTGCTGAGGAAGTCGGTCCCGGTGGCGGTGTTCGCCGCCGAGGCACCGGAGGCGCTCACCGCCGCGACCGCCAGCAGCAGGGCCATCGACAGCCCGCCCACCAGGGCGATCATCCGTTTGCGTAGGGTCGTCATGCTCGATCTCCTTGTAGTATGGATTGCATCGTGTTCTTTGCGCGCTTTCGCGTTGTAGCGGGGTTGGCGGCACCGGAGGCCGCCTGCATCGCATCGTCGTTGGCGGGAAACACCTCCTTGCGTGCGAGGCATCATCAGCCCTCGCGCCGTGTATCGATGTGAGGTTCCGCATCCGGCAGTCTCACTACTGCCGAGTGTAGGGGGCGTTGCTGAAGGGAAAGCCGGTGAAGGATGAAATAACGATGAGCGGTGGCCGGGTGGCGGCGAACGGTGGCGAGGAGCTGGTCCGCTTCTCTGCCCGACCGCCTGGTAGATAGCGCAGGGCCACCGGCATCGCCGGTGGCCCTGGGAAAAAGGGAAGGTTGGGGGAGCGGTCGGTGCGGTGCCCCCGGTCCCGGGATCGCCATCCCGGCCACCGCACGCGCCGCATCCATACAAAGATGGTAGCTGTCCCGGATGAAGAACCGGCTGGTTCCGGTTGAACTGCTGGTGAAGCCGCCGCGCTACGCGCGGGCGAGGGTCAGCAGCGTCACCTCGGGCGGGCAATTGAGGCGCAGGTAGGGCGGCACCGCGCCGAGGCCGCGACTGGTGTAGACCGGGTGCCCGGAGTCGTGGCGGAGCCCGCGCAAGTAGCGGCGGCCGAGCGCCGGGAGGAGCGGCGGGCCGAAGCCGGGCAGCACCACCTGCCCGCCGTGCGTATGCCCCGAGAGTTGCAGCCCGACACGGTCGGAGTTGAGCTGGTCGGCGATGTCGGGCTCGTGCGCCAGCAGCAGCGCGAACTCTCCCGCCGGGACCCGCGCCGACGCGGCGACGAAGTCGGGCTGGCCGCGCAGCGCGTCGTCCAGCCCGATGACCCACAGCGGGTCGCCAGCTGGCGCACCAAGGCGCACCGCCTCGTTGCGGAGCAGGACCGGACCCGCCGCCGCCAGCTGCGCGGCGAGTGCCTCGCCGCCCGGGCGGTAGTCGTGGTTGCCGAGGATGGCGTAGACGCCGAGCGGCGCGCGGAGGCGACCGAGGAGCGCGGCGCAGGGGCGAAGCCGTCGGCCCGGTCCACCACGTAGTCGCCGCCGAGCAGGATAACGTCGGGTTGCGCCGCCTGGAGCAGGGCGATCCCCCGCTCCAGCATTGCCAGCGGGCGGTCGGGATCGTGGTGGATATCGGTGAGGAAGCCGACCCGCAGTCCGGCCAGCCCGGCCGGGAGAGCGGCGATCGGGACGGCGACGCGCTCAAGGCGGAGTCGGTGCGGGGCGATGCGCTCGGCATACCAGCGCAGCCCAGGTAGCCTCGCGAGCGCCGTGAGCAGGTCGCTCTCCTGCTCCTCGCCGCTGTGGGGAGGGCGATGCCGCCGACGTAGAGCGTTTCTTCAACCACCCGCTCGCCCGCTGTCGGCGTGCTGGCGAGCGGGTGGGCCGGGATTCGGGCGATCGCGGCTGGTTCCTTCGCGCTTTGGGTGAACGCAGGCCCGGCGAGCGCAGCTCGCCGGGCCATGCGCGATCTACTGCCCGGAGCCGAGCAGGTCGTAGAGTTGGCTGGTGCCGGTGCCGCCCCACTCCGTGGCCGAGACGGCGGTGCCGTGCTGCGTGATCCAGGTCGTGAGGTCCGATTGGCCGCCCTGGCCGCCGACGATGACGTAGCGGATCGTGCCGTTGGCGACGAGTTGCGCCAGTTCAGCGGTCGTCAGGATCGGGTCGCTGCCGCTGAAGCCGCCGAGGGCCATGACCGAGTCGCCGGTCTCCAGGATGATGGACGAGGCCTGATTGGCGCTGGAGACCGCCACGAGGTAGGTGGTATCCCCCTGCTGCGCCTCCAGCCAGGCCAGCATCTGGGCGTCGATCTGCCCGCCCATGCCGCCGCCCATGCTGCGCCCGGTGTTGCCCTGCGGCGCTGCCGGTGGGGGCTTCGAAGCCAGCGGGCGACTCGCTGGTCATGGCGGGCGCTCGCCGTTCGTCGCCGGGGCATCGCCGCCTGCCTGGTTGAACGCGCCCGGAGTGCCGCCGCCCATGCCACCCATGCCACCTGTTGAGGAGTTCGGCCCTGCGACCGGCAGGCTGGACGACATCCCGCTGCCCGCCGCCTGGACGGAGATCCCGGACCAGACCGCCGGGGTCAGCAGCAACGCCGCCAGTCCCACCACCAGGGCGATGCGCTCCGGGTCTTCACCCAAGCCGAACGGGCGCTCGAGGCGCAGGAAGCGCGTTGCTACCATGATGACCGCCGCTGCGATGCTCAGGCCGAGGATCGGCAGGGCCAGTCGCGCGCTCCAGGTGGGATAGTCGCGGAGGATGTGGACCTGCACCGCCGCCGTGCCGACGAGCGCTGCCGGGAGCGCCAGGCCGAGCAACCGGCGCGACCGCGCTGCCCCAGTCGCCGCCAGAGCACCGCGACGCCGAGGCCGACGAGCGCGGCGACGCCCGGGGCGAGCATGGTCAGGTAGTAGCGATGGTAGAAGCCCGCGACGCTGAAGAAGGCGGCCATCGTCAGGAACCAGGTGCCCCAGAGGACGAGCGAGGCGCGGCGGCGACGTAGCGGACCGGCCCCGATCCGGGAGGCCACGTTGCGCCAGAAGCTGAGCCTGCGCGGTCGCACGACCCAGACCGCCGCCAGGAGTCCGACTATCGCCAGCGGGATCAGCCAGCCGATCTGGCCGCCCAGCTGGGTGTCGATCAGGCGCAGCAAGCCCTTCGGGCCGTTCTCGCTGACGCCGCCGACGCCGCCGGTGTTGGTGTTGCTGAGCAGCGTGCTCACCGAGACATCGGTGCTGCTCGAACCGCGCCCGAAGGCGTTGCCGAAGAGGCGCTGGAGGCCGTTGTAGCCGAAGGCGAGTTCGAAGACGCTGTTGGTCTGGCTGGAGCCGATGTAGGGGCGCTCCGAGGCGGGCGTCAGTTGCACGACCGTGGCCCAGGAGAAGGAGACCGCCAGCATGGCGACGGTCGCGACCGCCAGGTGACCGATCCGGGCGAACAGCCGGGAGCGGGAGGCCACCAGGTACATCAGCCAGAGCGCGGGGAGCGCCAGGTAGGCTTCGAGCATCTTGATGTTGAAGCCAAGACCGACCAAAACGCCGCCGAGCAGCAGCCAGCGCAGCGGTGGCGCGGGCTCTCGATCGCCTTCGTCACCGCCCAGGCCGCGCCCAGCAGCGTGAGGACGAGCAGGCTATCGATGGTGTTGTTGCGGTTGGTGACGACGCTGATCGGGGTGAGCGCCAGAGCCAGCGCCGCGACACATCCCGCGAGCGGCCCCCAGGTGCGCCGCACCAGATAGTAGAGGAGGGCGACGGAGGCGACACCGGCGAGCGCCTGCGGCAGCAGGATGCTCCAGCCGTGGAAGCCGAGCACCTTGGCGAACGCCGCCTGGATCCAGAAGCCGAGCGGCGGCTTATCCACCGTGACGAAGCCGCCCGGATCGTAGGAGACAAAGAAGAAGTTGTGCCAGCTGGTCAGCATGCTCTTGACGGTCGCTGCATAGTAGCTGTTGGCGTAGCCTTCGGCGGCGAGTCCGATGCAGTTGAGCGCCGCCGCCACCGCCAGGATCGCCGCCAGCAGCAATCCCTCGCCGCGCAAGACGCGGCCACGGCGCGCACGGCGGGCGGATGCGGCGGTGATACGGTCGAGGAATGTAGGGCGGGACCATGCTTGCCCCGGGGATCGTGGACGCGCCACGGGGGGCGCACTTGCCTGGCTGCTCATCGGACTACTCCTTCGCGAATCGTTGCTTCGTGTCGATCATTGCTGGGGTGCAAGTCGCACCGCCCGACGTGGCCACGAAGGCGCTGGTGCGCTGTCCTCTCCGCTATGCAGTCTAGGGTCGCCCGCTGAAGACCTGGCAGCCGCTGGATGAAGATTCGATGAACCTCTTCGCCATCCCAACCTGCGTCGGCGATGCCAATAACCTGTGTCGTAGAGTGCAGAGATTGCGACACATGGAAGGAGCCCCTGGCACAAGGCCGGGGGCTCCTTTGCTGGAAGGGAGAGGGGAAGGGAGGGGGGGAGGTCAGCCGCCGCCGGGAGAGGACGGCGGCTGCGTTATCGCTGCCGGTGATCGCTCGGCGCTCTCGCCCGGAACTCCACCGACTGCGGTCGTATCTTCGAGTCTAGAACTCGATCATGATCGGAAGGCCAGCGCGCGATGAAGCGTTGATGAGTATCTGCGCCCGCGCACCGTGGCCGCTCATCGTCCGTGCGCGGCGCGTGCCCTCACCTCGATGGCGCGGTCGGCCGGTTCGGCGCGACGATCCTTGCGCAGTCGCCACCAGAGGCCGACAGTCTCGCGCATGGCGCGCAGCACCACGCGCGGGCTACCGCCCGACTGGATGCCGCCGCCGCGCGGGTAGTGCCCAACCCCCACTTCCATGAAAGTCGCACCGCGCCGGTGGGCCAGGGCCAGGATCTCGGTATTGATCAGCGCGCCGGGAGCCTGGAGGTTGAGCGACCGGAGCAGGTCGGCGCGGAAGACCTTAAAGCCGCAGTCGATGTCGCGCACCCAGACCCCGAAGAGGACCTTGACCAGCGTGTTGAAGCTGGCACCGAGGATCACGCGGGGC
Source organism: Chloroflexia bacterium (assembly GCA_046328475.1). Taxonomy (GTDB): domain Bacteria; phylum Chloroflexota; class Chloroflexia; order Thermomicrobiales; family CADCWN01; genus CADCWN01. Next base: position 39,225 of record JAXLWN010000043.1, on the reverse strand, counting down.
AGCGGATCGCGGCGGCGCAGCCGGTAGCCCGCGACGATGTCGAACTCATCCATGTAGGGCGCGAGCTTCGCCACGTCGCGGATATCGAACTGGCGGTCGGCATCCATGAACATGATGCGGTCGCCGCGCGCCGCCGCAAACCCCGAGCGCAGGGCCGCGCCGTAGCCGCGATTCTGCGGGTGGTGGATGACGCGCACGCGGGTGTCCTCGGCCGCGAGCCGATCCGCGATGCGCGGGGTGGCGTCGGTGCTGCCGTCGTCCACGATGATGATCTCGCAGTCGCGGAACAGGCCGGGCAGCGCCTCCAGCGCGGTCCAGGTCACGGCCTGGAGGTTGTCCTCCTCGTTGTGCGCCGGGAGGACGAGCGACAGGCGGTGGTCGCGCGGCTGGCGGGCCACCGGCACCGGCTCGTGGCGCGGCGTCGGTTCGGGGCCGAGCAGATCGCGGAGGAAGCGGTCGAGCTCGTCATCCTCGTCCTGCTGGGGGAGGACCGGGGGATAGGGCAGGATGGTCGTGGTCTCCATGGTGGCATCCTTTCATTGTGGCGTGGTGTCGGTGCTCTCCGCACTGTGGGACGGCACTGTCGCGTCCTTCACTGCCACCGAGTCTAGCCCCAGAGACTGAAGGCACGGCCAGGGGAGCATGAAGGAGTGCTGAAGGTCTGCCGATGCGGGCGCGGCCGGTGAACGTGTTCCGCGAGGTCGCTGCTTCCCCTCGCGCAGTCTTCACCGAGCGGCGGCATCGTCTTTGGCGTTTCTTCATCAAAGGCTGGCACACTGAGATCAGACCGGGGCCGACGCCGCCGGGATACGACCCGAGACAAAGGAGTGGCACGATGAGCGCATTAGTAGAAGAGAAACCCGCGCTGGGCAGCGACCGGTTGGTCCGCGCCCTGGTGGTGGACGACGAGGCGACGATTCTCGAATTTCTGGGGATGGGGCTGGGCTACGAGGGCTTTCAGGTCGAGTCGGCGATGGATGGGCCGTCGGCGCTGGCCGTGGCCGACCGGTTCCGGCCCGATGTGGTCATCCTCGACGTGATGCTCCCCGGCCTCGACGGCATCGAGGTCTGCCGCCGCCTGCGCACCAAAGGCGACATCGCCATCATCATGCTCACCGCCAAGGGGGAGGTCGATGACCGGATCGTTGGGCTGGATGCGGGCGCGGACGACTATCTGCCGAAGCCGTTCCGCTTCCAGGAGTTGCTGGCGCGCATCCGCGCGGTGCTGCGCCGCCGCGACATCGTGCTGCACCGCGTGCTGAAGGCGGGGGATGTGACGCTCGACCGGGGCACGCGCGAGGTGCTGCGCGCCGGGCGGCCGGTGGACCTGACCCCGCGCGAGTTCGACCTGCTGGACCTCTTGCTCGCCCACCCCGGCCAGGTCTTCCCGCGCGAGACGATCCTCAACCGCCTCTGGGGCTACACCTTCGTCGGCGACTCGAACGTGATCGACGTCCACATCAGCACCCTGCGCGAGGAAGCTCGGCGACAAGCCGCCGAAGCTGATCCAGGCGGTGCGGGGTGTCGGCTATGTGCTGAGGGCTTGATCGATGGGCCGCCTGCTACGCCGTCTGACCCGCGACACGCCCTGAGCCTGCGCCTGACCGCGCTCTACGTGGCGATCCTGACCGTGGTGCTCGCCACGCTCGGCTTCGCGCTCTATGCCCAGGTCGAGGCGTTCATGCTGCGCGATGCCGCCGCCCGCCTGGAACGCGCGGCGGCGTCGGCGATCGTGCGCGCCTCTGGCCCGCGACATGGTCCCGACGATGGGACGGATGCCGCGCGCAATCTGCTGGCGGAGTTGGCGTCCCGCGACGTGGCGGCGCGCATTCTCGCCACCGACGGCAGCGTGCTGGCGAGCGGGGCGACTTTCTACGACCAGCCGGTGACGCCGGACGTGCCCGCAGGCGCTCTGGGGCAGGCGGTGGCGGGGCAGCTCGTCTCGACCACGCTGCGCGACGGTGGCGCGCATCAGCTGGTGGTGCTGGTGCCGATGAAATCGGGCGATAGCACGGTCGGCATCCTGCAACTGACGACCTCGCTGGCGGCGGCGGACTCGCTGCTGGCGCGGCTGCGCTCGATCATCCTGCTCGGCTCGCTCGGCGCGATCGCGCTCGGCGCGCTGCTCGGCATCTCGGTGACGCGCGCCGCGCTGCGCCCGCTGGCGCGGATGACGGCCACCAGCGAGGCGGATCGCGGCGGGTGACCTGGGCGTGCGCACCGACCTCCCCGGCGGGCGGGACGAGATCGGGCGGCTCTCGACCGCCTTCGACCACATGGTGGACCGACTGGAGGGGGCGCTCCGCGCACAGCGCCAGTTCGTCGCCGACGCCTCGCACGAGTTGCGCACGCCGCTGACCGCGCTCGGCGGCCTGGTCGAGATGCTGCTGCTCGGGGCCGACCGGGGCGACACCGCGACGACCCAGCGCGCCCTGCGCTCGGCCCACCGCGAGATCGAGCGGCTGGCGCGGCTCGTCGGCGACCTGCTGACCCTCTCGCGCCTCGACGCGCGCCCCGACGTGGAGCACCGCCCGGTTGATCTCGCGGTGCTTGTCGCCGAAGTCGGGGAGCAGGCCCGCTTCCTCGCGGGCGAGCGAGCGGTGACCTGGCGGGTGGATGGCCCGCTGACGCTGGCGGGCGACCGGGACAAGCTGAAGCAGGTGCTGCTGAACCTGACCGGCAACGCGATCGCCTTCACTGGCGAGACCGGGCGGATCGAACTTCGCGCCGCGCGCCTGGCCACCGGGCGCGGCGACAGCGCGCGGATCGAGGTCGAGGACAACGGGGCGGGCATCGCCCCGTCCGAGTTGCCGCGCCTGTTCGAGCGGTTCTATCGTGGCGACAAGTCGCGGGCCCGGCGCGCGGACGGTGGCGGCAATGGGCTGGGGCTGGCGATCGCGCGGGCGATCGTGGAGGCGCATGGCGGCACCATTGCCGCGCGCAGCACGCTCGGCCAGGGGACGACGTTCACCATCGAGCTGCCGTTCCACCGGGCGAATCAGGTGGACGCGAATCCGAGGCCGCTCGTTTCGTCTGCCAGTACCGCCGGGGCCGGTGCCTGAACCCCGGTGGTGCGGGCACCAGGCGTGACCGACCGAGCGATTCGACCAGTGGGCAGTTCGCGCTCGCAGGCACGCGGCCTTGGTGGGTAGGTCCACAGTGCTTGCCATTCCTTCATGGGTTTCTCATTTTCTTTGACCCTCCCTTCATCCTCGCCCCGCATACTAGACGAATCTAGCGTGGTCATCCGTCGTGGCTTGCCCGACAGTGATGCCCCGGTCGCGCACGCGCGACCGGGGCGGATCTGGTGAGCAACCATCGCTGACCCCGCACGGCGAATCGAGAGCGAGCGCCGATGTGCATGCCGTATCGCCCTGGTGGTATGGTGCGGAGAATCGCGCGCCATGAGTATCGGGGCTGGGGGATCGACCGATGGTACACATGACACGACGTGCCTTTGTTCTCAGTGGTGCGAGCGCCCTGACCGGGCTGCTGGCGGTCGCCCGCCTGGCACCACTGGCGCAACGGTCTAACACCACCGAGCCGCCCGCGACAGCGGCTGCGGCGCCGGTCGCGTCGGCGTCGCCCACCGCAGCGGTGACACCCGCCGCGTCGGCGGCGGCGCACGTCCACGTCGCGGAGGCCGCGCCCCCCGGAACGCCGACCGCCACCGCCACCGCCACCGCCGCGAGTCCGACGACGGGCACCTCGGCGGCCACGAGTCCCGCCGCGACCCCGACGGCTGCCGCCACCGTGCCGAACACGGGCACGCTGCCGATCCCGCCGCTGCTGTCGCCCGCGCCGCGCGACGGCGTGCGGACGTTCGAGTTGACGCTCCAGCGCGGGCAGGTGGCATTCGAGGCGGGCCGCCCCCTGGCGACGTTCGGCATCAACGGCCCCTACCTCGGGCCGACGCTGCGGGCGACGCGGGGCGACGAGGTCGCGTTCGTCGTCGCCAACCAGCTTGGCGCACCGACGACCCTCCACTGGCACGGGATGCACCTGCCTGCGGCGATGGACGGTGGCCCGCACCAGGCGATCGCATCGGGTGCCACCTGGCAGCCGCGGTACACGATCCGGCAAGAGGCGGCGACGCTGTGGTACCACCCCCACCCGATGGGGAGCACGCGCGCCCAGGTGACTGGCGGCGCGGTTGGGATGTTCATCCTGGACGACGACAATCCGGCCCAGGTCGCGCTGCCGCATACCTACGGCGTGGACGATATCCCGCTGATCCTCCAGGACTACGCCACCGTCGGCAGCGGCCTCGGCGACGCCCAGGCGAACGAGAACGTGCAGACCGGCCCGATGCTCGTGAACGGGGCGCTGGTGCCCACCCTCGCCACGGCGCAGGCGCGGCTGCGGCTGCGGCTGCTGAACGGCTCGGCCCAGCGGCTCCTCATCCTCGGTTTCGCGGGCGATCTGCCGTTCGCCCAGGTCGCCAGCGACGGCGGGCTGCTGCCCGCGCCCGCCCGGCTGACGCGGCTGGTGCTGGGGTCGGCGGAGCGTGCGGAGATCGTGGTGGACCTGGCCGATGCGCCGTCCGACGCGCCGCTGGCCCTGCAGACATTCGGCAGCGCCGGGAACGCCGGCGGCGGGGGCGGACGAGGCGGCGGGGGCGGCAACGGGGGCGCCGCCGGGCAGGGCGCGACGCTGCTGACCATCCAGGGGCCGGGGCTGGCCGCCGCCCGCGCGGCGAACCTGCCACCGCTCCCGGCGCAGCTGAATAGCATCGCGCGGCTCGACCCGGCGGCGGCGGCGGTGACGCGGACGATCACGCTGGGCGGTGGCGGGCGCGGGAATACGACCATCAATGGCCAGCAGTTGACGAGCATGGCGCAGATGATGGATCTGACGAACGCGCCGCGCGTGCGGCTTGGGGACGTGGAGCGCTGGAACATCGTGAACGCGTCGAACGAGACGCACATGCTGCACATCCACGACATCCAGTTCCAGATCGTCGCGCGCGGCGGCACCGCGCTGGAACCCGGCGACCTGGGGGGCAAGGACACGGTGATGGTGCGGCCGGGCGAGACGGCGGCGCTGCTCATGCGCTTCGAGGACTATGCCGACCCAGAGACGCCGTACATGTTCCACTGCCATATCCTCCAGCACGAGGACGAGGGGATGATGGCCCAGTTCCTGGTCGTGCCCGGCTAAGGCGTCGCGATCAAAGGTTGCGGCGCAGCGCCCCGGCGATCTGATCGCCGGGGGCGCTGCAGTTGGCGGATGTCCCGCTCAGACGCGCCGCGCCCCGGCGTAGTGGGCGGCGTAGTAGGGGTCGGCGAGGCTGCTGATGATCGTGCCCACGCCGGGGGCCGAGGCGTGGACGAAACGGCCGTCGCCGAGCGCGAAGCCGACGTGGGTGATGCCCGGTTCGTAGGTGTTCTGGAAGAAGACCAGGTCGCCAGCCTGGAGCGCCTCGCGGGCGACCGGTGTACCGACACCCCACTGCGCCTGCGTCGTGCGCGGGAGCGTCCGTCCCGTCACCTGGCGGACGATATAGTAGACGAAGCCCGAGCAGTCCCACCCGGCCGGCGTCGCCCCGCCCCACACGTAGGGCACGCCGAGGTACTTCAGCGCCGCCGTGGCCAGCGCCGACCCGGCCCCGGAGGTTGTGCCGGTCGCGGGGGCGGTTGCGGGTGCGGGCGAGGCGGGCGCGGTCGACGCGGGGGCGCGGCTGGGGGTTGGTTGGGCCACGGTTCCGCCGCCCGCTGCCGCGAGGTAGCGCCCCGAGGCCCAGCCTTCGATGCCCGCGTGGCGGATGCCGTACCACTCGCCGCGCGGCCCGTCGATGATTGCGACCGTCGCCCCGAACGGCGCGTACCCGAGCACCGGCGCGTCGAGGCTGGCGTCGGCGCGAATCCGCAGGCTCGCCCCGCCGGTCCCGGTCACCACCGCTTGCCCGCCGAGAGTCAGCCCGCCCGCGCTCGGTGCCCGATCTGGCGCGGGCGCGGCGGCGGTGGTCTGCGCGGCGACGATACCGGGGTTGCGCAGATAGCTCGCGGCGACCCAACCGCTCGACTGGCGGTAGCTGACCGGGGACCACTCCAGGCCATCGCCCTGGCGCGATGCGCCGAGCAGGGTGACGGTCGCGCCCTCCGGCACGACCAGCAGGATGGCCCCGTCGCGGCTCGGCGCGTCGCGCAGGCGCACGCCCTCGCCGCCGGTCCCGGCGATCTCGCGGCTCTCGCCCGGATCGGCGGCGAGCACGGCCGAATCGGGCGCGCCGGTGAGCGCGGCGATCAGCAGCAGCGCGAGGACGAAGGGGTGGTACCAGGAACGGCGCGCGGTGCCGCGCGTCGGTTGCGGTGGTGTGGCGGTTCGGGTAAGCATCGGTCCTCCTCGTATTGCGGTGGTCGGCGGGCCGTCGCGGTCGCGAGTCGCGCTGGTGCCGGTGGCTTGCGCCGGGGCAGTTCGCGCGTGCGGCAGGCGGTGCCGCAGCGCGCCCTCGCAGCTCGTGGGCGTCGGTCGTGTCGCGGGAGGAGGTGGGAAATCCACGCCATGCGTGCGTGTCCCCTTCGCGACATCGTCCCGAGGTCTTGGCTGAATCAGGCCCGCGAATTTTCAGGTGCCAGGAGACTCACCTGCGTGCGGGGCGAGACTTCCTGGGCATGAGCGATGGCAATTGGCGGTGAATGTCGTGCGATCCCCCGCGCGTCCCCACCTCCGGCCGCGCGATGCGCACACTTTGCTGTTCCGATTACCCGACGGGAGAGCAACGGCTCAATTGAGTCTTGCGAGTCTAGGTGGCGCGGATGAAGAATGATCCGGGGATGGATGAAGGGCCGATGAAATTTCCGCCCCTACGATTAAGAAAAGTGGCCCTGCCCAGGGTGAGGCATGTTCGTGGCGCGATGCTACACACCAATCCTCCTCTCATTGCAGGGCCATTTGTCGTAGCGTGGCCGATTCTTTCCCTCTCATGGCGCATCTGGCCGCGACGTTTGAGCGCGTGGCTGTTTGAGGCGCACTTGTGGTTCGCGGGCACGGGCTGACCCTCGGATCTTTAACGGAGTTTTCACGCAACCCCGGGCGATGCTTCAGATTCCGACCATAGACTCGGCACTGGAGAGGAGACCACGGTGCCGCCCGCGTGGCCACGCGGGCGGCACCGTGGCTCTTCGGCATGGAGTGGTGCCGCGTGGCGCACGGTCGCGCGGCGAGAACACGGAGCAGCAGATGTCCAGGAACCTTGATCTCCCAACGGATGCGCCGGACCGGCCGACAGCGCCGCGACGGCGGCGGATGCGCGGGGCATCGCGCGCCGCCTCGATCGGCCTGCTCGCGCTGGCGACCATCGCCGGTGTGCGCCTCGGGCTCGACGCCCCGGCTGTGTCGCCGGTGTCGCCCGCCGCCATCGCCGCGCGGTATGGGGGGCTGCCTCCCGGGGCGGCGGCACCGCCTGCCGGATCGGCGGCGATGCCATCCGGCGAGGTTGTCGCGAGCGCGCCGCCCGAGGTGGCCGCCGTTCCGCCGGTCGGGACGACCACGGAGCTGCCCGCCGAGGCGTCCGCTTTGGCACGCGCCGACGCGATCGAGGCTCCTGTAGCTGTGACCACCACGCCGTCGATTGTGAGCCAGGAGACGCCAATGAGTCACCGGAGCAGCCAGCACGATGGGGGGCGGCATGACTAACACCGGCTTCGCCTCCGACACGCGCTATCGCCCGGCGCGGGCGGGGGGCGTCGTGCTTGCCCCCGGGATGACGCTGGCGCTGATCGGCTATGGTGCCTCCTTCGCGCTGCTGCTGGCGCTTGCGGGATCGCCGCACTCCCTGCGCTTCGACCCGCCGCTGATCGCCCACGTCACGGGGATGCTCGCCGGCTATGGCGTCGCGGTCATGCTCGTGCTGATGGCCCGCACCCCGGCGCTGGAGCGCGGGGTGGGCGCGGACGTGCTGGCGCGCTGGCATGGCGTGGGTGGCCGCGCGATTCTGGCGCTGATGGGGGCGCACGCCGCCGCCGCGACGCAGGTCTGGGTGCATGCCAGCAGGCAAGATGTCGCGGTGGCGGTGCGCGACTTGCTGCAACTCCCGGGGTTGCTGACCGCGACCGTCGGCACGGCGCTCTTTCTGGCGGTGGGGATGGCGTCGGCGCGGGCGGTGCGGCGGCGGTTGCCCTACGAGCGCTGGCACGCGTTGCACCTGGCCACCTATCTGGCGGCGGGCCTCGCGTTCGTCCACCAATTGGCCGGTCCCGATCTGGCCGGTCGCCGCGCCGCGCAGATCGCCTGGGCGCTGCTCTACGCCTATGCCTACGTCCTGGTGCTGCGCTATCGGTTCCTGGTGCCGGTACACCAGGCGTTCAGGCATCGGCTGCGGGTGCGGCGGGTCATCCCGGAGGCGGATGGGGTGGTCAGCATCGTCATCGGTGGGAGGCACCTGCACGAACTCGAAGCGGAATCGGGGCAATTCTTCCGCTGGCGCTTCCTGGCCGCCGGGAGCTGGCGGGCGGCGCACCCTTTCTCGCTCTCCGCACCGCAGCGTGACGACGCGTTGCGGCTCACCGTGAAGGCGCTCGGGGATGGCAGTCGGCGGCTGCAGGAGCTGCGCCCGGGCACGCCGGTCCTGGCGGAGGGGCCATATGGGGCGCTGACCGCGCGTCGGCGCACGCGGCGGGCGGTGCTGCTGATCGCGGGCGGCATCGGCATCACCCCGATGCGGGCGCTGTTCGAGACGCTCGACGTGCCGGGCGAGCGGCTGACGCTGCTCTACCGGGTATCGTCCGAGCGGGAGGTGATCTTCCGCGCCGAGCTCGACGCGATCGCCCGGCGGCGCGGCGCGCGGGTGATCTACCTCGTCGGCCCCTCGTCCGATCCCGCCAATGTGCTGACGCCGGCCGCGCTGCGCGTGATGGTCCCTGGGCTGCGCGAGCACGACGTTTATCTCTGCGCCTCGCCGGGGCTGGCGGCGGCGGTGCGCGCGGCGCTGCGGGGCGCGGGACTGCCGCGCCGCCAGCTGCACGAGGAGGTCTTCGATTTCTGACCGTGCGACGTTGGGTGGCATTTGCCCCCGGCTGCGGCCTTGACGGGAGCACTCCGTGGAGGCACCATAGCGCAATCGATGTGACAGCGTGAGCGTGTCAGGCACGATGGATGGCGACGTGGAACTACTGGGGCGACAACGGCGGTCGCGCAACGATGGTGCGGAGTAGCGGCCGATGGCAGTGATCGCCCGCCGTCGGCTCGACACGTTCGGTGCCTTGCGCCGCCATTCGAACTTCCGCCTTTACTGGGGCGGGGCGCTCTGCTCCAACATCGGCACCTGGATGCAGACCCTCGCCCAGAGCTGGCTGGTCTACCAGCTCACCGGCTCGGCCCTTCTCCTCGGCACGGTCACCTTCCTCCAGGGGCTGCCGTCGCTCCTGCTCGCCCTGGTTGGCGGCGCGCTGACCGACCGGCTCGAACGGCGGCGGCTGATGCTGACGACGCAGGCACTGCAGATGGTCCTGGCGCTCGTGCTGGCGGGGCTGACCCTCGCCGGGGTGGTGCGCGTCTGGCAGATCCTGACCATCGCCTTCCTCAGCGGCCTGGTCAACGCCATCAACACGCCGGTGCGCCAGGGCATCATCGCGGACCTCGTCCCGCGCGACGACCTCCAGAACGCCATCGCCATCAATGCCGCCCAGTTCCAGACGAGCCAGTTCGTCGGCCCGGCGGTCGCCGGGGTGGTGGTGGCGCGGCTGGGGGCAGGCTGGGCGTTCCTGTTCAACGGGCTCAGCTTCCTCGCCGTGATCGTCTCCCTGCTGCGGCTGCGCCTCCCGCCGTGGACGCCGCCGCGCAAGGTCTCCCTGTGGCGGAGCATGACGGAGGGGATCGCCTTCGTCGCACGGCACGAGGTGCTGGGGCTCCTCTTCCTGATCGCGGCCGTGCCGTCGCTGCTCGCCCGGCCCGCCCAGCAGGCGCTGCTGCCGGTCTTCGCCGCTGCGGTGCTGAACGTCGGGGCACCGGGGCTGGGTTGGCTGATGGGGGCCAGCGGGGCCGGGGCGCTGGCCGGGGCGCTGCTGGTCGCCTCGCTCGGCGCGTTCCGCCGACGCGGGCTGCTGCAACTCGGCGCGGCGGCGGTCTACGGCCTGGCGCTGGTCCTCTTTGCCGCCAGCCGCCGGATGGATCTTTCCCTGGCGCTCCTCTTCGTCGGCAGCGCCGGGAGCATGGTCGCCAACTCGTTGAACCAGACGTTTCTTCAATCGCTGGCGCCGGACGAGATGCGCGGCCGGGTGCTCGGCGTGCTGACGCTGACCACGTTCGGCCTGATGCCGCTGGGCGGCCTGCTGGCGGGCGCGGCGGCCGAGCACTGGGGCGCGGCGGTCGTGGTTGCCACCGGAGGCGCGGCGAGCGCCCTGTTCGCCCTCGGCGTCCTGCTCTTCCGGCCGCAGCAGCTCGCCTACCTGAACGGGGTCGCGCCCGCGATGCGACGATATCCCACAGGAGCGCCACGAGGCCGCCGCAGTCTTACTGCGGCGGCCCCGTGCATGGATCGGCTTACTGCGCGCGGGGCACCGCCGCGCCGCGAGCGTTGCCGCGCTCCGCACGCGCCCGCTCCTGGCGGCGTCCGTGCAGCACCCGGCGGGCGGCCTCCCAGAGGTTGCCGACCAGCAGCCCGCCCGGCAGGAACCAGAGCGCCCCGAGCGTCAGGAAGAGGATGGCGCTGGCGACCGCGACGATGATCCCGTAGATGATCTGGTCGCGGTGGCGGTTCGGCGAGGTCGGCGGGTCGGTCAGCATGAAGCCGGCGAAGAAGAGGGCGGCGTTGACATCCGGCGACCGGAAGAGTTCGGCGAGTCGCGCCGGGTCGCCCAGGAAGGAGGATGCGGTGGCGATGGCGAAGTAGGCACCGAGGAAGGCCACCACCATCGGGAGCTTGTTGATCCGCCCGGCGATGAAGACGACCGTGGCGAGCAGGACCAGGATGAAGGGCACCGGCAGGTCGGGCAGGGCACCCCACCAGCTCTGGCCGCTGCCGAAGAGGAAGTAGTTCGCGACCAGGGCGATCGCCGCCGGGTTGAAGATGTTGGACCAGCGGGTGTGGAAGAGGTACTTCGCGTTGATCGCCAGCGCGGCGGTGGCGGCGGCGACATACCAGGGCGTGTAGGGGTCGAGCAGCAGCGCCAGGAAGAGCGCCGTGAGCAGCGCGCCGCTCGGGAACTCGACTTCGCCGCGCGTCAGCCAGATCAGCAGGCCGTCGAGCAGGGTGGCGGTGGCGACCGCCGCGAGCATGGCCGGTGCGACCACGCCGATGCCCTGGAACGGCGCGGCGAGCCCGAGCAGCAGGAGCAGGACGAGGGTCATCAGCCCTTTCGGGGTGCGGAAGAAGCGCCGGATCGCCTGGTGGAATGGCACGCGCCGGGCGCGCGGCGGGGCCGCCTGGGGGCGTTCCATCGCCCTGGTCATTGCGGTGCTCATCGGAGGTACCTCCCAAATTCAGCGGTCTGGTGTTGCTCAAGCGTCGTGGTGACGATCAGCCCCTCGGCCCCCTGGCGTTCGAGGAGCCGCAGGCCGCGACGCGGCCCGAGGACGAAGGCGGCGGTGCCCAGAGCGTCGGCGGCCAGCGCCGTCGGCGCGATGACGGTGATGCTGGCGCTGGCCGCCACCGAGCGGCCGGTGCGCGGATCGAGCAGGTGGTGGCCTGTCCCCGCCTCGGGGCTCGGGCGTTCGTAGTCGCCGGAGGTGCAGACCGCGCCCTCGGCCAGCTGCACGACGCCGAGGATCGCGCCCGGCTGGCGCGGGTGTTTCAGGCCGATCTGCCAGGGCTGCCCCGCCGGGTTCAGCCCCTGAACGCGGAGGTCGCCGCCCGCGTTGATCGCGTAGCTGCCGAAGGGGGCCAGTTCCCGCGCCGCCAGGTCGATGGCGAGCCCCTTGGCGACTGCGCCGAGATCGAGGATGAGGGGCCGCAGCAGGGTGATCGCGCGGCGGGCGGGGTCGAGTCGGACGTCGCGGTAGGTCGGGCGGAGTTTCGACGCGATCGGTGTGGCGACCGTTGCCCCGGTCCGGTAATTCCGGTCGAAACCGCGCTGTTCCAGCAGGTGGCCGATCGTCGGATCGAAGGCCCCGTGGCTGGCGTCGGCGACGGCGAGGGCGAAGGTGACCGCCTGGTAGAGGATGTCGCTCACCGGGGTCGGCTGCCCCACCGTGGCGAGGAGGCGCATGACCTCGCTCGCGCTGTCGAAGCGGCTGCACGCCGCCTCGACGCGCCGGAACCAGTCGAACGCTCGCGCGATCGCCGCGTCGGCCCCAACTGCTCGCGCGCCGTCCGCCAGTTGGATGGTCACGAAGGTGTCCATCAGGACGGCAGTGCGGGCGGTGGCGTTGCTCGTCGCCTGCGGCGCGCCCGGCGCGCCGGGCAGGACGAGCGTCGAGACGTCCAGGGTGCTCATGGTCGTTACTCCTGTGCCTGGGCGAGCGCGCTCGCCACGGCGGTTTGGAAGGCCATCGAGCTGTCGGTCGCCCCGGAGACGAAGTCGATGTTGGCGCTCTGGGCGGTGAGGACTTCGCCGGGCAGCGCGGCGATGCGGGAGATCGGGTAGCGCGTGTTGCTGGCGGTGATCTCCACCGAGGTGATCACCCCGTTCTTGATGGTCACCGCCACGGTGACGCCACCGTGCTTGCTCGTGCCCGAGCCGGTGTAGGTGCCGTCCTGGTAGGCCGAACTCGTCGCCGCCGCCTGCGTCGTCGCCGTCGCGGCGGTGGTCGCGGTCGCGGTGGCCGCCGTCGTCGCGGTCGCGGGAGCTGCCACCGAAGATGTGGCCGTGGCGGGCGTGGTTGCGGTCGCCGCAGTGGTCGCGGTTGCCGCAGTCGTCGCCGTTGCCGTCGAAGAGATGAGGGAGGCGGCGGTGGATGCGGGCGCGGTCGCGGTGCTCACGATCGCGGCTGGCGATGTGACGGCCGCGACGCTGGCGGCTGCCTGGGTGGTGTTCACATAACCCGCCGCGTAGACCGCCATCACCGCCGCCGAACTGAGGGCGATCAGGCCATTCGCGAACTTCTGTTTGGCGCCGCGCTTCTGCTGCGGCCTGGTCGCCGGGGCGCTTGGGCGTCGCGTGCCCGCTTGTTGCTGCCCTGCCTGAGCGGATTCGTTCTCCTGGCTCATGTGGGATCTCCTTCCCTCACCTATCGTTCTTCACTCCGGCGACGCTGTCCATCTCGGCTCGGTGCCGGGGGCGTCGCGGCGTGCTCATCAACACTTCCAGTGTAGGCCCGGCGAGTGAGGACTCGGTCAGCCGTAGATGAAGATTCACTAAAGAGTCTCGCCAGGGAGGCGAACGGGCTATCAAGCGTCGTTCGTGCCTGGTATGTACAGCAGGAATCGCCGCCGACGCGATGTGTGAGCGAATCTTCATCCCGGCCTCCCCGGGCGTTCATCGCAGCTCTCTGGATTTGGGAAGTCGTCGGCGAGGCGATGGGCACGGCGGTAGGCCCGGGAATCGCCAGCGGAATGTGACGGACGGCATGACACAAGGATTGATGCACGATATCGGGATTCGTCCCTGACAGGGGAGGGTGCGGCGCGAGATTACTGCCGTCGCGCTGCGCGTCTATTTCGCCGGGGAGGCGAGCGCGGGCTTGGCGAGCGACCGACGCTGGTGCAGCACATCGAGACGCGCGCCAACATGCCGCAGATCGCCCGGGCGGGTGCCGCCTGGCTCCGCGCCGTGGGCAGCAACGAACTCCCCGGGAGCGATCCCGACCACGCTGAGCGAGGCGGTGTGCCGCTCGGTCGCCTCTGGGGTATCGTGGGCGTCGCGCTGCCCGATGCTATCAGCCGGTGCGCGGCAACCGTGCGGCTGGCCGAAGATCGCGGCCAGCCGCGATGAGTGAGTGCAGTTCGCAGGCCCTGCCGGTTTGCTACCGATTACGGCCCCCACTTCGGCGCGGGCATCGGGCCGACGATGGTCTCCCAGGCGGCTTTGCTGACATTGGCCAGCGCGGCGGCTCCGGCGACGGTGTCGGCCTGGCGCTTGGAGAAGAGGCTGATGATGTAGGCCCCCTGCGGGTGGTAGACGATCCCGACGTCGTTGCGGATGCCCCGGAGGCTACCGGTCTTGTGCGCGGTGGTCGCCTCGGACGGCAGGTGGAGGGGGATGATCGTGTTGTACCGGTCGCAATGCAGCGCTCACTTTCCACTGGAGCGACGCCGACTGACCAGCGGGGCAGGAGTGTCCGGTGAGCGTTGTTGGACGCAGTAGAGCGTGCTCACCGGCGCTCCTCGTCGACCGGTCCGTAGCGCGTGTGCAACTGTTCCGGGGTGAGCGGGCCCGCGCCCGGGATCTCGCGCTCGATCACGTACTTCGGCATGTGGAGCCCTTACTGCCCCGCAGCGCGCTGCATGTGTTCGCCGCTATCGAGGATCGAGCGCGTGCTCGCGCGCTGGTGTCGCGTGACGCGCATTGGCTTGCCGCTCGTCACACCTCAATCTGCTCCCGGCGGGGGCGTCCTGGCACCCACCGCGCCCTGCTCGCGACCCTGGGATAGCCGAGGCAGTTCGCCGGCTGGCTCGACACACGCGCCCTGACCTTCGCGCTCGCGCGGGCTGGCCTGCCGGTCGCCCGGCGCGAGACGGTCGTGATCGAGCGCTGAGTGTCGCTGGCACCGGCGAATCGGCTGCTCCTGGGGCGCGTGCTGGCCCTCGCCGGCAGGCAGGGGAGCAATCCCTCGGTCCTGCTCCCCCCTGGAAGCACGAGCCTTCTGGGCCGCCACGCTGGGCCCGGACGATCCCGGCGCGGCCATCAACCATCCGGAGTTCGCCTACGCAGGCACCCAACTTGTCGTCGTCGGCTAGGCCCAAGCCTGAGGGCGCGGACCAGCAGTAGACTGCACGGCGGTAGGCAGCCGGGTTCCCGCTGATGCATTGGGGGCGCGAGGAATCCGACGCGATGCTTCGACAAAAGCCCTGCTCGGAGCATGCCAGCGGCTTTGGCTGCACTTGGCTACAGCGACGGCCGAGACAAACATCCCGACCGTCGCGCTTTTCCTTGCCACAGCTCGGAAACCGGGTGGGCCGCGTAGGGTTGAACCTACAAACCGCCGAGGAAGACTTCATCCTACATGCCTTCCCAGATGCCACATCACAGTGCCCATCTTGTTTTCCGCATGCGGAGTTTTCGGTCACCTCGTGTCGTCAACTGCGCCTGAAAATCGCCGTATATCACCTCTACTACACGCCAAACTCCTCACCAACGGGGGCTTGAGCGGCGCGGGCCTGCCTCGCGTTGGTATCTCCAATCGGATTCACAGGTGCGGACGATTGAAGCTACCAGATTTCACTGTGTGTACCGTGCGCCCATGCGTGTCGCCTTGTGACGCCACAAGACAAGGCGGTTGGCCAGCACGGAACAACGCGCTCGCGAATGCTAGTGCCGGATCGTCACGCCCGCCCGGCGCTCCCGAGCACGCGGAGGCGATCGTGGACGATTCCGGTTGCCGCGTCGCGCGCGGCGCGCAGGTAAGGGCGCGGGTCGACCGCAGCCGGGTCGTGCAGCAGCGCCTCCCGGATCGCGCCTGTGAATGCCTGGTTCACCTGCGTGGCGTAGTTCACCTTCGCGATGCCGCTGCGTACCGCTGCGATGAGCGCGTCGTCCGGCACGCCGGACGCGCCGTGCAGCACGAGCGGCACTGGCACCATCGCGCGCAGCCGCGTCACGAGCCCCAGGTCGAGCCGCGCCGTGCGCGCGAGCATCTTGTGCGCGCTGCCGACCGCCACGCCGAGCGCGTCCGCGACCAGTCAGCGCCACGTACTGCGCCGCCGCCTCGGGGTCGGTCAGTCCTCCAGATGACATAGATGCATCCTTCCCGCCGACGACCCCCAGCTCGGCCTCCAACCCGGCCCCCCGCGACCGCGCGAGCGCTGCAATCTCGGCGGTTGCTTGCGCGTTCTCGTCGAACGGCAGCGCCGAGGCGTCGAACATGATCGAATCGAATCCGGCATCGAGCGCCGCCTCGCAGAGCGCCCGCGTCGTGGCGTGGTCCAGGTGGAGCGCGACCGGCACGCGGGCGGCGTCGGCCAGTGCGCGACAGGCGCGGCCGATCGGCGCGACCGCCCCCAGGTGGTACGCCACCGCGTTCTCGCTGAGCTGGAGGATGACCGGGGCGCGCTCGGCCTCGGCCGCCGCCACGATCGCCTCGGCGTGCTCCAGGCCGATCACATTGAAAGCCCCGATCGCGTAGCCGCCGTCGCGGGCGCGGCGCAGCAGCTCGATCGTCCCGGCGCGGGTCATGGTCTCCCTCCGTTTGCGGCGTGACGTTAGCGCCGCCGCGCGGCATCGGCCAGTTCGTCGTAGGGGTAGGGCAGCCCGGGGTCGCTGGCGTCGTCAAGGCGGGCAACATGCGCCGCGTCGAGCGACCAGCCGACGCTGCCGAGGGCCGTCTCCAGGTGCGCCAGCGTCCGCGCCCCGACGATCGGGGCGGTGACGCCGGGCCGGTGCAGCAACCAGTTGAGCGCCACCTGCGCGGGCGCGCGGCCCGCCTCGGCGGCCACGGCGTGCAGGGTATCCAGCAGGTGCCAGGTGCGCTCGCCGTTGTAGGCGCTCCACGACTCGCCCCAGCCGTACTCCTCGGCGGCGGCGACGCGGCTGCCCGGCGGTGGACCGGTCATCCCGCGCCGGTAGGTGCCGCTCAGCCAACCGCCGCGCAGCGGGCTCCAGGGAGGATGCCCAGCCCCTCGTTGCGGCAGACCGGCAGCACCTCCCACTCGATGCTGCGGCAGAGGAGGTTGTACTGCGGCTGGAGCGCGACGAATGGCTCCCAGCCCCGTTGCCGGGAGAGATCGAGCGCCTTCTGCATCTGCCAGTAAACCGGCGAAATTGCTCGCCCCGAGGTAGCGCACCTTGCCCGCGCGCACCAGGCCGTCGAGCGTCGTGAGGGTCTCCTCCAGCGGGGTGACATGATCCCAGGCGTGGAGCTGATAGAAGTCGATGTAGTCGGTCCCGAGGCGGCGCAGGCTCGCCTCGACGCTCGCCAGCAGGTGCGCGCGGCTCGCGCCCACCGCGTTCGGCCCCTTCCCCATCGGGTAGCGCGCTTTGGTGGCGACGACGACCGACGCGCGGTCGCGGCCCCGCAGCCAGCGCCCCAAGACCTCCTCCGCCCCGCCGGCGGAGTAGACGTCGGCGGTGTCGATCAGGTTGCCGCCGTCCGCGACGAAGCGGTCGAGCAGGCGATGGCTCTCCGCCTCGGGTGTCTCCCGCCCGAAGGTGAGCGTCCCCAGCGCCAGCGCCCCGACCCGCAGCCCGGAACGACCGAGGAAGCGATACTCCATGGCCCCTCCCGTCACCCATCCAAATCCCGCACTACGCCACCGGCTCGACCAGCACAGCGTCCCGGAGGCGGCTCACGTCGGCCGGGTCCACCACCCCGCCCGTCGGGTGCAGCACCGACGCGGTCCCCGTCGCGACCGCCCGCGCAAGGGCGGCGCACTCGTCGTCGCCCTCGCCCAGCGCCGCGACGAACCCGGCCAGCAGCGCGTCGCCGGCCCCCACGGTGTTCACTGCATCCACCGGTGGCGGGATGGCGCGTAACGCCGCCCCCGCGCCGATCAGCACCGCGCCGCGCGCCCCAAGACTGACGAGGACGCGCCCAATCCCCTGCTCGTCGATCAAGGAGCGTCGGGTCCGGGCCACCAGCATCGGCAGATCGTCCAGCGGCCCAAGTAGGGCTGCCAACTCGTCCTGGTTCGGCTTCAGCAGGTCGGGCCGCCCAGCCAGCCCCAGGCGCAGCGCCTCGCCGCTCGTGTCGAGGGCCAGGTGCGCCCCGAACGGGCGGAGCGCGCCGAGGACGAGTGCATAGTAGTCTGGCGGCAGCCCTTCCGGCAGGCTCCCCGAGATAACCACCGCGTCGACATCAGCTGCCAGCTTGGCGGCGCGGCGCAGGAAGTGCGTCGCCGCCGCCGGCGGGATCGTCGCGCCGTGCTCCAGCAACTCGGTCGCCTCGCCAGTCGCGGCGTCGCGGATCGTCAGGCAGGTACGCGACTCGCCCGGCACCCGCGCGAAGGCCGCGACAACCCCGGACGCGCGCAGCCCACGCGCGATGGTGTCCCCGGCTCGCCCGGCGACGAAGCCGGTCGCGACGACCCGGTGGCCGAGCGTCGCCAGGACGCGCGCGACGTTGTTCCCCTTGCCGCCGGGGACCGCCAGCCCTGGCTCGACGCGGTGGATCGCGCCGGGGCGGAAGCCCTCGACCACGTAGGTGACATCGATCGCCGCGTTGAGGGTCATCGTTAGGCAGCGCACACCTCGCCCTCCCCAGCTCAGGTGCCATCAGACCGCGACGACGTCGATCCCGGCGCGCTCCAGCGCCGCCAGGATGTCCTGGTCGGCACCCTTGTCGGTGATCAGCGTCCGCACCTGCGCGAGGTCGCCCATCCGCGCGAGCGCGACCCGCGACAGCTTGCTGCGGTCGGCCACGACAATCACCTCGCGGGCGGCGCGGATCATGATCCGGCTGATCACCGCTTCGGTCTCGTCGTGCGTCGTCAGCCCCGCCTCGAGCGTCAGCCCGTTGACGCCGATGAACGCCTTATCTACGAAGAGCTGACCGAGCGTCTGCTCCGCGAGCGGGCCGACCAATTCCAGCGTATTGGGCCGCAGGCGGCCCCCGGTCGCGATCACCGTCAGACCCGGCCGGCGGGCGAGTTCGAGGACGATGTCGACCGCGTTGGTGACGACCGTGCAATTCGACCCCTGCGGGATGCTCCGCGCCACCTGCAGGGTGGTCGTCCCCCCAGTCATGGCGATCGTGTCGCCGTCAACGATCAGCGCCGCCGCCGCCGCGCCGATCCGCCGCTTCTCCTCGCCGAAGAGCGCCTCGCGCTCGCGGACCGACTGCTCGCCGCCGCCTGCGGGCGCGAGCGCGCCGCCGTGCGCCCGGCGCAGTCGCCCCGCCCGCTCCAGCGTGTCGAGATCGCGCCGGATCGTCGCCTCGGAGACGCGCAGCCGTGCGCTCAGGTCGGCGACGCTCGCACCGCCCTGCCGCAGCAGTTCCTCGACCAGTTGCTCCCGGCGCAGGGCAGCGATCGTCGTCACAACGCCACCAGCGCCGGGCGGAACTGCGGCAGATCGTCCGCGTGGGCTTGCAGCAGGTCGTCAAACAGCGCGTGGGCTTCCGCCACCGACCGAACCCACCCGTCGGCCAGCAGCGCCTGGAGCGCCACGGCGCGATCACCAGTCAGCGCCGCCTCCACCGTCAGCTCGACCGTCGCCGCGCGCCGCGTCAGGTAGGGCAGGATGCTCGCCGGCAGGTCTCCGACGCCGAACGCGCGCCAGCCGTAGGCCCCGAGCAGAAGCGGCACCTCCACGATCGCCTCGGGCGGCAAGTTCGCCACTAGCCCGCGATTCGGGAGGTTGCCGTAGAGGCGCAGGCCCTGGTCGCGCACGATGGCGGTGATGATCGCGATCACCTCCTCGCTATGCCCGACCTCACCGGCGATCAGCTTCGGATCGAGCGGCGCGGCCCCGCTCGCCTGCGCCTCCAGCGATGTGCGCAGCGTCGCCTTCTCCTCCACGATCGCGCTCACCGGCATGCGATCGAGGCCGTAGTGCGGGTCGGCGGCGGGGCCGCCGGGGAAAAACTCGGGGAAAAACTCGGTGACGTGGCGGTCGCCGGGACCCGGAAAATAGCCGAGGGTGTCGAGGAGTTCGAGGCAGAAGCGCATCGGCCGCTCGTGGGCCCCCATCGCCCCGTCGGCGATGCGCAGCTGCGGGTCATCGCGCTTCAACGCCGCCAGCGCCTCTCCCGCCCGCCGCGCCGCCGCCCCGCCGCGCGCCAGGTCGCGCGCGAGGCCGTAGACGTCGTGCCCCTGGTAGCGGCAGTCGAGCATCCAGAAGCAGTGGTTCAGCCCCGCGCCGTGGTAGTCGAGCGCGGCGGCCGGCAAGCCGAGGTAGCTGGCCATCGCCCGGCGCGTCAATTCCGGCCCGACACAGAGGCCGATCGATTGGATGGACGGCACCTCGCGCCGGACGGCGCGGCAGAGCGCCGTCATCGGGTTGGTGTAGTTGAAAAAATAGGCCCGCGGGCAGAGTTCGGCCATGTCGCGCGCGATCTCGACGGCGACCGGGACGTGGCGCAGGGCGCGCGACAGGCCGCCCGGGCCGACGCTGTCGCCGACCGGCTGCGCGAGCCCGTATCGCGCCGGGATATCGACGTCGAGCAGCCAGCCGTGGGTGCCGCCCGCCGCGAAGGTGGCGATCACGAAGTCGGCCCCCGGCAGCACCTCGCGGCGGTCGGTCGCGGCCTCGATCCGCAGGTCAGCGCCGGTCTGCGCGACGACCCGCTCGGCCACGTTCGCCAGCGTGTGGAGAATGCCGGGGTCGATATCGACCAGGGCGAGGGTCGAACCAGACAGTTCGGGTGTCTGCACCATGCTCGCCAGCACCGAAGGTGAGAACGAGGTACTACCCGCCCCGATCAACACCACCTTGACCATGCCGCCCCCTTTGTTCCTGGTCCAGCTATCTCACAGGGTTCATAGTGTACTGTGTCTTTGAGCAACAGTAAACAAATCCGAGCAAACGTATGCGCAATTGAATGCAAACGTGATGCGGCAGAACGAGGTAATCAGGTCGTGATCGCGCTTCAAGGTGCGCTGCGCTCAGCAAACCAGTCAGCGTACAGGCTATATGGCAGGAGATTTCGCTCAATAGTCCTGTCGAAAGATTCAATACGCCACAAATGAAGCTGTTGACGCGTGTTGAGGTGTACCATATACTGCGCAAGTCTGCTCAAATACGAGCATAAACTGTCAACACTCGGGCGAGGGCGCGATGTGGGACATTACGGCGATTGGCGACATCGCCGTCGATCTGATCATGGTCAACCCGGCGGGCGAACCACGTCCCGGTACGGAGACGCTGGTTGAGGATGCGCGCGTCGCGCTCGGCGGCTCGACGGCCCTCCTCGCTGCCGCCGCAGCGCGGCTTGGACTGCGCGTGCGCCTCGTCGGCAAGGTCGGCGACGATCTCTTCGGGCAGTTCCTGCTGGGAGCGCTGACGCAGGCGGGCGTCGATACCACCCTGGTGCGCGTCGTCCCCGAGCGCAGCGCCATCACGGTGGCCCTCTCCAAGAGCGACGACCGCGCGCTCGTCACCTACGCCGGGACGATCGCGACGCTGGCGGCGAGCGACATCCCCTCGGCGGCGCTGGAGGGGACGCGCCGCCTCCACATCGGCTCCTACTTTCTCCAGCGTACCCTCCAGCCCGATTGCGCGGCGATCCTGCAGAGGGCCCAGGCGCGCGGCATCGCGACCTCGCTCGATCCTGGCGACGACCCTGACGACACCTGGGACGCGGAGCTGGCCAGGGTGCTGCCGCACGTCGATTGCTTCCTGCCGAACGAGCGCGAGGCGACCCGGATCGCCGGGATGGAATCCCCGGCGGCGGCGCTCGCGGCGCTAGCCCGGCGCGTACCGTCTGTGGCGATCAAGCTCGGCGTGGAGGGGGCCGTGGCGCGTGTCGGCGGAGCAGAGCATCGGGTGTCGGCCTACCCCGTGCGGGCGATCGACACGACGGGGGCGGGCGACGCCTTCGACGCGGGATTCCTCTGGGGGGTGGTGCGCGGCCTGCCGCCGCGCGAGTGCCTGCGCCTGGGCGCGGCTACCGGCGCGCTGGCGACGACCTGGCCCGGCGGGCACGATGCCCGGCTCTCCCCAGCGCTGGTGCGGGATCTGATCGAGGCGACCGACGGTCCGGGGTCCTTCCCGCTCGCGCTCCAGACGGAGGTGAACGATGGGCCCGACACATGACCCGGCACCGGGAGCGCTGACGCGCCGGGAGATCGCCGAGCAGCCGGAGACCTGGCGCGTCGTGGCCGAGGCGCTGCCCGATCTGGCCCCGGTCGCCGCCGCGTTCGAGCCGTTCCCCGAGGAGATCGTCCTGACCGGCTGCGGCTCGTCGTACTACCTGGCCCAGGCGGCGGCGGCGACCTTCGCGCGCGTCGCCGGGCTGCGGGCGAGCGCCGTGCCAGCCTCCGAGATCATCTACTTCCCCGAAATCGCCCTGCCGCGCGGGCGGCGCGTCGCGCTGGTCGCCATCTCGCGCTCGGGCGAGACCTCCGAGACGATCGCGGCGGCGCGCGTGGCCGCCGCGCGCGGTGCCGCCGTCCTCGGCATCGGCTGCGAGGCCGGGGCGACCCTGGCGGGCCTCTGCCGGGCCTATCTCCCGCTCTCCGCCGCGCGCGACGAGAGCATGGTGATGACCAAGGCATTCACGACGATGCTCCTCGCCTTGCAGCGCATCGCGGGGTTGCTCGCCGGGGATGTGGCAATCCTCGCCGACCTGGGCCGCCTGCCGCAGGTCGGTGCCAACCTCACCTACGCCCGCGCCGACCTGCTCGCCGCGCTCGGCAACGACCGGACCTGGGAGCGTGCGATCCTGCTGGGGGCGGGGCCGCTCCACGGGATCGCCTGGGAGGCGGTGATCAAGCTGACCGAGATGTCCCTGACGATGGCGGTCGCCTACCACCCGCTGGAGTTTCGGCACGGTCCGCTGGCGCTGGTGGACGGGCGCACGCTGGCGATCCTGCTGGCGGGCACGACAGCGCGCGACCAGGAAGCGGCGCTGGTGCGCGAGATCCGGGCGCGCGGCGGGCGTGTCCTGGCGCTCGGCTCGGCACCGGGCGACCTGGGGGCCGACGAGGCGATCGCCCTCGACGCGACGCTCGACGAATACGCCCGCCCCGCCCTCTACCTGCCGCCGCTGCAACTGCTCGGCTACGAGCGGGCGCTGGCGAACGGCCTGGACCCGGACCAGCCGCGCTATCTGAACCGCTACGTCGCGCTCGATCTCGACACGGCGCACGCTGAGGCGCACGAATAAAGGAGGAGAAACCCGATGGCGAGGGGAACGAACCGGCCGATCGGCGTCGGCATCGTCGGCTCCCGTTTCATGGCCGGCATCCACCACGACTCGCTCCAGCGCATCCCCGACACGCGCGTGGTCGGCGTCGCCTCGCCGACCGGCGATCACGCCCGGCGCTTCGCCGAGGCGCGCGGCATCCCCCACGCCTTCAGCGACTACCGCGATCTCGTCGCCCTGCCCGAGATCGATCTCGTGATCGTCACCAGCACGAATGAGGGTCACGCCGGGGCGACGATCGCGGCGGCGCAGGCCGGGAAGCATGTGATCGTGGAGAAGCCGCTCTGCCTGAACCTCGTCGAGGCCGACGCGATGATCACCGCCTGCCGCGACGCCGGCGTGAAGCTGATGTACGCCGAGGAGTTCTGCTTCGCGCCGAAGTACACCCGCGTGAAGGAGGTCATCGGGGAGGGGGCGATCGGCCGCGTCTTCCGCATGAACCACACCGAGAAGGGGCGCGGCCCGGCCAACCCCTGGTACTGGGACCTGGAGCGCTCCGGCGGCTGGTCGCTGATGCAGCTCGGCAGCCACGCGCTCGGGATCGTGCGCTGGATGCTCGGCCGCCGCCCGGCGACGAGCGTCTACGCCCGGCTCGGCCAGCACTTCCACCGCGACCGGGGGCGGGGCGACGACGACGCGGTGGTGATCGTCGAGTTCGGCGATGACCTCTCCGCAGTGATCGACGTCAGCTGGGGCAAGCTTGGCGGCATGGACGACCGGATGGAGATTTTCGGTACCGGCGGCGTCACCCAGGCCGATCTCTACTTCGGCAGCGCCTTCCGCACCTACAGCGAGCCGGGCTATCGCTACTCCGCCCCCGGCGGCGGGCCGACATCTGGCTGGACCCACACCGTCTACGACGAGCTGCACAACAACGGCTTCCCCCAGGAGATCGCGCACTTCGTCGCCTGCGTGCGCGACGACCTGCCGCCGCAGGAGACGGGCGAGGATGGCCGCGCGGTGATCGAGATCATCATGGCGGCCTACGAGTCGGCGCGGACGGGCCGAAAGGTGCCGCTCCCCTTCCACACCGATGCGCGCCTGCCGATCGACCTCTGGTGGCCCGCCGGTGCCGCCGCGCCGGGTGGGGCCGCCGATGGCCGGTGAGCAGCCCGCCGCGACGAGGCGCTCGCTCGTCCCCGACGCGATGGACCCGAACGACGCCTACCGCCTGATGGTCAGCACCGTCGTGCCGCGCCCGATCGCCTGGGTCTCGACCGTGGGGGCCGATGGCGTGCCGAACCTTGCCCCCTTCTCCTTCTTCAACGGCGTCGCCGGCCCGCCGCCGATCGTCATGTTCTCGACCGAGTTGCGCGATGGGATCGCGAAGGACACCCTGCGCAACGTGCGCGAGACGGGCGAGTTCGTCCTCAACCTGGCCGACGAGGCCCTGGCGGAGCGGATGGTCCTCACCTCCGGCGATTGGCCGCCCGACGCCGACGAGTTCGCGCTGGCGGGGCTGGCGACCGCCCCCTCGACCGACGTGCGCCCGCCGCGCGTCGCCGCCGCGCCCGTGGCGATGGAGGCGCGGGTGACGCAGCTCGTGCCGGTCACCGGGACCGACTACACGATGATCCTGGGCCGGATCGTCCGCTTCCACGTCCGCGAGGGACTGCTCCGCCCGAACGGCCTGGTCGATGCCACCCTCCTGCGCCCCCTCGCCCGCCTCGGCGGGGCCGAGTACGCCACCATCGGGCGCGTCCTGCGCATCCCTCCGCCGGGGATCTGGGAATTGCCGCAGCCCTGAATGCAGGAAGGCATGGTGGCTGGGGCAGGACTACGCAGCCGACGCGAACGTCGGCGACGTGGTACCCTGTAGACCGAGGTTCAGCGCTCGCGCGTCACCGGGGGCGGGAGAGTGGGGATGGGTCGTGGTATCCAGGACGCGGCGGGCGGCGCGGGCGGGGAAGGGGATATCCTGATCACCGGCGCGACCGGGAACGTCGGGGCAGCGACAGTCGCGGCGCTCGGGCAACTGGGCCTGCGCCCGCGCGTCGCCGCCCGCGACGTCGCCGGGGCGCAGCGTCGCCTCGGCGACACCGCCACGCCCGTCCCGTTCGACTTCACCGATCCGGCGACGTTCGGCGCGGCGTTCGACGGGGTGCGGCGGATGCTGCTGGTCCGCCCACCGGCCCTCGCCAACGTCCGGCGCGACATCGCCCCGGCGCTCGACGCGGCCAGGGCGGCCGGGGTCGAGCAGGTCGTCTTCCTCTCGCTCCTGGGTGCCGAGCGCAACCCGGTCGTGCCGCACCGCCGGATCGAGGATCTGCTGCGCGCGTCGGGCCTGGGCTGGACCTTCCTGCGCGCGAGCTACTTCATGCAGAACCTGAGCACCACCCACCGCGACGAGATCCGCCAGCGCGGCGAGATCTTCGTCCCGGCGGGCCAGGGACGGACGAGCTTCATCGACGTGCGCGACATCGCGGCGGTGGCCGCGAAGGCGCTGACCGAGCCGGGGCACGCGGGCCGGGCCTATCCGCTCACCGGGGCGGTCGCGCTCGACTACGCGATCGTCGCCGAGCTGCTCTCCGCCGTCCTGGGCCGCCCCGTCCGCTACGCGAATCCCTCGCCGCTCGCTTATGCGCGCCGCCTGGCCGGGCAGGGTCAACCGGCCACCTACATCCTGGTCACCACCGCCATCTACCTGACCGCGCGCCTGGGCCTGGCGGCCGGGGTCACGGGCGATATCGCGCGGTTGCTCGGGCGCGAGCCGATCACCATGCGCCGCTTCGTCGAGGATCATCGCGCGCTCTGGGAGTGAACGCTGCCCGTCGGTGATGCAGGCGGGCGATGACACGCCGGTGGAATACGACGAGCCTGGAGGGGACATGACCGCGTCACCCGATACCCGCCCCACCGAGCCGGACCGTCCGGCCGAGGAAGCCGTGAAACCGCCCCTGCCGAAATGGGCCTACTCGATCGTCAACCCGGTCATGGGGGCCATCTTGCGCTCGCCGCTGCACCGGCTGCTCAGCGGCGCGCTGATGCTCCTCAGCTTCCGGGGCGTCAAGAGCGGCAAGCAGTACAGGATCCCGGTCGGCTACATCCAGGAGGGCGAGCACCTGTTCATCTTCTCCCACGCCGCCTGGTGGCGGAACCTGCCGGGTCAGCCGGTGACGGTCCGCCTGCGCGGGCAGGAGCGACGGGGCACAGCCCGGCGGCTGGAGGATCGCCGCGAGATCGCGGCGCTGGTGCAGAAGGTCCTGGCGCGGCGCGGCGACGCGATGGCGCGGCGCATGGGGCTGCTGGAGTACGCCGATCCGGACGCAACCGGTCCCCTCCCCCAGCGCACCAGGTTCTTCGACATCGCCCTGGACCCGCCCGCGAGTTGAGGGCCGCGCGCCCCGCCGCTCACGGCAGCGGGCGGCGAGGAATGCCGCGCGTCGAGCCGCGCACCACCAGTTCGCCGGGGAAGAGGTGCGTCTCCGGCGACTTGGCTGGTTCGCGCAGCAGCGCCAGCGTGGCCGCGATCATGCGGTCCACCGGCTGGCGGATGGTGGTCAGGTCGTAGGCCGCCCAGCCAGCCATCGGGATGTCATCAAAGCCGACGAGCGCCAGTTCCTCCGGCACACGAATCCCGAGTTCGCGGGCGATGTCGCGCACCCCCAGCGCGATGATGTCGCTGGCGCAGAAGACCGCGTCGGGCGGATCGTCGCGCGCCAGGAGCGCGCGGGCGGCGGCATACCCCGCCTCGTAGGTATAGGCCGCCTGCTCGCGCCGGAATCGCGCGCTGCCGCGCTCCCGGAGGCGATCGGCGAAGCCCCGCTCCCGATCCCGGTTGGTCGAGCTGTTCGCGCTGCCGGCGATGTAGGCCAGTCGCTGGTGCCCGGCGTCGATCAGCAGGTCGGCCACCAGTCGCCCGCCCTCAGCATTGTCGCAGCAGACCGCGCTGGCGGCGCTGCCCGGCAGGGTGCGGTTGAAGAGGATGACCGGGGTGCCGTGTCGCGCGCATTCCGCCACGCGCCCCGAGGAGAGGGTGGCCGAGGTGACGATCAGCGCGTCCGGTCGGTAGGCGAGCGCCGCTGGCAGGATATCGTCCACCTCCCGCCCCTGCGGCGCGCTGAAGACGAGGGGGCGCATCCCGGCCGCGCCCAGTTCCCGGATAAACTTGTCGAGGACGTAGGGCTGGAAGGGGCTGGCGAGCCCGGCCATCACGATGGCGACCAGGTCCGTGCGGCGCGTGATCAGGCTGCGGGCGATCGCATCCGGGGTGTAGCCGAGCTCCCGCGCCGCCGCCAGCACCCGCGCCCGAGTCCCCGCCGCGACGCGCGGGTCGTCGCGGAGCGCCCGGGAGACGGTCGATTGGTTGACCCCGGCGAGCCGGGCCACGTCGAGCGAGGTCGCGCGGCCGGTCCTCGCGCCCACGCCGCCGCTCACCAGCCATCCTCCCGCCCGACGGGCTGGCCGGCGAGGCGTGCGGCCCAGATCTGCTTCAGCAGCCCGAACTCGTCGAAGAGGGTCGACTCCTCGACGAACCGGCCGCGCTCGATCCGGTGCTGCGAGAGGCCCATCACCTGCACCCGCGCGCCGCTCGGCTCGCCCCACTCGCCGGGGCCCTCGTGCGTCCCCACCAGCGTCCAGCGGACCGCCACGCGGTAGCCCTCGCGCTCGTCGCCGTTCCAGTAGACGTGATCGACCGCGACCTTCGCGTCCGGGAAGGCGGCGAGGAGGGCGAGATCGAAGGCGATCAGGTCGTCCAGCCCGTAGAAGCGCCGACCGGAGGCGGTGCGGCAGCGGTGCGCGGGGGCGTAGTAGTCGCGGACTTTGTTGAGCAGCCGCCAGTTCCAGATCTCGTGATAGGCGCGGCGCACGAAATCCTCGGGATCGAACGTGCCCCCCTCGGCGCGCGGCGGCAGCGCCTCGGGCATCAGTTGGCCCCTGCCGCGCTCGATCGGCCCGCGCACCGCCCAGGGTGCGCCCTGGGCGAGCGCGGCGCGGGCCTGCCGCTCCGCGACCACCCCCGGGTCCAGGCCAATCTGGCGGATGAAGACCAGTTCGTCGCGCAGCAGCCACTCCTCCAGGATCATGTTCTCGCGCACGAAGCAGTTGGCGATCGCGCGGTAGGCGACGCGCCGCCCGCTCGGCGGGCCGTAGGCGGTCCAGCCGGTGTGGTGGCCGGACGAGCTGATGTGATGGGAGGTGTGGAAGCCCACCTCGTCGTCGCCGGACCAGATCACCTCGTCGGCGTAGAGCTTGCGGTCGGGCATGGCGGCGAGGGTCTGGAGGGTGTTGGCGACGACCTGCTCGCGGCCGTAGGTGTCGTCCAGCCCGCTGTGGATGACCGAGTTGTGCGCGTAGTGGGTGTAGATCAGCCCGACGGCACGCTCCTCCCAGATGCGGTGGGTGCAGCGGACGATGTAGTCGACGATGTCGGTGTACTCCTCGTCGAAGCCGCGCAGGCGCTGGCCGCGCGCCTGGCCGGGCGCGAGGATCCGGTCGATCATCCCCTTGCGCGCCAGGGAGATGCTGCCCACCGGCCGCTCGCCCGTCGTCGCGACCGCCGGCATATCGGTCTGTGCGATGCCATCGCCCTGCATGCTCGGTCCCTCCCGTTCGTCCTTTCAACGCGGATGGCGTGCCCCTGCGACGCCTTGACAGACCCGTCTCGCCATTCTATCCTGCGCTGCATACGTATGCAATCCGCCAGGAGAGATTGCTGGTCGCGAGGGAGACAGCGATGCACACACCCAGCCAGGTCCAGGAATCGCGCGCCGCCGATCCGATGGCGGGGCGGATCGCCCGCTTCGCCGACGTGCAACGGCGGGGCATCCCGCTGATGTTCATCGACAGCATCCTCCCCGGTCACCAGCGGATGAACTATGCGCTGATCGGCGACACTGCCAGCGAAAACCCCGAGTTCGACCCGCTCATCGCCGCGCCACACGGCTTCCAGATCGGCATGGTGAAGGCCCGGCCGGGCAATGGCCCCGCCTACCACACCCATGACTACGTCGAGTCCTTCCTGATGCTCAGCGGGCGCTGGCGCTTCTACTGGGGGGCCGACCCCGACCCGGCGAAGGCCGAGGGCGAGGCGATCCTCGGCCCCTGGGACTACGTGACCCTGCCGCCCGGCCTCTACCGCGGCTTCGAGGTCGCGCCCGACGAGACCGAGGAGGCCTGGCTCTTCGCCGTCCTCGAAAATCACAGCGTCTTCACCTCGAAGGACCCGATCTGGTCCCCGCAGGTCGTCGCGCAGGCGGACGAGTATGGCTTCCACGCCGACGAGTCCGGCAAGATGATCACGCCAGCCAACTACGAGGCGGTGCGCGCCGAGTTACTCGCCCGCCTGGATGGGCCGCGCCGGTAGCGCGCCGCGCGCTCGCCGCTCCGCAGGAGGCGCGAGTCGCTCGCCACTGGTCGACGGAGGCGCGCTCCACCGCCGACAAGGACCACCTCGCGCTGACGCTGGCTAGAGAGAACTGCGGGGATGCGAGGGACAAACCCCGGCGAATCGGCTACGATCGTCCCCGCTTCATTATTTGCCACTCGCCACGGGAGGCCACGATGCGGGTCCTGATCATCGGGGGGACCGGGAACATCAGCACCGCGACGACCCGCGCCTTGATTGCACGCGGCGACCGGGTCGCGATCTTCAATCGCGGGCGGAGCCGCAGCACGGCGGCGATCCCCGACGGCGTCGAACGCCTGATCGGCGACCGCGCCGACCGGGCGGCGTTCGAGCGGGCGATGCGCGACGCCGGGCCGTTCGACTGCGTGATCGACATGATCGCCTATCTGCCCGAGGATGCCGAGAGCGCGATCCGCGCTTTTCAGGGCCGCGTGGGGCAGTACATCTTCTGCTCCACGATCGACGTCTACACCAAGCCAGCCAGCCGCTACCCCTACACCGAGGCTGAGCCGTACGGCGGGATCGGCGACTACGCGCGGAACAAGGTCCGCTGCGAGCGGATCCTGCTGGACGCGCACGCACGCGGCGATCTGCCCCTGACGATCATCCGCCCGGCCGCCACCTACGGCGAGGGGCGCGGCATGGTCCACTCCTTCGGGGGATCCACGACCTACCACGATCGCCTTCGCAAGGGCAAGTCGATCGTCGTCCACGGCGATGGCACTTCCCTCTGGGTCTCCTGCCACCGCGACGACGTGGGACGAGCCTTCGCCAACGCGGCGGGCAACGCGCGCACCATCGGCCGGTCGTATCACGTCACCGGCGAGGAGTGGCTGACCTGGAACCGCTACCACGCGCTGGTGGCCGAGGCGATGGGCGCGCCGCCGCCCGCGCTCGTCCACATCCCGACCGAACTGCTCGCGGCGGTGGCTCCCCGCGCGCGGATCTGCGCCGAGAACTTCCAGTACAACAACATCTTCGACAACAGCGCCGCCCGCGCCGACCTCGACTTCCGCTACACCATCCCTTTCGTCGAGGGGGTGCGGCGCGCGGTCGCCTGGCTCGACGCCAACGGCCGGATCGCGAACAGCGACGACGACCCGTATGACGACCGCGTGATCGCCGCCTGGCAACAGCTCGGGGCGGACATGGGGCGTGCGCTGGCGGGATTAGGAACATGAGCGAGCAGACCGACAGGGGTGGCGCTGAGCAGTCGGAACGTGTCGCGTCGCCGGTGCCCGCTGGCGGCATCGTCGCGCCCGCGCGCGGCCCGCTGCGCCTCAGCGCCGATCGCCGTTCCCTGGTGGATGCCAGTGGCCAGCCCTTCTTCTTCCTCGCCGACACCGCCTGGTCGATCGCCTGGAAGGGGCGGGCCGACGAGTGGCCCCGCTACCTCGATTATCGCGCGGCGCAGGGCTTCAGCGTGCTCCAGGTGAACCTGCTCCCCTGGCGCTGGCACTTCACCGACGCCGACGGCAACCCGCCCTTCCACGATGGCGACCCCGACCGTCCCAACGATGCGTACTTCGCGCGCTACGAGCGCTTCCTGGAGCTGGCCGCAGCGCGCGGCCTCTTCACCTGCCTGATGCTCCTCTGGGGCGGCAACCGCCCGGACCTCCCGGCGGCGCGGTTCTCGACCGGGCAGGCGGTGCGCTTTGCCGAGTACGCGATCCGGCGCTTCGCCCGTTTCCCGGTCCTCTGGAGCCTCTCGGGCGACGCGCCCTATGTCGAGGAACTGGACCGCTGGGAGGCGGTCGGCGCGGCGGTCGAGGCCGCCGACCCGTACGGCCACCCGACGACAAACCACCTCCACCCCCACATGAACTGGCGCTTCCTGCACCACGACTCGCCCTGGCACGACTTCCACATGCTCCAGACGAGCCACTGGCGGCGCTCCCTGCCCGACCTCGCCGCCCTGCCGCTGGCCTATTACGCGCGCGATCCGGCCAAGGCGGTCGTCAACGGCGAGCCCTGGTACGAGGCGCACCCCTCCACCGACGGCCGCGAGTACGGGCCGCTCTTCGACGCTGGCGAGGTGCGCCACGCCTTCTGGTCCAGCATCCTCAGCGGCGCGACGATGGGCCACACCTACGGCGGGCAGGGGATCTGGAACTGAAGCGGGCCGGCGACGACGAGACGCCGGTCGCCACCCCGCAACTCGGCCCGCCCTGGGAGGAGGCGCTGCGCCACCCCGGCGCGGCGCAGTGCGCGCCCGCGGCGCGCGGCTCCTGCGCGCCCTGCCGTGGTGGCGGCTCCGGCCGGAGCCCTGGCGCGTCGGCGGCGAGTCCGCCCCGCCAGACTCGCGGCCGCCCTCCTGCGCTCGCGTTCCGGGCGAATGCTGGTCGTCTACCTGCTCTGCCGCCATCGGCCGGGCGCTGCTGCTGGGCCTGGAGCCCGGCGAGTGGGTCGCCCGATGGTTCGACCCACGTACCAACGAGGAACTGCCGCTTGGGCAGGTCGAGGAGGGCGACGACGGGTGTGGAGCACGCCAGCCTCGCCGACCCTCGCCGACTCGGTGCTCGTCCTGGCGCGCGAGCGCGCAGCGTGCCGATCCCGAGCGGTGATGATGAAGACGCCGGATCTGCGCTTCGTCATCGTCATGGCTGCGGCTGGCTCCTGGGCACGGCCAGTCGTGGCGACGCACGCGGCAGGGACCGCAAGCGACCTGCCCCGCAGCCGGACGCAGTTGCTCGCCCTGAACGCGCAGCTACGTGCGCAGCTGTTCATACCGCACCGGAGCGTCACGCGCCCGGTCGCGGCGCGTGCGGTCCGCGCTCTTGGTGCTGCTGGCCAGCCGGAATCTGTGCGCTCTGACAGCGAAAGACGCGCCCAGAGCCTGATCGCCAGCCGCGACCCCAGAAACTGCCACGCCGATCTGGCGGAGGGCTGCCAAGAATCAGCTATAGGGTCATGCAGGAATTACTTCCCGCCTCGTGGTCAGTCTGGCATTGGGCGAGAAGTAGCAACACGGGAAGCTATTCCTTGCCGATTCCTATGGGGCTGAGCGGATCTGCGGCGAACTTGGCAAGCCGGGAATCAGCGTGGCGAAGCGCACCATCCAGATCGACCTGCGCGGGAAATGTGCGAAAAGTCCGTCCCGTACTGCCAACAAGGCTACGCCGCTTCGCGGTCGCACTCGTGGTTCAGTCCGCCGAGTACCTCCCGCCGTCGCGCAGGGCCGTGCCGAGCGCTGCATCTGGTCGTGGTTGGCACCGATTAACCCAACCCTTGATGTG
The DNA here is from genome assembly GCA_046328475.1 of Chloroflexia bacterium. GTDB lineage: Bacteria > Chloroflexota > Chloroflexia > Thermomicrobiales > CADCWN01 > CADCWN01. The sequence continues at coordinate 6,804 of JAXLWN010000043.1, read as the reverse complement.
GGCGTTGGTGGTAGTGGGCGACATAGGAGGCTAGAACCTGCTGCTGATGCGCCCCCAGTCAACGAGGGAGACGGAGCCTCCCCTGACAGCCTAGCCGAAAAGACCTACCGGTGGTGTCCTCCGCGCCGCTGGCCTTGGGCGGGGCGTGCCGCAGGCGGTGGTCGTCACGGGGGCAACCCGCACCGGCCTGCAGCGCCTGGCCGACCTGCGCGACGCGCGGCTGGTGGCCTGCCCGCTGGTGCCCGGCCCGGCCGATCCTGCGGCCGGGCCGCAGCGGTGCCTGGACCGGGGCTGCGACCACGCGGCCCGCCGCGCGGCCGCGACCAGCCGGGGCTACCCCCCGCACATCCCGCCCAAGCGCCGCGCCGCGCCGCCGCTGCCACCGCCGGGCCACCCCGACCGCCACCCGCCCCGCCGCTGGGTGGGCGCGGTCTGCCACCGCTGGTTCAACCGCTTCCGCCGCCTGGTGGGGCGCTGGGGGAAGCGGAGCGCGAACTACCGCGCCTTCGTCCAACTCGCCGCCATCCCGATCCTCTACCGCAAGCTCCGCCACGCTCGCCCACTTCCCGGATAGCCTGTTAGCGAGGCACCTCTCGCGAACTGTGCAGACCGAACGCCCTCGGTCGCGAAGACCGCGTCGAAGGCTAGTGGCCACTTCGCGTCGCGATCCCGGATGAGGCTGCAGAGCGATCTGACTTGCTCCTGCAGCGTCCGGCAGAGGTTGCGCACCAGCTGAATCATCTGGGCAGCGGTCAGCCCGGTGCTACAGTCGGCGAGCACTATGGGTTGTACCAGTCGCAATGCCGCGCTCACCTTCCGCTGGAGCGACGCAGACTGACCAGCGAAGCGGGCGCACCCGGCGAGACCTCGTTCCCATCGCCGGGCGCGCTCACGGGCGCTCCTCGTCGGCCGGGCCGTAGCGCCCGGGCGGGATCGGGCCGACAATGGATTCCCACGCCGCCTTGCTGACCTGGGCCAGAGCCGCCGCGCCCGCGACCGTGTCGGCTAGGCGCTTGGAGCAGAGGGCGATGAGGTAGGCACCGCTGGGCGCGTAGACAATCCCCGCGTCGTTGCGGATGCCGCGCAGACTGCCGGTCTTATGGGCGACGCGCGCGCCCTCTGGGAGATGGAGCGGCAGGATGGTGTTGTATTTTTGCCTCAACATAATATCGAGCATGGCGTCACAGGAGGCCTCGCTGAGCGTGGTGTGGCGCTCGATGTCCTCCAGCAGTAACCCCAGGTCGCGTGGGGTGCTGACGTTGTTGTCCGCGTCGCCGTAGGCGCGGCAGTGCCAGTCGATGTACCCCTCCTTGGAGCGCTGCTGGTACAGGTCGTAGGTGTGCTCGGGGTTGGCGACATCGAGGCCGACGCTGTTGTAGAGGATGCCGCGAATCGTCATCGGGATGGTGGTGCTGGTCAAGCCGAGTGTTTGCATGGCGGTCTCGACCTGGGCGAGGCCGATCTGCTCGATGACGAGGTCGGTGGCGGCGTTGTCGCTGACGGTGATCATCAGCGTGGCGAGGTCCTTCAGGGTCGGCGCGATGCCGAAATCGAGGTCCTGCAAGATGCCGGAGCCGGGGACGAGGTGCTGGGCGGCGAAGAGGATGCGCTTGCCGAGATCGACGCTGCCCGCCTCGGTCTGGCGGTAGAGCTCGTGGAGGATCGGGACCTTGACCACGCTCGCCATCGGGAAGGGCGTGTCGGCGTTGTAGGCGACCTCGATGCCGCTGGCCAGGTCCTTGATGTAGGCCCCGACGATGCCGTCAACCCCCTGGGCGATGGTCTCGATCTGCTGCTGTAGCGCCTGCGCGGCGGTGGCGTCCATGGCACTCCTATTCTGGCGTGAACTCTGTCACGGAATGCCTCGCGCCCGACGCGGCGCGGCTCCGTGGCCCGTCCTACGCGGGAGCTTATAGCACAATTGCGGGCGAACCGGTGGCCCACCTGCGGGGAGTGTTCAAAGTTCAAAGTTGGGCAGTAGCTCTCGAACCTTGAACTTTGAACACAGAAGATGAAGATTGTCATAATGTTTCGTGCTGCGCCAGTCTGGCGTAGCCGACTGGGATGTGGGAACGTTAGTATTGGGCGCAGTGTGGCGCAGTCGAGCAATGCGAGCGAGAGGCGGGGGAGATGGAAACGGCGGATGTGGTGGTCGTTGGGGCGGGGGCGAACGGGGCGAGCACTGCGTTCCACCTCGCCAAGCTGGGCGCGGGCAGGGTGATCGTCGTGGAGCAGGGGCACCTGGCGGCGGGCGCGAGCGGCAAGTCGGGCGCGCTGGTGCGGACCAGCTACGCCAACGATCCGGAGACGCGGCTGGCGATCGAGAGCATCAAGTATTTCGCCAACTGGTCGGAGTTGGTCGGTGGCGATTGCGGCTTCCAGAAGATTGGCCTGCTCACCTTCACGCCGCCGGAATACCGGGACCGTCTGGAGGCGCGCGTGGCGATGCATCGCGAACTCGGCATCAACGCGCACCTGATTCGCCCCGAGGATGCGCGCGAACTCGACCCGTCGCTCTATGTCGATGACGTCGAGATTGTCGGGTACGAGCCCGATTCGGGCTATGCCGATCCGAACGCCACCGTCTTCTCGTTCGCCCGCGCCGCCACCGATCTCGGCGTCGAGTTCCGGCTCGGCACGCGGGTCACGCGCATCCTGACCGAGGGCGGTCGTGTAACCGGGGTGGAGACGAGCGGCGGGGTGATCCAGGCACCGGTGGTGGTGGTCGCGGCGGGGGCCTGGGCGAATGGGCTTTTCGGGCCGCTCGGCATCGATCTCGGGCTCCAGCCAATCGAGGCGCAGGTCGTCGTCTTCCGCTGGGCGGCCGAGCGTTCGACGAAGCACCTGACCTACATCGACAACATCAACCAGAGCTGGATGCGCCCGATCGACGGCAACTGCACGCTGATCGGTTCGGAGGGGGGCGTGAAGCTGAGTCCCGACCCCGACAACTACCCGGAGACGGTGCGGGCGGAGTATGTGGCGCAGTGTCGCCGGGCGCTGGAGCGGCGCGTCCCGGCGATGCGGCAGGCGACGATGCGCGGCAACTGGGCGGGGATCCTGATGTTCAGCCCCGACTCGCGCCCGATCATCGACAAGCTGCCGCAGTATGACGGACTCTTCTGCATGACCGGCGATAGCGGCACTTCGTTCAAGACGAGTCCCGCCATCGGCAAGTGTCTGGCCGAGTGGGTCGTGCAGGGGCGCGCGACGACGGTCGATCTGACCCCGTTCCGCGCCTCTCGCTTCGCCGAGGGGGTGGTCTGGAAGGACGCCTACGACTACGGCACCGATCGCAAGACGATCTCGCGCGAGCGTTGCGCGCATCGCTGCAGCGAGAGGGGGCAGCCCGGATGCAGAAGCATCCGGGCTGCTGTTTGTCCAGGGCGGCTGGCGACTGAATCACCCGCAAGTGGGTACCCGGCCTTACAGGCCCTGCGGGGCCACGAAACCGGCCTGCGTCGGTTGAGTCCCAGTCCGCGCAGGCGGACTTTATGGCGCGTGGGCACCTGCGAGGCGCGGTTTCAACCGCCAGCCCCCGCGCATGTGCGCTGTTTGTCCAGTTGTCCAGATTGACGACGAGGCGAGGGGGCACTATGCTGGTGCCCTGGAATCAATGGCCGAACCAAACGAAAAGATGTCCGGTTGCGGACAGGATCGGGCTGCATGATCGACCGGCACCACATCGCGTACGCTGCCCGCCCGGCTGCCCTCGGTTACTGGCAAGGTCCCTGGCCGCTGCGGCTCGGCGGCGGGTGGATCACCCTGCTCTGCCTGGTGTCGCTCCTCGCCCGAATCCCCCTGACGAGCTCGGATGTCGCCGATTTCCACGCTGGCACACTCTTCCTCGTTGTCACCATTCTCTACTTCCTCCCGTTCGATCTGGTCGCGTTGCTGCCGGTCCTCCCCATAGTCCTGCTCGCGCGGTTGATGGCGGGTCCGAGCTATGGGCAGGACTATCTTGGCCCGACACTCGGCGTCGTGGTGCCGCTGTTGCTGCTGATGGTGCTGAACGCGCCGCCGCTCGTGAAGTCGATTCGCGTGCCGTTCCCGACGGATCCCTGGCTCGTTCGGGTGCTGAAGGCGCTGCATGGGGTGGCCTTTGCCGGTGTTCAGGCGACGCTGCTCACCTTGCTGGAGCATGGCTATCGCCCCGCGTTGAGGGCGGCGATCGACGCCGAGGCGAAGCGGCAGCGCTTCCGACGAGAGCGCATCACCTGGCGCAACTGGGGGCGCACCGCCGTCTGCCGCCCGCAGGTGGCCTTTCTGCCCGAGTCGGCCGACGATCTGGTCGCGATTGTGAACGAGGCGCGCGACAGCCAGCGCCGCGTGCGCGTGGCCGCGACCGGGCATTCCTGGCCGAACCTGGCGACGACGGACGATTTCCTGGTCATCACGCACCGGCTCGATAGGGTGATGGTCAATCTGGACAACCCGCAGCGACCGCTGCTGATCGCGGAGGCTGGGGCGACGAACCGCCAGATCAACGACGTTTTGCAGCAGCATGAGCTTGCGCTGCCGTTCAACGTTGTGCTGGAGAGCGTGCGTATCGGCGGGCTGGTGGCGACGGGGAGCCACGGCTCGGGCTGGGAGACCCCGACCCTCTCCGATCTGATCGAGGAGATCGAGATCGTCGATGCGACGGGACACCTTGTCTCCTACAGCGCCGCCACGCACCCACCGGAAGTGCTGAACGCGGTGCGGCTGAACCTGGGCCTTTTCGGGCTGATTTACCGGGTCACCATGCGGGTGCAGCCCAACTATCGCGTCCACCAGCGCGACCTGCGCATCCCCGTGGACGAGATGCTTGACCGGATTGCCGAGTTGGTCCCGCGCCACGAGGGCGTCGATATCTACTACTGGCCGTATCAGCGCGAAGTAACCCTGCGCGTCTGGGACCCCACCGAGGCACCGGCGACCATCGCGACGCGCAAAACCTTCTCGCGCGTCTACGGGCACGCCGCCTTCGCCGTCTTCCACGCCTGGGAGCAGTGGGTGATGCGCACCTGGCCGCGCACCACCCCGGCGATCGCCACCTTCAACTACCGGTGGTTCCCCTTCTTCGACCGGGTGACCGATGTGGTGGAGGCGGTCCACTGGCGCGACGCGATCGAGATGCTGCGCGTGTCGTGCGTGGAGTTCGCCTTCAAGCTCGACGACGATTTCGCCACCTTCCGCCGGGCCTGGCGCGACGCCATCGCCGTGGTCGATGCCTACGCCGCGCGCGGGCTCTACCCCTTCAACATGACGATCAACGCCCGCTTCATCGGCACCAGCGACTGCCTGCTGGCCCCGGCGTCCGGGCCGGGGCAGACCTGCTACATCGAGATTCTCAGCAGCAGCCCGACGCCGCACTGGCAGGAGTTCACGTCCGAGATCGCGCACGCCTGGATGGAGTTGCCGGGGGCGCGACCGCACTGGGCCAAGGAGTGGGAGTACATCCCTGGCATCGTCCCCTTCCTCGGGCGGGCCTACGGCGCGCAACTGGAGCAGTTTCTGTGGGTGCGCGAGGAACTCGGCGTTGATCCGCAGCGGATGTTCTCCAACGCGCTGCTCGACCGCGTGCTCTTCGAGAATCCGGCCCTCGGCGCGGCAGAACCGCCGGTCGCGGTGGCCGAACCCCCGACACCGGTACTCGCTGAAAGGCATTGAGGATGACGATCCCCTATCGGGGCAACTATCGCTGGCAGAATCACGGCAAGAACCTGTCGAGCACGGTGGCGCGCTACTACGAGCCGACCTCGGCGGCGGAAATACAGCAGATCGTCAAAATCGCGCGCCAGGAGGGGCGGAAGGTGCGCGTGGCGGGCGATAGCCACTCCTGGAGTCCCCTGGTCGTGACCGACGACTACCTGATCTCCACGCGCCGCCTGAACAAGATTCTCGACGTGCAAACCGCGCCGCCGCGCATCACCGTCGAACCCGGCGTGACGGTCGGGCAGACCCTGCGCGCTTTCCGCCAGCATGGCCTCTGCCTGCCGATGAATGTCGATCTGCCGACGATCACCATCGGCGGGGCGGTCGCGGTCGGCGCGAACGGCTTCTCCCGCCTCTGGGGGACCTACTCGGAGTTTGTGGAGGAAGTCGAGCTGGTCACCGGCACCGGCGAACTGCGCACGGTCCACCGGGAGCGCGACCCCGATCTCTGGCGGGCGGTGGCGTGCAGCCTGGGGCTCTTCGGCATCTTCACCAAAATCACCCTCGCCGTCGAACCGGCCTTCAACGTGCGCGTCAGCAGTCGGCGGCAGGATGCGCGCCAGGCGTTGGCGGAGATGGACCGGGTCTTCCACGCCAACGACTACGCGCAATATTTCTGGTTCCCGTTCAACCGCCAGGTGACCGTGCAGACCGCGAATGTCACCGACGACCCGCCGACCTGGACGAAGAACGACCAGCGCCTCAAGGAGGTGAAGGGCTGGTTCGAGGCGGGCGCGACGCACGCGATCAAGCCGCTGCTGGTGCGCTTCTCGCGCCTCACCCCCATCTTCACCCGCTTCGCCTCGGGCAGCATGCCGAACGGCGACGAGGTAATGGACCAGTCCGACAACATGCTGCTGGGCGACTGGATCAATTCGATGGAGCCGAGCCTGAACGCCTCGGTGAGCTTCCCGCCCGGCCCCGCCTGCGCGCGGGTGCGTGAGGCGTGGGCTATGGCCGTCGAGTTGATCGAGGAGTACGCCAGGGAGCGGCGCTACCCCGCGAACCTCGCCATGAACATGCGCCTCTTCGGACCGGGAAAAGCGCTGCTGCACACCATTCCCGGCCATGAAGACGAGGAAATCTGCAACATCCAGATCACCTCAT